>CAYWZW010000063.1:0-32075 GCA_964462945.1 uncultured Pirellulales bacterium
GTTCATTTAGCTATCAGTCGGAACGCCAGGGCCGGTTTACCGGCATCGGCAAAGTCACCGCCCAGCTTAATCCAACCATCAGAGGAGCTGTTGCGGGTCGACAAGTCTATTTCAAACCCGCCGGGCAGAAGTTCTCGCTCCATTGGTTCGAGGGTGATTTCCCACTTGTCCGGAATGATTGTCCACCCACGAGGCACACTTTCCACATTGACAGTACCACTTACTGGTTTCTCGCCGAAGTTATACGCAAAGATCGCAATACTTTTATCTATTTTCGGTGCCACTATATGGGCCTGTTGGAACAGATCGGTGGCTGTATGGGGTATCTGAAGCTGAAGCACTATAGACGATGCTTTGCCCGGTCGAAAGGGCGAAACAGAAGGAGGAGGTTCCAACGGCAGGTTTCGAGCGGCGTCTTTGCCAAGAACGATGAAAAAGGCAGCCGAGTTGAGTTTGGCAGGAAGACCTTCGCTGAGGGATCTGCCTAAGTAGTCATAGACAGCCTCTGTCTGTAGGTTCTTCGGTAGCGACCAGCTTGTAGGTCCTTCAGACCAGGCCACCAGAACGTCCCGCTCCAGACCATCCGGTCGGCAGCGGAATGTATAGGTGCGGGCTGAGGGATTGTCTTTGGGAGTCCACCTGCCCAGACAGGCTGCTCCCACGAGAAACCGGCCGACTGCCGCTAAGGCGACATACCCGGGCCGGGGAGTCTGATCTTTGCGCAAAAGGCCAAACTGTATTCCTCTTTCGCGGTAGTTGCCCAGGATAAAGAAAAAGTGGCGGTTAACTCCCGCAAACAGACTGCTTGCGTATGACCGTGCAATGAATTTGGCCTGCTGTAATTCATCCTGCGGCGATAGCTCGCTCCACGGCTCATCGGTCTTGGCCTGCAGGGCAATGCCACATTCGGTAAGCCAGATAGGCCGTCCGCATGCAGCATCTCGTGCCGGTACGAACTGCTCCAAATAATCGTCAGGTTTGTTATATGAGTGAATGTTGTATGTCTCAAAATAAGGCCACACCTCGTTTTCGTGTACCCCCTCGGCATGTAGAGCAGTTCCTGCCCCGGCGTATACGTTCCAACATACAATGAGATTTGGATCACCGGCCTTAAAGCCGAGATAGGCTGCTTTCTGGTAACTGCACATTTCATCGATGGTGTGGCCACCAAATGCGGTTATGTTTGCCTCATTCCAGGGCTCCCAGGCAAGCACTCGGCCCCTATACCGTCTGGCCATGGCCTTACAGAACTCGTAGAGCACTCGCAGGTCTCTGGGCAATCGCCCGCGTGCACGGTCACCGTCGAGTTGCTCGTCCGCAGCCCACTTGGGCGTGTCATGAAAGACCTGCAGGAGCTTCAGTCCGTATCGTGCCTGGAGGGTTGCAGCACTGTCATAAGTAGTATTTTCTGGGAATTTGTCAGGCTTGGTCTGAGCCCCTGCCCAGCTCATACGGTCGCGGATCCAGTTGGCTCCGGCCAGGGCTGCCAATTGGGCGAAACGTTCCTGTTTAAGTGGGTCATTTGGTGCAAACCACGAAGTGGCTGAGTCAACGCAAATGGGTGAATCTTGGGGCACTGGTTCGGCCAGTCGGGCTAAAACAGCGGCAGTTGTCCAGCCCAAAGTTACTTCAGCAGGGTCCAGGAATTCAACTCGGTACCAGCCGATTCCCAGACGACCTATTATTATCCTGCTTCCAGGTGTTTGCCTGACTTGGCCAAGTAACCCTTTAGCAGTGACGGCCCCTTGTTCATCAAGCACCCGCCAGTGTGTGGCCTCGGCGAACTGGTCCTGGGGCAACTCTATTGCTACTTCCTCTCCCAATAGGAACACGTTCCCAGGATGATCCGGAGCCGGTGTCGGAACACTCCTGGGGATATCCTGTAACGACCCCCGCACTTGAGTCGGTAGACTGTCGCGAGGCTCCGATAGGACGCCACTGCCCCGAGCTTGGTTATATCCTGCCACAAGTATTAGCAGGGATGAGTAAGTGATAGACACAGCTAACAAGGAAATTTCACAGCTTTGCTTATTCATTGTTTAATCCCAATTACAGAACCCATTTGCTTGTGATAGAGCGCTATTCTACCTTTGGGCGCTCGGCTCTACCAGTCCTCTGGTTAAACAGGCAAGAGGCTCTGAATGGTGGTCATGTACGAGTCGGCGTAGCCATACCCTAAGATGTGTAGCTCACAGGCTGGAGATAACAGAGGTTAGTAGTACATATCGTCATTATGGTAAAGGTCCTTCCAGCTGACTGTGTCGGGGTCATAGTTTTTATCGTCATCTTTCTCCTGGCATTCATGCAGATGGTCAAGGATTCTATTCACCACCCTGCGGATGGCTCTGGTGTTCTCACAGATCTCTTCAAGAGTCTGAATGGCCTTTTCATCTTTTTGCGGATCTTCTTTTGGTGTCATTTCAGAATGATAACGGCGTGAGAGTATTTAAGCTTTATGCCATTGAAACATACAGAAAGAAAAAGATATGTTGAAGCAGTGAGAAAAAGGAGGGCCCTTCACTCGGGCCCTCCCCATGGTCAGCGTTCCGACGGTTGAAGAACTTGGGTAACAGTGAGCTCGCTCGCCAGTAGATTCAGTTGAATGTCACAATCTATGGGCAATTGCCGCAGGTACTTGGTGAATTGGGCAAGCATGAGCCCGGCAGCAATGTTGGCACAGTAGATGGTTGTCTTGGCCGTGCACGGGCCGACAAAAGCCTCGTCCGCATTGAACAGGGTGGCCGGATAGTGCCTTCGGGATTCGGCATCGCAGGCCGTCAGTATTCGCAGGACCTCGGCACTCATCCTGCCATCGACAAAGAAGGAGACCTTGTCCTTTACGGACTCCCAGATCAGCCGCCGGACGTCGATGCGATCCACACAGCAAAACACAACGTTGCCGATCTCCATGCTCCTTCGAAACCGCTCCGGCACGATGTGAATCTCGGCTGCGGCGTTTATCCTCCAGCACAGCTCCAGTGTTGCATTGACCTTCAATTGTCCCATATCGCCTTCCAGATAGCCCTGGCTGGCCAGATTGCTCCATTCGACTTTGTCGAAATCAATCAGTTGCAACCACGGAATCCCCATGGCGGCCAGTTGCAGAGCAACCTGCCTGCCGATGGCGCCGACGCCGATGACAGTCGCTCTGCAGGCTGCAATCCTATCGGCAGGAACAATATCACGCTGACGAGCATATCTGTCATGTATCTGCTCTTCACTCATAGTGCCATCACCCCCTTTTCGTCCCACAGATCGGGCCTATCAGCCAGCTCATCCAAGATGAACTGCCGTTCAGCGGGTTCCATCTGCTGGAATTCATCGAGGAAGTCGTAGGGTAGAGCGTAGCTGCTCAGGTCATGGTCGACCCTGCTTTTGTCCTGTACTGTCCGGACGGATAGCCATTCCGTTGCCTTGATATTGGCGGTGTACTCGGCGTCCCAGAGCTCATGGTTACTGGGGCCAAAGTCATGGCCGTAGTCTATTGCTGTGGGAATCAAGACCTGGCCGCCGGGACCGACATTGAATCGCAGCCTGGCATAGGTCTTATTGTCCTGGGCCACAACAAAAAGCACGGCCCACTGGCAATGGCCAAAGACCCTGCCGAACGTCTCCTCATCTATCGCGCTGGGCTCAGGCGAATCGCCCGGATGCGAATGCAGCCAGATTCGTGCGAACTGCTCCGGCTTTCGGCCGAGGTCCACCTGGGCGTCGAAGAAATCCGCCACTGCCGAATCGTCAAACTTGACGCTGACGCAGGTCACTTCCTGCTTGACCGTGATAAACTCCCTGACAAAGAGCAGGTCGTCGGCATCAGTGATTCCAAACCCGCCGATCTCGTTGTCGGACTTATCTCGGAAATACACCAGTTTTGCCCATGCCGTGGGGCTGAATCGAAGGGCAACATCGGTTCTCTTAACTTGCCAGCCTGACCTCCGTTGTTCCTGTCTGAGGCTGGCTTGCATGCTCAGACTCGTTGATGGTTGTCTCTTCTCGTTCATCTTCGTTCTCCTGTTCTTCTCTACAATTTGGACATAGGTCATCTTTCAGACACGATGGACAAAACAGCTCTCCGCACTTCTCACATCCGCTTACGCAATCCCGGCACAGCATTTCCTCGCAATACGAGCACTGCCCGCTGCAGCCTAAACAGACGGTTTCCTCGCAGTGGCGGCAATAGGTGGAGCAATCCGAGCAATAGTCGTGCTCGCAGTGATCGCAGAAGTAACTGTCCTCCGAGCTCATCGTGCATCCGCAGTCATGGCATGCCGCTCCGTCCCAATTATCAAGCGACACATATGGACTATCCGGGCTGTAGGTGTTGAGGATACTTCTGACGATGGTAAAGAAGTCACACATCCGGCCTTCTTCAAGAGCCGCTCGAATTGCGGCAGAACCATCCCCTTCACAGAGCTTTTCGCTGCTGACGTGCGGATGTGTGACGGCATCATCCGTGGCAGGAGGGTTCGGCTCGAGGGCAATCACGTGGTACGGACTGTTGTAGTACAAGTGGTCGAGCTTATTCAGCTCCAGCTGAATCTTAAACGGCCCCAGGTAAATATCCTCCAAGGTGATCGGCTCTGTGACAACAGAGATGGTGTTCTTAGAGGCATCGAACTCGATGTCGCCGAATTCCCCTTCCAAGGCGTCCAATTCGTCAACCAGCACCGGCAGTTTTGGAGTTTCTTTCTGTGGCTTCTCAGCCAGAGGTCGGATTCGCGGCAGGGAGTATTCGACTTCGCCGAGCACTCTATCTACGTTCTTACAGCACGTCTGGGCTGCTGAAAGCCAGCCTCTTGCTACGGATGTTCCCATTTTTCGGGATTCGGAAGTCAGTTGTTGAAATTGGCCGGTAAGACTTGTCAGTTGCCTGCTCAGCTCTAAATACCGGCCGTGCTTGAGCTGCATCAGGCCTTCCTGGATTCTGTTTGCCATTCGGGCTAATTTCTTTCTGTCTTCCATAAGACACCCTTTCAACAAAAAGGGGCACCTGCCCATCAAGAAGACAAGCAGATGCCCTAAGTGATATTTGCGATCTGGTGCAGGCTATTCGCCGCGCCCTCTATTTTCGTGGGGGTTATAGTGACACGGTCACCTTCCTGAAGGACATAATCTTTCGGTACCGGCTGGCGGTTGACTCGAATGAGGAAGTCCGTCGCCTTTCGACCCGGCATTTGCTCGTTGAAGAACTGTTCCACCGTGGTCCCTTCGGGCGAGGTCACGTAATCGGCGAAGCCTGAGCCGTCATTGTTGATGTACAAAAGTCTCATTTTGAATTCCTTTCAACTTGATGAGGTAGTGCTTAATAGATTGACTAACATGGTGACACTGCAGAACGCCCATACTTTGGCGGACCGCGCGCACGGATTCTGCTGTCTTTCATAACCTTTCCTTTCAAATTGGGGTTCTTGGTGACTTGCTGACGATGTGATCGGCTGAAGGGGGTCGAATTGAGGGAGGTGAGCCTACGAGGCAGGCCCGCCGCCCCGCCTTGCGTCGGGAGACGCGGGGGCAGGCGGATTATAAATAAAGACATCCGCCAGCTTGAACTCTTCGATCATCCGGCTGCCGCAGCGATTGCACAGATAGTGCACGTGTATGGCCTCGATGGCGATGAACTCCCTTCCGATAAGCTCTCGCTCCTTATAGCCGGCGCCGCACTTGGGACAGCGATCATCAACGATAGGAGCGTTGCGATTGAGGGCGTCGGTCAGCATCTTGCGGAAGGCTTCCCGGCTCTGCCTCTGGCTTTTGCGCTTAGTCACAGCCAGGCTGTCCAGGAACTTCAGTCCCGCCTGACAGACCTTCTGGAGATCCAGCTTGACCGGCCGGACGATCATCAATTCATTCTTGACGAATCTAGCGGCCTCAGCCTCGCTGTTAAACTCGCCGGCTTCATACCGCGGACCCACACTGTGGGGATGGTTTCGGCTCTCATCGACTTGTTTGATCTGGATCCATACTTTGTAGAGGTTCATGTTACTGTTCCTTTCGATCTTCTGTTTCCAGCACAAATAGCGGGACTACGTCAAGGTTCCCTTCTGCGGCAGTCTCATAGCCGTAGAACTTAAGGACCTCTTTTTGCGCCTCGCTATTGAGGTCATCGAACATGATGGTTAACGTCTCTGACATAGTGTTTCTCCTTTCCGGCTTTCACGCTTCACTTACAAACTCCAGCCTTTGCCGCTGTGCGGCCCGGCTTAGCTCGGCTTCCATGCTCTTCTGTGCTGATGGCGTTAAGCTCACAGGCGCTCCGCCGAGCGGCCTGGTCCACATGTCCCGGATGTACTCTTCTTCGAGACCTTCGATGTCTATGCCGCACAGCCACTGCCTGGCGTGCTCGACCTTGTTCAGTCTCGGCGGCACTCGCAGGTAGTACAGCTGCCCCGTGGACGGGCACTTCAATACCGCGATGGCTACCTGCTCGTCGAATCCGTTCCTTGCTCTGACCGGCTCAGCCAACTCATCGTTTGGCGTAAGGAGGCTGTTCACATCCGCCTTCAACAGCCGGTTGTCTCCGTCTGTGTCGCAGGCTGTGAACGGCAGCTTCTGGAGCAGTCTTTCGGGCCCTATCTTCTTCATCAGAGCCGCCCTAAGCTGCGCATTCTCCGTTCTGAGAACCTCAAGAGGGTCCAGGTCGTCAGGATCTGCGTAAAAGGTCTCCTTGCTCACGGCTACTCCTATCATGAAGTAGTGCCTGGCCCGGCCGTGCTGCCATATACCTACCCGCTGGCGGTTGCTCACGTTGCCGAAGCCTGACTGCCTTCCGAGCCCGTCATACAATTTGATCTCGTAGTCCGGCTGGCGACTCCACGTATGGCCGTCGCCGGCGATGTTCTCGAGGATGGCCTGGACCTTCTCCAGGAGACCTTCCGTCCGTTTCCAGGGAGGTCTGAGCTTGGCAGTCACTTCCATCCAGAGGCGCCCGGCCGGGCGGTACAGACGGAAGCTTCTCCTGTACGGTGTCCAGACATAGGCTTGCCGGCCGTTAGCGTACACGAACTCTTCGCGCACGAACCGGCCTCGCCTGCTCAACTGGCGGAGCGTGCCCTTGTATCTGCCTATCTTGATTCCGTGCACCTCGTGGAACACTTCCCTGATGGGCAAGTTCCAGCAGGACTCGTACCTGCTGACCGTCCTGATCATGCCTGCCTTTGGCCTCTCGGTCTGGTTCCAGTCCTTAGTCGTCACAATCCGTTCGCCCGGACTGCCTGCAGGATACTCGATGTCTTCGACCTCTGTGATCTGCCCGTCTTTTACGGTCAGGGTGGTCTCCTGCTGCTGCCCGTCCCTCAGTATCCGGACGCTTCCATTGTTGATCTCAAAGTAGCGGTTCCTTCCCCATCCGCCTTTGATCGTTAAAAGCCGCATTGTGTTACCTCCTTTCTTAGACGTGTCTCTTGTCTATCCGTATGGTCAGTCAACCACTCTTCTGTTCATGGTCTCGTCGTATTCCCGTTGTGCGTAGACCACGTACCTGCCTTCCGGTATCCCTAAGGCGTTATGCTCGGGATGCTTCAAGGTTGCCGCTCTGGCTACTTTCAACAGGATGACCGGCCCGGCCATGACGCCTATGCCCAGGCTGCCTAAAAAGCCTCTTCGGCTTACGTAGCCTGAAGTTTCTGTGACCCGGGCCGACGCGCTGTCGCCCAAAGCCACCGCATCCACCTGACCGCCTGTAAGCTCGTGCTTGTGGCCTGTGATCTCGCCCTCTGCGATCACGCGAGGATCGTTCATCTTCTGGCCTGCCTGCTGGAACAGGTCCTGCCACTGGCCTTCAAGGTTCTCCGGCACCGGGATCAGGATCATCTCACCGTGTCTGTACGCTTTCATGATTTGCTCCTTTCAAAACTTGCCTGCCAGATGTGGGGCGGACTTGTCCGCCTCTGGCGGAATGTGCGCAAAAAAATCGCCTCCCGCACTGTGCGAAGAGGCTTGCCTGCCGGCTGTGGGGCAGGCTCGCCAAATTCATTCGATCCAACAAAATGTTAAGGCAATCATAAGCATCACCTCACTTTCGAATTCACGATTGTCACATTGTTCGATCTGCGTCTCGCAGCGCCTCCAATACGGCTTCCACATCTGCCCTGGCCTGCTCCAGGACCCGGATCGCTCCATTTAGCGTGCTCTCGCCGCCCTCGATGATCTCAACGACCATAAAGGTGAATAGGCCGCCCCCGATGTTCTCACCTGTGACTTTGGCCAGCAAGGTTTGCAGGCTGCGGCAATCCCGCTCGGCATCGATAGGCAGCAAATCGGCGTGCGGATACGCGTCATAGACGATCCGGGCGATGTTGATCTGTTCTTTGCTTTTGCGCATAATTTTGCTCCTTCTAAGCTTACAGGGATTTCTTGTTTGCGGGTTAAGTGAGCAGGATGAACCGTCTTATAACCAGGGCGGCACTTCCCTGCCCAATGCTTCCAAGACGGTCCGACAGGGGAATTTGTAATTCTTGCCGCTGCCAGACCGTGCTATGACTGGGTACTTGCGGCTCTTGGTCCTGAAACCACAAATAGTATAAGGCTGTCCCTGAAAGGTAAATTCCTTGCCAAGGTCAGCGGGTTCAAGACCAAATAGCTTCGCGTTGCGTTTGAAGGACTCGGTTTCTTCGGTGATCGGCTTGCCGTTGCAGTCCCGCACCGCAATCTTCAGCTGAAATCTGCAGTGGCTTACCTCGAACGTGCACTGACCCAGATCAATCGCTACACCCAGCTTTTCTGCCAGGGGCTTGAGAGCAGCCTTCAGGCGTTTACTGATGTATGCCACTGTGGCTCTGTCCAATTGTCTGATGACAGTCTCCATTTGTTGGTTCCTTTCAAAAAGGTGGTGATATTCTGTGTATCTCTTGCCCCGAGGACTTTGCCGATAGTCCAGCATCGGCTTCTTTGTACCTAACCGGTTGTTCCCGTGATATCCTGTTGGACTATATCGACCCTCAGGTGCTCACCGTGTTCCTTGATCCATCCCCTGACTGCCCGAAGGTTCTCCCGGCCGTCGTAATCCCGGCATCTTTGCAGGTATTCGAACAGGCCTTTCTCTGCCGCAGTTTTGCTGCTGTATGCGCGGACGTGGACCACCCTGCATTTGTCTGTGACAACCACTACCCAGTCTTTCTTATGCGGGCCGACCGATACCTCATCACAGGTATTTATCCTTTCGCACAGCCTGCTGACATCCTTGAAATCCAGCGGCTTCAACGAGCCGCTGTCGGTAGCGATATCCTCGATGACCCGGTCGGGAATACCAGGGCCGGTTCGAAGATTCTCGTCCTGATGGAATCGCAGGGCCGCCAGGATAGTGGCCAGCTCGCGGCCATTGACGACTAAGGCAAATTGTTTCTTCAAGCGTGACATAATGATCTTTCCTTTCACTCAAATAGGGTATTTGCTTAAAACGAGCGCATGGCTTGATTTGAAAAACGGATGTTCGGTCGTGTGTGAACTACTTGCTATCTACCACTTCATACCCCGTGATTTCGGTATCTAAGATGTCTGCGGCAGTAGTCGTATCATTTACCGTGTAGTCCAATTCGTTCACCACTTCCGAAATCTCAACACCCTCATCAACTGACATTACAACACGCATCTCTAATTTTACGGTTACCTTTCTCATGGTTATCTCCCGTGAAAAGATTCAATCGGTCAGTTATTTGCCATCGCATTCACTGCAAAGACACTGGTCAGTTGTCTGGAGGTCGCATCTGCACGTGGAGCACAAATGCGTAACCTCTGTGCACAGATGCTGGGGTTCCAATGCAGATAGAAAGGTGTCGCTGTCCATCTCCCGGACTATTCGTTCCCCTTTTTCCCGAGCCTGAGGTTCATTGTCTGCTTTGACTTCGACAAGGACCGACCCCGCATAACGAATTCTTACTTGATATTCATTCATCTTCTAATCTCCCAAAGAAAGGGCATCTGCCCGATGTCAAACAGATGCCCTCGTTACCATTTCCAGTTCAGTGCCGATGACGGTTGAAAGTACATCGCCTCAATCTTCGTAACTGACGCCGACGTCGGCAATGAATCGCAGCAGCTTCGCCAGATCATGTTCTTCGAAGAATACGTCTTTCGTTGCATCCGCCACCGTGCCATCCAGCCATTGTTCAACTGGCAGAGTCGGCAAGGCAGCAGTCAGACCTTCTGCCTCTATTGCCAATCTCCTGAGCTTGTGGACTATCTGGCCTCGTCTCTGGATCTCATCCAGAGCGTCCTTGATGGGTCTTGGATGCCCGATCACGTCTTTTAAGATCCTGATCTCTTCTGCAAACTGCCGTGACTGCTCGCCTCCGACATCGAGGCTCTCCAGCACCTCTTCAATTGCTTCATATACCTTGTCAAGCATACTTACCTCCATTGTTCTTTTCGTTGTTTGGCTTTTCAGGGTCATGTTGTACGGCTGGTATTCATGGTCCGGCGGCTCAATGGGATTGCCCTCGGCATCTTCATAGTCGCACTGGTCGCCAGCAATGAACTCCTGATGCGTACAGACAAACCTGCCTTTGCCATTCTTCTTGAACGTCTGAGTGACAAAGCCGACCGTTGTCTTTGTAAACTTATCCATGATCGGCCCTTTCGGATTCGCTCGTGCCCTCTCTGCTGCCTTTCAACAGGTCGGCAGCGTGGCCTTTGATCTCTTGCCATTGGCGCTGCAGGGCAGCAGACAAGTCGGAGGCATACTGATCCCCGAACTTGATCAGAAACTCATATGCAACCTTGTCCGCCAGATGTACGGCGGACTTGTCGCCCTGCTTTTTGGACATAATGCAGGCATCCATGCGCCGGCCGTTCCATAGGCCTCCTTTCATAGGGCCGGTGAATACCTCATCTCCGTGGTCGGCGAGATATTGGGCCGCCGCCTCGTAATTGGCCGTGTTCGTACTGTGGTCCTGATGGGCGTTATCCACAGATAGGTCCACTTCCGTGCAGACACCTTTGGAATCAATGACTTGCAACACAGGCCGCATGGAGGTGGGGTCCGTCATGATCTGGTGAGTATATTCCGCTGCTTCACGGACATCGCTGGCGTTCACGTCGATCACATAGACAACACGGAACAACGGCTCATCGCCTTTCTCCTTGGGCGGAGGGTCAACTTTCAGCCCCGGCGACGCGCCCTTGCCGTGCTGCACGCCCCAGGTGTAAGCCTCCTCACAGGCGGAGCACAGCGCCCTTACTTGATCGAATGGCTTTTCCACAGATACGGGTACCTCTTTGACGGATGGGTTCTCGCACAGCGGATTCTGGCAACAGGTTTCCATACGAATGCTCCTTTCTTTTCAAATGAAGTTGCTGTTTCAATACAAATGTTGCACTTGACGGTAAGACAGATGAGCTACTCGGCGGGTTCGGCTGAGCTGAACAATTCGGGGGCTATTTCCTCCAAGGTCTTCGGCTGCCAATACATATCCCGCTCGATGGGCAAGCCCATCGGACCATTGACACTCTCAAGCTCTGACAGGCTGAAGTAGCCGAGTTCCTTGCAGTGGCCGTCCACAAGGCCGAAGAATCTGTAATCCACTTCCTTGCCCGAGTCGTCCGTCACAGGCTCTCCCTCGGTGACATACCAAGTCCAGTTTGAGCTGGGCGTGAAGTACCTCGTATAAACGACTGCTTTACCGCCCTTGCTCTCCTGCGAATACAGCGGCGGCAGCTTCCCGCGTATCTCCTCGGTGAGCAGCTTCATCCCACGGATCCTGTTGTTCGCGGCCCTCTTGTCGGCCGTGACAACGCTGGCGCCCCCGACGCAAATTACACGCTCTGCGGGGATATTCATCTCCCGGGCGAGACCGCCGAGGAATGCCGTCATGTTGCGGTTCTGCTGCTCGCGGGAGATTGGGTCGGACTCTATGGCCGGTATCGGCTGAGTCAACAAGTCGATCTGATCTTGCTCGAGTTCTATGACAACACGGCCATTGTCTTCAGAATACCATTCAAAGTATCCGCTGCCTTTGACGTAATCTGCAGGAGGGAGCCCTGCGGTCATGTCACCAACATTGCCTTTCTGTAATTTCGAAAAACCTTCCATGTACTTGGCTGCTCCTTCCGTGTTTGCAGACTCTCCATCACCGCGAAGCCTTACCTTCGCTCCTCTAATATCTCTGTGGAAGTTCCCTTCCAGGTCAAAGACGACCTTCTCATCGATACCGGCGAATCTCATCCAGCCGGTCACCTTGCCCGGGACAGTATTGTCCAGGACGCCTTCAATAAATTGTCCGTTTGGTCTCCAAGCCATTTGGATCACCTCCATTTCTAAAAAACGATGGCACGCTTCGCTTGGGGAGCGGGCCATCATGGGTGACGTTGATTGTTGAATTCACAAGAGAGAATCTCTTGCTATTGGTGGAAATTGCCCTGTGAGAGCCGGGCTGTGAATCAGGGCCTACAAGTGCTCTTGTGTCCTGACTATGGTTTGCCTCGGTGTGCAAAAGGAGACTTGAGCGTCTTTGTGGAGCCGTCCTTGTAGGCGATTCCAACAGTCCCGTCGGCGTCGATAGTGATCGTCTGCCACTCGCCTTTGACGGCATCGAGGTTCTCGACGAGCTTTGTCCTCAGATACTCGCCCGGTCCCGCGATCCTGGCCCAGAACAGCTCAAGCTGCTCTTCGAATTGATACTCCTGCGTTTCATACGTATCCCCCTCGTCGGACCAGCCGCCGAGATGAAACCATATGTGCGATGGGCTCAGTTGCTCTCGGGCCTCCGGCGTCACAAGAACCCGGTCGGCGCCGCACCAGGGCCGCTCGATGTTCTCAGGAGCTAACACGGCCATGACCACATCTGAGTCGAACACCTTGCCATCACCGGTTTGTGCGGTAATCCTTATGGACTGGACGGCTACAAGCACTTCGGACCACAGCCAGCCCCTGCCGAGCTCTTTGCCGAACTTGGCCTCGATCTTGTCCACTGTAGGCAGCTTGGCCCAGTTGTAGCCATCGTATGCCCTGGAGATACTGACCGGCACGAAGGGCTCGTCGAATTTGCCCAGGGCCGCCAACAAATGAACGTTCGCCGAGCAGTTTTCATCTTCTTTCTCGAGCGTGTGACTGATCCGGTAGCACCTGGACAAGGGAAAGTCCTTGGGCTTGATCACCTCTATCGGCTCTGGCGTGTCGCCGCTGAGTGTGCCTACTTCAAAGGTCGGCTCGGCCTCGGGCAGTTTTATGCCCAGCTCTGCTGCACGCAGGTACTGCTCGTAGGGCAATTGATGCTTGCCTCGTTTCTGAATGAAACGATATGCCTCTATTTCAATTGCGGCCTTGAGCGTTTTGAGGGCCTTGTTCTCTATCAGTTGTGTTCGGGCCGGCAGCATCATCCGAATGCCCGTTGGCTCGCCGGTCATATCCACTAAGAAATACAGGTTCTCACTCAGTGGCTGGTAGGTGAACTTCACCACCTGGCCGTGGAAATTGACCAGGGCGTGATCGCCGCAGTAATGGTCTCGCCACTCACGGTGCCAGTGGCCAAGACCATTTGCCTCCCGGACCTCGATCCTGCAGCCAAGCTCAGGAGGGTGCGCTGCTCTATTGGAAGTAAATCGCTCCTGTGGGCAGCTTTTTCCATCCACTGTGACCTTGACCCCGCTAAAGACCGCGTGTCTGTGCACTTTCGACAGCTCCCAGGGCTCATCTGCAAATGTAAGTACCGTGCCGTTACCGACATCGTCCGCTCTTTCCAGCGTTATTGGTTTTCCAGTCCAGCCGTCCTTGCTAATGGCGATCTTCTTTTTGTTCGAGCAGATGGTTACCTTCCGCGGCGCCAGGCAGAAAATGCCTACGCCCGCCGGGTCCTCTGCCTCCTCCATCGCCTGGTCCCAGTCCGAATCCCCAAGATCCAGCAGCCTGGCAAAATCCTTGATCCCGCATCCGTTGTCTTGGACCGTAACCAGACCATCCTTGTTGGCGATGGTCACTTCGGTTGCGCCGGCCCGCCGCGAGTTTTGCAGGATTTCGATAATTCGGCCATCCAGTGTGCCCGTGAACAATCTACTGGCTTTTGTCAGCAATTTCTCACTGACTTTGGCTTGTATTACGGTTTCCATTTTAATGCCTCCAAAGTAGACTCTTGATGGCACCTCCTGCGCGCGGGATGTGTCATCAGGGTTGTGTGTCTTGTGCGCGCGCAAGAAAAAAGCCCTCGGAACAACCAAGGGCTTTCAAATGGCCTTCTATACGGTGCTTCTACTCAGAGTCTGGCCAAGATCTGAGTAAGGCGGGAAAGAATACTCCTATAGCTTTGTACTCATACTCATACCTCAAGGTAAAAGGGTCGAACTGTTTGTTTTCACAATCTTGAAATCCAGGTGGGGCTTGTAGAGCTCATTACGAGCCCATTGCAGGGCTTTCGTCTTGTTCAGGCTGTTTGTGTTCCATCAGGTATTCAAATGCCTTCTGAAGGGCTAATATGGCCTTGGGAAGGTCGTTCAAGCTAAGGCTGTTGGTTCCATTCCACTGGCCGGTCTTGTCTTTGTACCTGACTTCAATCACTACTTTGGGCAGGAGGATAGATCTGCCGTTCTTCTCAATGGTGTTCCTGAAAACAGAGGCTCTGACAGCTCCAACCTTGAAGGTGGTTTCCGGTTTTCCCATTTTCCGCTTATTCCTTATCGATTGGATATTACCAATCAGTACGATCGTACAAGGTGATAGCACTTTATAAATCTTTTGGCTGATGCTGATGAATTCAAGGCCGTGAGAAGGCGCTCAAAAAGCGACCTTTTAGGGAAGCGATTCTTTGGCAAGACCTTCTCAGAGGCCGCTGATCAAACAATCAGCATCAGCAGCAAAATGCCGTCGGGGAAATGGTGTAGCTGCGGCATCAAGCAGCAGGGTAGGAGGGTGAAAAGAGTTGAAGAACAGATCAGAATTGGACAATGCGAAAGACCAGTGTGAGATGCCGGCGAGTAAGAAGGATGTTTGCTGTGTTCTTGGCCATTTGAGGGTATTCCGGGTTTTTCGGTCTGGAAGAAGCGAATCTCATAAGCGACAGACAGGAGTCTGCAAGGCACAATTTGGCGTGCCGATAGAGGGCATCGTCATCTTAGATGATTCTGCGAAATGTGGCTTCTGCGATAAATGGCTTCCGATCATTTCCGCTACCTGCAAATTCCCCTCGCATCGTCGCTCCATGGCGATGAAGATCTGACACGGGGAACCATTGAAGAACTGATGCGAACTAAGCGGCATAAGAAAGGCAGTATGAGATACCGACAAGTAAGAAGGATGCTTGCTGCATTTTCAGCCATTTCAAGGTATTCCAGGTTTTTCAAGCCGGAACAGGCCAAATTCAGAAGGCAATTGAATCCAACATTTTAAGGCTACTTTGTTTTTCCTGACAGTGCTTCTTAGTGACATGAGCTTCTGTTCGGATCGAAAGCAGCTTTTGATGTTTGGGTGTCTTTGCTTTCAATAGTCATTAAGCTTTTGAAGTTTATAAACCTTTCTGCTCTTCATGGACTTGGTTCTTTGCTGCATTCCATCACGATTACTGTGTGGCCCGGCCATTGCAGAATCCGATACATTTATTAACCCTGCTGATTTCACATTAGGATGCAAATGGACCAATATGATTCTCCTCACCCAGAAACCCCGAGCCGAAAAAGCAAATGCTCCCAAAGGTATGAACGCTTTGGCGAGATCATCCGCTATCTGACGCTTGAGGAGCTTCAGAATTTCTTCGACAGCATTGACAATTACAGCCATAAGCTGATGTTTGAGATTATTTATGAACTTGGTTGTCGGGTCGGTGAATTCGTCAGGATTCAGGTAAAGCACATAAACTTCAGTCGCAGCACAGTCTTTTTTCCCGCGGAGAATACAAAAACAAGACATGCCAGAATCAGCTATCTGCCAAGAGGCTTAACCAATGAAATAAAGAGCATGCTCAAGCAAAGAGGGGTGGTCACCAAGCGTGATGATAAGATCAGACAAACCGAAGCATACCTGTTCCATCCTGGAAAAAGGTGGAATAAGCCTTATACAGAGAATCGCATCAGGCAGATATTTCAGCATTATATCACCAAAGCCGGATTGCAGCAGGTCTATGGCAAAGATTCTATTGGAAGAAACTTGAGAATGTTCACGGTTCACAGCTTAAGGCACAGTCACCTCATGACATATGTTGTTGATCGGAAGGTTCCGTTGCCGATCGTGCAAAAGCAGGTAGGGCATCGAAGCCTGAAGACGACGTCGGTCTATTTGTCACCTTCAACTGAGAAGATGGCTCAAGCCTACAGACAAGCACGTCTCAGCGTGGAGGCTGGCTAATGGTGGTTTCTGTTTTAGCAGCCAAGCGGAGGCTCTGCTCTGTTCATTTTTTGGTGTTCTTGCTTCTCCATTGGTGTCTCGTCCCCCTTGTTTTTGACCAGAAAACGGCGATTTTTGCGCATCGTATTCAATGTACGCTCTCAATCTGCTCAATGTCACCCCGGCTTGGCGGCGTAACGCATTGACCGCAAGACATTTACGTCAGGCGGCCTTTTTTGCCCAGAGGGCCAAAATCACTACTGCAACACTTTTGCAACAGATTTTGACATAACCCGTGGGCGGTTGCCTCCCTTGCGCGATCGACCAGATCGTCGCGAACACGAAGATAGTAGCGATGTGTTGTCGCGAAATTCGCATGGCCGGCAAGCCGCATTATCTCGAACTTCCTCAGGCCTTCTTTGAACCAGTTGCAGATCGCAGTTCTTCGAAGATCGTGGAACTGACCTTCCTTGACACCGGCCCTACGCAATATCTTACGAAAATCCGGACTGAAATTGGCGACCACCTTTGATCGGGAATCTGAATACGTCCATTTGCCCTTGGCACGAAGTTCATTTTGGATGTAATCGTACCTGGCGGGCGGCACAAACACATACGGATGGCCCTCAGGCTGTCTGCCCTGGTGATCCGCCAGCAGTTGCTTAAGCATATCGGTCAGAGGCAACGTCCTGCGATCCGTGTCCTTGATGCGCCACTCCCACGTCTCGGCCGTGTTCGCTTTCGGGGAGACCTTGATCGTCTGCTCTGCAAAATCGATATCCCCCCATGTACAGTTCAGGAGTTCTCCTCGCCGCAGAGCCGTCGCAAGGGCAACGATAATCAACAAGTTCCACCTCGGACGCCTTTGCTCATTGGATTTCTTGGTAATCTCCAAAGCGGCTTTCAGGATGCGTTCACATTCAGCGTCGCTGTAGATATTGATCTCGTTCTCAGGATATTTTGGCCTCTTGAGGTATCTCAGTGGATTCTCCTCAAGCTGCTTACGTTCAACGGCGGTTTCAAAAAGCCTCTTGATCTCAGTGAGCTTCTTAGCCACCGTCGCGGGGCTGTTACCCTTGTCCAGGCAGCGTTGACGATAGTACTCCGCGTCGTTTAGAGAGACTCGCCCGTAATCGATGTCGCCAACGACCCTGATGAAATCTTCCATTGCTGATCGATATCCCGTGCGGGTACTTTCCCGAATCTGATCACCGGTTTTCGTCAAGCTATCCTCCACAAAATCCCTGAACTTCATCGAATCAGGACTCATGACGCCCATTGTCAACCTGCGTTCAAACTGCGCCCGTTGACGTTCTGCCTTGCGGCGATCTGCATGACCCAAGGACTTCTGCCTTCTCCTACCCTGCTCGTCTGTGTAGAGCAGGTAGTACGTGAATCTCCTGCCATCGTATGATGGTCTTTCCCATAGCCTTACCAGCTGTTTAACCATGATTGACCTCCTTTCTGAAGCTGGCTTAGGCCCAGGTTAATCCGCGGGCCATTATAGCCAGACATCAGGCCGATGCCATACAAATCAGTTATTATAGGTTGTTTCCTTCTCGATCCATCTGCGAATAGCCTGAGTGGGGTATAGAACCTTGTTGCAAATGCGTATCCGAGGTAGATCCCTGTACCGTTTGAGGTGTTCGATGACATTATGATGGTCTCTTGAGTTGCTGATCTCGGCTATTCGCAGAAACAGGGCGAGTTCGTCCTCCGTTAGTAATTCCGGACAAAGTGCAAAGCCTCCATTGCCGTCGGGCATTGCGGTGGCTATTGCTCGCATTGTGTGTTGATACTGGTCAATCATGAGTTTGTGCCCCGTTGACTGTGTGATAACGACGACTCGCAAAGGTAAGGTGAATATTGCCGTCCAAAACGTCCGACATACCCGGGACAACCTCCGGCGTCGTATCGTTTGAGCCGTCTTCGGATGCTCTGGGCATTTCGGACAGTAGAATCGGCAACTTTTCTAACTTGTCCAGGCGAGATCGACCTTTGGCGATGGCGCGGTCGAACGAGGAGCTAATACCAGCAGAGCGGAGATTCGGAGCGGCGCGTCAGGCGACTTTTTCGAGGGACTGGGAGCTTCGTCGCTGCCAAAAGAAGACGCAGGTAGGGGAAGCATCGGAGCCGACTTAGACAACTGGGAGATTGAAGTGGAGAAGCCCTCCGAAGGCATACTGTGCAACGCGGGCTACGAGGACGTCTATTGCCCGCACGATCATCGAAAACGGCGGCGATTACATCTTCTCGCTTCAAGGGCAACCAAAGCACGATGCATGAGGAGGTGAACTGGTGGCTGGATCAGGCGATCTTTGGGCTGTTGCGGGAAGTCCGGTTGGATAGGGATCGGCAGGTCAATAAGAACCACGGTCGTCTGGAGACCAGGCAGTTCTGGTGTACCGAGCAGGTCGAGTGGTTTGCCGACCGGGATCAATGGGCCGGCTTGAGCAGTTTGATCGCCGTGGACGGACGTCCGAATCGAGAAAGAGCGACGGTATTTTATCAGCAGTCTCAAGGGCGTCGATGCCAAGCGCTTCGGTGGGCTGATTCGCAGCAATTGGCAGATCGAGAATGGTCTGCCTTGGTCTTTGGACGTGAGTTTCAGTGAGGACGCCAGCCCGATACGCAACGGTTATGCCGCCGCGAATTTCTCCCGGCTGCGACGGATCGCGTTGAACTTGCTCAAGCGGGAGACCACGGAAAAGGTAGGCATCAAGGCCAAGCGGCTGCGGGCAGGCTGGGACGAAGACTATCTGCTCAAGGTGCTTACCGGCTGACTTTGCGTTTGCCCTGCTGGCCGATCAGGGCGAGGATCTTCAGTCGTTCTCTAACAAGTCGGTTTCGCCGGCCCCCCCACCCGTTCCATGGGCCACCGATCAAGCAGAACTCACCGGCCAGAACTGACGATACCAAAGAGAATGAATCATTTCATGCAGCCCTACCGAAAGGACACGATAGTTTCTAAGCGTGCTGGCGAGACGGCGCGAAACCTTAACCTGAATGGGTTAAATGAAGAGGAGTAGACGCGCAGGACTCACGCTCTGCCATAAATCTCTGCCAGCCTCGCCAGCTTCCTGGCAGTTGAGAGTGTCATCTGCCTGGGGTATAACCGCCAGCTCCAATTGCCAATAGCAGTACCCGGCTTGTTCATGCGAGCTTGCTCTGCCAAGCCCAAAACATCCTGCATTGGGATAACCGCGATTTTTGCGACAGAACTCATTGCTAATTGTATGAAGGCCCAATGTATTTGAGCGGAGGGAACCTTGTGTCCAAGATACTCAAAGAGCCTATTCTTCTGCAAGTATGTCGCTTCTTTACGAAACCAGCCTCTTGCCGTGTTATTATCGTGTGTACCAGTATAGACCACACAATTCCTTGCGTGGTTGTGAGGGCAGTGCGTGTTCTTGGTGGAATCACCTTCAAAGGCAAATTGAATCACCTTCGTGGAAGACAACCGCAAGCGTGCAACACATGCATTCACATCCGGGGTGATATACCCCAAATCTTCCACTATGATCGACGATGGCGGGCAATGTTCGAACAATGTATCGAAGAAATCTTCAGGCACCTTTACCCATCGGCCCTTATTCGCTGTCCTGGACGTGCCAGGAACCTGCCAGTAGGCAACCAGACCCCTGAAATGGTCAATGCGAGCCGTATCGAACAAGGATAGATTATGTTTTACCCGCCGAATCCACCACCAGTAGCCTTTTTCCTTCAGAACCTTCCAATCATAAACGGGATTGCCCCATAACTGGCCGGTTCGGCTGAAACGGTCAGGTGGAACACCTCCGACAAACTTCGGGGTTCTTGTCTTTGTTAACTTGAAGATCTCAGGATGTGCCCAGACATCGGCGCTGTCATAGGCAACATAGATGGGAATGTCTCCTATTATCCGAATGTCGAGCCGATTGCAGTAATCCTTCAATGAATGCCACTGCTTGAAGAACAAATACTGCAAAACCTTCTCTCGGTTTATGCTGTCCCTCAATTGAGCTTTCAGGGGCGTAAGCGCCCGTCGCTTTTTGTCCCGCAGTTCGATTGGCCAGTTGCACCATAACCTCGGATGAAAATGATAGCGTAGTGCAACAAACATAGCGAAATCATCCAACCACAACTTGTTTTCTGAACAAAACTGCTCATAAACACAACTTCTCGGCTTGGACCTGAAACGATCGTAAGCTATGTTCAGCAACTTTGTCTTATGGGAAATTGCCATGCGGTAATCAACACGAGATACAGGAAAAAGGGGGCTATCTTGCACGTCTTTTTCAGTCAGGAGTCCTTGCTCATACAACAATTCGGGGCTGATGAGAAGGGTGTTTCCGGCAAAGGCCGATAGACAGTTATAGGGGGAGCAGCCACTTTTTGCACTTGTTGGGCCCAGTGGCAGCACCTGCCAGTAACGTTGCTTAGCATCGGCGAGAAAATCGGCAAACCTATACGCTTCAGGGCCGAGGTCACCAATGCCGTATTTCGAAGGCAATGAAGTGACATGGAGTAGTATTCCACTTGCCCTTTGCTTTATCATGAACTATCCCCTTGCGGCCCGCTGCCCCGACTTGCGTCGCATGACGCAGGGCGCAGGCCCGAACGCGGCTACTGCACGCATACATCAAGGTAGCGTGCCAGATTCTTGAAATGGTGGACCCACCTTTTGGCATGTTCATCACCTGAATTAGCTTGCTTGTTCATATTAGGATACCTTTGGCTGCTAATGGAAAAGAAAACGTTCTGAGCCTTCTGCAGATCAAGGTGCGAACCCATGGCCGATAGAATTCCCAAAGTGGCTTCTATTATCTCGAGCATACTAACATCGTCGGGTGAGCCTTCCAGCTTGTCCATGAGACGGTTGATCTTACGAGTCGCTTCAAACCTTATGGTGGCTTCATCGAGTTGTAGTGATAGTCTGGCAACTTCATCCGCAAGTCTCTTCAGCCTTGCAACGTCAGACTCATCATCCCGTAATTTCTGGCAAATTTCCTGATTCAGTATGAACTCGGCGGGAGCAGATAGGGCCTTGGGCAAGGGCATGTTCATCCCTCTCATTATCTGCATGATTGTGTAGTTATGCTGGTAGATTTGCTGAAAAGAGGCTGCAATCTGTTGCCAAGTTGGCGCAAGCAGTTCATACAGAATGCGTCGTTGTTGGTCCTTGAACAAATGCCAGAGTGAGTAAGTGTTTCCGGCAAAAGAGATACTCATCAGGCGCATCACCTCGGTAGTATCACCCTTATAAAAAGCCGTCTCCATGTTTTGCCGCATAACCGAGAAGACGTCATCGGGCATTCGGGCATTGACAGCGCCGAACAGATTCTGATCGCCAAAATGCAACACGGCGAAGTCAATAGCATGTCTCTCAAGAAGGATATTAGACTGCACGGTCGCTCTTCCGGTGGCAAGCGATTGAATTCCCGCGTCTATACGGCCGTATGACTCGACATCGGCCGTATAGCAATAGATTTCCACCTTACCTTTTGGCTGTTCTTCAAAAACAGAGCTGATTGCCAAGTGTGCGCCAACCCTGTTGAGGTCGAGGTTGCTGGATTTTACGCGAGCGTCGTAGGCTTCTCTGCCGTTGGAAAACTCTTTCACATTGGTAGGCGCTCTTCCAAGAATGTTTTTGAATCCAGGCTCGAAGTCCTTGTTGTCGGTCTCCTTCGCCAACTGAATTGCCCGGGCGGCGTATTGCATTATCTGAAGCGCCTCTATCCCGCAGATATCATCGAAGAACCACCCACAGCTTGTGTACATCAGCATAGCGTTTCTTTCCATCTCAAGCAGCTTGAGGAACTCCACCTTTTCATCATAGGAAAGCTCCTTTCCAGTTGTCTTCGAGATGAAATTCTCCATGTTCCCGATGGACCGGTCATTGACAACTGTTATGTACTCGTTTCTGACCTGCCAAGGGTCAGGCCCATACCGTACCATCTTCCTTTCATAAAGGGGAGCAAGTTGGTCACGAAGCCAGTCCATGGCATTGCGAACGGGCGCTCGCCACTGTTGAGCACCTGAACGATATTCGCCGTAATGACAGCCACAGTCAGTCCTCCATCTTTCAATGCCATGAGAGCAGCTCCATGAGGTGTTTTCGTGGATCTCAACTTCGTACGTCGGGGGATACCTTTCCAGATACTCGCCATAGACTGTTATTTTTGCCAGCTTGTTGGATTCCAGGAAGTGAAGACAGTAGGCCAGCGCCATATCGGTGTAGCGGTAGTGATGGCCGTATGTTTCGCCATCTGTTGCTATGTGGGCAAGCCGGGCTGGCTCGCCGTCATCCGTTATCACCCCAGCAAGTCTCTTGGCAAACACTTCACCATTTGTCAGAACACGTCCCCCAGCCACATCCAAGGCTGCCGAACCATGGTAGAAGAACAAGTTTATACTCCGTCCGGAAGCAAGTCGGCAGAGGTATGGCCTGCTGGTATTTAATTTGTCGCGGTCAACATCCATCCACTGTGTTTCTCCGAGCCTACGTATCCGACGCGCCTGATGTGGGGCCAGTACAGTAAACTTGATCTGCTGCTGGGCAACTATTTCGAGCGTCTCCAAATCTACGGCGGTTTCCGGTAGCCACATGCCTTCCGGCGTTCGAGCAAAGCGGGACTCGAAATCGCGTATTGCCCAAATTACCTGGGTGTGTTTGTCTCGCGTGTTGGCGAGGGGCATGATGATGTGATTGTATGCCTGTGCAATGGCCGCACCGTGGCCTGAGAAAAGACTTCGGCTCTTCTTGTCAGCTTCGATCACACTCTCATAAACGTCAGGTGCATGTCTTTCCAGCCAAGATAGCAGAGTCGGACCAAAATCGAAACTCATCTTCGAGTAGTTGTTGACTATGTCTATAATCCTTTTGTCGGAGTCGAGAATGCGAGATGCTGCATTTCGCCTGTAACACTCTTCTGTAATTCTCTCGTTCCAATCATGGTATGGTGAGGCTGAGTCCTGTAGTTCAATATCTTCCAACCACGGATTCTCCCTTGGTGGTTGGTAAAAGTGGCCATGAACACAGACATATCGCTCCATTGTTGGATTTCCCCTTTCTTTCCAGTATTATCCGATAAAGCGGAAGCCTTTGCCAAAGGCTTCAGGCCACATCTTCTCGAAACGGACCACAAAGCACGGCCCCTCTCAATATTCTCTATGAGAGATTTCGACTTCGGCACAGAATATGCCGTCGAAACCTGTGTCAAAAATTATTATTCAGAATTTCTATCGTGCGCCGGCATAATTCACTGCCATAGTCCGTCCAAATACCTCCACCCCAATAGCGAAAGCAACTCGTCTGAGAAACCATCAGATGAAACAACGCATTGCGATAACGTGGATCTGATGTGGTGACGCGTTGAGAGAGGACCTTTTCGGCGAAGAGCGCGCTAGCCGATTGCATCGGCCCAAGCATGTGTTCATAGCCCCGGACCCAGGAGATGTTGCTGGTCCAGCTACCACCTTCTATGTGGAAGCGGTGATCCTCCTTTTTCAGGTTTTCACTTACCACGCTCAAGGCCTCCGGTCCGGCTCCATCTATGAACCTGTCCCAAATCCGCCCCTGCATGACAGGCTGAATAGCAGGAAAGTCGTGCTGTGTAATACCGATGCCTTCGAGGTATTCCAAGTACTCAGTTATATTCGCTGGGGGTGTCTTACTGCCCGAGGCTTCGGCCATGACATCAACATATTTAGAGGGGAATTCATTCATCATGACACCACCGTTCTCACCATCAGCGATTTGGGCCACTATCGGGGGGATAGATTTCTCGGATAATTCTCTGCGAGAAAGGCTCTTGGCCTCATAGTAAGGCTGCATTTGACCAACCAACTTCGTGTCACTACCCTGAGTTTTAATAATGGCAGTGATAGCAAGAACTTGACCGTGCGAATTTTTCGCCACCAACCTATGAGGGATGTGAGGTTGAGTTATTGGGCCGCCATCCTCGACCCTCTCCACCGTATGCTCCTGTACCAAGACCCAGCGATAGCCACAGTCCTTGAGGGTCTTTACGAACTCATAGCACACATCAGGATCGTTGGGCAGGGCCATTTCACTTGGGGAAAAACCCCGGACTCGGCCTAGTGCCTCGAAGCCGAAAAGCGAGGCGAAGAAATGTTGCCACGCTCGTACGTGCAGTCGGTAATCCTGCACCGGTGTGGAGGGCGCTACCGGATGGCCCCAGGCCGATCCCAGCCACTCAACACACGAGCGATATGCCGGCTCACACGTGATTGTTCTTAGGCTCTCAACCACATCACCCAATCCCATTTGTCGGAGGCCATGAAGCAGACAGCCGGAATAATCAAACATCACGCGGGGCTGTTTACCGGTGCGGACTAACTGTGGTATAAAATCGCCCATACGCTTATAGCACAAGTGAAAGACCGGGGCGTTGTGGTTGTCCCCAGTTTCGGGGTGGTCCATCATGTACTTAAGGTTGCTGATCACGCTAGCGGTCTGCAGAATGTCCCCGCCAGCGGGGATCAAAGGTTGATGCATATGAAGGACTACCGCAAAAGCACTGCGAATGTTAGCAAAGTCGATGCCGCTCTCCGGCAAGTAGAATGGCCCACTACCCGCACGCGCTTCGGTCACGAGTTCTTCCGATCCACATATATTCGGAAGACCATCGATGTATTCCGGAATTGCTGAAAGCGTCATTACGTTGCCTTTTTCCGCGAGACCCCGTTCCAATCATACTGTAGCCAGGTCGGGGCTACCGACCGGCAGCGACGCAGTCACGCCACCGGCTGCAGGCAAGTAATAACCCATCGTGTAGTCCAACAGCATCCGGCGTGCGTTATATCGCCATGCAAGTGTTCGCAGGGAACGTTTTTGCATTGCAACCCACCCATGGGGAATGCCATCCGTGCCGCGCTCATAAAATAGCGGGATCACCCTGTTTTCCATGACTTCATGGAAGGATTGTGTGTCCAAGTGGTCTTGGCGTTCCCAGTTGGAATGTTCGCTTCCATAACCTATGGCAAACCCATTCATACCATCGTAAGCCTCCGCCCACCAGCCGTCAAGAACTGAGAGGTTCAGACCTCCGTTCAGGGCCACTTTCTGGCCGCTGGTGCCGCACGCTTCCAAGGGACGGCGAGGTATATTCAACCACAAATCAACCCCCTGCACCAAATGCCTGCTGACGTTGATATCGTAGTTTTCGAGGAAAACGATACGGCCGAGGAACCGTCGGTCCCGAGTGCCCCGGAAGACTTGTTGAAGGATTTTCTTTGCCGGTTCATCCCTCGGATGGGCCTTGCCAGCAATGATGATCTGCACCGGCCGCTTGGGGTCGTTAATGATGCGGTCAAGCCAGCCCAAATCGCGCAGTAGAAAATCACCCCGCTTGTACGCTGTAAAACGACGGGCAAATCCGATGGTAAGAACAGACGGTTTAAGACAGTTTGATGCCGCCGTACAAATCTCTTCAGAGTCCCTTCTGGCTTGGGCCTGAGCAGAGGCGTTGCGGCGGACATACTCGACCAAATGATTTCGGAGGAACTGGTTTATTTCCCAGAGTTCCGCATCATTGATCTCGGTCACTCTCCTCCAGGTGGTGGGATCGTCTGATTTTTCCTGCCAGTCTCTCCCCAGGTATCGGCTATAAAGCTCGTCTTTCTGCTGGGCCAGCCACGTTCCAACGTGCACACCATTTGTGATGAAATTTATCGGGACCCTTTGTTCGGATAGTTCCGGCCAGACCTTACGCCACATAGACCGACTGACGCGTGCATGCAACGCAGAGACAGCGCTGCGCCTCCGTGACATCTTCAGTCCAAGAACTGTTGGGCAAAAAGGTTCATGTTCATCGCTCGGGTTGGCCCGGCCTAAGGCCAGCAGGTTATGTTTGGAGATTCCCAATTGCTGCCGCAGCGGCTCCAGCACGCGTTCTATCACTTCCGGTCTGTATCGATCCACTGCGGCCTCCAGAGGCGTATGTAGGGTGAAGATAGTCTGCGAGGCGGCCAGTTCCATCATGTTCTCAAACGTCTGGCCGTCCCGTTCCATCAGATATCTGGTCAGCTCCAGAACTGCAAAGGCCGTGTGTCCCTCATTTAGATGAACGACACCTGGACGAATGCCCACTGCGGCAAGTACTCGTAGTCCGCCCACTCCCAGAACGACCTGCTGCCGGACGCGCGCATCACCGTCTCCACTGTACAGAGCTGTAGTAAGAGTCCTGCTCTGCTCGGAATTGCCGTCAACGTTTGTATCGAGCAGAACGAGGCGATTGCGGCCTACACCCGTGCCCCAGGCTCTGACCTGAATGTCACCAGAGTCCATCTGTACAGTTACGCGAACAGGGTGACCATATTCGTCTGCGATAGGCTCCAGGGGCAGGTCACTGATATCGACGTTAAGATAACGTTCGTGTTGGCATCCGGTTACATCTACGGTCTGGTCGAAGTAGCCCTTAGCATAGTAGAGGCCGACACCAACCATTGGAACAGCCAAGTCCGACGCAGCCTTTAAGTGGTCCCCAGCCAATATACCGAGTCCTCCTGAATAAATTGGAAGGGACTCGTGAAGCCCGAACTCGGCTGAAAAATAAGCCACTGGGTTGACGCCGAGAGGGCCGGCGTGCCAGAGTCCCCAGGCATCTTCAGTTTCCAGGTAACGGCGCACTTGCTCAAGGGCGCGGGTCAAACGAGTCACGGGGACCGGTTCCGCACCTTTCTGCTCCAACACGTTCTTTGCCAGCCGGGAAAGAAACGTGGTGGGATTGTGGTTGACCGCTCGCCACAACTCCGGATCAAGGTCGCGGAACACCGCAACCACCTCTGGGTGCCAGCCCCAATAAAAGTTCCGGGCCAAATCTTTCAGTCGTGCAGCTACCTGAGTTAAATCCATAAACACACCCCAGACCAATTAAGCAAGTAATTCTCGGTAAACGTTCTCAGTACGCTCAGCAATTGTGTCCCAGCTAAAGCCATAAGCAGCTTTTGTCCGGCCGTTCCGGCCCATCCACCGTGCGTGATCGAAGTTGTTGAAGATTTCGCCGACCCCCCAGCAGATTGACTGTGGATCATCATAGATAAGGTAGCCATCCTGTCCATGGGATATCAGCTCCCGCGGACCGCCCCTCTGCGTGGCTACAACCGGTTTTCCGGCTGCCCATGCTTCGAGTACGGTAATCCCGAAAGGCTCGTTTCGACTCGGGACACAGACAACGTCAGTACTCTTAAATAGATTAACGAGGTCCCCATTCTGACCCATCGCGCCCAGGAACCGAACCGCATGAGCGACGCCTATCCGGTGGGCCCGCCCTTGCAGACGAGACTTGAGGTATCCGTCGCCCACGAATACGACTTTGGCATCACCGCGTCTGTGCAGAATAGACGGGACGGCTTCGAGCAGCAGGTCAGGGCCCTTTTGTGTTGTCATCCTTCCCACGAACAGCACCATTGGGTCGAGCGGACCAATTCCGTAGGTTCTGCGGCAGATCGCCGGATCAATGTAACCATCGAAGCGGTGACAGTTTATCCCGTTGTGTACGGTCCGGAGTTTCCAATCAGGTATATTGTACTGCCGCTTGGTTTCCTCAGCCAAGGCTCCTGAAACCGCAATAACACGATCGGCG
Source organism: uncultured Pirellulales bacterium (assembly GCA_964462945.1). Lineage (GTDB taxonomy): Bacteria > Planctomycetota > Phycisphaerae > Sedimentisphaerales > Anaerobacaceae. The sequence continues at coordinate 27,829 of CAYWZW010000063.1, forward strand.
CAGTAGGCACCTTCAGCTTCGATGGAACAGACGCGCTCTGCTTGCCCACCATAATGATTGTTCCCGCACCGGCCGTATTCAGAGGAATGAAAAGTCATCACGATCCGGCTGCCTCGATCATTCTTAGCCTGAACAATTCCTTTGGCACACAGCCAGTCGTGCCCGTGCACTATGTCAAAGCGTGCGTTCTGATAAGCCTCGGTCTGGCCCATAAAATAAACAAAGCTGTTACACATATTGTTCATTTCGGTAACGAAATCTGGATTCAGATCAATGGGACAGCAATGATAATGGACGCCGTCGATAAGTGCATAGGGCGTTTGTCCCTCGCCGATGCGAGCAAAGACGTGCACTTCATGACTGCGGCGCTGCAGGCCCGCGGCCAGTTCTGTTACATGGACTGCTACGCCACCGACGGGAACCGAATGCAGGCTTTCCCATGTAAACATCGCAATTCTCATGGTCATTAGCCCTCACATATTCCACCAATTCAGGTCAATCTTGGGGAAGATGACATCGTGTACATCAGAATCCTGCAAGTCGAATCTTTGCACTTCGTTGAGGCTGTCGATGTAATGGGAATCCACAGCCAAGTTCTCCGCAATATCGGTGAGGCATTCGAACCGTGCTACATGCCCCATGAACCTCTTGATACCGTAATCGCCAGCTTGACAACGTGCGACCGCAAAGGGCCAGTCGCTAGCTTGCAGCAGCAGCAGTTCCCGACCGGCTTTTTCCAGGATTTTGCGAAGCACGTGATGCTTCCGCCAGGGCAGATGGTAGGTCAGCTTGCCAAAAAGAGTCTCACACTGATACTCTATGCGCCACATCCAGTCAACCTTCTCATTAGCCCAGACACGGTGGTCACCACCCTCGCCCCAAGAGCCCTCTGATAGCGACACGCTGTTCTGAGGTTGGTATTTTTCCAGATATGCCTCTGGCGTGCACAATTCCACCTCAGGATCGGCATTCAAGGTGAGCAGCACATCATGTAGAAAGCGGGGTCCCTCGAACCACCAATGGCCGAAAAGTTCGGCGTCAAAACAGGCCACTACGACTCCACCGCGACCCGTCCTCTGGTGATACTCAGTCAGCCGCTTCTTGACTTGGTCACAGAAATGTGTGGCATGTTCACAGATTTTTCCAGCGACGTCGTCTGGGTAGTACAACTGCTTGCCACCGAGGCCAGACCGGCAGTCGGTAATCTTCCAGTAGCGCAGTCCCCGCCGCGGGCCGTGCCTCTTATGAAACTCCAAGTATAGACCATCCGCAGGGTAGCCTACAAATCCACACCAAACCTGTTGGCAGATTTCAGGATCACGGGCGAAGGCGGCCGGCACCCTGCCACCATGCCCATTGTTACTGACCCAGAACGGCTCGCGTGCTACTCCCGTGGGAGGAACGGCCAATTTGGAATTCTGAATCTCAAATTTTCTTAGCAAGTGGTCTTCGACAAAGAAATGTGAAAGGTTTTCGTCTGCGACAATCTGGTCAATTCCGAGGCGATTGTTCGCGGCACCCCACGGAATTGGCGGGCTCCACGGACCACCCGGTCGATACGCCCCTTCCGGTAACCATACCCCCGTGGGGCGCAATCCAAGAATACGTTGCGAACTGCTGACCCCCGCACGAACTTGCGCCCGCACGCATGAGTCCTCAAGCAACAGCGGCAAATAGGCGTGTGTCGCACTGGAAGTGAGGATCTGGATAAGACGGCGGTCCACCTGCTCAGCAAATGCCTTCGGGATATTACCTTCAATTCGGTCGAATTGTTCCGCTGTGCGGGCGAAGAAGAGTTCCCACCGCTCGGCAAGGTGAGCCTGGTGCATCTGGTCTTGACGCTTGAAGTCGGCCTTATCCGCTCGCGCCCTGTTCACCCGCTCCTGGAGATATTTTTCAAATCCAGACCTGAAGTTCTCGTGGGCGAGCTGTTCAAGCAACACAGGCGTCAGGCCGATCGCAAATTGCGGATTGCAGTCAAGACGTTGACATTCATCGATGAGAGCCAGCAGCGGCAGGTAACACTCGGCCACAGCTTCATATAACCATTCCTCACCGTGCGGCCACACTCCATGATGGAGCACATAAGGCATGTGCCCATGCAAGACGAGACAAAAGCTGCCGACAGCCTTATCTTTTCGAGTTTTTGCGCATTTCGCTGTTTGCATCCTTGCAGTGAATATACCTACTGTAACCTATGACTTTGGCTCTCGGTGGTTTTCTATGACCTCGCAGATTCCTGCACATGTCTTCACGACGCATCTGCAGTATCTGGGCGGTTGTAGCGCTGGTGGCGGAACCTTCACCTGAAGGAATTGACGTTTCGAGCTGGAGTGAGCAGGCAACACGGCTTAATCCCGTTTTGTGCATCTGTTCATGGCACCGTTCGAGGGCAGCTAACAAAGTCCTGAACCTGCCTTTCAAGATTATGCTGCCGTTGTCCCGTTGCGGTTGAAGCCCAATTTGCACGAGGCGCTCCCGATAGGAGTCAAGTGAGTGTCTGGTGCCATCTCCATTGTGGTTAACCTGTAATCTGAGGTTTGTAAAGAGCTCCCCGAGAGGAGCTTGCTCGATTCCGGGTTCTTGGTTCTCTGCGAATATCCAGTATCCAGAATCTGGTGTCAAGACTGGGCAGACCTCTTTATAGACGGCAAGCGTCTTCTCCAGGATCATGTCCCATGTGAAGCACTCGTCCACGGCCTTTCTGCCATTACGACCCATCCAGCGGGCTCGCTCAAAATCAGAAAAAATCGTACCTAAGCCCCAAGCTATGAAATTGGGATTTGCCTCTATTTTCAAGCCATCCACTTCGTGCCGGACATACTCGCTCGGGCCACCGACTTGAGTCACAATTACAGGTTTGCAAGCACTCCATGCCTCGAGTACAACGATCCCAAACGGTTCGTTCCGGCTCGGTACGCAGACTACATCTGCCAGCTTGAATAAATGTATAAGCTCATCACCATCACGGCGACCGAGAAATCGCGTTGATCGGGCGATCCCAAGTTGCCGTACCCGTGCCTCCAACCCAGAACGCATCTCTCCATCGCCGACAAAGATAAACTTTGCGTTAGAACAAAACCTGAGCACCGAAGGTATAGCCTCCACCAGAAGATCAGGACCTTTTTGCCACACCAGTCGGCCACAGAATAGGACTGTGGGATCCAATGGAGCGATCTCGTATTGTCTTTTGTCCTGTCCGGGATCGGCAACTAAGTCGAAGCGAGAAGGGTTTACTCCGTTGTACACCACCGATATTTTCCCGGCGGGCAGCTCGTACATCCACATTAATTCGTTTTTGGTTGCCTGTGAGACCGCGATGACCCGATCAGCCCAGTAGGTCCCGGCACGCTCCTGGTCTCTGATACGAGCGGATCGGCCGGGCGGAAAAGCGTTGCCACACCGAGCATACTCGGTTGCATGGATAGTCAAAATACAATTGTGTTTGCGTCCCTGCTTGATCCAAATCATGGCATTCGCCGAAAGCCAGTCATGCGCATGGACTAGGTCGAAACGGCCAACAAAGTCTTCGACCTCAAAAACGCGGTCAACGAAGGCCCGACACATGTTGTTGACATCGTCCACAAAATCATTATGCGGCAGGTATACGCACCGATGGTAGTGGACGCCATCTATGCGATCGTGGCCTCGCTGGCCATCCATTCGCCGAGTGAAAACGTGTACCTTATGGCCTTTTCTTGTGAGAGCAGCAGCCAACTCGCTCACATGAACAGCAATGCCTCCAACAGCGACCGAATGAAGCGACTCCCAAGATAGTATCGCGATCCGCATAGCTTGTCCTTATTTGTTTTTTTCTAATCCAAAAAGTTCAATTTCCTTCACAGTATCATAGCGCCTACGCTGCCATGCCAGGTCCTATTTCATCGTCTCCTCGGACAATTCTTGTGTTTCGAGATCACTTCCCGATACACTTCTACGCATTTCCGCGCCGCCTCCTCCCAGGTCGGCGGACGAATTTCACTGCCCGCAGTAATATCCAAGATGACAGTGTGTTTTGTGCCCTGATGAGGCCACCTATCGCTTCTTCTATCAGCCTTGGCTTGGTGTACAGACTCCCTGGCTTCGGTCTCGAATGCTCCTTTGACCCGCCAAATCCATTTTAGACCCTTCTGTGGGTGGACTGAATGCTCAGCTGATTCTCTGCCTCGGCAGTCAGTCACGTACTGCTGCTCCTCCTGTTGGTCCACAGCTTCAGCTTCACGGAGCAACCGGTGCATCTTGTGTTG
>CAYWZW010000064.1:0-29682 GCA_964462945.1 uncultured Pirellulales bacterium
TTTGGCCTCTATCATATCAGACCAAACGATTGGAGACAGCCTTTCATGAGATTACGAATCTTCTCTTTTTCGAGGACAGGAGCATGGCAGGAACAATCAGAAGATATGTTCAAGGGACAATCGGGATGAGTGTGCTTCTGTCGGCGCCGATGGTCCTGCTGCTGGCGACCACGCTGCTTGCGTCTGCGAGCGCGCCGGACGTCAAAACCATGACGTACAAGACCATCGGCGACAGAGAGCTGAAGATTCACATCCATTATCCACCCGGCTGGAAGGCAAGCGACTCTCGTGCCGTGATTGTTTTCTTTTTCGGGGGCGGCTGGACCGGCGGTAAAGTCGAGCAGTTCCAGTCTCAGGCCGAGTACTTTGCGTCTCGCGGACTGGTCGCCGCGCGGGCCGACTATCGCGTCAAGAGCCGCGATGAGGTGACGCCCGACAAGTGCGTCGAGGACGCCCGCAGCGCCGTGCGCTGGATGCGTCGCAACGCCAAAGAGATGGGCATCGATCCGCAAAAGCTGATTGCGTCGGGCGGCTCGGCCGGCGGGCACTTGGCGGCGTGCACGATGATCGCAAAGAGCGTCGAAGCCGATGGCGACGACCTGTCCATTTCGACGATTCCGCAGGCGATGATATTGTTCAATCCCGTCCTCAGCTTCGACCACGAGCAGATCATCGGACGCATCAACGGCGACAAGGAGCTTGCCCGAAAGATTTCGCCGACGCTGCATCTGGACAAGACTAGTCCGCCGGCATTGATTCTATTCGGCACCAAGGACCGGCTTAAAGTTTTTGGCGATGAATACTGGCAAAAGGCCGAAGCTCTCGGCGTCCGTGCGGACAAATACTTAGCGGAAGGTCAAGGGCACGGCTTTTTCAACAAGCCGCCCTGGCGCGAACGGACCCTCATCGCCGCGGATAAGTTCCTTGCGTCACTCGGTTTCCTGAAGGGTGAGCCTACCATCAAGGAGCCTGATGACTCAGCCGGTGGACCAGACGGGGCCGCAGGTCGTGCCCGCGGCGCGGCGAACTGACGTGCGATAGACAAAGACGGTGATCGAAAACATTGCCGATCAGTCCGGCAATTCCGACACAAACAATGCAGGCCTGACGGAAAGGAGATGTGCCGTGCAGACAAGACAGACTCGCAGAGATTTTCTGAAGGCCGCCGCGTTGTCGGTGGCGGCGATGGGATTGCCCAGGATTTGCAGAGGGCAGCCGAGCACGAAACTTCCGAACTTTGTTATCATTTTTCTCGATGATTCCGGCTGGGCCGATTTTCACCCGTTCGGCAATCCCGCATATCAAACGCCCAACGTCCAGCAGCTTGCCGGCGAGGGCTGCTGCTTCCATCAGTTCTACGTCCCGCAGGCGGTTTGTTCCGCTTCGAGATCGGCGCTGCTGTCCGGCTGCTATCCGGGCCGGACAAAGGTCTTCGGGGCGCACGGCCCTCGCGCCCGCGGGCTCGATCCGAAGTACGCTACCATCGGGCAGGTCCTCAAGGCACGCGGATATACGACGGCGGTGTTCGGCAAGTGGCACATCGGCGATCAGCCCGACACGCGCCCGCCGGCGCGGGGGTTCGATGAATCGTGCGGCCTGTTGTACTCCAACGACATGTGGGAATTCCACCCGGAAAACCCCAAGGCATGGAGCAAATACCCCCTCCAGTTCTGGGACAACGGCAAGGTCACCATCGAGCGCGTCACGAAGGAGCACCAGCCGATGCTCACGACCTGGTACACCGAGCACGCCGTGGACTTCATCAAGCGGAACAAGGACAAGCCGTTTTTCCTCTACGTCCCTCATTCGATGCCGCACGTGCCGATATTTTGCAGCGAGAAATTCAAAGGCAAATCCGGCACGGGCCTCTACGGCGACGTGATGATGGAGATCGACTGGTCCGTCGGCGAGATTACCAAGGCCCTCAAGGCCAACGGCCTCGAAGATAATACACTGGTGTTCTTTTCCTCGGACAACGGCCCGTGGATTTCCTATGGCAACCACGCCGGCAAGACGCCTTTCCGCGAGGCCAAGGGAACCGGCTTCGACGGCGGAACCCGCAGCGCGTGCATCATCAAGTTTCCCGGCAGAGTCAAGCCGGGCACAATCTCCAAGCGCGCCTTCTGCACGCTCGACGTCCTTCCGACCCTGGCCTCTCTGGCCGGAGCACAACTGCCGGAAAACCCGATTGACGGCAAAAACGTCTGGGACCTGGTTATCGGCAAGCCCGGCGCGAAAAATCCGCACGAGTATTATCCGTTCTGCACCGGCCAGAATTTCGAGGGCGTCATCAGCGGCGACGGCCGATGGAAGCTGCACCTGCCGCACAGCTATCGAACCCTCGTCGAGCCGGGCAAGGATGGAATGCCCGGCAAATACACCCAGAAAGAGATTGAGCTTTCACTGTTCGACATGGAGAACGACCCCTACGAAACCACCAACGTCCTCGACAAGCACCCGGACGTCGCCGAGCGCCTCAAACAATACGCCGAACAGCACAGACAGAAATTCTACGCACGAAAGCAAGAGTAGAGGTCCGTCAGAATTGCCGGATGTGGTTGCCCTGGACTGGCACGCGGGCCAGCCCCTACCATCGAGAGTCTGTATCATGGTTTGAGTGAAAACTTCTGTGCCCGTAAGCCCTGGATGTCGCCGAGATAGAGGTTACCCTGCGAATCCAAGGCGATACCATGCACCCAATCGAGCTCACCCACCTTGCCCGGAGGGACCGTTGTTTTGGGCAGCGGCACGCGCAGGAGGACCTCGCCTTTGAGATTCAGCTTCATAACAAGCTGGTCCGGCGGCGGCAGGACGTTCCACTCGTCTGTCCCTTCTTTCTTCACACAAGACGAGCCGCAGACCCAGATTTCGTCTTTTTTGGTCATCCAGAGACCCCAGGGCGTGATTCGGTTTTCCCACACGGCGAGCAGCTTGCCCTTGGTATCGAAGACCTGGATGCGGGCGTTTTCGCGGTCGGCGACGTAGAGCCGGCTGTGGGAATCAGCCACGATCGAGTGCGGCAGGGCGAACTGGCCCGGCTCGGTGCCGGCCTGGCCCCATTCGTTTATGTACTTACCATTTGCATCGAAGTGAACGATTCGTCTGTTGCCGTACCCGTCGCTGACGAAGATGTCGCCGCCCGGCAGCACGACCATGTCCGTCGGCTTGTCGAAGTGCCCTCGGTCGGTTCCCGCTCGGCCCGGCTCGCCGAGCGTCAATAGCAGCTTGCCCTCGGGGCTGTACTTTCGCACGACGTGACTGCTGATATTTGCGGTCCAAATATTCCCCGCAGGATCGATTCTGATGAAGTGGGCGCCGGCGAAATCCTCCATGTCCCAGGTGCGGATGAATGTTCCGTCGGTCTGATAAAGCTGCACCGCCGGCTGGCTTCGCGTAAAGATATAGACCTGGTCCTGGGCATCCACCGTGATGCCGGGCATCTGGGCCCACTTGAATTGCTCCGGCTTTTTGGGCCATGTGGGATCGACGACGCACTGCACCGTGGCGCTGCTTTGCGGACCTGAAGTTGCATACACACACCCGTGACATAGCAGGACCGAGAGCATCAGAAACACACATGAACGGCGAGACGTTGAACGCATACGGCACACTCCTTTCATAGAACAGAATACAGAATACAGAACCGTAGGGGCAACCCCATGTGGTTGCCCAGGGCGGGCACGCGGGCCCGCCCCTACAGGGACCAGGGCGACCTCATGGCTCTTGCGAGCATCCTGTTGGCCATATCGTCGTCGATGAATCTCTCGTTCTGGGGGTCCCAGCGTAGTTTGCGCCCGAGCCGAAGACAGATATTACCGGCATGGCAGGTCGTGACCGAGCGATGCGATACTTCGGCGTTGGATATCGGCAGCCGGCGAGTCTTGACGCAGTCGAGGAAATCGCGATGATGGCCCATCATGTACGCATAGTCTCTCTGGGTCACCTTGACCTCGTTCATAATGGCCTTGCTCGACGCCGTGATCTTGCCGGTATCGTCAACGCTCACCCAGCCGTCGGTCCCGACGAACTTGTTTCCCCTGGGGCCTCGGCCCGGCTCGGTCTCATCGTGATAGATCATCTTTACACCGTCGGGGTACGTTGCTACCACTTCGAAACGCACGGGCGTATTGAATAGGCCGTCTTTTGGGAACTCGGCCCAGCCTTCGTACTCTGTGGGCCCTGAGCGCTCACTGTCATGTGCCCACTGGGCCAGATCGTTAAAGTGCGCTCCAAGATCGGTCAACTGTCCGCCGGAGTAATCGTAGAGCCACCGGAACGTGCCGTGACATCTTCTGGGTGTGTATGGCTCGAAGGGGGCGGGCCCGAGCCACATATCATAATCAAAGCCTTTCGGGACAGCTTCGGGTTTCTGCGGGGGACAGGTTGGGCCGTTATGGTAATAGCAGTGCAGGGTCTGAAGCCGGCCCAACATTCCACTGCGTGCGATGTCCACCGCAAACCGAAAACAGCCGATGCTTCGCCGCTGCGTCCCGGACTGATAGACGGTTCCCAACCGCTTCATCGTATCGGCGACGGCCCTGCCTTCGGCGATGGTCAGCGAAATCGGCTTTTCGCAATAGATGTCTTTGCCGGCCTTTGCGGCCTCGATGGAGATAATGGCGTGCCAATGGTCGGGCGTGGCGATCAGCACCGTATCGATATCACGGCGAAGCAGTATCTCGCGGAAGTCGTTGTACGCGGCACAATCTTTGTTGCCGTACGCTGCATCCACAGTTTCCTTTGCCTTTTGCCTATGATTCGCATCGACATCGCACACGGCCAGCACGCGAAGGTCCTCACAGGTAAGAAAATTTAGCAGGTTGTGCATCCCCTGGCCGCCCAGGCCGATCGCGCCCATCGTCAGCCGCTCGCTCGGGGCGACTGATCCATAACGGCCCAGAGCCGATGATGGAACAAAATATGGCGCTGTAACCGCCGAGGCTATCAATCCAGCCGTGTTCCTAAGCAGTGATCTTCGAGTGAATGCTTTCATCCGGGGCAAATGATAACATAATGACGGGATTTTGCCAAGATGATTACCTCGTGGACCGCTACCTTCACGGATAACCAGCAATCCGGATAGTGGCACAGGGGCATTTGACTGTTCAGGTCAAATCGTTTATAAGCAAGCTAACAATCTAATAAGGTATTGAAAGAAAGTCTTTGTCGATGCCTGATATGTGTGCTGCAACAGTTGAAATCCCCAGCGTCGGCCCGGTGGCTATCGTAAAGTCCGAAAGAGCCAGGCACATCCGCATCACGATAAGACCTGATCGAACCGTCCGACTAATCATACCCAGACGTGCATCCATTGAGAAAGGTCAGGAGTTTTTGCACTCCAAAGTCCCGTGGATCACAAGGCATCTGCGGGGGCTCGGAGAGCTTGAGAATACGCAGGGGAATCTGGTGGTCTCCCAAATCAGCGAATCTCAAGCCCGCGATATGCTCATCGGCCGATTGCAGGAGTTGGCAAGAATCCATAATCTCAAATACAGCAAGGTTTCAATCAGGAATCAGAAGACCAAATGGGGCAGTTGCTCATCAAAAAATAGCATCAATCTGAACGTAAACCTGGTACGACTGCCCGATCAACTGAGAGACTACGTGATACTGCACGAACTCGTTCATACCCGGATCAAGAACCACAGTAGCCAGTTCTGGGCGGAATTGGACAGAGCCCTCGGCGGCGGCGCCAAAGAGTTGGCCAGGAGACTGAGGAAGTATAGACTTGTCCCGAGCGCAGCCGAGGGATTGGGACAACTGGTGTAACAGGATTGATCGGCAAATGGAAGAATCGAATCCAGCTATAGAGGAGCTTGACTCATGATGCTTCGCAGTCATATCGGTCGGTTCGTTGTCGGCATAGTCGCCCTGATGATCGCTGCCGAGGCGGCTATCGCCTCGATGGCCGGCGTATATGACATTCGAGATTACGATGCGGCGGGCGACGGCGCGACGCTCGATACGCCTGCCATTCACAAGGCCATCGAGGCGTGTTCAGCGGCAGGGGGCGGCCAGGTCCTGTTCCCGCCGGGCAGATACCTGTCGGGCACCGTGCATCTTAAGAGTCACGTGACGCTTTTTCTCCAGGCAGGCGCGACGCTGGTCGGGACCACGAGTCTCGACCAATACCAGCATCCCACGCCGCCGGCCTTTTTGCCCGAAGCCAAATGGGGCAAGTGGCACAGGGCGCTGATCCTCGGCGATGGACTGGAAGATATCGCGATTGCGGGGCAGGGCGTGATCGACGGCAACAAGGTCTTCGATCCCACCGGCGAGGAACGGATGCGCGGGCCGCATACGTTCGTGTTCGTCAATTGCCGTAGGGTCACGGTGCGCGACGTGTCTTTCGTGGATTCGGCCAACTACGCCATCTTCTTCCAGGTCAGCGACCAGGTGGATATTCGCAACGTGAGATTCACCGGAGGCTGGGATGGCGTGCATTTCCGCGGCGGACCCGGCCGGCCCTGCCGCGACGTGAGCATCGTGGGGTGTCAGTTCTTCACTGGGGATGACTCGATTGCGGGCCGTTATTGGGAGAACACTCTGGTTTCCGATTGCATTGTGAACTCTTCGTGCAACGGGATCCGGCTCATCGGCCCGGCGACGCATCTGATCATCCACAATTGCCTCTTTTACGGTCCCGGCGTCCATCCTCACCGCACGTCCAACCGCCACAACATGCTGGCCGGCCTCAACCTGCAGCCCGGCGCCTGGGACGCAACAGAAGGGGCCCTTGACGATGTGCTGATTTCCGATATCACCATGCACAATGTTTCGACGCCGTTTCATTTCTCGCTGAAGCCCGGCAACACCGCCGGAAACATCGTTGTCAACCGGGTGACAGCTACCGGCGCGTATCGGGCTGCGTCCTCGGTGGAAAGCTGGGCCGAGACAGCCTTCACGAACGTCGTCTTTCGGGATGTGACGATCGAATACACCGGTGGAGGTACGCTGGAACAGGCATCGATGAGCGTGAAATCGCCGGGCGTCGATGCCCGGCCGCTGCCGGTCTGGGGCTTCTATGTGCGGAATGTGCACACGCTCCAGTTCGACAATGTCCGGCTGCGCTGCGAAAAAGAGGACCTCCGGCCTGTGTTGATCTGCAACGGCGTCAAGCGGCTCACGTTAGACGGCTTGCGGTTTCAGCGCTCGGCGGGCGCTGCGGCCCCGCTTGTCTTGGATGATGTCGAGCAGCTTGAGGTTCGAGAGTCCGACGTGTCGCTTGTGCAGCCACAGTTCCGGGATGTAAAACTTGCTTCGCAGGATGTTTCGGGCCGCTTTGTCGCTGGTGGAAAGTACGGGGTAAGCGTGACGGCAGAGAATGGCAGTGAGGAAGGGCTCGCGAAGGTTGAAGTGACCGTGGCTGGGCAAACCACTGCGCGTTGGGTGTGGCTGCGACCCAGCGAAAAGAAGGGTGTCGTTCTTGCAGGACTCACCGCACCGGGCTCCGGAACGCACCAGGTCAGAGTGGAAAACCTGAGCACAAGCCTGATTGTCGAGGACCGCCAGTAAGCCCTTGCGAGCCGTGCCCCGGCTCGGTATAATCCGGCCTGAACCGGTAGATGCGTGGATGAGCAAATGAGTAGATGAGTGAACGGGTCGCATTCCTGCATCAGCGCATCCACGCATATACGCATTCACTTGTTTTTGAGAGGACTATCATGGATCGTCGTGAGTTTCTAAAAGCGGGTGTGGCCGGAATGGCTTGGTCCGGCCTTGCTGCCGGGTCGAGCATTTACGCCGGGGAGTCGGCGGGCCAAAAGGCGAAACGGTATGGGCTGATTGGCTGCGGCTGGTACGGCAAGAGCGCCATGTTCCGTTTGCTTCAAGTTGCGCCGGTCGAGGTCGTGGCGTTGTGTGACGTGGATTCGAAGATGCTGGCTGAGACCGCCGAGATGGTGGCCGCCCGCCAGGCGTCGAGAAAAACGCCACGCACCTACGGGGACTACCGCGAGATGCTCAAGGCCGAGCAGCTCGATATTGTGCACGTGGCCACACCCGACCATTGGCACGCGCTGGCGATGATCGCTGCCGTCAAGGCCGGGGCCGATGTCTATGTCGAGAAGCCCGTCAGCGCGGATGTCGTTGAGGGCCAGGCCATGCTCGCTGCCGCCCGAAAGTACAACCGGGTCGTACAGGTGAACATGCAGCGGCGCAGCACGCCGCACCTGGTCGAAGCCCGCGAGAAGATCATCAAGGAGGGCAGGCTCGGCAAGATCGCCCACGTCGAGATTTGCTGCTACTATCACATGCGGGCCCGTGGGAATCCGCCCGATACGGCTCCGCCCGAACATCTCAATTATGATATGTGGACCGGGCCGGCGCCGATGCGCCCGTACAATTCAATCGCGCACCCGCGCGGCTGGCGGGCCTTTATGGAATACGGCAACGGCATCGTCGGCGACATGTGCGTGCACATGCTCGACATGGTCCGCTGGATGCTCGATTTGGGCTGGCCCAAACGCATCAGCTCGTCCGGCGGCATCTTGATGGACAAGGACAGCAAGGCCAACATCACCGACACGCAGATTGCAACCTTCGATTTCGGTGCTGTGCCGGTGACCTGGACGCATCGGACGTGGGGCAGCACGCCCGACCCGGATTATCCCTGGGCCGCCTTCATCTACGGCCAGAACGGAACCTTGAAAGCCGACGTCCACAAGTATGAATTCATCCCCGCAGGCAAAGGCGAGAAAATCGGTGGCAAGGCCCTGTACGAGTACGACAAATATCCGGAGGACGAGACTGAGAAGGATCTCGAACGTCACGTAGCCGCACCTATGCGCCGGCACTGGAAGAACTTCCTGGAAATGGTTGAAACGCGGGGACGGCCCGTCTCCGACATCGAGCAGGGTTACATCACCGCCGCCTCGTGTATCCTGGCGAACGTCGCGTGCCGGCTCGGCCGCACGCTGGTCTGGGACCCTGAAAAAGGCCGGGTTGTGGACGATGATGAGGCGAACGGCCTGCTGCGCCGCCCATACCGGCAGCCGTGGATACATCCTGATCCGGAGAACGTCTGAGCTCAAGTGGATTTTCGATTTTCGATTGGCGATTTTCGACTTTCAATCGGCAGTCGGCAGTCGGCAGTCGGCAATCGGCAATCGGCAGTCCGATCTCCGGGGGCTTCCAGCCCTCGCGGCACGGGCGCCGGATCAGTTCATCGGCTTCCGGGGTATTTTCTGCCTTCAACGCCTCGGCATTCCACTGGATTTTCTTGCCGAGATGCACGGCCAGATTGCCTAAGAGCACCATTTCGGTGAGCGGACCGGCGTAATCGAAATTGGACAGCGGCTTGGGTCCCCCTCTGCACGCTTCGAGCCATTCGGCATCTTCGTTGGGCACCCGGCGGATTGTCTTGGGAACGTCAGCAAACTGCTCGTTGCGCCGGCCCGGCATAACGATCCAGTCGGTCGCGCTTCGCCTGAACAGCATCATTCCCTCGTCGCCGACGAGGATCACGTCCCAACTCCTTGGGTCACCGACGCCAGCTTGGGTTTTCTTCTTCTGCCTTCCTCGGGCGTTGACCGGTGGCTCGACCACGTCCTTCTTCCTCGCCTCTGCGGTCACCTGCTCGAACAGCTCGTATGGAGCGTTCTGCTTGCCGTCCTTGTTGCCGTCGTACCAGACGTATTTCACCGCGGGCGCCTCGACCGCGGCCTTCGGCCCGACGGCACTGCCAACGTCGCCGCCGCCTATGGACTTTCGCGCGGCAAAGCGATATGTGATGGTGGACCAGTCAGGCCCTGTTTCCTTCGTCTGGCCGCCTGATTCAGCCTCGACGGACAATGGCGAGCCCAGATCGAGCGCCCAATACGCCATATCCATGATGTGGCAGGCCATATCACCGAGCGCGCCGGTGCCAAAGTCCCACCAGCCGCGCCATTTGAACGGCACATAGCAGGGATTGTACCCTCGCGTCGGTGCCGGGCCGAGCCAGAGGTCCCAATCCAGGTCGGCCGGCTTGGGTTCGCTGGCAAGGCGCGTGCGTTCATCCAAGGCCTTTTGCCCCTGCGGCCAGATGGGACGATTCGTCCAGGCGTGCACCTCACGCACAGGGCCGATGATGCCCGCCCGCACCAGCTCGACGGCGCGACGGATCGGCTCGCCCGCGTGCGCCTGATTACCCATCTGCGTTTGCACTTTGTAGTAGCGGGCCGCCCGCGTCATCAGGCGCGCCTCGTAGATCGAATGGGTCAGTGGTTTCTGGCAATACACGTGCTTGCCCAAAGACATGGCCATCAGGGACGCGACCGCGTGCGTGTGGTCGGGCGTGCTCACCGTGACGGCGTCGATGCCTTTTTCCTTTTCGAGCATCACGCGAAAGTCGCTGTAGCGTTTGGCATCCGGGAAGCTCTCGAACGTCTTGCCCGCCCGAGCCTGGTCCACGTCGCACAGCGCTATGAACGTTCCGCCCGCACGGGTCAAATCTGTGACTTCCCCAGCCCCCTTGCCGCCGACGCCGATGCCCGCCAAGTAGAAGCGGTCGTTGACGCCCCAGACGCGCGCGGGAATGTACGTGAATGCGAGAGAAGAGGCGGCGGCCGCCATAAACTCACGACGAGTGATTCGTTGATTACGCATCTTTCACCCTTTCAGTTGACGGTAATATCCGAGCCATACAACTACCCAATAGCATACTGCAATTGCCCTGCATTTCAAGGATTCAGCCGAGCCGGCCTGGAAAAACTCCGGGAGAGTGGGGTGCCTGACAGGTATCTGCCAAGGGGGGACACCCGGTGATGGGCGAACAAGTCTCGCAATTGTCTCGTATTCCAGTGATTGACGAAGAACATTGTGCCGCCGGTGTCTGAAAGGCCGCGATAGTAGGAGGGTATTGTGATGCCCGTGAAGCCAAATAGCCCCAGCCATCTGGGCGACCGAACGATTCACTTCATCGCGTCGTTGCTCGTATCGACGGTGTTTTGTGCCGCTGCGGGGGCTGGAATTGCTGTAAAACGTGTCGCCTCCGCTCTCGACAGGCCGCTTTATGTCACGGCCCCACCGGGCGACACGGGTCGGCTGTTCATCGTTGAGCAGCACACGGGACGAATTAAAATCCTGAACCTCGACACTGGAGCCGTCAACACGACCCCATTTCTGGACATTGACGGCCTTTCGACCGGAAATGAGCAGGGGCTGCTTGGTCTGGCATTTGACCCCAACTACGCCGCCAACGGATTTTTCTACGTCAACTTCACCGAAACAAGTGGGACAACCAATATCCGCAGGTATCAGGTCTCGGCGGGCAATCCGGATATTGCAGACGCATCCACGGCAGCGCTCGTCATGACCTACGCCCAGCCCTTCAGCAACCACAACGGCGGCTGGCTCGGATTCGGACCGGACGGATTTCTCTATATCTCCTCCGGCGACGGCGGCAGTGGAAACGACCCGGGCAATCGCGCCCAGGACATCACCGACCAGAGGCTCGGCAAGATCCTGCGGATCGACGTCAACGGCGATGAATTCCCCGCTGACGCCGCCCGGAACTACGCGATTCCAAGCAGCAATCCTTTTGTCGGCAGGACCGGTGACGATGAGATCTGGGCGTACGGCTTACGCAACCCATGGCGCCCGAGCTTCGACAGGTTGACGGGTGACCTCTATATTGCAGACGTTGGTCAGAACCAGCGAGAGGAGATCAATTTCCAGCCTGCATCGAGCAAAGGCGGCGAGAACTACGGATGGCGGGTGATGGAGGGGACTAGATGCAACTTTCCCAACGACCCACTGCCCTGCGATGATCCGAGCTTCACGCCTCCGATCCATGAATACTCTCACACGGCTGCGCCCGATGGCGGCTTCTCCATTACCGGCGGCTATGTGTACCGCGGTCCGGTCCCGGACCTGCAGGGCATTTACTTTTTTGCCGACTACGTGAGCAATCAAATCTGGTCGTTTCGCTTCGACGGCACCAACAAAACCGATTTTGCGAACCGTACAGCCGAAGTATCGGCCGACGTCGGCTCGGTACAATCGATTTCCTCGTTCGGCGAGGATGCTTCCGGCAACCTTTACATCGTGGACCTTGATGGTGAGGTCTTCAAGATAGTATGCCCGTCGGCCCTAAGGGCTGATTTTGACGGGGACTGCGACATCGACCTATCCGACTTCGCCCTGTTTGCCGGAGCTTGGCTGACTGAGCCTTCTGACGCCCTGTGGAACCCTTCGTACGACATCTCGGAGCCAAAGGATGGCGTTATTAACGTGCTGGACCTTGCCGTATTTACGGATGCCTGGCTGTCTGATTTTCGCTTGATCGCGCGCTGGAAGATGGACGAAGCAGAAGGCAACATCGCACGCGACAGTGCCGATGACAATCACGGCACACTTCATGGGAACCCGGTCTGGCAGCCGGCCGGCGGTGAGGTTGATGGGGCCTTGCAGCTTGATGGCGCGGGGGACTATGTCAGTACTAACTTTGTTTTGGATCCGGCGCAAGGGGCGTTCAGCCTTTTGGCGTGGATCAAAGGCGGCGCACCGGGACAAGTGATCGTCTCTCAAGCAGACGGCACCGGGACCGGGCAGATGTGGCTGGCGGCCTCGGCCGTGAATGGTTGGCTGCTGACCGAGTTGGTGCCTCCTCCTGCCGGCAGGTTTACCCCGCCGCCGTTAGTGTCGCAGTCCGTGGTCACAGATGGCGGATGGCACAGGGTCGGTCTGGTCTGGGATGGCTCGCACAGGCACCTGTACGTGGATGGTACCGAGGTCGCCAAAGACGCGGAACCTCTGACTCCGTTGAAATCATCCGACGGCGGCCTGTACATAGGTGCCGGCAAGGGTCTTGATTCGGCGAGCTTCTGGGCCGGCTTGATTGATGACGTCCGCATCTACAATGTCGCGCTGGGTACAGACGAAGCGATGGATGAGGCAGGATGGATGATGGACGATTCGTCCCTCGTCCCTCATCTCTCGTCCCGCGTGCCGGATGCATTTCTCACGCAGCGAAAGCCGTAGATGTCGTATCCGAAGCAGACATCGGCGTAGCCTGGGTCTTCGTTGTAACGATAACCGCAGCGACAGCTCTCAGCGCTGAATTTCCACGCGCCGCCGCGGACGACTTTGGTATCGCCGGTCTGCGGCCCCCTCGGATTTTCCTTGGGGCTTTCCTGATAGTAGTCCACTTTGTAGAAGTCGTTGCACCACTGCCAGACGTTTCCGTGCATATCGTACAGTCCCCACGAATTGGGGAGTTTCTGGCCTACCGGCTGGGGTTTTCCGCCGGAGTTTGTGTCAATCCAGGCATAATCCTTCAGCTTCGAGGGGTCATTCCCAAAGAAGTACGCTGTGGCAGTGCCTGCCCGACAGGCATATTCCCATTCCGCTTCGGTGGGCAGTCTGTATCCGTTCGCCTCAAAATTACATTCCCACGTATTCAAATCGTAGCAAGGCTGAAGTCCTTCCAATTTGGAGCGGGCGTTGCAGTATTTAGCCGCATCGGACCAGCGCATCTGCTCCACGGGATTGCCGGCTCCCTTCCAGCGGGAGGGGTTTTCTCCCATGAGTTTTTGATAGTTTTCTTGAGTCACCAGATGCGTGTCCATGTAAAAGGAGCTGACAGAAATCTCATGGGGGGTTGCATCTATTTCGTTCTCATCGCCCATCAGGAACCGCCCACCGGGAATCAGAACCATTTGTACACCGGACTCGGATTTCGATTCTCCCACAGCGGGGCTCGGGGCTTTCGCGGTGTCTGCAGCGGTCCTGCGCTTGCAGCCATGAAACAATACCAAGACGAGTAATAGGACTACAACATGATGCTTCATGATTTTGTATCTCCTGTCTGCAATTCTGATATCGGCTTCATGGGCTCAATAATCCGGCCATATCTCATAGCCGTCTGGGTTTCGCAGACACTGTTTGCAAAGATTTCTGATCTCATCGGCAACGGGAATCGCCTCGGGCCGGGCCATACAACCGTAACCCGTCTGCTGGAACAGTTTCCTGGTTATGGTGTGGAACTTGCAGACAAGGGTGTCCTGCGTTCCACCCATGCGCCGCCACCTCATCTTGAGGTCATTAAAACGCGCTATATTTCCGGGATCTTTTTTCAGGGTAAGGGCTTTCGTTTCGCGCGCCAGGCCGTCGGCGTATGCCAGTGTCTTCATGTTTTCTCTTTCCCTGTCGTGTTGCTGAATTATCTCCCGCGTGATGGCTCTCATCTCGTCTATGAACGTCTTGAGGTCGGGCCGGGATCTGCTCGTCTGATCGAGATAGTCCATCATCCTGCCGGCAAAGTCCTGGTACTCCTCGATCCTCTGTCTCTGCCGGGCGATGAAGTACACCATATCGTCGACACCCCCGTGGATGTACTCTTTCCTTTCTACTTCTTTGCCCGCCTCGAAGACCGGCTGCATCCCATCTGTAACTTCGCAGGTCGCGGCGCCGATGACGGCGTCCTTTCTTATATGCGAGCGCAGCCGGCGGCCTTCGACATCGAGCAGAGCACCGCAAACCTGCCCGCCCAACGTGTCTTTCATGATATCAACCGGCGTCGAAACCGAAGAGGGAGTACCTTTCCTTTCCAGAGAATATACAAGAGACTTCCCTTTGGGCGGAATCTTCTTGCCAAGACGGTAGAAAGTAGTCTCGTCCTGGAACCAGACAGGATATGGATAGAAACCAACCCCGCCGCGCCAGAACTTCTCCGGCCTGATCTCTTGGAACGTGTAAGTGGTTTTGACACCATCCTCAAGCAATTGCGTTGTCCATTTCGCGGGAAAAGGTCTTTTCCATGCGATAGAAATATCCTTCTCCAGGTAGGATGGTTTCAAGACTTCTTCATGCCAGATGCCTGGAGCGCTCAATACGGCTAGGAACACACTCTTACCGTCGTTTTCAATATCGACAGATTCGATCAGGCTAGGCTCTCGCTGCTTTCGGTGCGGAATGAGCCGGACTCGTTGCTTTCCCTCCGGCCAGGTGACAGTCAGCATATCGTTTTCGCCCTCCATCAATCCTACGAAAACGTTTGCAGAAGGAACGTGAAGTGTTTCGAGCAAAGGGTATTCTCGCGGATCAAGAATGAGGTCGTCACTGAGGAAATCTGGCACCACGCCGTACCGGATCGGACCAAGCAGGCTAATCCCGTTGACGTTCTCAGAAGGCCGAATCTCGACGATGCACTTCTTGCCGAAGGAGAAGATACCCGAGAGGTTCTTGCCTGTTTTCTCACCGGAAAAAACCACCTCCAAAACGGCCTCGTCCCCGGAATTCTGCAGCACGGCGCAGCGGGTGATTCTTGCCGGCTCTGTTCTGAGTTCGAGAGGGATGACCTCCACTTTCTTTTCTGCGTGATCCGCTTTGGAGTATATTGTCGCCTTTCCCTCGCCCGACGAAAACACTGCCAGCAGATGTTCGTTTTCCACTGCGGCATCACCTGTGAAGGAGTACTGCAAGCTGTAGTTCTCGGGGTTATAATATTCCGGCCCGTGCCATTTTTCAGTTTCCGTAGGGACAACTCTCCAACCGTCCCTGTTTACGAGCACTTCCTCATCGAGAGCTGGCGACACGGTATCCCATATCCGGGTTGCCGCGGTCCCTTGACTCGCTGCCAGCAAGAGAACAATTGCCATCTTGCTTGAAAACAATTTGTGATTTGAGTCTCGATTAAACATTGCCGCCGATTTCCTCTTCAATACCGTTTGTTAGCTTGTGTCCCCAATAAGCTCACGAACAATCAACGAACAGATTAACTGTCAATAATCGGGCCAAATCTCATAGCCGTCGGGATTCCGCAGGCACTCCCTGCACCGCCTTCTGATCTCTTGCGCTATTTCAACCGCTTTAGGCTGTTCTGCACAGCCATAACCTGCCTCTTGGAATAACCTCCTGGTCACCGTGTGATACAATCCGAGAACCGAGTCCTGGGCGCCGCCCATGGCCCGCCATTGCTTGCTCAGCTCCATATAGTTGGACAGATTCGCCGGGTCTTTCTTTCGGGTCAGGGCTTTGGTCTTGCGATCCAGCTCGTCGGCGTAATCCAGGGTCTTGATATTCTCTCGCTGGTTTTCGTCCTCCTGCGGTATCTCGCGCACGGTCGCCTCAATGCCGTCAAGGAATGGTTTCAGGTCGGGAGCCGATTTTCGTGTCTGATTTGCAAACTCCATCATGTCGGTCGCAAAGGCCCGATATTCGTCGAGTCGTTCGACGTGCCGCCTGACAAAAAAGACCATGTCATCGACGGCTCCATCGACGTACTCGCTCCTGTCTGTTTCCTGGTGGGCTTCAAAGACCGTCTGGATGGCTTCGGTGCACCCGCAGGTGCAGGCCCGCCGGATGCCCGCAGCGCCGCGCCTGTGATGGGTACGGAGCTTGCGGCCTGCGATATCGAGTATCCCGTCGGATGTTTGTCTGCCTAACGTCGCCTTCAGGATGTCGGCGGGGGCAACTACAGAATCGGGAGTCTGGCTTCTTTCCACGAAATAGACTATGGATTCGCCCTTGGGGAGTACTTTCTTGCTCAGATGATAGAAGGCGCCGTCCCGGCTGAACCAGACCGGATGCACATACGAGCCAGTGACACCCCGCCAGATCTTTTCCTGTTTGGATTCTTTGAAAGTGAACCTCGTCTTTACGCCGGCTTCATCTAACTGGGTGACCCATCTGGCAGGAAACGGTCTTTTCCATTTGCTCGCGACGTCCCTTTCCAGATACGACGCTGTGAGCTCTTCTCTATGCCAGATTCCCGGCGCGCTCAGTATAGCCAGATAAACGCTCTTACCGTCATTGTCAATGTCAACGGATTCGATAAGGCGAGGTTTTTGCTGCTCAGCACCCAGCGCCAGGCTCGTTTTCTGTTTTCCCTCCGGCCAGGTGACCACGACCACGTCGTTCTCCCCCTCAAGCAAGCCGAGCAGGAGATTCTCGGAAGGAATACAAAGCGTACTCGTGGAAGGATGTTCCTTCGGATTGTAGATCAGATCGTCGCCGATGAAGCTGGGTACGACGCCGTACTCGATGGGACTGCGAAGGCTGATTCCTTTCATACTGGCGGCCGGTTTGATCTCGACGATCCCCGTCCCGTCAAATGCGACAACAGCCGCGATGTTTTTTTCCGCTCCTCCGCCGGAAAAAGTCACTTCCAGGACAGCTTCGTCGCCCGCGTTCCGTACAATCAGGCAATTGGTAATCCTCGCGGCGCCTGCTTTGAATCCAAGGGGGATCAGTTCCAATTTCTTCTGATTCGGATTTGTCTTGGAGTAGAGGACTATTTCGCCTTCTTTGGACCAGAATGCCGCGACGAGGTGCGCGTTCTCTACTACCGCGTCGCCCTCAAAGGCATATTCTCTTCCGTAGTAGCCGGGATCCGAAGAGGCGGCGGCCGGGTCAGCTTCAAGCGTCAGCAGGTCGGCAGGGACGAGCTTCCAATTCGATCTGTTATGTATATCGACAGCATCAGCAAAACGAGACGATGTGTCCCAGATTCGGATCGGTGCTGTCTCCTGGCCGCTCTGAGCCGCGGTTATCCCGATGCCCGTCAGCAGCGAAAGAACCATGGCGGTCTTCCATGAAAAACAGGTAGGGTGGGCTGTAGCCCAGCAGTTCGGCCTGCAATCTCGACTAAAGTCCATAGGTCGTGTCCCTCTTAAACTTTAAGTTTTGGATAGTGTAGCCGAACGGCTTGAAATCTCAAGCCCAAAGCCGGGTGGAATTTTACTTGACCTGTTACAAGTTGGGCCGGTACAATTTCAAAGCGTAAATCGAAATGCAGAAAATAAAATGAAGGAAGTCGGTCTTAGGGCATGTGTGAGAACTTGTCGGTTTCGTTCTTGTCATGCTGAGCGAAGCATCTGGGGATCGAATGTAAAAAAGAGATTCTTCACTTCGCTGCGCTCCGTTCAGAATGACATGAACGGGTTTCTCACAAGTGCTTTTAGGGATTAATGATTTTCGTTTTTAATGTTTGGGAATTGATTTTTCTTGAGAATCGGTATTTTTTTGACAGGGAGGTGCAAATATGATTCTTCCGACGCCTTTTAGCAAAATCCTTGCGATATTCCGTGGCGGCGTTTCACCCGTTATTATCTTCCTGACTATCACGTTGGGATTCTGGTTCGGGCTGGTCCCCGGCTGGTCGGGTTTCCACACGCTGATCATCGCGCTGGTGTTCGTGCTGAATATCCATTTGGGATTTTTCCTGTTCTTTGCGGGGGTCGCCAAGGGGCTCTGTTTCGCCGCGGCGCCGGTACTGTTTCACGTGGGGCAGGCCGTCCAGAATCATCTGCCGGGTCTGCTGAACGGGCTGGCGGCGATACCGATAATTGGAATCACCGATTTCAGCAATTATTCGGTTGCCGGGGCGGTTGTGGCCGGCCCGATTATCGGCGGTATCATCGGCCTGCTCATGGCCCGGTCGGTCATCAGTTTCCGCCGGATGCTCTTGAAGTTCGAAAGAGGCTCGGAACAATTCAAGAAGTGGTATTCCAATCGTTGGGTCCACATTTTGGATCGTGTGCTGGTGGGCAAGCGGACGAAAGACGCTCAATCGCTTTTCACGGCGAAGACCAGGATTATTCGTAAGGCCGGAGTCGCCATAGCGGTGCTGGTTTTGGCCGCATTTGGAGGCGCGATAGTCTTGACGAAGGGTGACGTGGCCAAGAACTATGCCGCCGCAACGTTGACCCGGACGAACGGGGCTGAGGTTAATCTCGAGAGCCTTGATTTGTCTGCGGTGACAGGGGCCGTCTCGGCATCCGGGATACAGGTGACCGATGCCAAGCAGCCCCAGAACAATCAGGTCGCCATCGAGAAAATTGCTGCTGACGCGAGTTTGTACGATCTGCTGCTGGGAAGACTGGTGATGGAGAACGTGGAAGTCTCAAACGTCCAGTTCGGCACCAAACGAACGACACCCGGCACGGTCATCGAGTCCGGCGGGGAGGAGCCTTCTGTTTTCGATCCATGTGAATTCAAAGTTACAACGGCCGATATCAGCAAACTCGAAACCTATTTCAAGGACGCCAAAGCCCTGAAGGAAAAGCTCCAGAAGGTGCGTCAATGGCTGCCGGAAGCAAAGGAAGAAGGCGAAGCTCAACCGCAGCAAGCGCCTCAGAGATATCTTGATTATCTCCAGGCCCGGGCTTCCGTTCCGGCCTCGCCTCGCTTGTTAGCCAAAAAGGTTCGGCTTGACAAGGTCCAAATACCTTCAGCCCTTTTTGGCAGCAGTGAAGTTCTAATGACGAATATAAGCGATTCCGCCCGGACGGCCGGTCTGCCGGTGACGCTCGAAATGAAATCGCACGACACGGGGGCTTCCGTCAATGTCGCAGTGGATTACTCCTCAAAGGACCAGGTGCCGAAAGTCTCCGGGACTTTCGGCGGTTTCGACTTAAGCAAAATGCAATCAAGCCTCAGCGGCGGCAGCGGCCTGATGTTTGAGACCGGCATGGCTTCAGGGGAGTTTGAGGGGCAGGTGACAAATGAATCGATAGACCTGACGCTGAACGTGACGGTTCGTGATATGAAGGCCACGGCGCAGGGGGACGGGGTTTTAGGACTGGGCTCTGAAACAACTTCCGAGGCTTTGAAGGTTCTGAACAATCTCAGCACCAAAGTACGTATCGTGGGACCTGTGACCGAGCCGCGCCTGGTATTCGACGTCAAAGGCCTCGAAGGTGAGTTCAAGAACGCCCTGGTCAAGGCTGGAAAGCAAAAACTTGCCGACGAAATAGACAAACAAATCGACAAGCAATTGGATAAGAAGCTTGGTGACAAGGTCCCGGGCGAGATCAAAGACGCCGTAGAGAAGTCCAAGGGGCTGCTCGACGGACTCTTGGGTGGAAAGGACAAGAAGTAGGGTGGGGCTTGCCCCACCGTGATCTAATTGGTGGGCTAAAGCCCACCCTACAGGTCTATTGTTTTCTGCAAACGACCACCTTGCCCATCGAGTCCGAGAAGACCTTCAGCGGTTTCTTCATTACGGCAAGAGCCGGGTTCTTATAATCCAGCCCGCCGCAGGTGGCCTGCCACAAATCGAGCAGTGTGATAGTTTTGGCTCTTATCCTGACGCCGCCGATTCTTCCACGCTTACATTCTACGATGCCCTGCTTGCTGAGCATTTGTATCACTTTTTGCAGGTATCCCACGGAGAAGTCCAGAGTCTTTGCGATCTCTGATGCCTGAAGATAGTCGGTATTCTTTCTTTTCTTAAGAAAGACAATCGTCTCGACCGACATGGCAAAATCCTGGTTAATTTTCACGAATACCTCCTTCCTTACGTTACATCACGCTCCGCGAGCCTATCGGCAAGCGAGCAGCGCGTTTGGTCCGGCGGCGACCAGCCCGCCATACGCTGGGCGGGCAGGTACCTTGCGAACGCGGGCGCCGAAGTCATCGATCTCCTCGATTTTCTCGAAGCCGACGACCATCGCATCCACACAGCCCAAGCCCAGCACGTATCGGACCGATTCATCACGCTTTTCATCACTGTCTCGGAAGTCGCCTTCACCGATCAGCTTCATTCCCACCACGCCTTTGCCGGCCTCGTGGAGCTTTTTGAGCACGGGGGCGACCTTCTCCGGCGGGCCGTCCATTTTTGTGCCGTAGGCGTTGATCCTCGCATGTACCGAATCGACCCAGGACTCGCCCACGCACGCCTCCAGGGCCGCCAGCGAGTGACATGAGACGCCGTGCGCCCGGATGAGACCTTTTTTCTTGAGCTTGGCCAGCGTGTTCATCTGTTGGCTGAGTTCCTCCGGCCACTTCTCGGACGCAACGCAGTGCAGCAAAATCAGGTCGATGTAATCAGTGCTGAGCTCTTTGAGGAAGCGTTCGACGATTACGTCCGCGTCCG
Organism: uncultured Pirellulales bacterium; assembly: GCA_964462945.1. Lineage (GTDB taxonomy): Bacteria > Planctomycetota > Phycisphaerae > Sedimentisphaerales > Anaerobacaceae. The sequence continues at coordinate 20,801 of CAYWZW010000064.1, forward strand.
GGCGTTCCGCTTCGGGTATGCCGCCTCGCCGCCACCAGATCTTTGACACGATCGCATAGTCCTTGCGCGGTATCTTCTTTAGCGCGCCGGCCAGGTATGGGTGCGTCCCGTAGAGGTCGGCTCCATCGAACAGCCGTACACCTCGCTCATACGATGCCTGGAGCAGCGATTCGAACTTCTCCTTGCCCATTCGGGTCTGGTTCGACTGCCGGTTCCCCCCACGCATGCCTGTGCCGAAGCCGACGCGTGAGACCATGATCTTTGTTTTCCCGAGGGGCACGCGCTCGTATGGGTCGAAATTAGAGGGGTTTTGTTCCGCCGCGCTCTTGCACGTCGGACCTAACAGAAGGCCCCCCATTCCCGCAATTGATGCGGCCAAAAACTCGCGACGTTTCATCTTCATCGCTCCTTCAAAACTGCAAAATATACGCCCAACTTGTTCTGGCCTTTACTATGCGATCTACGCGGGCCAACCTCCTGCGCCCATTCTCTTGCCCGCCCGAAGCTAAGCAGCGACCCGGTTCTCACGGATGATCGCCGTTCGCCGACCCGGAACTCCCATGCAGTTAGAATATCCGGGTCGGCCCGATAATGCAAGGAATTTTTATCCAAATTTCCCACATATTACGGGTCCAACATCAACGGCTATCTTGGCCACCGGCGTAATCTCAAAAAAGCGTTCTGAAATTTGTGCCTCAACACCGTGGAATCTAATCTGAATGTGTGACCGAGCACAAGGAAAAATCCTTGCAATCACGGCCCCCGAGACTATACTTATCTCGGCTTGAGTGGAAGCTCGCGATCTGGTTTTATGAGGGCCCGGCGGGCAAGAACGGCCCTTTGGGATCTCAGAAAGGATGCGGCGATGGCGGAAAAAGAAAAAGATACGGATTTGAAGAGAATAAAGCAGCTCATCGAAATAATGAAAGAGAATGGGCTTGTAGAGATTGAAATCAAACACGATGAAGACAAGATCGTCCTGAAACGCGCGCAGCCTCAGCAAACCTTCGGCGGCATGCCGGTGATGATGCCTGATTCCGGCGCCGTACCTGCCGGTCGCGGAGGCACAGGCGCTGCGAACCCACCCTCCGCCCCGCCGCGGGAGGATTTGGTGGAGATCAAGTCTCCCATCGTCGGGACCTTCTACGCGACGCCAAGCCCTGATTCCGAGCCGTACGTGGACGTCGGCTCGACAGTCAGTCCGCACACGGTCGTCTGCGTCATTGAGGCGATGAAGGTCATGAATGAAATAAAGGCCGAAACCGATGGGACGATTGTGGAAGTACTTGTGACCAACGGCCAGGCTGTCGAATACGGCCAAGTGCTCTTCAGGGTCAGACCGGGTTGATTCATGATGCGTCGTACGTCCGACGCGATTCGAGACACGAGAAGTATGTTTTCAAGAATTCTAATAGCCAATCGCGGCGAAATAGCCCTGCGGATCATCCGTGCCTGCCACGAGCTTGGGATCGAGGCCGTGGCCGTTTATTCCGAGGCCGACAGAGGGGCCCCATACCTGCAGCTTGCCGATGAAGCCGTTTGTATCGGGCCTGCCGAATCGGCGAAAAGTTATCTCAACATACCCCGCATCATAAGTGCCGCCGAGATCACTGACGTGGAGGCTATTCATCCCGGCTATGGGTTCCTGGCGGAGAACGTGGAATTTGCCCGGATATGCGGAGAGTGCGGAATCACGTTCATCGGCCCGCCGGTCGAAGCGATGCGACTGCTCGGCGACAAGGTCCGGGCCCGCAAGCTGGCGGCCGAGGCGAATGTTCCGGTCGTGCCCGGCTCCGACGGCGCTCTTGAGAACAACGCTGATGCGATGAAGCTCGCGAACAAGATAGGCTACCCCGTGATCATCAAAGCCGCTGCCGGCGGGGGCGGACGCGGGATGAGGGTCGTGCATAACGACATGAATCTGCGTTCGGCGTTCAGCGCGGCGCAGGCCGAGGCCAAAGCCGCCTTTGGGGACGGCAGCGTGTACCTGGAAAAGCTTGTTGTTGAACCCAGGCACGTGGAAGTCCAGATCATGGCCGACAATGACGGCAACGTATTACACTTTTACGAAAGGGACTGCTCCATTCAGCGAAGACATCAAAAGATGATCGAAGAATCACCCTGTCCCGTCCTGGACAAGCGTACACGGGAGCAGCTCGCCGACGCTGCGTTAAGCATCATAAGAAAGGCTAAATACGTCAATGCGGCAACGGTCGAGTTTCTCCTGGATAAGGATAAGAAGTTTTACTTTATTGAGGCCAACGCGCGAATTCAGGTCGAGCACCCCGTGACGGAGATGGTGACCGGCCGCGACCTGATTAAGTTGCAGTTGAAGATCGCCGCCGGACTGCCTATCAAGCTCAGCCAACGGAGTATCAAGCATACCGGCGTGGCAATTGAATGCCGGATAAACGCGGAAGACCCCGAAAATGATTTTGCTCCTTCGCCGGGCACCATTACCAGGTATATTCCCCCCGGGGGCCCCGGCGTCAGAGTCGATACCTACATTCATCAGGGCTGGACCGTCTCGACGAGCTACGATTCGATGATTGCCAAGCTCATTGTGCATCAGAGGACCCGGGCCGAGGCGATTGCCACAATGAAAAGAGCGCTGCGAGAGTTCGTCATCGAGCCGATCAAGACCACGATCCCCGCCTGCCTGGGTATCCTCTCGCACAGCCTTTACATCAAGAACAAAATCGACACCGGTTTCGTCGAACGAAACTTTTAGCCAACCTGCCCGGCAGTCGGCAGGCGGGTTGTGGTTTGCTCTGCTTTGAGAGGGATATGATTATGCGTAAGCTCGTTTCAATCTGTTTGCTCGTATTATTAGTGTCCGCGGGCAGCCAGGGTGGCACCGTAAGGTTGGAAAGCCGTTCACTGATGGTTGAGGTTGATGATGCGACGGGGCGATGGAGCTTGCTCGACAAACGCTCAGGCACCAGGTGGCCCTCCGAAGGGACGGCTCGCCCGGGCAGCGCAACGTGGCTTGAGGGCGACTTCACGAAGAGCGATCCCGCGAGCGAGAATTCCGTGCGGCTGTATCAGAAAAACGGGGCTGCGGTTGTTTTTGCCCTGGTCGAAGAAGGAGAGGCACTGGAGCTTCGTTATGAGGGCAAGGGGGACGGCAGCATCCGTGTGCTCGATGATGCGCTGGCTGTCACCGACGTCGAAGGCGGTTACGCTATCGTCCCGTCTCGTGAGGGACTGCTGGTTCCCGCCGATAGCGGCAAGGTGTTCAAGCACGTGTTCGGCACGTCCGACTACGAAGGGTGCCATCTGAACATGCTTGGCTTTGTCAAGGGCGGCTCGGCACTGATTGTTACCTGGGACGATGTGTATGTGTTCCCGGAGCTTGAGAGTACCATGCCCGGCGGAGAACGGTATCGTCAAAGGCTCGCCGCGACGTTCGAACTACGCCGCAGCGCCAGCTTGCTGCGTCTGAAGCCGCTGGGCAAAGGGGATTTCAATACGCTGGCGGCGGGGTACAGACGTTACGTGGAAAAGCAAGGCCGGGTGGTCACGTTGCGAGATAAGATCCGTCGCGACCCTCATGTGGAGCTGATGATCGGTGCTGCAAATGCCAAGCTGTGGACGTGCCTCGCGCGCCGCATGAACGAGGAGAGCACAAAGGAAGAATCGGTCAAAGTCCGCTGGACGTTCGACGAGGCGGCCCGGATCGCCGAGCACTTGAAGCAGGACGTGGGAATCGAACGGTGCCTGTTCATCATCGGGGGCTGGACGGAAGGGGGGTATGACTGTCGTCATCCCGACAACCTGCCGGCCAATCCCGAGTGCGGCGGCAACGAGGGCCTGGCGGACGCCGTCAAGCGTGTTCAGGCTTTGGGCTACGTGGCCTCTCTGCATGACAACGTCCAGGACATGTACCGCGATGCAAAGAGCTGGGATACAAAGTTCATTGAGAAACGTCCGGATGGCTCGCTCATCCAGGGCGGCCGGTGGTTAGGCGGACGCGCGTACATGGTCTGTGCGCCCAAGCAGTTAGAATTGGCCAAACGGCCGCAGAACCTCCCGGCCATTCGTGATCTGTTCCGGCCTTGGAGTTATTTCATCGACACAACGTACGCCGTCGGGCCCCGTGAATGTGACGATCCCAATCATCCCATCGACAGGAACGATGACATCGCATGGAAGATTCGTCTGAGCGACTACGCCCGGGAACAATTCGGCATTTTCGGCAGTGAATGCGGACGCGAGTGGGCGCTGCCTCACAGCGATTTTTTCGAGGGCCTTGTGGCCGTGTCTGGACGCTACTTTCACAATCTCAAAGCGGAGGAACTCGGAGCCACGGTGATTCCGTTTTTCGAAATGGTTTATCATGATTGCCAGATATGTTACGGCAAGTACGGCTACGCGGCCGATGAGGCAGGCGAATATGTGGCTCATCACGTTCTGTGTGCCCGCCCGCTGCACTACCATTCTTTCGGCGACCATCTTTATTGGCAATCGTCGAGCGAGAAAAACCAGGCAAAAAGCGACGGTCAGGTTTCCGACCGCTCGTGCTATGTCCGCGCCGATAATGGCTGGGCCGAGAGTATGCACCCGCTCGATGCCTTTCTCAAGAATACGCATGAGGTCTTGGGGCCGCTCCACGCGGTCACAGCCCACGACCGTTTGACTCGTCTGGAATTCCTCACTGAGGACTTCAATGTCCGAAGGGCAACATACGGAGATGGCGAGAATGCGACAACTGTTATCGTGAATTTTGGCTCAGCGGAGGCCCAGGTCAAGTCCCGGCTGGGAGGGGATGTTATTCTGCCGCCCTATGGATTCGTTATTGAGGGACCGCGTTTTGCGGCCTTTCATGCACGTCGCTGGAATGGACAAGATTATGGCAGGGGGGCTTTGTTCACGCTCAGGCCGGTGGACGGCAAAGACTTGAAGGAGGCTCGTCAAGTGCATGCTTTCCATGCCTTCGGCCCCGCGGGCCTGCGATGGAAAGGAGAATCCTACGAGGTGCGACGCGAGCAGGTGATTCGTCCGCAGCCGTGAGTGATGGGTTCCGGGTATGTGGTTTAGTGTTCGAGTAAATGGGAAGGTAATATGAAAATCAAATCTGTCCTATTCATTGTGTGTTCGTTTTCAATCGCCGTTTGGGGCCAGCAAGACAGAGATATGGTGACGTCGGGTAATCCGGGCAGCTCGCTTGTCAAGCTGGGGGGCCTCAGCGTGGAAGAATCAGCTCGGCCGCGGGCAACTGGCAGAGTACCCTGGCGGGGTGTGCACGTCGGTATCGGAAGTCAAAAGGCGGTTGAGCAGTTGACCGGTGTTGTGGGTGAGCTTGCTGAACTCGGCGTCAATGTGATCGTAGCGGAGATTAACTATGGATACGAATTTCAGTCGCATCCGGAGCTTCGAAAAGGCAGTGTCAGCGGCACAGCGCAGATCAAAAAGCTGCTCGGCGAGTGCCGCACGCACAAGGTTCGATTGATTCCACAATTTCAATGTCTCGGGCATCAATCGTGGAAAAAAGACACGGCTCCGCTGCTGGCAAAGTATCCGCAGTTCGATGAGACGCCCGGCGCATATCCGGACAACGAGGGCATTTACTGCCGAAGCTGGTGTCCGCTGCACCCACAGGTCAACAAGGTTGTATTTGCGCTGATGGACGAGTTGATTGAGGTGTTCGAGGCGGATGCCTTGCACGTGGGCATGGACGAAGTATTTCTCTTGGGCGAAGACGATTGCCCGCGATGCAGGGGCAAGAATAAGGCGGAGCTTTTTGCCAAGGCTGTCAATGATTACCACGATCATCTGGTCCGCGGACGCAAGCTTGAAATGCTGATGTGGGGCGACCGGCTGATCGATGCCTCAAAGTACAGCTACGGCAAGTGGGAAGCCAGTGCCAACGGCACGGCACGAGCGGTCGATATGATCAGCAAGGACATCATCATCTGCGACTGGCACTACGAGCCGCGTCCTGCGTACGAGTCGGTCCCGATGTTTCTGGGGAAGGGCTTTCGCGTCTGGCCGGCCAGTTGGCGCAAGCCTGATGCCGCCATCGCTCTTGTGGATTATTCGCGGCGATTTAACAGCGAGCGCATGTTGGGGCATTTGAATACGACCTGGGGAGCGGTCCCCCTCAACGAGCTGCCGTCTTTCGAACCGTTGAAGTACGCAACAAGGGCCTTCAGCAGATGAGCGGTGGGGTGCGATACTTGTCTGACGACAGTCAAGATTTTGCACCATCGGCCTATATAAACTTCATCTGGCGAAGATTCTTCAGACAGCGTTCGGCGCACTCGAGAGGCTTGTAGGCGTAGCTCTCTTGTTCGATGATGTACCACTCGGTGTTGCCGACGGCTTTGCACAGAGCGAAGAATGCCTTCCAGGGGACGTCGCCCTCTCCAATCAGGGCCTTGTCGTTCGTTTTGCTGAACTCTTTGACGTGCACGGTGACGGCCCGCTCCGGATACCGGTAGAGATAGGGAAGGGGGTCTGCACCGCCGTGCATCGCATTGCCGATATCGAGCTGCATGATCACGTCTTTGCGCGTGTTGCCGAAGAAGGTGTCCCAGGGAAGCTCCCCGTCCATGGCCGTGAATTCGACGCCGTGGTTATGGTAGCCGACGAGCATGTTATGCGGCTTGACTTTTTCCGCCAATTCGTTGAAGAGCTTCGCCGTGTCGAGCCAGGCCTGGTGTGAGCTGCGATTCTTCTCGGGCAGTCCGGGAACGATCAGGTACTTGTTGCCCAATGTTTTGTTGAACTCGATGGTTTTGGCCAGGTTGTCCTCGAGCAGGGTCTCCAGACCGGTGTGTGTGCCGCAGCACACCAGGCCATTGTCGTCGAGCATCTTTCGCAGCTCTTCGGCGCTGCGGTCATAGTAGCCGGCGAACTCAACGCCGTCGTAGCCCATCTTCCCCACGGCGGCTATCGTGCCCGGCAGGTCGCGCTTGCAATCCTCTCGCACTGAGTAAAGCTGCAAGCCGATTGGAGTCGGACGTTTGGCGGCTTTTGCTGCCTGCTTTTTCTTCTTCTGGTCCTTTTGTGCTCCATACGCGCCAGTGGTCAATAGGGCTGCTGCGGCGACGCTTTTCGCCATGAAGCCGCGTCTCGAAACCGATTCTGCATTGTGTGATAACATTCGATTCTCCTTCTATAATTGTCCGATGTTGTTCTGTTCGGCACTTTCCTTCTCAAGCCTCCTCAGCGACGCTCTGAGGTATCTCAATTCGCATTATACCCGGCTCAAAAGGCTCGTCCAGCAAATATTTAACCGCGGATTTCGCAGATTACGCTGATTTCGTCCATTTTGATCCAATTCAACTCTTCTGTATTCTGAATTCCATTGTTTGCGTTTTCGCAAATACTTCGTGACAAACACAATCCCGTTTGATAAGCTAAAGTTCACGGATGCCGTCCCTTCAACAAAACTCAGGGCAGGTTCTGAATGAGCCGAAGCCCCATTCGACAGGCTCAGGGCGGGCTTGCTCATGCGGGAGTACTTATGGCTACAAAAGGAGCACAAACCATGTTTTGGATATCAACGAAACGAGGGAACCGTATTACGGTTGTGCCCGAAAGTCAGACGCTCGGTCTGTTCGTCACGTTTTTCCTGATGATAACGAATCTCTGGGCCGGGCAGAGCTGGCCTTCGTTCCGTGGGCCTTCGGCTTCCGGCGTCGTCGAGGGGCATAAGGCTCCGATTGAGTGGAACGTCAGTCAATCAAAGAACATCCTCTGGAAAACCCCCATTCCGGGTCTCGGCCACTCGTCCCCGGTTGTGTGGGAGGATCGCATCTTTGTCACGACCGCAATCCAGAATCAGGGAGAATCGAACCTGAAGGTCGGCATGTACGGCGACGTCCAGTCGGTCACGGAAGAAGACCTCTTCAGTTGGCATCTCTACTGTATTGACAGAAAGAACGGCGGCGTTCTGTGGGATAGAGAATGTTACAAGGGCAAACCGAAGGTCAAGCGGCATCCCAAGTCCACCCATGCAAACCCGACGCCCTGCACGGACGGGAACTGCGTGGTTGCGTTCTTCGGCTCCGAGGGCCTGTACTGTTACGACGTGGCCGGAAACCTCCTGTGGCAGAAAGACCTTGGGATTCTGGATTGGGGCTTTTATCGCAGTCCGGCCGCACAGTGGGCAGGGGGCTGTTCGCCCGTCATCCACGAGCGAATGGTCATCGTGCAATGCGACGTTCAGAAGGATTCCTTTATCGCCGCTTTCGATTTGAAGGATGGCGCGCTGCTGTGGAAGACCCCGAGGGACGATGTCCCGACGTGGAGCACGCCGACCGTCTATGCCGCCAAACAGAACTCACAGATTATCGTCAACGGATTCAAACACGTCGGCGGATATGACATCGAGAAGGGCACGGAAATCTGGAGGTTAGCAGGCGGCGGCGATATCCCGATCCCAACGCCCGTTGTGGCAGGCGACCTGGTCTATATCACCAACGCACACGGAGGCATGTCTCCGATCTACGCGATACGGCTCTCAGCAAAAGGCGACATTTCGCTGAAAGAGAACCAGACCAGCAGCGAGCATATCGCCTGGAGCTACGCAAAAGGCGGAAACTACATGCCGACGCCCATTGTGTACGCCGGCTATCTTTATTGTGGCTCGGACCGCGGGACACTAAGCTGCTTCGAGCCTGAAAGCGGAAAATTGCTCTATCGGGAAAGCCTCGACCCGCAGGGAGCCGCTTTCTCGGCCTCGCCTGTGGCCGCGGACGGGAAGATTTATTTTACGGCCGAGAGCGGCGAGGTCTATGTCGTTCAGGCCGGGCCGCAGTTCAAATTGTTAGGCGTCAACAAGATGAACGAGACCTGTATGGCCACCCCCGCCATCTCACAGGGAACGCTGTTCTTCCGCACGCAGCATCACCTCGTCGCCGTCGCCGACCGCA
>CAYWZW010000065.1:0-29644 GCA_964462945.1 uncultured Pirellulales bacterium
TCTGGCTCTGCCTGGTCGCATTGTTCACGTCGTCGAGATTGTCACCCAAATAGACGTTGTGCGAGACGGCGAGGTCTCCCGCCTTCCAGGAAAGGGTAACCCACGTCCCGCTAAGCACAGCGCCGTCGGGCGGGTCGGGACCGAAGGCATAGGGCCACGGCTCACCTGCCATAGCGCTTAGAATTTCGATTTCCGATAGAGCGTGGCTGTAAATCCTGGCGTCGTCAGCGGCACCATACCAAGGGATCCAGCCTTCGTAGCCGATGAATAACTTGCCGTTGCTCTTCTGGAAATTCGGCAGCGGATCTCTGTCCGTTTCCTGCCCATTCAAGTAGCATGTCGCGTCGGTACCGTTGACAACACCTGTGACATGATACCATTCTCCCACTTCCAGGTTCTGTCCCACGCTGACCCACACACTGGCGCCGGAGACAGGATTGAACTGGAATCCCAAGTAGCCGGGGGTGCCCACCGCCTTGTATCTGAGCTGCCAGCTCCAACCCGGGCCGCTCTCGGCCTTGGCGAACACGCCCGGGTTTGTTGTATGTGTTTCTCCGACGACGGCAGTCCGGGCCCAAATCATAATGGTGATGGGAGCGGTAATATCCAGACTGGGATCGTTGCCCAAGTCCACCCGGTCGTCGCCATCGAATTCCAGGGCCAGGCCGCTTACGCCTGACACCCATTGGGGGTTTCCGACGATCGTTCCGTTGTGCCCCTTGCCGCTTGCATCGGACACGGTGGTGCCGGAGCCTTCGTCCAGCTTCCACCAGCCGACCAGGTCTGCCTTGGCTGTGCTCGTGAGAACCAGACCCAGCACCAAGACGAGAGACATCGAGCACGTCAATTGTCTGTACATAAGAGTCCTCCTCCAAAGAATCGTTCAGTAAACAGGGGGCACCTCCTCTCCGAAGGCAAATGCCCCGGATACCCGCCTACATGAGCGCACGCTTCTCGAATACTAAAATATACCAGATTCATCGCTTGGCCGTCAAGAGGAATCGCCGGATTGTCCTTTTTATAAGAGCTTGAAATGTGAAGACGTTCCTGGTATTTTAGTAGGCTTTATGGTCGCAGGATAATAGTTGTGGTTGACATTACCTCGTGTGAGATCTCGATTGAGATAGATGGTTAAACACTTTTTTATTCGGCTTTTATGAAGGAGGCCACTATGAAACGGTTCAGATTGTTGATTCCGGCTGTGTGTGTCGCTGTAATTGGTTTTGACGTGCTCTCGGTCTATTCCGGCCAGCAGCAGAACAAGAGCGACGCATTTCGCCGGGACTTCATCAAGAACTTCCATCGCACCGGGCTGAACACGACGGTCGGCGATGCCATGATGCTGCGAATATTGGTCGAGAGCACAAGGGCCAAATGCGGCGTCGAGGTGGGATCGGCCAGCGGCTTTGGAGCCATCAATATGGGAATCGCCTTCGAGCGGACCGGCGGGCACCTTTATACCCTTGAAATCAACCCGCAGAGCGCAAGAGAATGCCGGGAAAATCTGCAGAAGGTCGGCCTGGAGAATACAGTGACCTGCGTAGAAGGGGACGCCCTCAAGACGCTACCGACGCTCGAAGGTGAGTTTGATTTTATTTTCATCGATGCTCTCAAGAGCGATTATCTCAAATATCTCAAACTCATAGAGGCAAAGCTAAAACCCGGTGCCGTGGTTGTTGCCGACAATGTCATCCGTTCCGCCGACGCGATGAAGGATTTTCTGGACTACATACAAAACAGCCCCGACTACGACACGGTCATTATCCGTGCCTCGATGGAAAAGAACGACGGCATGTCGGTCAGCTACAAGATCCGCTAAGCACGGAGTAACCCGGCAGACAATGGCCTTGCCATGCACAGGGCAGCGACGCGGCCTGCGGCCGAAGGTATGCTCCTGGCGGATGATGGGCCTATTGGGGTTTCTTCTCCGTGGCCGTCAGCCGGCCTCTTGGGTACGTTGTTAATCGGTCGTCAATGCGGGCCCAGGGTACGGCCATCTCTGTCCAGATCTGACAGATCGGTTTGACGAGGGCCGGATCGTCCAGGCTGCCCGCCTTGATATAGACAAACTCCGGGTGAGCCGGTGATCTCGTAAACAACGGGGATCCACATTCCGGACAGAACTCCCGTGTGATCTCGTTGCCACTCTCGGCAATCTTGGTGTAGGCCTTGACGTGGCCGGAAACGATGCGCAGCGCATCTACGCGGGCACGTACGCCGATGCTGAACGCGCTGCCCGTGGTTCGTCTGCAGTCCGGACAATGGCAGTAATTCGCGCCCCCGGGATCGCCCGCGTGCTCATACCGCACGTAGCCGCAGAGGCATCCGCGGCGACTACGTGGAGGAGTGGACGGTCTTCTGGATCACCGCGCACTTCCTGAACGCCGCCGCCCAGTTCAAGGAGCCTGGCCTGTCCCTCACGGATTAAAGCACCGTCAGGCTAAAACGCCAACACAGAGCCATTTCATCAAAGCAAAGTCGTAGTGTGTGTCTTTGTTTCTTCGGCCAACGCCCGAGCTAACCGGCGCGCCGCTTTTTCGCGTCCCCGGTTGGGTGACTTGCTGGGCGCAAAGTTTTCTTGGCAATTCGGATTAGGGACAGCAGCGCACTGTTCACAGCTTTTTGATTGGGGAAAGCTCGAGCGACTTCCGGTTCAAGTACAACAACGTTTGATGATTCACGGAGACGTTCGGCATATTTGCCCCGCACGAGCCCCTTGGGAAAGTCCGACCGCTTGTACTCGGCACGCAATTCGCCTTTATCTGTTTGTTTAGCTTTCTTCATATAGCTTTCGCTCTCCTTTGCTCGCCAAACGAGCGCTTATGATTCGGATCGTCTCATGTTCTTCCGTGTGAGCCACCACCAAGAGCCGACCTCGGGCCGAGACCCCAAAGGTGATATATCGATCTTCGGTCACGGAGTGATCCGGATCAGCACCCGTTGTTGCCAGGGGATCACTCACGGCGGTTGCGGCTTCCTCGAAGGAGACTCTGTGTTTCCGTAAGTTTGTTCTGGCCTTCTTGGGATCCCATTCGATTTTCATTGCTTGATTATACCCTAATTCTGACATCAACACCAACGAAAAACTCAGTGGCCGCACACATGGTACCCGAGACTTCTGAATGCGACGCAGGACCGGGGAGACCACTGGGAACCCTCGGGTGGAAGCTACGCCATTCACTGGCCCGACGTTGACGAAGACCTCAGCACGGAAGGATTGCTTCGAGGCTCCCCCGCCCCCAAGAGCCAGTGCATCGAAGCAAAGTCGTAGCATGTGCCTCTGCCTCTCCGGCGAACGGCGAGCGTGACCCTCGTTTCACCCGGCGTCCGCGCCGGGTGAAACGTAGGTGTCCACGCTCTTGTTGGGCTCCGTCTTCTGGATCTCTGATTCCGCCTTCGTGAAACTGCCTGGGTAGATCTGTCGCTTTGCGGACTGCGGGAGCAATGAGGTCATGACGATGAGTTCCCGGAATCTGTCCAGGTATTCCTGCTGTTCCGGTGTGTTCGCCGTTGCGAGCGCGGCAAGGAGAATATCTGTCATATGCTCCAGTAGGAGAGCGTCCTTTATGAACTGAACGGGCACCCATGCCTCCGGCATCGTCCAAAGGTAGTCCGTTGCCAGATAGCGAGCATGGAAATGGTTCAGGATCGTGTTGAAAGCAACCGGCAGAGGATCGGGTAGGATTTCGTGTAGAGGCGGGTCCTGCACGTAAGCGATGAGCGCCGGTGGTGAAGCAGGATGGAACAGAAAAGACCGCCAATTCACGTCCTTGAGTTCCGCTTTTCGTTCCTCAATGACCGTGAGAACGCCAACCGCGCTCATGGTCATTGAATCAACGTCTCCAGAAAGCTCAATTCCAGTCACGTTCCGGATGAACATGTAAAGAGCACTTGCCGCAGCTATGGACAGACTGTGGAAACCTCCCGTGAGTCCGTTCAACACTGCCGCTGCTCTACGGAGCGTGATCGTCCGAATGACAATGGGCGAAGTTTCCAGCACGCGCAGAACGGGTGACATGTAGTGCTCTTCCCCCGTCTCATACTTCTTCAACTTCTGAATCAGGTATTGCTCCAGTCCACCGTACTGAAACGGGCTGTACTCGAAGACGAAGAAGCCGCTGATGTCAAAAATCGTCTTGTTGTCGGGATGGCGCTCCCGAATGAGAATGACCGGGGCGTTGGAGACGGCCAGGCGCAGGCCAAGCTCGTACATCACGTTCGGATTAGCGTGCGGTCCTGAAAGGTCGCAGATCACGATGTCTGCCGAAAACAGGCGATGGATTATTGCCTCAGTAATGTTGAACGTGTCGTCTGATCGGGCGACGACATACCGATGGGCGAAGTCAGTGTGCGACTCGATAGCATCCTTGATGTTCGTCAGGAAGAAGGCGGTGAGGTCGTCGCGATTCCGGGTGGGTGTTTCCCGAAATGGCATTATCACGAAGATTGACTTGGTTTGCGTCATCGCGTCTTTCTCTGGCATTTGCAGCCCAACGTTGCCCATAACCGGCGAGCGCAATAGGCGCAGAGCGCCACTTGCGCGAGTCCGGGTTGATGGGCGGGTTAGGCGTTATCACGACAAGTCTTCAATGATCGTTTTTACGCGGGACCTAGAGAGTCTATCGAACTCGCCATATCGCGGCTTCATGCGATGTCCAGTTCCGTTACACAGAGGTTTGGCGTCAAACAATTCTCCGAACATGATAATCAAGGCGCGCTCCAGCAATATCGGAGGTGCCCTGTGCCACGTTTGGCGCATGTCAATTTGATCCGACGGATAGTGAACTAGACGCGCCTGAAAGGAGTAGACGCCATGTTCGGACAGTATTTTGTCGGCTCTCTCAGAGGCGCTGCCCGTCACGCGAGCGATTCCCTTTTCAGTTTTACCGATATACACAATACGTGAGCGGCCGTTCGGATACTTTAGCTTTCGGTCAGCAGCAAAGACGTAGACAAGGACGTCTTGCTTTGTCGAGGATCGTGTAACCGTTAATGCAGGTTCACGTCTGAGACTCAGGCTGATCCGACGATGCTTCTTGGTTACCACCGCGATGCCTTTCTGTGCAACGCCTAACAATAATTAGACTGACCCGCATAAGATGCGGAACTCTTGTTTCTTGCCCGTATAAGACGCCATTGGACCGAGTGACCATGGCATACTAAGCCTTTTGTCTACCGCTGGTTGCGCTTTATCTCGCGGTTTATCACGGCGTTTTATGCGGATCAGCATAATAATCCTCCTTCCTTGTCTCAAAGCCCGTCTACCGGACTGCGCACGCCAGCCAGTCCCCGGTTGAGGACATGGGTATAGATCATCGTCGTCCTGTGCACTCCCAACATCCGATTCTTCTTCGCCTGCTGCGAGAATCATAACACGCTACATCGGTCAATGCAAGAGAATCAACCAAAAATACATCAGATTTTTGCCTACTTGCCCGCACCCAAGAGCCAGTTCATCGAAGCAAAGCCGTAACAGGTGCCTTTGTCGCTCCACCGAACGTGAAATTAAGCCTCGCGCCAGCCGGCGCGGTTGTCCACATCGCGCTTAGATTTATTGTTGGGCGATTCCACCTTACTTTTACCGATGAACTTCTGGATTTTTCCATGTACGGATTGCACCAATTATCAGGATGATGCAAGCAACTACTCCGAGCACGATTACCTGGCCGCGCGACATATCGAAGAGGATCAACGTAACGCCAAAGAGGATTGCCAGTCCGACAACCCACACCATCATCAGTTTTAGAAAGGTCTGTCGGGGACTTAACATACCTGTACCTTAGCAAAGTCTGAATGTCCTGACGATCTGATCATATTCATCTTCTCTTGCTTCAAGGGAAGCGGTGACCACGTACTCCGTGCTTCGGAAGATCAGGAAGTAGTTCTTGAGGCGCATGGAGCCAGAAGGACATGGCACGTCAACAACCATTGTCGCGTGTGTCTTGCGCGCTACCTCAATGGTAGCCACTTCAACAACCCGATGTCCGTGTCGAGTTGCCATTGCCGCCACGTTTTTCTGATGCTGGCTTACAGTGGGTTCGGGGGAAATGGGTCCCACAGCGAATTTGATTGAATCGTTGATGGGGCCGTAGAACTCGGGGCCGCCAGCCAAATAAGGTGAAGCGAACATCAACCGGAGTGGGATGCGGAAAAGACGGTGCAGTATCCCGGGGCACCTCCATCCGTCAGGAAGACTGATTTCGAAGGCCAGGCGCTTGTCTCGATACTTCATCTTCTCTTTGCTCTGCCTAACAATAATTAGACTGATCTCCATGGGATGCAGGGTCCTGTCCTCCTGCCCCTATGACGCGCCAGTGAACCTCAATCGTGTCTGCCGACAAATCAGCGCCACACTCCCATTCGACGAAGTATCCACCGTTGGAGACCTTCGAAAACTCACCGGGGTCGCGCAGGTCTTCAAACGCCTCATATTCCAGATAGGGACTGACATCAAAATTGCCGACGCGACCGTCATCTGCAACGATGGACAAGACCCAATTCGCTTGTGGACGCAGTTCTACAATCCTCATTAGTCAAGCCCTTTAATCGGAAACGGCTTCTTGCCATTGACAGCCAAGTCCCAGTCGGCGAGCAGATCTTCTCGATGAATCTCAATCCATGCGACGACCAGCTTGTGCTTGTTCAGTGGCAGCTCACCCGCCAGTAGCGTTCCGTCAAGGATTGAGTACACGCCCACTTTACCCTGGTAGTCGGCATGGATGTGTGGCATATGATGTTTCTCGGCATCGCGAAAAAACATCCGAATGAGAATCCCGTAGAACATGGAGATAGTTGGCATTCCGTCCGTTCCTTTGTTATCCGGCATCGTGCCTCTCACCTGCCACTGCCGACATCCAATTTCCTTTTGTCCGACGCATCGATGATAACACTCCACATAGGCCAATGCAACAGAATCGGCAAAAAAAATGGTCACGTCCAGGGCACGAGTTGGAGGATACGGGTTTTCTCGGCCAACGGCTGGCCGGGAGGCGGCCTTTAGGCCGTGTATTATGTGCCGAATCGTTCGGCGTAGAATTTCAATAGCCAAAGCATGAGCCAGGGTTCGATGATAGCGTTGATGAGGCCGTGGCAAATCAATGGTCCCGTGAGGCTCCGGTTCCCATAGATGTACAGCGCACCCAAGCCGATTCCAAGCGTTACCGTACACAAGACGCCCCACCATCCGAAGCCGATATGAAGCAAGCCAAAGGTCAGCGCCGATAGTGCAATCTGAGATACATTACTCATTCCAGCTTTTTGCAGGCGGGCCAGCAAGTAGCCGCGAAAGATAACCTCCTCAACAAATGCGCCGAACAGGCCGGCAATCACGCCCCACAGTTTCAGCAGGCTGAATTCAAACATGTTTGCCCGCACTTCGGGGATCTGAGCGGTATATAGCGAATAGGCCGCCGCCGCGATGACGGCAAGAAAGACGATTCGGGCTGACGTGGGTGCCAGCCATCCGCACGCACGTATCGAGAGCTGCCGGCGGCGGAAGTATGCGCTGGCCATCCAGAGCGCCAATGCCTCGGCAATAACAACGCCAAGAAGAGAGACGGCGGTTCCGGGACGCAAACTCAGCCGTACTCCTGCGGCGGAAAAGAGGATCGGCGGAAGAATGGTGAACGCCGTCGCGAGGACGTAGTAAATGTAGAGTACACCTATTGCCTCAATAATGACGCGCCGCCGCGATAAGCCAGGATTTGCCTGCTCCATCGGTTCAGTCCTTATGTACCTGATAATAATCTGACTGATTCAAGAGAGTAATAGTCCCACACCTTCGCTACGCGTATCGCCAGTCTCGCTCAAGCCACACGTATTCCTCGCTATCGACAGGGGTTCCGGCGATTTTTTCGAGTCTTTTCCACTGGTCCGGCGAGAGCTTCGTCCACGAGGCGCTGAAGTTCTCCTTGGTCTGCTCGATGGTGTGAACGCCGCAGGTGCAGATATCGACCAGCTTGTTCTCTAACACGAATGCGATCATGTCGCGGGGCAGGCCGGCGTCGGGGCCTTTAAGATCCCGCTTTTCGAAAAGAGCCCCTCTGGAAAAGGGCTTGATGGTAATAACGCCGAGTTTCTTTTTCTTAGCCGCGGGAAGTATCTTTTCCGCGGCGCGGTGCCGGATGTTGTAGGGAATCGAGCAAATGTCGAAATAGTCGCCGAACTTGTCAAACGCCTCTAAGAACAGCTCGGGCGTGAAGTGGCAGCCGAATCCGGTGAAGCGGATCTTGCCCTGCTGCTTGAGTTTGTCGAGTGCTTCGATGGAATAGGACATGTCCCAGTAGCCGGACTGCGGCGTATCATCTTCGGTATTGCACAGCAGGCACAAATCGACGCGGTCCGTCTGCCACAGCTTCAGGCGGTCGTCCGTCCACTTGTATATTTCCTGCTTGTCCGCTTCGATTCCCTTCATCTTATGCGAGACGCGAATAGAGATGATGACGCGGTCTCTTGCCTTGAGTCTCTTGATTGCTTCGCCGGGCGTGCTGGATTCTTCCATCGCCGTGCATGAATCGAGGAAATTCACGCCCATATCCAGTCCCGCGCCAATCATCCGGACAGCTTCATCGAC
Organism: uncultured Pirellulales bacterium; assembly: GCA_964462945.1. Taxonomy (GTDB): domain Bacteria; phylum Planctomycetota; class Phycisphaerae; order Sedimentisphaerales; family Anaerobacaceae. The sequence continues at coordinate 8,573 of CAYWZW010000065.1, forward strand.
GGTGGGTCTGCGATGTCCTCCCTTGCCGTCGGGCACTTGCTTGTACGCCCAACTGTGACCTCCGAATCCGATTTCCGAGACGCTCAGGCCGGTCTTGCCGAGCACGCGCTGCTTGACTTTGTGGATAGTTGCCTGCGATGCTCCGGCCGCAAGTGAATTGTTCAGCAGCGGCGCTGCCATCCCGCCCGCTACGGCGCCGAGTCCGATTTTCTTGAGGAATCCTCTTCGCGTCGAATCGCTTTCGGTTTGATGTTCGGAAAAGTGACCGTTCATTCTGTATCCTCCCGGAATTTCTCAAGTATGGAGATTCAACGCATCGTGTTTCACTAACCGCGCGTTTTGAACTTCCGGCCATATCCTACCCTTTTTGCCCGTGGGTCGCAAAGAATTCTCCGGCCAAATGGATCTTACGGGTGTGGTCGACGTTTGGTGGCGGATTGCGTTTTATTCTTGGCGTTTGTCTTTTCTGCCTAAGGCACGCCTAAGGCGGACCGGAGGCCGAAGGCCGGAGTGGAGAAATCTGGCTGCGAAGGATAGGCACGCCCCATCCGCAGCCAGATGTCTCGACTGCGCTGCGCTCCGCTCGACATGACAAGACTCGCGCCTGATAGATTTGCCAAAGCTGCATGAATCCTCCCCCCATATTCCGACCGCACCAAGTCTTGCGGCTCAACCTTTTAGATTCCATCCGCTGACAGTCAGGACGGTTTCTTCATTTGTGGCGGGCAATACAGCCTCGATGTTTCTTGTTTCACCGGGCAGCAGGCTGACGTAATTGTCTTCCCAGAAGACCGGCACGATGGCCTCGCCGCTTTTTGCGGCGATTTTAAACTCTATGAAGAATGCAATGGTTTCGCTCGCGTTGTTCAGTCTGGCTGCTACGGTCTTGCCTTGACCGCGCATTTTACAGGTATGCTCGACGTTAACTGTCGCAGCCGGCAGTGAATTCAGCGCCGCGAAGCCTGCGAACTGCCTGCTGGGCGTGTAGTAGGGCCAGGGCTCGACTTTGGCTTCGTAATTCAGGACATCGGGCCTGGTTGACAGCCAGTAAAAGTTGTTTACGATTTCCCTGTTCAGTTGATCATAAAGTCTAAGGTCGAGAAAATACGCTGTGCTTATGGTATCCAATTCGGGCAGCTCGAAGATTTTGGTGGATGACTCGGGTTCGGCACGAATGTCAAGTGTCTTGTTCACGACTTCTTTGGAGCTGATGTCCAGAATCCGAATTATCGCCTTGAGATTCCTGATGGCCTCAAATCGGTCATTGACGATGTAGATGGCGCGATTGCCATAGTTGTAAAGCAAATGCACGGGCTCGCAGGCCTTCCTGGCGGCGTAGAACGCTCCGGTCGGCATAAGATACTTGTCATACAACTGCCAGTACATTTTCGGCCAGGCGGCGTTGAGCATCCACTGGACGATTCCCGTTGCCGTGCCGCGGTTGGCTCGGAACGCTTCGAACATCGGCCGCATCAATTCGTAATTCAGGACCTGTGCTTTTCGGGCGAATTGCTCGACGTTGTCGGGCTTGCCGTAACGCCTCTGGATAGCTTGCTGGTATCGGTTCAGGTTGTTGAATTCATTTAATCCGCAGTGGAATTCCCAGAATTCATCAACGGGCCAGAGGTGCTCTTGTGGGATCATCTTCCGGATGCTTTCCAGCACGGGAACCGCCTCACCGGGTGATGTCTCCGTGTTGAAACCGTAGGCTCCGCCGCGTTGGGTGTCGGTGTACCAGTAGATGGGCGGCGTGTAAGCGTATGGCCCCAACATTTTAACGCCGGCCGGGCCGCTGGTGTCACTGACGATCACGTCCTTTCCGATGATTCGCTGCTCGCTCCCGACGCCGCCGGTGGAGGCCAGGTAGGGGCGCGAAGGGTCGTATTTGCGGAATGTCTCGATGTATTTTCGCTCTAACTGCGGCTTCGGAACCTTGTCGCTGGCCACGGCCCAGACGAAGATGCTTGGGTGGTTTCTCAGCCACAGGACCTGGTCCTGCCACGAGTGAGCAACCAGTTCGATATCCTGCGGTGAAACAACGCCGCCGTAGCGCTCGTCCACCGGTTTTCCCAAATATTGCTCATGTTCCCAGTGGCAGCTCCAGCCGACCATCATCAGGATGCCGTACCGGTCGCACAAATCATAAAGCGTATGATCCTTTCCCCAGATGCCTTCCAGGCGGATGGCGTTCAGGTTTAGATGTCTTACGTATTGCAATTGGGCATCGATTGTTTCGGGCGTGTCGGCGAGGAACAGGTCATCCGTCCATCCAGCCGCCTTGATGAGGATTTTTTTGCCGTTGACCTTGAATCCTTTGTGGCCGTTCTCGTTAGTGTAATCTTCCATTTTACGAATTCCGAATCGCATGTCGGCCGCGTCACAGACCTTGTCATCTGCAATGAATCTCAGGTGCAGATCATATAACTCCGGCGTGCCCATGCTGTGCGGCCACCAGACTCTGGGTCTTGTGATTTTCAGATCCGCGAGCTGTACGGTTTTTCGCTCTTGCGGGTCAATGTTTACAGCTTCACTGAATCTTGTCGATTCAATTTTTCCCTCAAGAGTTCCTGATACAGTGCCCTTCGTGTGGTTGGCCAATTCGGCCGTGATTGTCAACCCGGATTCGTCGAGCGTTTCGGCGTTCAGGTCCGTCTGAACAAATGGGTTTTCTATCGAGATGCCCCTGCAGAAGCGCAATCTTACGGTGCGGAAGATGCCCATGTTGCGGTCGGGCGGCGGGGGGTTCCAATCGACGAAACCCGTGGAAAAATCACCCGGCTGCGGAGGGATGACCTCCACAGCCAGCACATTTACGCCTTCGGAAACGAGCTTCGAAACGTCAAATTGAAATCGGCGAAAGGCGCCCTTGACTTGGCTCGAAACTGCAACCCGGCGGCCGTTGAGCCAGACGTTCGCGCTGTAATTTACGCCGTCAAATTCAAGCAGCACGGTTCCGGCCGCGTCCTGCGCCGACAGTTGGAATTGTGTTCGATACCACCACGGCTTGCTGAACGGCTCGCTTGAGATACTCTTTAGATTCATGCCGAAGTAAGGGTTCTGATGGACCCCATTCTCGACCAGAGCGGCCAGAACCGTTGACGGCACGGATGTCGGATACCATCCGCACGTATCAAAGTCCGGCCGGGAGATTTCCTCCGGCGTCCCCTTCACTTCAAAGGAGGCCTGAATCTTCCAGCCGCGCCAAAGCGGCCTATCGTACTGAGAATCGCGCCTGTTCATAATCCGGCCATTGATGGTATCGAACAGCAGGCATAGTTGCAACGCTCAGATAAGTTTGCTATTGTGATGCCGCCGGCGCTTCGCAAAAGCAAAGAAAGGAACGACAGTATGAGCAAGTTAGCCATCAAAGGCGGCAGGCCCCTGCGGGTTGTAAAGAAGAATCCCTGGCCCAAGTGGCCCGTCTGGGACAAAAAAGAGGAGAAAGGCCTGCTTGAAGTTCTACGAAGCGGCGTCTGGTCGTATAACGGCCCGAAGGAGATGGAATTCAACGGGGCCTTTGCAAAATTCATAGGGACTAAATACGCCCTGTCGGTCGCCAATGGGACCGTCAGCCTCCAGCTTGCCTTGGAGGCTTGCGGGATTGGACTCGGTGACGAGGTCATTGTGCCCGGGCTGACCTGGCAGGCGACGGCGGGGGCGGTGCTGGATGTGAACGCCGTTCCTATTATTGTTGATGTCTGCGAAGATACGTGGTGCATCGACCCGGCCCAGGTCGAAGAGGCGATTACTGCCCGAACCAGGGCGATTATTCCCGTGCATCTTTATGGATGTCTGGCCGATATGGACGCGATTATGAAGATCGCACGCAAACGCCACCTGCGGGTGATTGAAGACTGTGCGCACAAGCACGGAGGGGAGTGGAAAGGGAAAAAGGCCGGCAGTATCGGCGATGCGGGCAGTTTCAGCTTTCAGCTCTCGAAGCTCATGACCGCCGGAGAAGGTGGGGCTCTGACGACGAGCGACCCGCAGCTTGCGGAGAAGCTCGACGCTCTTCGCAACTGCGGCAGGCGACCCGAGCAGGAAGGGGCCGCGGACAAGGGCGCGGGCATCTATGGCGACGAGGGCAACTTCATCCAGTCGGGCAACTACCGCATGACGGAATTCCAGGCCGCCCTGCTGACCGAATCCCTGCGGCGGCTGCCTCGCGACAACAAAATCCGCGAGAAGAACGCAACTTACTTCAACTCCCGGCTTGCCGGACTCCCCGGCGTGCAGCCGATGCGGCGTGACAGGAGAGAAACGATGGGGGCTTATTACAATTTCTCCTTCCGGTACAACAAGGACGAATTCAAGGGCCTCGATGTGACAACCTTCAGAGAGGCGCTGGCCAAAGAGCTGGGTTGCGGCGTGGAGGCCAGCTATGAGCCTCTGAATGCGTGTGCCTTATATACGCCCCATACGAAGCCGTGGCGGTACAAGCTCAATGAAAAACACTGGAAACAGATCGATCCTGCCCGATTCGATTTGCCGGTTTGCCGCAGGGTCCACCACGCCGAATCGGTGTGTTTTCATCATACCGTATTGATGGGGACTAAAGCGGACATGGACCTGATCCTCGAAGCGATTCAGAAGATATACGACAACGCCGACGATCTGAGACGCACGTGAAGAATCACTTCGATCTTTTGATGCGCCGGCCCTTGTAGATCATCGCCGCGCCGATCCCGCCAATGACGGCCCCCGCCCCGAGGTTCGTCAGTTTGCCAATCCCTGTCTCGGTGAAGAAGATCGACACAAGGACCACCAGGCCGAAGAAGACCAGGAAGGTCCCCAGCGCCCTATTGATTTGCGTGTCATGGAGCACTCGCGGATCGTCGTGGTTCGGAGATTCCGTCATAGCAGTTCTCTGTCAGAAGATTACATAAATCGTGAAGATAATTGCCAGCACGCCGAATGCCCACAGCTTGAGGTTGTGCCACCACCGGGGGTTCTCGACGCCCTCGTAAATCGACCTCCTCGGAATCATCAGCACCAGCAGTCCCGAGACGGCGAACAAGGCCAGGAATACGGCTTTTGCCGCGGGGAGCGATACCCATTTGAGCCAGTCGAAATTCAACATACCGCCGCCTCGCAACTACTTTTTGGGTTCTTCGGCAATCCATACACCAGCCCGGCCAGCCGCTCATGCGGGTGCGGCTGGGTCGCCAGGCTTACCGCCACGTTGAGCAGCACGCCCGCCACGAAGGACCACCATGAGATGTACAAGAATGGCGCCTCAATCGTAAACAAGCGTCCTTTGAATATGTAAAGCAGGACCGAGGCGGATATGCCCCCGACCAGTCCAACCAGGCCGCCCCACTGTGTAGCGCGGGGCCAGAACATCCCGAGCAGCAGGATGGAGAACGCCGGACCCTGGAAGAACGAGAGGAACGTCTGAATAGCTACGTAGATGCCCGGGAATTGCTTACTCAGCGGCGAGGTGAGGACGCCGAAGATTAGAAGAATCACTGTGGCCAATCGGCCCACGATCAGGTAATGGTGGTCACCGGCATCTTTCTTCAGGAACCTCTGGTAAATATCCTTGGTCCAGAGGGTCGCTGTCGAGTTCAGGATCGAGTCGATGGTGGACATCAGACCGGCTAGTAAACCGGCGAACAGAAGCCCGCGTAGTCCGGGCGGCAGCAGGTTCTTCACCAGCGTGGGAAACGCCTGGTCCCCATCCTCGATACCGGGGTACATGGCGACAGCGATCAATCCCGGGAACATGACCAGCATGGGAATGAACATCTTGAAAAACGCTCCGCAGAGCATGCTTGCCTTGGCGTGCCAGACGCTCCTGGCGGCTAAGCAGCGCTGGACAATGGCCTGATTGCCGATCATGTATGCGTTGGACATGACGAGGGTCAGTCCGAAGAGAATCCCCGTCCACGGAAAGGGCGTCTTCGTATCGGCGGGCTGGATCAGCTTGAAATGGTTCTGATAAGCCTCGCCCATCGCGGCGATCTTGTCGGTCAGGCCGCCCCAGCCTCCGGCGTGGTAGAGCCCGACGACCACAACCGTCGCCCCACCCACGAACATGACGATCATCTGAACGACGTCGTTCATGACCTCGGCAGTCAGGCCGCCCAGGAAGGTGTACAGTCCGACGATAATCGCCGTGACAATGATCGAGAACCAGGGATCCCAGCCCATCAACGGCTCTAACATGACCGCCGTCGCCCAGAACAGAACGCCCAGATCAAGGGCAAAGAAGATGATCCAGGTCAGCGATGCCACGGCGCGAACGCCGTCATTGTAGCGGCGGCCCAGATACTCAGGAATCGTGTACAGGCCGGCCTTCCAGAAATACGGGACGAAGATAAACGCCGCCAGCAGCATGGCCGGGATCGAGCCCAGCCAGTCGAAATTGCCGACGGAGACCCCGAAGCGGTAGGACTGGCCCGAGACGCCCACGAAATCCATCGCGCTGATGTCGGTCGCGACGATGGACATTCCGATGACCCAGAACGGCAGTGACTTGCCGGACAGGAAAAAGTCGTCCGCAGAGCGCACGAACCTCGCAAAGTACAGCCCCAGCACCATGATGCCGACCAGGTACGCGATGACTACGAAATAATCAATTCCGCTCAGCACAAGTATGATCTCCTGATTTTGAACCGGCTACAGCAATAACATAGCACAATTTGTCATTCCCGCGAAAGCGGGAATCCATTGAAGTCGCTACGTTTTTGGATCCCTGCTTTCGCAGGGATGACAATAAGAATCGTTTCGTTTGAGTTATCTGATCACCTTCAAATATCTTCCCAGCCAATAGGGGAGCAGGTAAATATCGCCGCTGTACTCGTGATGTCCGTCTTCGCCGCCGTCGAGGCGAAAGGCGTTGCCGTTGTATTTGCTCATCGGGCGCTCGTCGGGCGGCAGAACGTTGCGGGTGCTCTGGTGACGGAAATCCGGTTCCAGAAGCTCCAGGTCCTTGCGATGGCTGTTCCGGACCGACCAGCCGATGGTATCCAGCGGGAATTCTCTCAGACTCCAAATCATCTCTTCCAAATCAAAATCCGCCGCTCCGGTCGAAGCGTAAATAAGGTTCCACAGCGGATTTTTCTCCGGGCGCTCAATTTCCCAGTGGTCCTTGATGGCCCGGCGGTATTTTTCACGCAGTTCTTCTGTAAAGGCGTATTTGTACAAGTTCCAGTAAGACAAGAAGGCCAGCTCGTCGTCGGAATGATTCCACTCGGTCGTCAGGTCTATCGCCGGAACAACGCTCAGCCCTGAGACGGGGATCATGATATTGTCGAGATAGCCGTTTTTGTCCATCAGCTCGAAGGCTTTCTGTTTGTAGATTTCCTTGCCCGTGAAGTGATATGCCGTCTGCAGGAACGAAATAATTTCGGCGGAATTAAGTCTTCGATCACCGACCTGTTTGGGGAACTGGTTGACGTATTGCGGGTTCCACCTGCCCCAGAGCGTCGGCTTGCCGTCGTAGTCGATAAGGTACCAGTCGTTTCGGACAATGTGGTCCATAATGCTGTCCACCAGCACGATCGCGCGGTCGCGCCATTGTTTGTCCGGCACAACTTCGGCGAAAATGGCGTAGGCGAAAAAGTGCCCGACAATTTCATCGCTGCTGGTGGTCGCCTTCCAGACCCAGTTGGGGTCCTCGGCGGGCCGCCAACGGGACTTGTCCGACACGTGATAGCCCGCGCGTTCAAAAGATCGGGAAGGAAAGCCTTCTAAGGGATTCACGTCGGACAAGCGTTCCATCGCCTCGAAGGACTCATAGCAATTCTGTAAAGCATCCTGCGACCCGGTGACGGCGTAGCGGAAAAGCTCGCCGGCTAGGTACATGGCCGTCCACAGGCCGTCGTTGTCGTTGTCCACAAGTGTTCCCGTCGATAGATCACCCGGCTTGGTCATGGCAAGCTCGCTGTTCAGGCCGTGCCGGATATGACGCTGTCGCGTGAGCCTGTCGAAATGCTCCGCCTTTTGTTGAAGGGTCATCGGCTCGAAGTGAATGATGCTAAGCCCCGTTCGGCAAAGGATCAGCACGGAATTATTCGGGCCTTTTGAGATGTCAATAACGGCGTCGTCCACGAGCCAGCGTTTCGAGGCGTAATAGTCCATCCCGCCGTCACCGTGCAGGGCAAAAGCGCCTCCAGGAGTTCCAAACCAGACTGATTCGCCAATTTGCCTGATGCAGCGTATATCGGTGCACGGGAGCTTTTTTTGCAGGGCCGACCGCCGGCCAAAAGAAGCCGCGTCTAACTCGACGAATCCATCCTGAGAGCCGATGGCGAGAACCGAATCATTGTTCGTCAGTTCCAGGCAATTCAAGTCTCTGCCTTCAAAGACTTTTGCAAGCCCTTTTCCAGGAGTGAAACAGTCGAGCTGATCACTGGATAAGAGCAGGTACCGGTTGTGCGTTGGATCGAACAAGAGCTGCTTAACCGGGGCCTGAGTCGTTTTCAACTTTTCGACACATTTGCCTTGACTGAAAAAGGCGAGAGAATCTTTTCCGGTCAGCAGGAAATCGAAGTCGCTTCCCATCTCAAACAATCCGACCTCGCCCATCTTATGGGGCACGGAGAACCGGCCCGCCCAGGCGTTGCTGAAGACAAGCTCATCCGTGAGGTAAACGAATTGGCCGCGATGGATATCCAAGCCGCTTATTTGCATGTCCCGCACCGGCCTGTAGCGTTGATCCGGCACCAGCTCTGCGTTATGAACCTGCAATAGTCCTTTGTTCGAGAGGACCAGGATACAGCCGTTTCTGTCCGAGCGTACGGTGGACAATTCCGTGCCGGTCAGTTCCTCGCAAAGCGGGATTCTCTCTGCGAAGTCCTGCACAAAGGGCCGGTCCTCGTAGAAATGCGGAACGTTGCCTGAATAAGTGGGGTGAGCGGCTAAGAACACACAGCAGATGGCTACGCAAACGGGACCTGTTTTCATAATATCCACTTTCCTCATTTGCAAATTCCAATGAGTCGGCCAGAACATTGTAGGGATTGCAGCCGGGCATTCAAGAAAAATTTAAGTCTCGCGTGCACCCTGGGGTGAGCAGCCTGGCATAATATTCTTGACGTCTTTAGCGGGCCATGCTATCATACCAATAGTATGCTTTGGCTGCAGATTCTTGAGACAATTGTCTGCCGGACTTTCGTGAACCTCACCAGATAAAGAACAGGAGGTGTGAAGCGATGAAACAGATGCTGATTATGACATGTATGATAGCGTTGAGTTTTCCTCTCGCCCTGACGGGGTGCTACCGGACTGAGCGGGAAAGTCTCAGGGCTGCCCTGGCAAAAACCGAGAGCGAAAGAGACGACCTCAAGGCCAGAATGGACATTGTGATGCAGACGCGTGACCAGTTGCAGAAGCAGGTCAGCGATCTGACCGGCTCTCGCGACCGGCTGCAGGACCAGCTTACCGAGCTTGCCGGCTCGCGTGACCTGCTGCAGAAACAGGTTGACGAGCTCATCAAGTCTCGCGATGTCCTGCAGAAGCGAGCCGATGAGTTCAGCAAGTCGCGTGACGCCGCGGTGGCCGAGGCGAAAAAGGCCCAGGAAAGAATCGACAATCTTGCCGTTCAGTTGCAGGCCGAGACCGGCAAGGTCCGGGAGTTACAGGAGCAGCTAAAGCAGGTTCAGGCGGCTATTGCAGAGTTTCAGAATAAGCTCAAGTTGTGACGGTGGGCTGGCAGGCTGATTTGCGATTGACGATGTGGCGAGGGCATCTTGCCCTTGTTCCCTGCCGCTGGCAAGATGCCAGCGGGACGCAAGGCCGGGACGGCCTCGCCACAATCGTCAATGGGCAATCGAAAATCTCCCGCAAGGGACGCCTTGCGGCGGAAAATCTTCTCTGCCCGTCGAGCTATATTCCCAGCCGCTCAGAGATAAGCTCCACAAATTTCTTTGCGACAATACGGTAATTAAAGTTCTCGACGGCCCGTTTCCTTCCCGCCTCCCCCATTTTCTTCCTAAGCTCGGCATCCTGCAATAGAGCCATCAGGTAGTTTGCGATGTCGTGCACGCTGGCGCGATAATCGACCGTCCGGGGCTTTTTGAAGACCACTCGATGTCCGGCTTGATATCCGGATTCGCTGCCCAGGGTCGTCTCTTTCAGCCGGATCTCCTGCGCCACTCCCGCCAGAAACGCGGTCTGGCCGTGCACCATCGTATCCAGCATTCCCATCGCCTTAATGCCGACGACCGGTTTGCCGCACGAACCGGCTTCCACCTGAATCATCCCAAATCCTTCCAGGCGTGACGGGGCCGCGTAGATGTCACATGCCGCCAAAAGGTAAGGCATGAAGTCACGAGAGATGACGTTCGTTGCATAGACGACGTTTTTCTCAATGCCCAGCTGCGCCGCCAGTTGCAGGTCGATCAAGTTCTGCTGCTCCGTGCGAGGCTGAGGCCAGACCTTGCAGACGTATTTCCAGTCCGGCGCCTTGGTATCAATAATCGCCAAAGCCTGCATCACCTCTTGAGCGCCTTTGGATGTTGCATCGCCTCCCACGGTCAGAATCATTAACTGATCGGGGGCTACTCCGAGTGCCTCCCGAACGGTGCTGACTTTCGGGTCGTCTTTCTCGCGGGGCCTGAAGGAGTCCGTATCGCAGCCCACGGGAAGCACTTCGATATTGTCTCCGGTGAGCCCGTCCCTCATATAAACCCTCTTGACCCACCTGGACGTAACGAGGATAAGAGGCAGCGCACCAAGGACCTCGTGGTAGTTTCCCAAGTAGCCATCGGCCACCAGCCAGGGCACCGGCTGGACGCCGTACCGTTGAGGGTGCAGCACCAGATGCGGCGTATGACCCCAATATCCGACGCCGACGACCACGTCAGGCTCGAACCATCGGTAATACCACTCTTTTTCCTCAGCCGACTCGAAATGGGCCGAATGCACGTCGATACCGAGCTCCTGCAGCCCTCTGTGCAGCAGATTTCCCTGCGTGGCCAGCCCGGCGGGCGAAGGGGGGTAATCGTACAACACAAGCACTTTCATCGGCATTGCTCCTGTTCTTGCCACCGTTCATGGTTCATTTTCATCGGTCGTCCTTCGTTGTTCGTTGCCGCTGGACTACGAACTATGGACTATCAACTCTTCACTCGGGACGTCTGAAACACCAGAAAGCTTCTTCGCGTGGCGTGGTCCGCGCTTCAAAACTCTCGGGGCCGAAGCCGTAAATCCCGGTGATAATGTCATACTTTCTCTGCCAGGTTTCGTCCGAAAGCCTGGTTCGTGAATCTGCATCCTGCGTGGCTCGGGGCAGATATTTGCCGTCCCCGTCTTCGTATGCAAACCGCCATATCTGCCCTGCCGGGAGCCGGCCGCTGTTCCAAAGTGTAAATATCGCCTTACCCGTTTCTTCGTGCCTACGATGTCGCGTATATTCCCCCCACGGTCCGTGGGTAATAACAAGGTCGAATGGGCCCGCGGGAAGCAAATCGAGTATCGCATTTTGCACTTCACGGGCTCGCAGCGGGGATTGTTCGGGCCCATCGTCAAGGTCGCCCATAGCACCTGCGGCGTTCAAACGCTCAAGGGCTTGAAAAAACTTCGGCGCTCGATCCGGGTCACTTTTCCTGCAGACCGTTACGACCGTCCACTTGCTCTCAGGGTGCATGAGCATCGTGCCCCCCGCCCACAGGGTTTCGTCGTCAGGATGTGCGACAACGACCGCACATTTCTCGAAACTCCACATTGGTCTGTTTCCTTCTGCCCTCTGTGTACCTTCTCAGGGCCCGGACACCTTGTTGGGCTCGGCCGTTCGCGCTTGTCCTTCGGCGCCGCCCGGTTGCCCGGTTGCTCCTTGAAGCTGCTCGATGGTCTTCTGCAGCTCCCCGATGAGTGCTTGCTGTTCTGTGATGACGGTCTGCTGGTTCTCAACGAGGGCTCTCAGCTCCTTGGTCTCATTTTGAAGCGAGCCGACGGTTTGGGCTTGCTGGCTTGATTGAGCCGTCAGGTTTCTGACCGTTTCCTGCGTTTTCTCCGTTGTGGCGATCGCCCCGCCTCGCTCTGCGATGAGTCGCTCGACCTGTGCGTGCAGCTCATCGCGGGTGTCCTTGACCGCGGCCAGCTCCTCCTTAATATCGGCGAGCTCTCTTCTGGCTCTGGCCAAATCGCCCTTGACCTTCGCCAACGAGGTTCGGGCCTCCTGAGCTTCTGCGAGGGCTTCCTGCTTGCCCTTGTCTTTGCAGCCTCCAATCGCCATCGCGCAAACCAGCGCCGCCACAAAGAGGCCGGATTGCCCATTGCCCATTGCCGATTGGCGATTGAGGAGCAATCGCAAATCGCAAATCGAAAATCGAAAATCCGCTCCCTTTCCCGCCATCTCCGCGTTCCTTTCCTCTAACCGAGAATGATTACTTGAAAATCCTGCCCCACCGTCTCCGGGCTCTGTTTTCCCAATCCCGTCTATGGTACGCATAGCTGACGATCAAAGGCAGAACACAGCTTGCCTCCGCATAAACCATCCGCTCGTATCCCGTGTCAACCTTCCCCCAGGAGGATGCCTCCCTGAGTGTGGAGCTTGAGCAGGCCCCGTCCCTGACGTCGGCAACGGTAATCTGCACGGCGTACTTATGCATGTCCACCGGCTGTCCGAGCACTTCCGCGCAGACCACCGTGTCCTGGGCGAAATTCTTGGGGACGCCGCCGCCGATCATAAAAAGGCCCGAAACCGGCGCCTTCATCTTAATGTTCGTCAGTTCCCTGAAATCCTTTACCGAATCAATCGAAACATGGCTCTGCTCGTTTTCGGTCTGGTGCACGACCAGGCCGAAGCCGGCGCTCGAATCCGAAAACGCCGGACAAAATATCGGCACGTCATTTTCATAAGCTGTCTGTACCAGGGAACCCGGCTTTTCAGCATTGCCAACGAGATGTTTGCCCATTTCCCGGATGAATTCTCTTGAAGAATACGGCCGGCGAGGCAGGGAGTCGGCTATCTTCTTGATTGTGCTGTCACACGCCTGCAACTGTTCTTCATCGATGAAGGTGTCATAAATCCGGTCGATGTAGAGTTCTCGCAGCTTCTTATCATCGGCATAAGGACTGCCTTTGTAGTGTTTGAATCCCAGCGCTTCAAAGAAGTCCATATCGACAATTGTGGCTCCGGTCGCCACGATCACATCGACCATGTTATGCTTGACCATATCGGCATAAATCTGCATACAGCCTGCCGCACTGGTGCTGCCGGCGATGCACAGCATAATCGTGCATTTTTCGTCGGTTATCATCTGACTGAGAATCTCTGCCGCGGCAGCAGTGTCTCTGGCCGTGAAGGACATGTCCTTCATCGCTTCGATTATGGCGGTCGAATCGAAGGACTTTATGTCGATATGCTTTACGTGCTCTTTAAGAAAATCGCCCTTGCTCATTTCAACCCCTGAATTTATAGCTTAGCAGCTTATAGATGAGCTTCGCGGCCAGAAAGTCCGGAGCTTTATTTGTGCTGTCGGGACACAGCTCCACGACGTCAAAACCCACAACATTTCTCTTGTCGCAAGCGGCTTTCAGCAGCGCCAAGACATCATACCACGATAATCCTCCGGGTTCAGGTGTGCCGGTCGAAGACATGATCGAGGGATCAAAAACGTCCAGGTCCACGGTAATGTACACGTTCTTTGAGAGTTTAGAGATCACCTTGTCGATCCAGTCGTTGTGATTGTGGAGCGTCTCGGCAAAAAATGTTCCGGACTGGTCCATTAGCTGTTTCTCGGACGAGTCCATGCTCCTGATGCCTACCTGGACGATCGGACAAAGCTCTTTCGTTCGGGCCATGACACAGGCATGGTTGTATTTTGAGCCGTTGTACTCTTCTCTTAGGTCCGCGTGGGCATCCAATTGCAGGACCGTCATATCTGCATGACGCTCAACGTGGGCTTTGATGGAGCCGATGCTGACCGAATGTTCCCCGCCTACCACGACCGTAAACTTGTCTTTTTCGAGATAATACTGAACCGCCTCATGGACCGCCTTGATCATTTCCGCGGTGGAGATTTCCCCGCCGATCGTGTTTTCGGTAAATATGCCTCTCCTGTAAACTTCCGAGTCGGTCTCTATATCGTACAGCTCCATATTGGCGGAGGCTTCGATGATGGCCGTGGGACCTTCGTCGGCGCCCTTCATCCAGGTGCTCGTTCCGTCGTATGCAACCGGAATGATCACGATCCCGGCATTTTCCGGGTCAGAAAACTCCTCGGGTAAATACCCGAAGTTAATAGTTTCCTTCATGGCAGATGAACCCCAATCAACGCGCTCAATCAAAGAGAAACATGGCGATTGCCACCGTTGTTGTCCAGAGCCCCTCCTGGCCTTTGGCGGTTTGGGTGACGTTGGTCGTTCGGATGAACAAGCCGCTTGATTTGTACGCCTGCTCCTTTTCCGACCAGGCTTTGTCCGGGTCGATCTCCATTCCCAAGGTCGTTCCCAACATGCCGGCGGCCAGATCTTCAGCCATATCTCCCGCCTGTTGGCTGTTCATGCCGTGGCCGTGTACCTCGCTCAGGTATCCCCATTGGTTATTGTCTTTGGGAACGGCGACTCCCACGGAGGAGGCGACCAGCCTGCCATATTCGTTCGTATCGGCCCTGGCGATCACACAATAGCCTATTTGGCCCGGAATCAGCTCTTTCAATCCATTTTCCCGGCTGATGATCTTGCATCTCGGCGGCAAAATGGACGAGACCTGTACCAGGTTTTGCTGGGCCACGCCCGCCTTCCTCAATGCCTGTTCGAAAGATTTGAGCTGATACCTATGCCAGCCGACTCCTTTCGTCAAAAACACTCTCCTGGGAACAAGATGCTGCATTTCATGCTCCTCTATCTTGGTTTCATTTCCTTATATTGACTTGACGGATTTGCTGTCATGGCACTACGCCTTGTTTGCACCGGCGACAATAGCTCCAAGATCGGACTGGATGAACCTGCCGCATTCAGGCAGGACCCCTCATAACCAATGAGGAGAAATGTTACTGAATTGACTCCGGGCATCGGATCGATTCCTTTCATCCTGGCATTCACTGAGTCGCATAACATAATAATTTCTCTGCGGAAGTCAAGTTTTTTATTGACCATTTGGCCGGTTTTCGACTAAATAGTCGGCCTCATGAGCGCGCAGTCCGCGAGACCCGGAGAAAACGGGTTTCAAGAACGGGCTACAGCCGGCCGGACGAAGCTTGAGCAAGCCGTCCTGAACGGCTTCAGTCAAAAGGGCCTTGACGCCGTGGGCAGGGGTATGCTCCGTCAATGTTTTGACGACGACGATGAGACTGTTGTTACGCTTGTGGAGTTTCTTGAGTGATAGCATTCGATGTTAAAACCGGCAAGCAAATTGCAGCTCTCAAGATTGTACAGCGAACGTGTTGACGATTTAGGATTCGTATGAAGAAAAAAGAGACGAACAAAGACAAGCTGACCCCGGCGGAGATCCGTGAATTCGGAGCGATGTTAATGGCGAAGCGCAATGAGATACTCGGCAACGTGACAAGTATGGAATCCGAAGCGTTGCGAAGGGACAGAAGCGACTTGTCAAATATGCCCATTCACATGGCCGACGTCGGAACGGACAATTCCGAGATCGAAAACATCATTGGCCTGATGAGCAGCGAAAGAAAGATTCTCATAGAAATTGATGATGCGCTCGGTCGTATCGAAGAAGGGACATACGGCATTTGCGAAGGCAACGGGGAGCAAATCCCCAAGGCGCGGCTCACGGCAATTCCCTGGGCCCGATATTGCGTGGCCTGTGCGACGCTCCTGGAAAAAGGGCTTCTGGCTGAAAAGGAAGAGGACACCTACGATACATCGTATTTCGAAGAATCCAACAATGACATGTAGATGGAATGTTTGAAATGTACATAGAGATGGAGCTGGTACAAGCGGATGCGTTGGAGTTTGGTCCGCTTACAAACATTTACTTCTTCATTTACACGGAGGTGTAAGAATGGCAAAGAAGAAAACAAAAAAGAAAGCAACAAAGAAGAAAGGCAAGAAGAAAAAATAGACTTTTGGTGATTTCAGATCGTGGTAAAGCCATCAGTGCGTGTGCATTGGTGGCTTTATTTTTTTCTCCGCCATGAGCGGACCGACGGCAAAAGCGGGTGATGGGAATCGAACCCACCTGACCAGCTTGGAAGGCTGGGGCTTTGCCACTAAGCTACACCCGCAGAACGATTGATTATTTTCTATTTTCGATTTATAATCTTAGTGTCGGCTTGGATTATAAGCTCACTTTACCAAAGTGTAAATAGCAGGGGAAAAAATGCGTATTTCAGAAATAGCTAAGAAAGCGAAATCAGCGGCGATTTCTTTGCCGGCCGTAAAGACCGACGTAAAGAACGCCGCGCTTGGCCAAATAGCCAAGGCATTGAAAAGCCGAAGCGCTGCGATAATCTCCGCCAACAAAGAAGACCTGGCCATCGCACAGAAGAACAATCTGGCTGCTCCCTTGCTGAAACGGCTGAAGTTTGACGACGAGAAAATCGCTCAGACCATTACCGGCATCGAGAGCCTCATCAAGCTCGATGACCCCGTAGGCAGGACACTGGCCGCCACCGAGCTTGACGCCGGCCTTGAGCTGTACAAGGTCAGTTGTCCCATCGGCGTGATCGGCGTGGTTTTCGAGTCCCGGCCGGACGCCCTCGTGCAAATCTCGACCCTCTGTTTAAAAAGCGGCAACGCCGTCCTGCTTAAAGGCGGCAGCGAAGCGGCCAAAACGAATCGAATTCTGACCCAAATCATTGCCGAAGCGAGTGAAAAAGCCGGGCTGCCCCAGGGCTGGATTCAACTGTTAGAAACGCGCCAGGAGGTCGCCGAGATGTTAGCCTTAGATGAATATATCGACCTGGTCATTCCCCGCGGCTCGAACGAATTCGTCCGCTACATTATGAATAACACGAACATCCCCGTGCTCGGGCACGCCGAGGGGATATGCCACGTCTATGTCGATGGCGGCGCCGACCCGGAGATGGCTGTAAATATCACCGTCGATTCCAAGTGCCAGTACGTCGCCGTCTGTAACGCCGCTGAGACGCTGCTGGTCGATAGCGAAATCGCCGGGGAGTTCTTGCCGAAGGTCAAGATTGCTCTGGAGGCAAAGGGCGTCGAGCTGCGCGGCTGCGAAAGGACCGCCTCGATCATTGACGTTAAGCCCGCGGACGAGGCGGACTGGTCAACGGAGTATCTGGACTCGATCCTTTCGATAAAAGTTGTCGATGGCCTGGACGAGGCGATTGAGCACATCAACCGCTACGGCTCAAAACATACCGACGCGATTGTTACCGCCGACAAGGCCAAGGCGGAGCGCTTCATGGCTCTGGTCGATTCGGCGAACGTCTTCTGGAATTGCAGCACGCGCTTTAGCGACGGCTTCCGCTACGGCCTCGGCGCCGAAGTCGGAATCAGCACGACCAAAATCCACGCCCGAGGCCCCGTCGGCCTCGAAGGACTGGTGATCTACAAATGGAAGCTCTTAGGCGCCGGCCAAATCGTCGCCGACTACTCCGGCCCTAACGCCAAGAAAAAGTTTACACACAGAAGAATCAGTGAATAAGTACCAGCGACAAAAAAATGCGAAATTTTCAGAAAGCAAAACGAATTGTCATAAAGATCGGCACGAACACTCTCACAAAGGACATCGCCATAGACGTCAACTACGTGCAGAGGATCGCCGAACAGATAACTACTCTCGTGAGAACCGGCAGACAGATAGTCATCGTGACCTCCGGCGCTATCGGTATGGGCGTCGGTCAGCTTCACCTGACCGAGAAGCCCCGAGAGATGAAGATGCGTCAGGCCTGCGCCGCCATCGGCCAGCCGCTCATCATGGCGGCGTACAGGAAGGCATTCGCCGAGCATGGAATCACCGTCGCCCAGGTCCTGCTGACCGCCGAGGTGCTCGACAACCGCAAAACGTATCTGAACCTTCGCAACTCCATCGAGACGCTGCTCGGGTTGTCCGTCGTGCCGATCCTGAACGAGAACGACAGCGTCAGCACCGAAGAGATCGGCTCAGCCTTCGGCGATAACGACAAGCTCAGCGCCCTGGTCGCCAGCAAAATCGACGCCGACCTTCTGATTATGCTGACGGATATCGACGCCCTCTACGACAAGAACCCGCAGACTTTTCCAGACGCCAAGCCGATATCCAGCGTTTTTGAGATTACCGACGAGATTATGCGAAACGCAGGCGGCAAAGGCAGCAAGCACAGCACGGGCGGCATGAAAACCAAGATCGAAGCGGCCAAGATCGCCTCCAACGCCGGGTGCCGGATCGTCCTGGCGAACGGACGGGTCAAGAACGTCATCAACCGCATTATCGCCGGCGAACAAATCGGCACGATCTTCATGCCGAAAAGAAGGCTCTCCAACCGTGCCCGATGGATTCTCAACAGCACGCCGGCCGGGACGATATTGATCGACGAGGGCGCCATGCGCGCGGTCACGAATCGCAAGAGCCTTCTGCCCAGCGGCATCGTCGGCGTCAAAGGGTCATTCGAGTCAGGCTCAGTCGTGATGCTCAACGATAGCGCCAAGGCCGTCACCAGCATCGGCAGCGCTCAGCTCAAGACCTTGGCCGGCAAGCACAGCACCGAAATAAAGAAGCTCCTCGGCCCGACCCACCGCGACGTCGTCGCGATCCCGGAAGACATCGTCATAATTGATCATGGATGAGTCATACGTTTCCAGTCCGGTGGGAGTCCTGACACTTCTTTGCGGAGTCGGTGCTTTTTTCTTTTTTCTTGAAGAACGGACTCGCTGGAGGCTGTTCAATTATTTTCCGCCGCTGGTCTTTATCTACGCCGTGCCCGCCATAATGTCGAACACCGGCCTACTGACAAAGACTTCAGCGGTGTATGATTGGCTCAGCTCGACCGTGCTGCCGATGTTTCTTGTCATCATGCTCCTGCGGGTGGATGTCGCATCGACGGTCCGAGTGATGGGCAGGGGGATTTTCGTCATGCTCTTCGGCAGCGCCGGCGTCGTCCTCGGCGCTCCGCTGGCGTTCCTGCTTGTTAAGGACAAGCTGCCCGAGGATATATGGAAGGCTTTCGGCGCTTTGGCCGGCAGTTGGATCGGCGGCACGGGCAATATGGCGGCCATCGCCGAGGGGCTCAAAACAAGCGGACAAGGGTTCGGACTTGCGGTGCTTGGCGACAATCTTGTCTATATCGTCTGGCTGCCGATTCTGTTAGGATCGAAAAACTTCGCCAAGGTCTTCAATCGTTTCACGCGCGTGGACAGCAAACGAATTCAGATGCTGGAATCGGCCCGAGCGGAAACGGAAAGCCGGCATGAAGGCCTTAGAGTGAGGCATTTTCTCTACCTTTTTCTGTTGGGTCTCGTTTGCACATGGGCTGCGGAAATTCTCTCAAGCAAGCTGCCCGAGCTCAAGCCGGTCCTGACGGCCTCGACGTGGAAGATTTTGCTGGTCACGACGATGGGCCTTCTGCTGTCACTGACCCCGGCGAAGCGCATTCCCGCCAGCCACGAGCTGGCGATGGCCCTGCTCTATATCTTCGTTGCGAACATGGGCGCCAGAGCCGACGTCTCCGGGCTGACCAGCTCCGCCGGATGGTTCATTCTCGCGTGCTACTTCTGGATCGTTGTGCACGGGGCTTTCTGTGTGTTGGGCGCCTATCTGCTGCGAGTCGATATACATTCCACCGCGATTGCCAGCGCCGCTAATATCGGCGGGGCCGCCAGCGCCCCTGTGGTTGCCTCGCATCATAACGAGAAGCTTGTACCCGTAAGTATTTTGATGGCCCTTATTGGCTATGCGATTGGAAACTATGGTGGTTTTTTTGCGGGCTGGCTGTGCTATCTGTTAAGCGGCTGAGGCGCCTCATCACTCGGGAAGTCTGATGCTGCGAACCGGCCATGATATTTCTGTGCCGCCCATTTGGCCGCATCCTTCTTCCGGCATACCCCTTTGTACTTCGATACCGAGTTTCGGTGGCGCGCCTGGTTCAGGGTGATCTGTCGCCTCGTGCAGTTTCGCAGCTTCGGCTCTCCGTAAGGAGTCCCCAAGACTGCACAACGATACTTCAAATTCGATTGTGGTATGCACAGCACACATTTCCCGGTGCTTCGGCCTGCAACCTGACGGATGGCGTGGCTGTTTCAAAACCGTGTCTCGGGTTTGACGGCCCGCTGGACCTTCAGGAAGTCCTGGAGCTCGCCGTCCTGCCGGACGAGCTGGCCAAGCTCAGTGAAAATCTTTGGGGCAGCCCAGCGCCAGCGCTCGACGTGGCCATCGGCGAAAGAGAAGTTGGCGCCCTGCGAATGCCGGCCGGCCGGAAGGTCCCACCAGCGCGGCCGCTCCTCGGCGAACGGCCAGCCCCGCGGCGGGATACCGAAATGGGAATCGAGGATGGCATCCTCGTGAACATCCACGAAGAACAGCAGTTCCGACGGCGGCGGGTCGTCGATCTCGGATTCCTTGGCGAAGCTCGGAGGGCAGAGCGTCTTGTCGGGATACGGCACGCCATTGATGGATTGGCTCAGGTTGTAGCTGCGCGTCCGGCGAAGATGCAGCAATTGCCCTTCCGGCGTTTGCACCCGCGCCATATCGGACGGACACCGATAGATGCCGGTTGACTTGTTGTAAGGAAAGAGCAGGCCGCGTTTGATGTTCTCGGTGGTCGTGTCGAAGGGCGCCAGCCCGGGGCACCATGTCAGCTTGTCGCTGAAGCCGGCCGAAGGCGCTTTAGTGACGGTGTCATAAACGTACCGGTTCGGCGGCAGGAAGTCGTCGTGGTCCAGCGAATAGAGTTTCGCGCAGGTCTGAAGCTGCTTGAGGTTGTTCAGACAGGCCACTTCGCGGGCCTTGGCCTTGGCCCGAGAAATCGCCGGCAGCAAGATCGCAAGCAGAAGGGCGATAAGCGAGATGACCACCAGCAGCTCGCTCAACGTAAACCCTGTGAGTCCCCGGCTTCGCCGCCCCGTCGATTTCTCGCTTTGGTCGAACATAATTGGCCTGTGAGCTCGATGTCGCATCCCGCACCAAGTACCCAATCTTTGGTCTGAAACTACATCATAACACGTTGTAGTTGTAATTCCAGCAAAAACTGTCCCAAATCTGGAAATTGAAGGTGTCCG
>CAYWZW010000066.1:0-29122 GCA_964462945.1 uncultured Pirellulales bacterium
TTGCATCGGACAAACCACTACTCAATCTTTAGGTTTTGTTAGAGTGCCTTAGTCTGACTTTGTCCATTCTTATATAATCTGCTGAAAAAGGGCCTGACAATGATAACCGAAGCGGACAAAGAAATAATAGTAAACTGTGCGGAAAAATATAACGTTTCCTCCGTCATTTTATTCGGCTCTGCGCTGAGCGAAGGTGACAAAGCCAACGATTTCGACATAGCGGTGAAAGGGATTCAGCCGGAGTTGTTCTTCAAGTTCTACGCTGAGTTATTCAAGCGTTTGTCAAAACCCGTTGACCTTGTTGATCTGTCCAGGAAATCACTTTTCAACGACCTTGTAGAAGAGACCGGGGTAATAATTTATGGGTAGGCGGTAGGATGGGCAACTCGTTTGCCTATGCGGATCGACCATTATTACGTTTGTCGCCGGGAATAATATGACACAATATCGACGGGCGAAATTCTCTGGTGGTCATTATAAGCACAGGGCATTGAATGACTATGGCGGAAATTTCGGAGAGGACTTTGCTGGAGAATAACAACATCAGCATGGGCAACCAGTTGCCCATCCTACAGGACTGCCCCAGATTTGTCCCAACGTGCAACCAGATAAGGTGTTCATATTGGAAATGCCACAATGGTTATCTATCTTGATGCCAACTTAGCTCAATACTATGCAGATTATGACGATTTTATTTTTGGAGATAGTGCGGCCCCTTCCATCAATGAGCCATTACTGACAGAACTGAAAGCACTCCGTCGAATTCTCGAACTGGAACAATTGGGAGAGGCATGGCATGTTGCTGCCCCTAAGCACTTGATGCAGGAATTGCTATATAAGCCACCAAGTCCCAAGCAGGGAGAGGTCTATTCCATTTTGCTGCGAGCCTGGCAAGAAGTGGGGCAACAAGAAGCCAATCAGACAAGTGAAGAAAACATCGCCGCCATTGAACACTCTCTGTATCCCTTGCGACTCAAGGATAATGACAGACGACACCTGGCCGAAGCAATCGCAATGAGAGCAGTGTGGTTTCTTACAAACGATAGGAATTTGACAAACCATACGCGCCCCGAGAAGAATAAGAAGGTCATTTCTATGGTACAGGGTGTCTATGTTGCCAGACCGTCCGAGTGCATTCCAGAAATATCGAGGCGATTGTTTCTAAGGACTGACCAATTGGATTGAGTAGTATGGCGTAAGTACGGGCAGGACAAATCCTGGGACATCATGTCCGTTTTTCTGTTGAGCTTGTGGGGGCCGCAAATTACGGGGTGGCTGCCTATCTCGTCACCCGCGGTACGCACAATGCAAGACAACCATACGCTACCCGCTATAGCAATCCGCCAACACCTTAATTGGATGGCTCACTACGCAATCGCTTATATGCTCGATCTGCATTTTGCAGGCGGCGCATTCGGTGAGGACATTTCTGGTCGGTGATTTTTCCAGGGCCTCTTTTAATCCTGCGGCGATTTGGGAGGAGAGGTCGTAGTTTTTCTTTTGCATGCCGAACGTTCCGGCCAGGCCGCAGCAGCCGGCTTTGAGGTCGGTGACTCTGGCCCCGCAAAGCTCCTGCAGGAGTCTTATGCTTGCCGTTCCGTCGGCTATCACGCACAAATGACAGGGCAGATGATAAACAAATTCCTCGTGCATCGGTTTTGTCGCCGGGGCCTTCAGCTTCCCCTGCCTGTGAAGCTCCAGCAGATAATTCATCAATTCGTAGGTGTTTTCCGCGACGAGCTTTGCATCATTGCCGGCGACAAAATGCCGCAATTCCTGCTTCAGGCACAGCGCAGCGCTCGGCTCGGAACAGACAATCTTATAGCCCTCCCGGACTGCTTGAGCGAGCTGCCTGACATTGTACGACAGGTCCTTTCTGGCTCGTCCGACGTCGCCGTACATAATTGCCGGCAGCGGTGCGGGCAACTGCTTCGGCAAAATCACGTCAATATCGTTATGCCGCAGAACTTCGAGCACGGCAAAGCCTAATTCGGGGTCGTTATAGTTCGCGTACGTATCGACGAAATAGGCCACCTTGTCGGTCGGCCTTTCTATCGGGTCATAAGAAGCCAAGTACTTCCGCCCCGCCTTCAGGAACGAACGGCGTTTGAACCTGGGCATAGTTCTTCGCTGATCGACGCCGGCGAATTTCTCCAGCAATTTCCTGGAAATCGGCAGCCGCATCACGAGATTCGACAGAGGCGAAAAAACGCTGCCCAACATGCTCAGGTAGCGATTATGACTCAGTATCCGCTCAGCACGCCGCAGGCCCTTTTGCCTGGCGTACTGGGCTCTGGCCGCCATCATCAGCGCGGAAATATCGACTCCGGAGGGACACTGAAGCAGGCAGGCCTTGCAGTTCACGCACAAATCCAGAAACTTCCTAAACTCCGCTGACTCAAAATCCTTCTGCTCCAATTGTCCGGTCGCCCAGAAGTGCAGCACGTTGGCCTTCGCCCGCGAGCTGGCCAATTCCTCACCCATCGCCCGAAACACCGGACACATCCGCAAGTCAGAATCCCTGCTCAGGCAAAGCCCGCACCCGTAGCACTGCTCGATTTCCAGGGCCAGCTCATCTTTTTCAAAAAGCAAATCCGTCCGGACTCTCTCCGGCAGGAGCTTGCGGGCGCGTCTAAGGTTCTTGACCATGACATCCGGGTCGCTGTTAATGATCTTGCCCGGGTTCATCAAGCCGTGGGGATCGAATATGTTCTTGATTTTGCACAGCAGCTCGTAGTATTCATCGCCGTACTGCTGCCGCACAAACGCCGCCCTCACCAGGCCATCGGCGTGCTCGCCGCTGATCGAACCGCCGAGCGACCAGGCAAGCGCAAACACATCATCGGCAATCGCCCGCATCTTCTGGACATCCGCCGGGTCGCTCAGATCGAGGAAAGGCCGTGAATGCAGCTCGCCGTCGCCGGCGTGACCGAAGAAGGATATTTCAATATCGTACCGCCGCCCAATCTTCTGCAAGCCCGCGATGTAGTCTGCGAGCCGGCGATAATCGACAGAAACGTCCTCCATGAATTCCGCCGGGTGTTTTCTGCTCCTTTTTCTGTAGAGCAGCGGTCCGGCGTCCTTGCGCGACTTCCACAATCGCTTCTGCTTCTCCGGCTCAAGCACCACAGTCCGTCCACTTGCCAGGTGTCCTACCGCGGCATCGGTCCGGTCGATTTTGTCTTTCACCTGCTGCTGTGTCTGGCCGACGTGCTCGACCAAAAGAACTGCGGCAGCGCCGGCCGGCAAAATGTCGCGGTACTGAGGCAGCGCCTTGAACGCCATATCAATGAGGCCCCTGTCCATCAGCTCGCACGTCGCGGCGCCGCTATCGACAATGGCCGGCACCGCCCGGGCCATCTTCTCAAGAGAATCGAATTCAAGCTGCAACAGCCCTTTCACCGGCGGAACAGCGACCGTCCTGAGCGTGATCCTGGTAAAAATCGCCAAGGTTCCCTCCGAGCCTGCCAGCAACCGGGCCATGTCCATCCGTCCATTGTGACAAACCCCGGCAATGTTATACCCGCTTCGATTTCGCTTCGATTGCGGCAATGCCCTGCTGATCACCGTCTCCTTGCCGGCGAGGACGGCCAGGCATTCCTTTGCAATCGAGGCGGCTCTGTCACATTCCGCCCGTTCCGGGTCAAAATCATTTTCGAATTCAACGACGGCGCCGTCGGCCAGAACCGCCTGGATATTGTCCACGTAGTCGCCTATGTACCCGAACTGGAGCGAATGAGAACCGGTGGAATTATTGGCAACGCACCCCCCTATCACCGCTCGATTGGCACTCGATGGGTCGGGGCCGATTTTCGTGCCGAACTCGGCGAGACACCGGTTCAAATCGTCAAGCACGACCCCCGGCTCGCACGTGACACGCCGGCCGTTATCATCCACACTGATGATTCCGTTCATATACCGGGTCATGTCAAAGACGATGCCGGCGCACAACGATTCCCCGGCCAGGCCGCTCCCGGCGCCGCGCGCCGCTACCGGAATTCCCGCGGCTGTCGCATATCGGACGGCGGCAGCCACGTCACCGGCGTCGCGCGGTGCGACAATACATTGAGGCACAATTCTATAAATGCTTGCGTCGGTGCTGTAAGCCGCTCGGTGCACGATGTCGGCAAAAACCTCGCCCCGCACAATCTTAGCTAAATCAGCGGCCATTCGCTCCGGGTCCTTGTTCATCGCTTCGTCCACGTCCTTCTCGATCACTGCTCAAAATCACGGGGCAGGAACTGAGCCTGGGAAACGGTTCCGCTCATCCGCAGGACGGCGAGGTCGTCTTCACTGACCTGCCCGTTGATGAACTGCTGAACGGTGGGATGGGGATGACTGCGAATATGGTCGGCGTCGCCGTCGGCGATGACCTTTCCGTTGTGCAGCATGATGATGCGATCCGCCACCTTGTAGGCCATTGTCATATCGTGTGTAACAACGACGGAGGTCACGCCCAGCTCTCTTTGCAGCTTCAAGATCAGCTCGCTGATTACATCGGAGTAAATAGGATCCAGCCCGGTCGTCGGTTCGTCATATAGAATCACTTCCGGATTCAGCGAGATCGCCCTTGCCAACGCCACTCTCTTGCGCTGCCCGCCGGAGAGATTCGCCGGAAAGTAATTCTGAAAACCGTCCAGGCCGACCATCGCCAGCTTCGCCTTGACGAGATCTTCGACTTGCGCCCAATCTGGTATCTCACAGTGCTGCCGTATGGGAAATATGATGTTCTCGGTAACGCTGAGGCTGTCAAACAGCGCCCCCCCCTGGAAGAGAAAGCCGTAGTGGGTGCGTACCCTGTTTAACTCGTTCTCGCTGAGATTGTCGATTCGCCGGTTCTTGTAATAGACTTCGCCGGAATTCGGCCTTAGCAGAATGATCAAATGTTTTATGAGGACCGTCTTACCACATCCGCTGGGCCCGATCACGACGGTCGTCTTGCCCTTCTCGATCGCCAAAGAGACATTGTCCAGGACAACATTAGCCCCGAATCTCTTGGTCACGTTCTTGAGGACAATCACCGCGTCGTTGCGGCTGCCCTGCCCGTCGTCTTTCTCATTGTCCTGTTTCACTTTGCGCTCTGTTCCTTCATCAAACCAGACTCTTGAGCGGCCAAAACGTACTGTAGATTGATTTGAAAATCACCGCCAATGCAAAATCCAACGCCAGTATGGAGATGAAACTGGCCACAAACGCTTCCGTGCACGCCTGCCCAACACCGCGCGCGCCTTCTTTGCATGTGAAGCCCTTATAGCAGCTTATCGCGGCAAGGGCCACTCCGAAAAAGAAGCCTTTTACGACCCCGATGGCCACGTCCCACAGCTCCACGCCCGAGGCACTGAAGCTCCAGTAGGCCCGGCCATTAATCCCAAGGTGAACAACGCTGACGAAATATCCCCCGATAATACCCATCAAATCTGCAAAGATAATCAGGAACGGCGTGAGCAACAGGCACGCCAGAACGCGCGGCGCAGCCAGATGCCGGATCGGGTCCGTACCCATACTTCTGACGGCATCAATTTGTTCGGTCACATTCATCGTTCCCAGCTCCGCGGTCAGCGCTCCCCCGATGCGCCCGGCCAACATGACGGCCGCAAGCACTGGTCCTAATTCCTTCACCACCGAAATATTGATCAAAACTCCCAGATGCTCCTCCAGCCCCATACCGGCAAGCTGGTCATACGCCTGAACCGCCAAGGTCATTCCCACAAACGCGCCGGTGATCATCACGACCGGGACGCTGCGAACACCGATCGTATGCATCTGTGTCCAGATCAGCGGATAGGTACATGGGCTCACGCAGCTCCGGAAAGACGCCGTCATCGATTGCCAGGCAAACCTGGCGAAACGTCCGATATTGTTCACCCCCCCTATCGTTCTGGCTCCCACGGCTGTAATCATCACAATGCGCTCCCAATACAAACATCCATCAGGATAGGCTCTACCACGGCCGCCCAATAGTAAATGGTCAACAGCCAATCGTCAATCGCCAATTCCACCCGGAAGAAATGCGTTGGCTCCCGCTCCGGCTTACCCTTGTAACAATAATGCCGAAAAAAATACTATATTCTCATAAAACCGCCGCCCCGATATGTCGATAATTTTCAAATAAAATGAAGGCTGTTCACTTATGAGACATTATGAGCTGAGGTTCAGAGTGCGCGTGCAATTATTTGCCTCAGAGGTGCAGTCAATGGAAAAAAATCGCAGGGGGCTGATCCGTTGAGCAAGTGGATTCCTGTTTTGGTCGTTGAGGCACAGGTCATAAGAAATGGACATGAAAAGTACAATTAAGAAAGCTGTCCTGGCGGCCGTATTCGCCACAGTGGTTGCCGGCGTCTTCCTGCTGGTGCACAAGAAGGTTTCACAGGATATCACGCACTGCGGTCTGATCTCCATCATGGCCGCGTGTGTCCTCATCTACTTTTACAACAGATGTATGCCCGGAGCCCCGGAGCAACGCCAGCCTGCCAAGGACGCCGGGCTCGAAGTGAAAGAGTTTCAAGCACGCCACAAGCGCCTTGAAGAGAAGGTGCGGAATCTGACGGCTGAATTGTCGGCCGCCAAGCTGAAACTGGAGACGGAAATCTCAAATCGGCCGCTGGACCAGAGGGAACTCCAGCAGCGTCTCAAACATCTCAATTGTCTGTACGGGCTGTCCAAGATTGTCAATCGCCAGGAAATACCGTTGGCGCAGATATTTCAGGAGACGGTCTATTTGATTCGTGACGCCTACCGGTATCCGAACACGATGTGCGTAAGAATCACGTTCGATGGAATACGGTATGAAACAGACAACTTCAAGAAAAGTGAATTGAGCCGGCACACGCGGATCAAGGCGCACGCGGAAGACGTGGGCGTCATCGAGGTTTACCATCTGGCGGGAACGCTGAAAAACGGTGACGAGCTGTTTCTTAAAGAAGAAGATGACTTGTTGAATGCGGTTGCCGAGTGGCTGGGCAGCATCGCAGAACGCAAGAAAGCAGAAGAGAAACTGCACCTGTTTTGGAATCTGGTAGAGCGATCCAATGACTGCATTTTCGCCGTGGAGCCCAAATGGGGTCGCTTCCTCAATGTGAACAACCGGGCCTGCGACAGCCTCGGATACACGCAAAAAGAACTACTCAACATGATGACGATTAAGGACATCGAAGAATCCCTGCCGGACGATGCATCATGGCAAAAACGGGTGGAGCAGCTCAAGCAGAAGAGTGATATTGTCAAAGAAAGCCGGTATCGGCGAAAGGATGGCACGATGTTCTTCGTCGAGACGAGCTTGAAGCTTTTGAGCCGGGAAAAACAGGACTACATCATAGCGATTGCACGGGACATCACGGAGCGCAAGCGGGCGGAAGCCACACTCAAAGCCGCCCAGGAAAAGCTGCTCGAGACCGCTCGCGAGGTGGGCATGGCTGAGGTGGCAACCGGCGTGCTGCACAACGTGGGCAACGTCCTCAACAGCGTCAGCGTCACGGCCGAATCGATCCAGAAAAGGGTCCGGAATTCGAAAATCTCCTATCTTGCCGATGTCGTGGGGCTGCTCGACGAGCACGCCAACGAGCTGGGGACATTCATCACTACGGAGGAACGCGGCAAAAAACTCCCCGTCTTTTTGGCGAACCTGTCTGCAGAGCTGATCGATGAGCAGGAACGCTGCCTCGAGGCACTGGAGGCCTTGACCAAACACGTCCAGCACGTGGGCGATATTATCCAGCTTCAGCAGTCGCACAGCAAGGCCAAGGGGCTCATCGAGCCGACCTCGATCGCGGAACTTGTTGAAGACACCCTTCAAATCAACTCGGAGGCGCTGACGCGAAACAACGTGGAAGTCAGACGCGAGATCGCAAACCTCCCGGCGGTGCTGCTCGACCGCCACAAGGTCCTGCAGATGTTAACGAATCTGATCAGCAACGCGATATACGCCTTGGCGAAAAGCGGCCGAGACGACAAGGTTCTCAAGATAGGTGTGGAAGAGCCGAAAGACGGGTACATCCGCATCGATGTGTGTGACAACGGTATCGGAATCCCGAAAGAGAATTTGACGCGGATCTTCGAGCACGGCTTTACAACCAAGAAGAAGGGACACGGATTCGGCCTGCACAGCACCGCCTTGTCGGCGAACGAGCTGAACGGCTCCATAAGAGTCCACAGCGACGGGCCCGGTAAAGGCGCCGTGTTCACAGTTGAATTACCTTTTAAGACACAGGAGGCTACAAAATGAGTGACCGGCAAAACGGCGCAGCTCACCGCATATTGGTCGTCGATGACAATCCCAGCATTCACAAGGATTTTCAGACCATCCTTCTTGAAGAGGAAGAGAGCACGACGCTGAACACCCTGCGAAGCGAGGTCTTTGGCGACAAAAGCCGCGAGCCCGCAACAAAGAGCGTTTACGAGCTCGACTTCGCGTCTCAGGGAAAAGAGGGATGTGAGAAGGTCAAACAGGCCTGTTCGGAGAACCGGCCTTACGAACTGGCTTTTGTGGATATGCGGATGCCGCCGGGCTGGGACGGACTCAAGACGATAGAACATATCTGGGAAACCGACCCCAATGTTCAGGTGGTCATCTGCACGGCCTATTCAGATTATTCCTGGGGGGAGATCAGCGAGCGACTTGGACGATCGGAGAACCTCTTGATTCTGAAGAAGCCCTTTGACAGCGCCGAAGTCGCTCAGCTCGCCAGCGCCCTGACCGAAAAATGGGTCCTGGCAAGACAGGCCTCCCTGAAAACCGGCCAGTTGGAACAGATGGTGAAAGAGCGAACGAACGAGCTGACGCGAGCCAACGAACAGCTCAAGGCGGAGATCGCCGAGCGCCAGGAGGCGGAGATCAGGCAGGCCGAGCTGATCGAGAAGGTGGACAGCATCAATAAAGAGCTGAAGGATTTCGCATCCATCGTTTCGCACGACTTGAAGGCGCCTCTGCGCGGCATCAAGAGCCTGGCCAACTGGATATTGGACGACTGCTCGGATAAGCTCGGTGAGCAAGGCCATGAGCAGATGAATCTGCTCCTGGGCCGCGTGGAGCGGATGTACAGGCTGATCGACGGCGTGCTGCAATATTCGATCATAGGCCGCACGGAAGAGAAACCGGCTCCAGTGAATCTTGACAAGTTCATCCCGGAAATCATCGACATGCTCGTCCCGCCGGAGAACATCACCGTTACGGTCGAGAGTAGCATGCCGGTCATTGAATTCGAGGAAACCCAAATCATGCAGCTATTCCAGAATCTGCTCGGCAACGCCATAAAATATATGGACAAGCCGCAGGGCCGGATCAAGGTCGGCCATGTCGAGCAGGACGGTTTCTGGAAATTCAGCGTTTCCGACAACGGCCCCGGCATCGAAGAAAAGCACTTCGAGAGAATCTTCAAAATGTTCCAGGCCCTGGCGGTGAGCGAACAGTTTGAAGGCACGGGTGTCGGTTTGACCGTGGCCAAGAAGATCGTGGAATTGCACGGCGGCAAGATTTGGGTGGAATCAAAGGTCGGCGAAGGAAGCACCTTCTTCTTTACTTTGCCGAAAAAAGAAGTGGGGGTCCAAAATGCAAAGCTCGAAACCAATACTGCTCGTTGAGGATGACAGCGTAGATGTGATGACTGTCAGACGTGCCCTCAGGGACCTCGACGTGGCAAACCAGCTTGTCCCGGCGGGCGACGGCGAGGAGGCCCTGGAGTACCTTCGAAGCCAGCGTACGGCAAAGCCTTGCGTCATACTGCTGGATTTGAATATGCCCAAGATGAGCGGCACGGAATTCCTGAAGATCATAAAGGAGGATGAGTCACTGAGAATGATCCCCGTTGTCGTATTCACGACATCAAGCAACGAGCAGGACATCGCCAGGAGTTTCGAACTCGGCGCCGCCGGCTATATGGTTAAATCTGTTGATTATGACAAGTCCATCGAGACCATTAAGATGATTAACTCGTACTGGACGTTGAGCAAACTGCCGCCAAATGGAGAATAAGCTTATGGAAAACGAACGATATAAGATTCTACTCATCGAAGACAACGAACTTGACCAGATGGCTTTCAAGCGTTTTGTCGAGAATAACGCTGTTCCGTACGATTGCACGGTAGTTAGCTCAGTCACCGAGGCCAAACGCATATTGGGCACCGACCCGTTTGACATCATAATAGCGGACCACTCGCTCGGGGACGGCACGGCGATCGATGTCTTGAAATCGGCCAGGAACACTCCCATTATCGTCGTCACCGGGGCCGGCGATGAGGAAACGGCGGTCAATGCCTGGAAGGCCGGCGCTTACGATTACCTGGTCAAGGACATCAACCAGAATTACCTAAAGGCGATTCCCATAACCGTCGAGAACGCCATCAGACACAACATGGTGGAAAAGAAGCTCCAACTGCTCTGCGGCGCCGTCATGAGCACGGAAGACAGCGTCTATATTACCGACATGCAGGGCAAGATTGTCTTTGTCAACAAGGCCTTCTGCAAGACGTACGGCTACAAGGAGGAAGAGATTGTCGGGAAAAACGGCAATGTTCTATGGATCGGAAGGCATCAGAGCAAGAATACGCGAAGCGTGTTCCAAACCAAGACCGTCGGAAGCAGCTGGGAGGTCGGATTCTATCACAGGCGCAAAGATGACAGCGTATTTCCGGTTTCCCTTTCAAGGTCAAATATCAAGGATACAAACGGGAACGACGTGGCCATCGTCGGCGTGGCTCGGGATATCACCGAACGCATCCTCGTGGAGGATGAAATCAGAACGGCAAGTCTGAAATTGAAGAAAAGGAATCAGATGCAGAACGAAATCGCCCTCATGGTGGCGGAGGCACTGCAGAAGCTGCTGGCTGACAATAACATCGACGTGGCCAAAAGGCTCATTGATGACTATCTCGACATTTCACGAATTGATGCCGAAAAGATCGAGCTCAAACCACAGCAGTTCAATTTCATGTCGCTGCTTTCAGAGGCTCTACGGGCATTCGTGCCGCTCGCAGCCGAAAAGAACATCGAGCTGAAGAACCTGACTTCCGGCGGTGAGCTTATGGTCAACGCCGACCAGGACAGGATCGCACAGGTGCTGATCAATCTTCTCAGCAGGGCGATAAAGTTTTCGTCTCCGGGCGGGCATGTCAGCGTGCGAGTCAAAGACGGCCGTCGTGAGCTCTCCGTTGAGATAGAGGACGACGGCCCGCCTCTGAAACGCAACGAGATTCACAGGATTGTCCATCGCTCCGACTGGATCAAGGAACAATTCAACGCCGGCCGCGAAGATCTGGCCCTGGGGCTGCGGATTGCCAAGGAGCTGGTGGAAATGCACGGCGGGCGTATTTGGGCGGAAAGCTCAGACGCCAAATGGAACGTTTTCTGTTTTACCGTGCCGAAGTCACCCATCCAACAAGAAGTCGCTTTGGAAATGTCCGCGGCAGACACAAATTAAGGTTTCCCATGCGGCGGCGCGTCAGAGTATTGGCAGAGGGTCAAAACGACCAATGCGGAGTGGGTGCTCGCACACTTCTTTACACGACCCAGAATGCAGCCGGACGGCCGTGAGAGTGCGTTACAGCCGTCAGAACAGTGATCGGAAGAGACCCGGCTGCCGACACTTGGGCCGGCTCGCGCTATCACCCACTTGGGTGTGGCTCACTATCGCCGCGTTGTTTGAACCCCGCTTCTCAGACTTGGTTCTTCATTTTCACTTTCCAGGACGGCTTGTCCCTGGCTGATATGGGCGCCGGTTCCAAATCTCCACCCCGCTCTGCAAATCGCTCAAAACTCCGGTCGGCGGGCAATATGTGTTGACGGCCGGGTTACCAGACGGTTCAATGAATGGGATGCCGATACGTCGTGTCGCGCATAACCAAGCAGAGCTTTGAGAGCGGACGTGAATGGACAGGAAGGACCAACTGGTTGAGGCAGTCATCAAATCAGCCGACAGCCGGCAAGAACCCGATGGCCGAAAGACACTGGCCTGCACCGAGGCTTTTGAGCTGGCAAAGAGATTCGAGACGGAGATTATGGAGATTGGACGTATTTGTAATCGGAACAACATAAGAATCCGCAAGTGCCAGCTCGGGTGCTTTAAGTGACGGGCCTGTCCATGTGAGTCGCGCACTATCTGCTGGAGAAAAGGATTGCAGAGAAATTGAGGCCGTAGGAAAAGCTTATGAGAAGCGCGTCAAGGAGTTGACTGAATTAAGGAGTACCGCCGTGAAGAAGGAACATATTTTGGCCGTGTTGTTTTTTGGCGGGCTTTGGGGTATTTCGGAAGCTGTCGTGGGCGATGCTTTGTATCGGGCGAATGTGCCGTACGCATCGGTCCCTTTAACAGCGATAGGATTTGTCGTGATGACTACCGCGCGGGCATACTACCCACAGAAAGGCACGGCCACGCTCATCGCCGCCTGCGCGATGCTCTACAAGTTTCTAAATGTCCCATTTTTCGCCTGTCATCTCCTCGGCATCCTTCTGACCGGCATGTGTTACGATCTGTTCTTTGGCGCGCTCAAGATCAAGAGCCGGTGGCTTTCTGCAGCGGCGGCAACCTATCTAAGCTACGCCCTGTTTGCCTTGATGATGACCTACGTCGTTCACTACGAACATTGGGTGCAGGGTGGATTTGCCAAGGTGCTGCGCCATGTCGGCATGAGCGGCAGCATGGCGGCCTTGGCCTGTGCCGTTCTGGTTCCGGCAACTTCTCGTCTCGGTGAACAGATCAGAACTGCGCTCCGTACTCCTTCTAGCCTGAAGCTGGGCGTCGTCCCGAGCAGCGTGCTGGTTGTTACCGCTGGATTATGGATCTTTGGCATTGCCGTATACATTTTCTGAGCAACACCCGGCACGGTGGGTCTCTCATAAGCCAATGCAGAAAAAGCCATCGATGTCGCCAAAGCAAGACAGACTCATCCTCTGGGTGGGGGAAAAGCACTCCGGCAAGACGACCGGCGCTGCCAATCTAGTCAAAATCGCCCGTGCCGAAGGATTTGACGTTGCCGGCGTATTGGCACCGTCTTTGTATCGCAAAGGCAGATTGATGGGATTCGACGTCCTTGATCTGCGAGATGAGACTCGGGCGCCCTTGGCAAGGCGCAGGATGGACGCAAGCCCAACGTGGCCGTTTGCGTTCATCGATGATGGCTTGAAGCTTGGCACCGCGGCCCTGAGCCAGGAGGCGGTAGAATCTGCCGACCTGGTCATTGTGGATGAATTCGGGCCTCTGGAACTTAGTGGCCAAGGCTGGCGCAGCAGTGTCAATTCGCTGTTGGCTTCGATTAACGCCGCCATACTGCTTGTTGTCCGCCGGGAGCTGGTCGAGTCAGTTCACCACGTATACCCCGATTTTCGGTGCTGGGACGTTGACGTGGCCGAGCCGGAGTCTTTCAGAAAAATCATTCGCCTACTCAATGGTCGCCGTCAGTCGCTGCGAGGGGCAACATGATCAAGCTTGATGGGATGCTCATGATCGGTTCTGCCGGGTCTAACATTGGCAAGACTAAGTTGGCTTGCACGCTTCTGAGGAAATTCAGCAAAAGCCATGACATCGTGGGAGTAAAGGTCACTACGATTAAGGAGAAAGACGGGCGATGTCCGCGCGGCGGTGAAGGTTGCGGCGTTTGTTCTTCCCTTCAGGAAGATTTCTGCATCACCGAAGAGACCGATAAGAACTCGGATAAAGACACAGGCAGGCTCTTGTCGGCGGGCGCAAGCCGGGTATTTTGGCTTCGCGCTCAGACAGAGCATCTGCAGGAGGCTTCAACCGCCCTGCTGCACACCATTGGTTTCGACGCCGTCTCAATCTGCGAATCGAATTCACTCCGGCACGTTGTAGAGCCGGGGCTTTTCCTAATGGCCGGACGTCCCGATTTAAACGCATGGAAAAACTCGGCCCTCCAGGTCGGAAGATACGCCGACAGAATTGTTATCTCGCACGACGGCGGATTCAGTCCCGACCTTGACCGGATAGAGATTGTTGAGGGCAAATGGGTACTCCCGGAAAAGGCCACGGCAATAGTCATGGCGGGCGGAGGCAGCCGGCGAATGGGTACCGACAAAAGCATGTTGCCGATAAACGGGCGGCCCCTTATAGAAAGGATTTGCCGGCAGCTTCGCAACGGTTTCGAGCAGATACTTATCAGCGCTGATCAAGTGGAAAAGCTCGCCTTTCTCGGCGTTGAGATCGTCCCGGACAAAGTCCCCGGACAGGGACCTCTGATGGGGATCGCGTCGGCTTTAGGCGCCTCTGCCAGCGACCTTAATTTTGTAGTCGCCTGCGATATCCCGAACATAGAGCTGAGGTACGTCAGAAGAATGCTTTCGCAAGCCGCCGGCAGCAATGCGGACATCGTTCTTCCGGTCAGCGCCGATGGAAAATGTGAGCCCCTTTTCGCGGTGTACCGCAAGAGCGCGCTGCGGGCAATTGACAGAGTTCTGTCATCAGGGGGCCGCAAAATAAGTGACATCTTTTCCCTGTGCACGGTGAAGCACGCTGAACTGGAAGCGAGCCTGGCGAATCTGAATACGATGGCTGACTATGAGGACTTTCAGAGGAAGGCCGGCAATCAAGTTTGACGACACAAATGAAATCACCGGCGTACGTGCGTCCTGGTGCCGCACTGAAGGTCTGAGTATTGAAAGCTCCAGGGTTCCCATCCACTGCAGGCGACCGAGAAATACCAGGCATGAAAGTTCAGGAGCGTGATGGCTCACGAAGGTCTTTGGGCACAGCTTGAGAAGCTCGACCGCACCGAAACGGCACGGCGGGCGAAGTGTCAATATCTAATCAATCCTGAACGCTATGTTCTTGCGCTTCTGAACGTCGAATATGTTGTCAGCCTTTCCGACAGAGACATTTTCTGCCCCGCTGCCGAGCCGGCTCAACGGCCTGCGGGGTTTCTTGAGCAGCTTTGCCTTCTGGCATATCTGATAAACGCGCGGGATGTGCCGCTCGTCGATAAACTCTGCCGTGCAGAAACTTTGCCCGGCGGGCAGTTCTTCTTTCGCGGTCCCCACGGCCTTCCCACGGAGAAATTGCAGAGCGTCTTCGGCGACCGTCCTGAGCTTCTGCACGGAGTGTCAGGGCAATTCGATGCCAAACGGTGCGAATTCGGCGATGCATCAGTCCGGCTGTACGTATTGCCCAGGGTGCCGCTGACCATAGTTATCTGGGGCCGGTGCGAGGAATTTGACGCCCGATCGTCGATACTGTTCGACAAAAGCGCAGCCGACCAACTGCCGCTGGACGCCCTGCTGGCGGCTGTAAATCTAACGGTGCAAGCCCTGGCGAAAGCTGCCGAAGGTGACTGAGACGCCGCTGCATTGTCGCAAGAGAGCCGTCAGGCACGCCGTATTCGCCGGCAGGCATCGTCGGAGCTTTCGCCAGGCCGAAGAGACCGAACACTTACCGGTTGCCCGCGTATAAATTCTGGAAATCAGCCGGAACATAAAAGTTGCTCCGTGCTGGAATAATGTTTGACAGCCTGCCAAAGAGACGCTAAAAGGTTGGATTTTCCGTTTAGGGTAATACCATAGCGTTCAGATACGGCAGTCCACGCAGTTGGGGTGAAAACCTCTTATCTATATTTGCGATGCAGGGCGTAAAAATAGCAATTGGCGGCAAAGGGGGTGTTGGTAAAACTACCGTATCTGCGATTTGGGCACAATTGTTCGCTCAAGACGGATTTGACGTTCTGGTTATCGACGCGGACCCCGACACGAACCTTTCCTCGGCCTTCGGCATACCTTCGGACCTGAGTCCGGAGCCGCTTATCAAAATGAAAGAGCTGATCGCCGAGCGCACCGGCACCGGAAAAGATTCTGTGGGCATGTACTTCACGCTGAATCCCAAGGTCAGCGACCTGCCGGAACGGTATTGGCTCAAAACGAACGGCGTGAAATTGCTGGTCTTGGGGGCTATTATGCGCGCCGGTGCGGGCTGCGCCTGCCCCGAAGGGGCATTCTTGAAGGCTCTGCTCACGCATACCATATTGCAGCGGCAAGAGCTGGTCCTCGTCGATCTGGCGGCGGGTGTTGAATTCATGGGCAGAGCGAGTGTTCAAGGTATCGATGCGCTGGTCCTGGTTGTCGAGCCTGGGGCAAGGAGTATCGAAACGGCCAGGAATATGGCCGGCATGGGCAGGAGATTGGGCATTCGTCATGTCGGCGTGGTTGCCAACAAAATCACGGAAAGTGTTCAGATAGACGTCATTAAATCCCAGTTAAGTGACGTAGCGCTGCTGGGAACCCTCAAGTACAGTCGCGCTCTGCAGCAGGCGGATCTCAAACGTGCTCCGGTATTTGGGGCCGATGCCGAGGTCACAGAGGAGCTGAAGCAGGCCAAGAACCGGCTGGCAAAGCTCCTTTGAAAGGTCAGAAAACGAGAATTGACAACACCAGGGATTTCTATTATGTACGTAGGCAAACTTCATAACTTCTTGATATGCAAGTGTTAGCCTATAGAACGAGGAGTTTTTATGGAACCAAAGGAACGCAGCTCTGACAAAGCAGCACAGGAAATGATAGCTCGGATGGCGCAAGCCGGTCAGCAGAACGCCTGGGACAGGCTGGAAACCCAATTGCCGCAGTGCGGCTTTGGCAAACAGGGTATATGTTGCCGGATCTGTGCTATGGGCCCCTGCCGGATCACAAAAAAAGCCGCGCTGGGCGTCTGCGGCGCCGATGTGGATACAATTGTAGCTCGCAATTTTCTGCGAGCCGTAGCCGCCGGTGTCAGCGCCCATAGCGACCACGGCCGGACCGTAGCTGAGGTGTTTATTGCGACCGCCAAGGGTGAGGCGGGAGATTACAAGCTCAAGGATACAGTCAAGCTGCACAAGCTCGCGCGGGAACTGGGCGTGGAGACAAAAGACCGTTCGGCCAGTGAGATTGCCGTCGATGTCGGCAAGATCGCCCTGGGCGAGTTCGGCAAGTCCGAAGGAACACAGCTTATGGCCCGCCGGGCCCCGGCCCCCCGTCAGGAAATCTGGAAAAAGTTAGGCATTACCCCCCGGGCCGTTGACCGCGAAGTCACGGAATCCCTGCATCGCAGCACGATGGGCGTGGATCAGGATTATAGGAATATTCTTATGCACGCCAGCCGGGTGGCTTTGGCCGACGGCTGGGGCGGCGCCATGCTTGCCACAGAGCTGCAGGACGTTCTCTTCGGCACACCTTACCCCGGGCGAGGCGAGGTGAACATGGGCGTCCTCAAAAAGGACCAGGTGAATATCATCGTCCACGGGCACGAGCCTATATTGTCCGAGATGATAGTGGCGGCTTCCCAGGACAAGCAGTTGCTGGACGAGGCGAGGAAGGCCGGCGCCGGGGGAATCAACGTGGCAGGAACATGCTGCACAGCTAACGAGCTATTGATGCGGCACGGCATACCCATCGCGGGCAACTTCCTCAATCAGGAATTGGTCATCGCTACCGGCGCGATAGAGCTGATGGCCGTTGACGTCCAGTGCGTGATGCAGGGCCTGACGAGTGTAGCCAAGTGCTACCACACCAAGCTGGTAACCACCTCCGACAAGGCCAGGATGCCGGGCGTGGAGCATGTTTCGATCGACGAGAGAACAGCGCTCAACACCGCCAAGAAACTGGTCAAAATGGCCATCGATAACTACAAGAATCGCGGCGAAGTCTATATTCCCAAAGACAAGAAATCGGCGGTCGGCGGTTTCAGCTTCGAATCCATCAACTACATGTTAGGCGGGCGTTTCCGTGCGAGTTTCCGGCCTTTGAACGACAACATCATTAACGGCAGAATCCGTGGAATCGCGGCCATCGTCGGCTGCACGAACCCCAAAATACCGCAAGACTGGACGCACACGACCCTAACGCGAGAGCTGATTAAGAAAGATGTTTTGGTGCTGACCACCGGCTGCGCGACCATCGCGTGCGGCAAACAAGGCCTGACAAACCCAAAGGAGGCGCTGGAGCTGGCCGGCCCCGGTCTGAGGGAAGTCTGTGAAGCGGTAGGCATCGCGCCCGTGCTGACCTGCGGCAGTTGCGTTGACAACAGCCGCTTGCTGGTCTCATGCAGCGAGCTGGTCCGCGAAGGCGGCCTTGGGGAAGATATTTCCGAGCTGCCCGTGGCCGGGGCATGCCTGGAGTCGGTCAGTGAGAAGGCTTTGGCTATCGGGCAATATTTCGTTGCCAGCGGCGTGCTTGTTGTCTTCGCCAGGGAAGTCATGCCGGTGCTGGGCAGCGAAAACGTATGCGATTACCTGTTCAACGGAATCGAGAAGGACCTGGGCGGTCGCTGGGCGGTCGAATCTGATCCCATCAAGGCCGCGGAGATGATGCTGGAACATATCGAGAGCAAACGCGATGCCCTGGGAATCAACAAAGCAAAGGAACGCAAGCTCTACGATATGGCGGATCGGCGGGCTTTGGCTGTCGAGTGAGGCCGCAGCCGCATCCTTCAGCGACGTCCTGGGATGATGGGAAGCCAGAATAGGGAATTGAGAATCGAAGAAAGGTTAGTCTATGTCAAAAATCATAGCATCAGCGGCCATCCGCGGCGCTCATAAGATAGCGAAACAGGCGGAAGACATCCTGGCTCGAGCAATCAGGGAAAAGGGGGAAGATTGCCGGGTGGAGTTTCCGAACACCGGCTATTACATCCCGATCATCTACTCGATGACCGGCACGGCGGTCGAGAAATTAGCGGATTTCCAGGAAGTGATGCAGGAGATTAAGGGCCTGCTGCCGCCGCCCGTCGATGATGACTTGTGGGTGCCCTACCTCGGCCAGGCTCTCGATGCCGGCATGGCAACGCTGTTTGCGGAGGAGATCATCGAAGCCTGCAAATATCTCATTGGCCCCAACCCGGTCGATGACCTCTGGCTGGGAGCAGCCGATGACGTGATCCTCCGCGAGCGCGGCATTCAGTTCGTGGACGGCACAGCGCCCGGATTTGCGGCCATTGTCGGGGCCGCGCCGGACGTCGAAACGGCGGTCACTATCGCCCGCAAACTCCAGGAACGCTGCCTGTATGTCTTCATGTCGGCGCACAATAACGGGACGACTTTCGCCGAGCAGCTTGTTGAAGGCGGCGTCCAGTTAGGGTGGGAGACCCGCCTGGTGCCTTTCGGCAGGGAGATTACCTCCGCCATCTACTCACTGGGCTTCGCCAGCCGCGCGGCGCTGAGCTTCGGCGGCGTTCAACCCGGCGATTTCAGACGCAACCTGCTCTATAACAAAAACAGGATTTTTGCCTTTGTTCTGGCTATGGGCGAGGTTTCCGATGAGTGGTATGCGACCGCCGCCGGGGCGATTAATTACGGCTTCCCAACGATTGCCGATTCGGACATCCCGGAGATTCTGCCCACCGGCGTCTGCACCTACGAGCACGTGGTCTCCAGGATTCCCCACGATCAAATCGTGGAAAAGGCGATTGAAGTGCGCGGCCTGAAGATAAAGATAACTAAAATACCTATCCCGGTCGCGGTCAGCCCGGCCTTCGAGGGCGAGCGAATCCGCAAAGAGGACATGCACTGTGAGTTCGGCGGCCAGAGAACGCCTGCCTTCGAATGGGTTCGAATGCGCGACATCAGCGAGATTGAGGATGGCGAGGTTGAAGTCGTAGGGCCGGACAGTGATTCGGTTGAGGCGGGCGGAAAGCTGCCGCTGGGAATCATCGTTGAAATAGCCGGCAGAAAGATGCAGGAGGATTTCGAACCAGTGCTGGAGCGGCAGATCCATACGTTCCTGAACGAAGCCCAGGGAATCTGGCACATGGGCCAGAGGGACATCAACTGGGTGCGAATCAGCAAGAACGCGGCCAAGGCGGGCTTCAAACTCGAACATATCGGCAGACTCCTGCACGCGAAGTTCCATGATGAGTATTCGAGTATTGTCGATAAGGTGCAGGTCAAGATATACACGGACGAAAAGCAGGTTGTGGCGCTGCGCCAGCAGGCCCAGGCGGTGTACGCCGAGCGGGATGCGCGACTGGCAGGGATGCAGGACGAAGACGTGGAAACCTTCTACTCCTGCCTCCTGTGCCAGAGTTTCGCTCCGAACCACGTGTGCGTCGTTTCTCCGGAGCGGCCCGGTTTGTGCGGGGCCTATAGCTGGCTGGACTGCCGAGCCGCTTACGAGATTACCCCCTCGGGCCCGAACCAGCCTATTTCGAAAGGCACTTGCATCGAGCCAACCATCGGCCAGTGGGACAGGGTCAACGCATTTGTCGTCAAAGCAAGCGGCAGTAACATCGAGCGAATGAGCCAGTACAGCATGATCGTCGATCCGATGACGTCCTGCGGCTGCTTTGAGTGCATCGCAGCGGTGCTGCCTTCAACCGGAGGGATCATGATCGTCAACAGGGAATTTGCCGACATGACGCCGTGTGGAATGAAGTTCTCGACGCTGGCCGGCACGGTCGGCGGAGGACAGCAGACGCCGGGCTTCATCGGACATTCCAAGCACTACATCAACTCGAAGAAATTCATCGCCGCCGAGGGTGGAATTCGACGGATCGTCTGGATGCCCAAGATGCTCAAAGAAGAAATCAAGGACGCTTTCACCAAGAGAGCAGAGGAGCTTGGGCTTGGCGGCGAGGATTTCCTGGCCAAGATCGCCGATGAGACCGCCGCAACCACCGAGGAAGAGGTTTTCGCGTTTATCACCAAGAACGGGCATCCCGTGGCGACTCTGGAGCCTATGTTCTAAAAAAGCAAGGAAAAAGAAAACGGGAAGTAAGACCACATAAAGAAAGGACAAATGCTATGGCCCTGACCGGATTGGAAATATTCAAACTCCTGCCGAAAACCAACTGTAAGAAGTGCGGCATGCCGACGTGTCTGGCTTTTGCCATGGCGCTGGCTCAAAAGCGGGCCAAGCTTGAGGAGTGCCCGGATGTTTCCCAGGAAGCCAAAGACAAGCTCGCCGCGGCCGCAGCCCCGCCGATGCGCAAAGTGGTCTTCGGCGCCGCAGAAGCTCAAGTCCAGATTGGACAGGAGACGGTGATGTTCAGGCACGAAGAGAAATTCCACAATCCCACGGCTCTGGCGGTGACCGTCTCGGACAAGCTGACGGGCGAGAACCTGACCAAGCGCATCGAACGAGTGAATGCACTTCAGTTTGAGCGGGTGGGCACTAAGATTGGGATTAGCGCCATAGCCGTTGTCAATGACAGCGGCTCGCCGGACTCGTTTGCCTCGGCCTGTGCCGCGGTTAAGGCCAAGAGCGGCCTTCCTCTGATCTTAGTGACACAATCACCTAAAGCGATGACTGCCGCCGTAGGCCGCGTCAAGGAGACCCGCCCTCTGCTGGCCTGGGCGGCGCCGGATACGGCCGAAGCCATGGCGAAAATCGCCAAGGAGAACGGCTGCCCGCTCGCAGCGAAAGCCGATTCTATCGAGGCCCTCGCCGCGCTCACCGAAAAGATCAAGGCTCAAGGAGTGGAGGATATCGTACTGTCCGGGCCGGGCGGAGCGAGCCTCCGGGATCGGCTATTCGATCTGTCAAAGATGCGAGCTTTAGCGCTGAAAAAGGTCTTCAGGCCGTTGGGCTATCCGACAATGTCCGTCGTGACGGACGGCGATGCGGACACACAAGCGGCAGCCGCCATAGGTCTGATCTGCAAGTACTCCGGCATCGTGGTGGTTGACACCGTCGAGCCGTACGCGCTTTTGCCCATGCTCACGGCAGTGATGAATATCTTCACCGATCCGCAGAAGCCCGTTCAGGTGGAGCCGAAAGTGTATCCCATCGGCGAGCCCGATGCCAACTCCCCGCTGATGTTCACGACCAACTTCTCTCTGACGTACTATACCGTGGAATCGGATGTGGAGGCCAGCAGAGTCCCGAGCTATATTCTCGTGGTGGACACGGAAGGCACCAGTGTGTTGACCGCTTACTCCGGAGACAAGCTGAACGAAAAGACGGTGGCTGACGCTATGGCCAAGTACGGCGTGGACAAGCTGGTCAAGCACCGCAAATTAATAATTCCCGGTTATGTCGCGGTGATGAGCGGTAAGCTCGAAGAAGCCACAAACTGGGAGATTCTGGTTGGCCCTCGTGAGTGTTCGATGCTGCCTAAATACCTGCAGGAGGTGTGGAATTGATTGGGCGGGTGAGCCGGCTCGCGAGCACGCGAACGTAATCGCAAATCCACCCATTCACGCATCCATGGAAACCGACGGGAAGAAAAAATGCACAGTCCGTTTTGAGCCGATGGGCCTCGGGATCACGGTGCCGGTCGGGACCGTTCTGCTCGATGCCGCACACAAAGCAGGCATTTACCTCAACAGCATTTGCGGCGGCGACGGCTACTGCGGCAAGTGCAAAGTAACGATCGACGAAGGGCAATTTCAGAGCAGGCCCACCACGTTACTGACCCCGGACGAGATACGCCAGAACGTTGTCCTGGCGTGCCAGACCAAAGTCCTTTCCGATATGCGTCTGACGGTGCCAAAGTCCCATGCTTTGGAAACAAGTCAGATTCTTATGGACGCCGACGCCCACAGGTTCAGCGAGCTTGCCGGGGACATCCAGGCGGGGACGTTCAAGTTCGATCCCCTGGTTCGGAAGATCTTCCTTGAGATGTCGCCGCCGACGGTGCACGACCACACGGCGGATCATGAGCGTCTGTACCTGGCGATACGCCGGCACATCGATGCCCCCATCATGCAAACCGGCTTCCGCATCCTGCAGAAACTCTCCGGATTGCTGCAGAGCTGCAACTACAAGGCTACCGTCACGATAGGCCGCCGAGGCCGAACGACGGAGGTTATCGAAGTTGAACCCGGCAACCGTTCCAAGAGAAACTTCGCCGTGGCCGTCGATCTGGGCACAACAACGGTGGTGGCACACCTTATCGATTTGACAAATGCCACAACATTAGACAGAGAGGCCACCTACAACAGCCAGATCAACTTCGGCGAGGACTATATCCGCCGGATCATCTACGCGGAGCAAAACGACGCCTTTGACGAAATGCAAAATCGCATCGTTCAGGACGTGAATGGTCTTATCGTGACGCTGGCGGCCCGGCAGAAGGTTGACTTGCATGAAATAAGCACAGTGATATGCGCCGGCAACACCGCCATGATCCATTTCCTGCTGAATCTGGATCCGACGCGAATCCGCAGAGAGCCGTACGTCGCCTCGGCCGGCTTCGTGCCGCCCATTCGGGCGGCGGAGGCGGGAATCCAGATCAACAAGCGGGGCCTGCTGTACTGCCTGCCCGGCGTAGCCGCTTACGTGGGCAGTGACATAGTCGCGGGGGTATTAACGACCCGAATATATACCAAGGAAGGCATCTATCTGTTTGCCGACATCGGAACCAACGGGGAGGTGGTTCTCGGCAACCGCGACTGGCTGGTGTGCGCCTCCAGCTCCGCGGGCCCTGCGTTCGAGGGAAGCGGCGTCAAACATGGAATGAGAGCTGGAGCCGGGGCGATTGAGAAAGTGACAATTCTCAACGGCGGCCTCGTCGAGCTGAGGACGATTGCGGACACCCCCCCGGTCGGTATTTGCGGCTCAGGTCTTTTGGACATCCTGGCTGAACTCTTCGTGAATGGTATCATCGACCGAACCGGGCGATTCAAG
The DNA here is from genome assembly GCA_964462945.1 of uncultured Pirellulales bacterium. GTDB lineage: Bacteria > Planctomycetota > Phycisphaerae > Sedimentisphaerales > Anaerobacaceae. Next base: position 23,528 of record CAYWZW010000066.1, read on the forward strand.
ATTGACGGTCAGCCGGGATTAACCCGGGGAGACGAGGGTTGGCAGTTCCAGTTGGTTCCTGCGGCTGACGGCCGCCATGAGATCGTAATTACGCAGGCGGACATTAACAACCTGGTTCGCTCGAAAGCAGGTGTCTTCGCCGCCATCAGAGTGCTCATGGAGTCAACCCAGACAAAGCCGGAAGACCTGGAGGCCGTCTATCTGGCCGGGGGCTTCGGAAACTTCCTGAACGTTCGACAAGCTGTTACCATCGGAATGCTGCCCGATGTGCCCGTGGAGAAGATACAATTCGTTGGAAATACGTCGATCGCAGGGGCCAAGACCGTTTTGTTGAGCCGAAAAGCCCTTGAAACGGCGGAGAAGATTGCCCAGGGCATGACGTATTTTGATTTGATGAGTCATCCGGGGTATATGGACGAATTTACAAGAGCCAATTTCCTGCCGCATACGGATTTATCGCTGTTTCCATCAGTGACGGAAAAGGCAACGCATCGTGTGTAGAAGAATCAGCCAAATAGGTGGACGGGCTATCCGCATATCATTGTCGCCGCCGGTCATGCACCTGAAAAACTGTAAAAGACTTGCAGATGAATTGTAGAAAAGGAAACTGTACAGACGTATGGCAACGACAATCGCAATAAGTGGAAAAGGCGGGTCCGGCAAGACGACTCTGGCGGCCATGTTCATCCGGGCGCTGCTGGAGCAGGCCGATAAAGGGGCCGTCCTTGCCGTGGACGCGGATCCCAACTCGTGTCTGGGCCTGATGTTAGGAGTCGAACCGGTCGGTATTGTCGCAGACATTCGCGAACGCGCGCGCGACAAGCCGCCCGCCGATACAGGCATGGACAGGGTCAGGTCGGTCGAGTATGGCATCCAGCAGGCAATTACGGAGGCGGACGGATTCGATTTGCTCACCATGGGCCGGCCGGAAGGGCCGCACTGCTATTGTGCCGTAAATAATATGCTGCGAAAATTTCTGGACGAGCTCAGCTCGCAGTACCGGTTCGTGATCATCGACAATGAGGCGGGGATGGAGCATCTTTCGCGGCGGACCACCAACAATGTTGACATGCTCTGCATCGTAGCGGAGCCCACCCCTGTCGGGGCTGTCACGGCCCGGAGGATTTTTGACCTGGCCAAGAAATTGCCGATAGCCGTCAGGCAAATCGGTGTCGTATGGAGCCGGACGGACAAAGGCAAAAAACTGAACGCAATAGACATTCTTGGACACATCCCTTATGATAAGGCCGTCTATGACGCCTCCATGCAAGGCAAGACGGTCTTCGACCTTGATGACGATAGCCCGGCGCTCGCGGCCGTGCGGGCGATACTCGAACATATATTGGTTATGACTGAACTTTTGCAAAATCGAAGTTAGGCATATATTATTCCAGAAAATCGGTTTCACGATTTTCTGAAAATAATGGCGTATTATATTATAACCTATTGTCGTATCAAATGTTACGCGTCGTGTTTTAGAAAGAAAAAATCAAAAGAGAAGATTTTTTCTTTCCAAAAGTATGCCTAACTTCGATTTTGCAAAACTCTTGTTATGAGTTCTGCGTAAACGTTGAGTCATTTTTGGAGAATGTGAGATGCTGGTTCCCGAAATTACAGAAAGCTTCACCGGCTCGGTCAACCGGGTCACGCTGGGCGCGACCAACGCGGACAGAGGGACACGAAGCTCGACCGTCACGGTCGGTGGAGCACGTAATATGGTCTATGGCGGCTCCCCGGGCGATGCCGGCGAAAAGCCCGTGGTGGCCATGGACGTGCTGGATACCAGGCCCGAAGATTGGCCCGACGCCCTGGTCGAACCCTACAAGAACGTCCTCGACAGCCCCGGCGACTGGGCCAAGAAATGCGTGGAAGAGTTCGGAGCCGACTTGATCTGCGTGAAATTCGAAGGCATTCACCCGGACAAGGGCGACAAGGACGCCGCTCATGCCGTCAAAGTCACCGAGGAGGTGTTGAAGGCGGTTGGCGTACCCCTTGTGCTCTGGAGCTGCGGATATGACGAAAAAGACAACCAGGTCATGCCCAAGGTGAGCGGCGCCGCAAAAGGCGAGAGCTGCCTGATCGGGACCGTCACAGAGGACAATTACAAGTCCTTGACTGCTATTGCCTTAGCTGACGGTCACTTTCTTATTACCGAGGCCCCTCTGGATATCAACATTGCCAAACAGGTAAACATTTTAGCCTCCGATATGGGGTTTCCACTCGAACGAATCGTGACGTTTCAAGTCACCGGCGCGCTGGGGTACGGTATCGAGTATGCGTATTCGATTCAGGAGCGGCAGCGGCAGGCCGCCCTTACCGGCGACAAAATGATGGCTATGCCGGCCATTTGCGACGTTGGTTATGAATCCTGGCGGGCCAAGGAAGCCAAGCTCACGAACGCCCCCGGCTGGGGCGACGTCGCCGACCGGGGACCGATGTGGGAAGCGGCGACCGCTACGTGTCTGCTGCAAGCCGGCGTCGATATCATTCGCATGCGCCATCCCAGGGCGGTCGCCGCCGTCAAAAACTTTATCAACGAGGTGTGGCGCAAAAAATGAATTCCAGGGCAAGACAAGGCATCGGCCCGGAGAAAACAGGCACAGTCACCTCCAAGAACAGAAAGGATAAGATTGCTATGATCATAATTGCAGAACGAATCAACGGCATGTTTACCAATGTCAAACAGGCTATCGCAGACAAGGACAAGAAGGTCATTCAGGAAGTGGCGAAGAAGCAGACCGAAGCAGGGGCTACCTATCTGGATGTGAACGTGGGCACCGCCGCGGCGGACCAGGCGGGGGCCATGCAGTGGCTCGTCGAGACAATCCAGGAAACGTGCTCCACTCCCCTGAGCCTCGATTCGCAGAAACCGAGTGTTATCGCAGCGGGGTTGAAGGTCATCAACGCCGAGAACGGGGTGATCCTGAATTCGACGCCCCTCAATAAGAAAACGGACGAAGAAATATTTGATAAGTACATGGAAATGGCAAACCAGGCCGGGCCCAAAGCGAGCATAATCACTCTGACCATGGACAAAAACGGCGTGCCGCAGGATGTGGACACCCGCGTGGCGATAGCGGCGGATATCATCTCGAAGGCGATGGAGAAGGGATTCGACACCCAGCGGCTGTTCATCGATCCTATTATTCTGCCGGTCAAGGTGCCGAACGCACAGGTTCAGCCCGGCAATATTCTTGCGGCCATGGACCAGATCAGGTTTCTGTCCGAGCCAGCCCCCCACATGACAATCGGCCTGTCGAATCTCTCTCAGGGGGCGACGGAAAGAAGCCTGATAAACCGCGTATTCCTCGCAATGGGGATTTCACGGGGTCTGGATTCGGCCATTGTCGATGTGCTCGACGAAAAGCTGATGAGCGTGCTGGCCACGGCGGAAATGCTGATGAACAAGCAGATTTACTCCGATTCGTTCTTAAAGATCTATGCCAGCATGAACGAATAAATATCGCTTTTGCCGGCTCTCGAAGCAGGCCTTTGTGTTCGGGCGGTTTCTTCCCGACCCAAAGGCCTCTTTCGTATCCGCCCTCGCATAACCTATTGTCACCTCGTGCGCCGGCTCAAGCCTCTAATTGTTCCTTCAGGGCGCCGACCAGCTCGATCGTCTTATCGGTGACCTCTTCGACAGAAACCCTGTGGCTATGGGACTCGTGGCGCAGCTTGATCTCCACATTGTCTTCGGCAAGTGATTTTTTGCCGACGGTGACCCTGACCGGTATGCCAATCAGATCGGCGTCCTTGAATTTCGCTCCGCCTCGCAGGACCCTGTCGTCCAATAAGACGTCGATACCCCTGCTTGCCAATTGCTCGTAGATGTTCTCGGCCGCCCCGGCAACTTCTGCATCCTCCTGATTAACGCACGTCACAATGACCTCGAAGGGAGCAATGCTGATCGGCCAGATAATGCCGTCATCATCATTGCCGAGCTCGATGGCAGAGGCGAAAATGCGATTTATGCCGATGCCGTAGCAGCCCATAATGCAGGCCCTCTCATTTCCCTCTTCATCGAGGAATTTCGCGCCCAGCTTCTCACTGTACTTTGTTCCCAGCTTGAACACCTGGCCGACTTCGATGCCCTTCTTAAAGAGCAATTTCCTGCCCTCGTGCGTATCGCCCTCCTGGGCATAGCGTATATCTGTTACAATGATGTTGTCCCCTTCCAGCGGGAAGTCCCTGCCCGGCACAACATTCCTGATATGGTAGTCGGTCCTATTGGCGCCGGCGACGCCCATGGCCATCGCTGCAACAGAATGGTCAATCACCATCTTTGCCACCCGCCCGGCAATTCCTATCGGCCCGGCAAAACCCACTTTGGCGCCGGTAGCCTCTTCGATGACCCGCTCCTGGGCTAATTCGATGTGCCTGCCGCCGAGGGCTTGTGACAGCTTCTCTGAGTTCAGCTCGTGGTCGCCGCGCACTAACGCGGCAACGGTATCGTTTCCGGCGCTGAAGATGAGTGTCTTTATCATGTCCTTTGGCTGGGTTCCCAAAAAGGCACAAACCGCCTCGATGCTGCCGGCACTCGGTGTGTGCACCTCATCCGACGACGGGACATTGCCGTCGCGCTGCTGCCTCGAAACCGGGTCCACAGCGGCTCGTTCGAGGTTTGCCGCGTAGGAGCCGTCTTCCGCGTAAACGATGGTATCCTCGCCGGATTCACAAGGGATCGTGAACTGGTGTGAGTCGGAGCCGCCCATCTCCCCCACTTCCGCTTCGACGATCACGTATTCGAGCCCGCATCGCTTGAAAATCCGGCAATACGCATCGTACATGGCCTTGTACGATTTATCGAGCCCCTCGGGCCTGGCATCGAAACTGTAGGCGTCTTTCATAATGAATTCGCGGGACCGAATCGCTCCGAACCGGGGACGAAACTCATCGCGGAATTTAGAGCTGATCTGATACAGATTGACCGGCATTTGCTTGTAAGACTTTATTTCGCCGGCCGCAAGATAAGTAACGACCTCTTCGGCGGTCGGGCCGAGCACGTTTCCCTTGCCGTGCCGGTCTTCGAGACGGAACATCGTCGGGCCATAATCAATGCTGCGGCCCGTCCTCTCCCAGAGCTCCAGCGGCTGCAGGGACGGAACCAGAATTTCCTGGGCGCCGGCCTTGTTCATCTCATCGCGGACGATGGCTATGATTTTGAGCAGACTGCGCCAGCCAAGCGGAAGATACGTATAGGTGCCGCTGGCGACTTTGCGGCTCAAGCCCGCGCGAATCATCAGTTGGTGGCTGATTGTCTCTGCATCAGCGGGAGTTTCCTTTACCGTTGGTATGAACATCCGGCTGTATCTCATATCTTTGTCCCTTGTGGTCTGCAAATCCTGGATGACATTCACGTCAACTCAAAACCGGCTAAACATAGACGGTCTTTATAGTCCAAAGGACTAAGCCTTGCAAGGATATTCCGCAGCCGAGGGCAACCGGCGCACGGCAGGCGGAATTTTGAGACCTATCCCCTTGCAATATTGCTCGACCGATGATAGACTGCGATTTTGCGTATTCTTTGTAGGCAAGAATCGGGGCGATTAGCTCAGCCGGTAGAGCAGCTGACTCTTAATCAGCGGGTCACAGGTT
>CAYWZW010000067.1:0-28850 GCA_964462945.1 uncultured Pirellulales bacterium
TGTTGCATCGGACAAACCACTACTCAATCTTTAGGTTTTGTTAGAGTGCCTTAGTTAAAGGGAGAAATAAATAAACCGTCCCCGGATTCAATACAAGAACCCGATGAAGCAAACAACTTCCAATACTTAGGTATGGTTAAGAAAGGGGAAATCGACGGCAAACAACAACACGCACGCAACTCGGACAAGCTGAACACGCGGCACTCGACGTTAGATGAGAGGTGAAAGATGGATTTGACTGAATCATATGATAAGATCAAACCTGCAGTTGTGGCATTTATTCCTAAATTTCATCCCGTTTATGGGCAAGACAAGAAATTACCTGAGTTTCCTCCCATATTTGGAACCGGATTCATTGTAGATGATGGAATTGTTGTTACAAATGACCATGTAGTTAAATCGATACCAAAACTTCCTAAACCTGCCGATTGTCCACCTGATTTGTGGCCTGTTAATTGCGTGGTCTGGCATTTCATTCCTGAAAAAGGACTGGCAACTATTTTCCTCGAAGTGCTCGGTGTTTTCGGCATCTCCCATATGGAGCATGGGGAAGCTTACTACGGCCCATCAAAACCTGATGTAGCCTTTATTCATGTTAAAATGAAAAATCTTCCCAAAGCCAATGTAAAATATGATTTGAAAGAGATAAAGGAGGGACGAGAGATAGCTGTTGCAGGTTTTCCCATGGGGACCGAGACGCTGATGGCGCCCGGCTATCTGCATCAATTAGCTCCTACTCTTCAAAAAGGAATCATAAGTGCCGTGCTTCCTTTTCAATGTGAGACACCCCATGCTTTAATGATAAACGTTATGGTTCAGGGTGGAGCAAGTGGGTCACCAGTTTTTCTTCCTGAGACCGGAGATGTTATTGGCGTATTATATGGTAGTCTCGAAGAAAAGCGTAAAACAAAGTCAGAATTGCCTCAAAAATATAGGAAAGAAATGGAGTTACTCGAGCCTTCATTTCATTCTCATATTTTCACCTCTCCAACTACTATAAGCTATGTAGTCCCTGCACATTATATTGAGAAAATGCTTCCAGCCGTAAAGGCAAACGCTAACTTAAAATTTCCTGAAGGCACATTGACCCTTGATGAATATATTAGTCGCGCAAAGCATATTGAAAGGAAGCCCGGAGAACCCGCGCCTCTCCAGGTATGGGAACAAGCTGATTCAACAAATAGAGTTGTAAAAATTGAAAGCCCTATCAAAAAAGAAAATAATAATCTCATTTCTGAATGAACGAAGACTGTATCTATTTATTGCGGACGTGTACGCATTTCTGCCGAGGGGTCTGGCGGAGTTAGGTAGGGTGCGATGAATCGCACCAAATTATGTGAGAAATAGATACATGGCGGATTATAAACTTGGGAGAATGAACCGATACAATCAGAATGGTGCGAGATTTTGCACCCTTCAGGCTGTATGCACTTTCATTAGCGATTCTTACTTTTGGCGTCTAAGAAGAATCAGGCCGTAGATCATCCTTGATACGACGGCATAGACAACGACGGCGGCTACGAGCCAGACGGCTATCCGCGTCTGATGCGACAGGCCCCCGGCGACCAGAATGATGATCCGCAGGAATCTCAGTGAGAACTTCTCCTGCAGCTTGACCTGCCCTTTCGACAAGCCCTCGACGGCCGAGTTGATATACGTCGATAACGGGATGCCGACCATCGCAATGACCGCAGGGACGGGATGCGCAAGACCGCCCAGCAGCATTCCAAGCAGGAAAATCAAATCGCTGTATTTGTCGATGATCTTATCGACAAATGACCCGAACGCACCGGTCGTACCCCGCGCTCTTGCGACACATCCATCCAGCATATCCAGAAAGCCATTGCTCAAAATCAGTACGGCGCCAAGAATGGGCATCCCTCGCCAGAAAGCAGCTCCGGCAGCTAAGGCGGCCACGAGCGACAGGGCCGATACGACATTTGCCGAGACATAGGGCGCCAGCCGCCGAGCGATTGGGTCAATTGTCTTGTGTTCAAGTATGCGGAGTTTGTCTATCATAGCTCACTCCCTGTCTGTGGCCGCGCGGCATACTGCAATCCGTGATGGGCGGTGTCCTTCCTGGATAACAGAATTATCCCGACGAACAAAAGGCCCAGGCCGGCGACCTGCATGGCCGTCACGCGTTCGCCCAGAATCAGAAAGCCCAGCAACGCCGCGAAAAACGGCGTCGAAAGCTCCAGAGCGCTGACCTGAGCGGCCTTGATTCGCTTCAAGCCTTCGTAATAAAGTATCGTTCCAATCCCGACGATGACGCCGACCAGGACCTGATAGACGTTCGAGACGACCAGCGGCGAGTGAAGCGACAGATACACAATGAAAACCGCCGAAGCGACCAAATATCTGTAAAAAGTCACGACGCCCGCATCCAGCTCTTGCAGGTATTTTCGCATCACGACAGCCGTCGTCGCCCACGCCGCGGTCGCCAACAGCACGTAAACGTCTCCCGCGGCGCCCAACCTGGCCGCCCGAAGATTCTCCGGCGTCCCGGTCGTAACAAGCACGCCTGCGGCTATCATAACACCTATCCCCGCGTAGTCGAATCGCGTCAGCTTGTCTTCCTTCAAAAGGAAGAATCCTATCAAAACGATAAATATGGGCTGCATGTGGCCTATCAGGACGGCGTTAAGCACCGGTGTTCTCGTCAAGGCGTAGAAGTACAACAAATCTCCAAGTACGGTCCCGACCAGGGCTATATAGACCAACTGTGAGAATTGCCTGCCCGTGACTTTGAGGCTTCTGCGGCCTCTTAAAAGAATGTAAAGAATCGCAACCAGCGCGACAAATATTGCCCTGACCGCAGAGGTCTGAAGGAAATCCGAGCTTGCGTATGCCAACTTCGCAAAGATAGGCTCAACCGCCCACATCGAGCTGGCCCCGAGTATCGCCAAAACACCTGTTTTCTTGGAATTCATAATAGCCCGCTACAGCCGAGACAAACGACGAATTCTGATAGCATATTTGCTGCTTTAAGACAAGATAATCTCAGGTTAAGGCACATTTTGGATGCTTCTCGCCGGGTTCGGCGTAAACTTTACGCCTGATTCAGCATAGATGGCCCTGCTCAGCCTCCGGTCTGGTTATTTGCCCGGCCGGAAAGAACAATCCCGCGCAGTATCTGTACAAACTATAGTAAAGTGCACAAAAAGAGTGATTATTCGCAATTGAGTATTGATAAAAGCGAAGGAATAGGCAAGAATGAGCAGCAAATCCGTCAGTGTTGTCGCGGTATCAAGAGCAGGACAGGGCCTTGGTTTGCCAAGGGTGGCAAAGGATATGGCCGAACAAATTGATATGGACATAACAACTGAGGCCGATGTTGTGGTCGTGGCGTTCAAGTCTGCGTCGATGATCGACGTGGACGCAATAGCCACCGCCGCCACGAAAATCAAGGAGTTCGTCGAGGCCAATCAGCCCGGCACGCTTGTTTTCGACTTCGAGGCGGTGAAGTTCTTTTCATCCCAGGTGCTGGGGCTGCTCTTGGACGTCCGGGCGAAGGCGGCGGCCTACGAGGGCGAAGTCGTGGTCAGTGCAATAAATCCCCAATTGCACAGGGTCTTCAAGATAACGAATCTTGATAAGGTTTTCAGGTTCTTCCCGGACAGGCGGAGGGCCATCGGGTCAGCGAACGCAGAGTAACGGCGGCTCGCCACGTTCTGTGGGAGTCGGATGTCAGTTCTGCGAAAGTGAGCAAATATTTGATCAGAGAGGTTAATCCTATGTACATTGAGACGCAATTTTCAATCTTCATGGTCAACAAGCCCGGCGTGCTCGCCCGGGCACTGGGCGAGTTTGCAAAAGCCAAAATTAATATCACCGCGATAACAATGATGGATTCTGTGGAGCATGGGGTGATGCGGGTGGTGTTCAGTGATCCGGAGAGAGCCAAAGCGGTGCTGGCGACATTGAATACGCCCCACAACGAAACGAGCGTCTTGTGCATCACTTTGACAAACGAGTCCGGGGCGCTGGCGGCGGTGGCGGAAAAGCTGGCCAAGAATCACATCAACATCTCGTACGCATATTGCACGGCGGGCGCAAAGGGAGGTCGCACAACGGCCATCCTGAAAGTCGCCAACGTGGAAAAGGCGATGAAGGTCCTGGAACAAGGTCACAGAAATGAAAGCAAGTCCCATCCGTTAGTCAGACGCTCGCGGTCTTCGCGGCCATAGCAGCGGAAGAACACCAGTCACGGACGCACCTGTAAAACCGGGCCGCAGCAAGTTTTTTCTTGCAAAAACAGTTGACATGATCGCGGGTGGCTTGCTATATTGCGATTCCTTGATCGAGCTTACGGGGCCGTAGCTCAATTTGGTTAGAGCATCGGACTGTCGATCCGAAGGTTGAGGGTTCGAGCCCCTTCGGCCTCGTTCAAAACCCCGTTTGTGCTATCGCAAACGGGGTTCGTCTTTCCAGGGTAGTCCATATTAGTCCTATGTTTTCCGCCCGAAAGCGCCAAGCAACGCGCCAAGTCAGCAGGGGTGGTGACATTCATATTGTCCGTGCCCGTCTTGACGTTCCGCTGACTTTCTTTTCCCGTCAAGTGCAAGGCTGGCAGACTTTCGACCGCAGCGGCCCTGGTCTCAAGTTTGGTGTGCGTATAGACGTTCATCGTCAAGTCGATCTTGCTGTGCCGCAAGAGGTCCTGTGCCGTCTTTGGGTGGACGCCGGCAGAGGCCAACAACGTTCCGCACGTATGCCTCAGCGCGTGAAAATCCGCGTATCGCCCGGCTGCATCCTGATAGGATATGCCCGCCCGTTTGAGGTCCGCCCTGAGCATACTGCTGGCCTTCTCAGGAATACAGAACGCGCGAGCTGTCGGCAACTTGCTCACAAACAGGGTTTGCAGTTCGCTCGCCGTATCGCTTCGCAGGGGCAAGACCGCTTCGCGTCGATTCTTGCAATTCCGGCCCGCCACTGTGACCGTGCCCGCGCCGAAGTCAAAGCAGCCAACTTGCAGGCTTCGGATTTCGTTCGCTCTCAGGCCCGTCTCGCAGGCCAGCTTATAGCACAAGGCCCGCTCGTGCCCGTCCATACTGAAATGCCGCCCGCTGGCCGATGTCACTTGCAATAGCCGCTCGATCTCGGCCACGTCCAGAGGCCGGCGAAGCCGCCGCTTGTCATCGGTCGTGACTTCGATACTCCGCAGGCCCTGAAGCGGCGAAGCCGCCGCCCGCCCGTCCTGGATCATCCAGCGGCAAAAGTGCTGAATCGCCTTGAGATAAGCGTTCGATGTTGTCTTGCCCAGGCCCGCGTTCCGGCGCTCGGCCAGGTAACGTTCTGCCTTACTCGATGAGATATCGCCCCACGTCCTGAATCGACAGCCGGCCAGAATCTTGCGGACCCGAGACGCCGTTTGCCCCGCTTGCTTACCTGTGTCCCCGCGGTCCAACAGGTTCCGTTCAAAGTCGGCCACGTGCTCGAGTAAGGGCTTGCCCGCCGCCGCCCGCGCTGGGTCGATAAGTCCGATCCGGGCAAGCTGGTCGCGCAGGCTTGCCGGTATGTTCTCAAGCCAGCGTGACAAGTCCGGCCCTGGCGCTTCCCCGCCGATCTTGCAGCTTACGAGCCGTCTGATTTGACGGCCCAGGGCTTCAGATTCCTCCCGGTCCGTGAACGCCGGGAACCGCCGCACCGTCTTCAGGTGATCTCGAAGCTCGATATACCAGTGAGAGACTTCTTTCGTCTTGCCTTCGCGCGTTTTGTACGACGTCTTGAAGACTCGTATCGTAGAACGTTTTCGCATGGCGCACCTGCCTTGAAAAAAGCGGGCGGGGGTTAATGAGGCCGTATAGAGGCCCGCTCAGCGTTGCCGACAGAGCTGCCCCGCCCGTGAATGTTGGATTGTCAAACAGATTTGATTCTATATGTTTCATGCCTGTATTGTACGCCGTCCGCTTCGGACCTGCAAGGCTTTTCTCAGATTTCTTTCCGGCCTTGAATCTCGGCCCACTGTTGGCGGTTCGGCAAGAGGCCCGTTTGCGGGTTCCGCGCCGACAGCCAGGCTGCCAGCTCCGCCCGATCCCAGCGAACGCAGCCGCCCAGTGATAGAGGCAACGGCAACAACCCGGCGCTGTGCAACGCATAGAGCTTGCTCCGGCTTATCGCCAGCAGCCCCGCCGTCTGTTCGGCGTTCAGCAGTAGCGGTTCGATTGTCTGCGCGTTCGCTTTCATGGTTTTCTCACAGTGTCCCTGTGAGATTCTTCTACGATCCTCAGACCGGCGTGCCCTGGACGGTGAAACGATGTTGGCAAATCGGGGCTTGACACGCCCGGTATTGAGTCCGGCCTTGCGTGCTAACGGCTCTCGTCTGTTTGCCTCTGCAACGTGGACATACGCTTACGGTGGGGAAGCCGTAGCGCTGCTTCAGCGGCTCCGATCCGGCTGCCTGCTCGTCAATCGCCGGAGCAGCCGCCAACTCAGCATCGACCCGCTCGGGCTGATTTACGTTCTGTGACTGTCGTTTTTTCTTCGGTGTCATTCTGCCCTCGTGTCACTCAGGTTTCTTGTGGCGCTCGATGAAGTCACGCAGCGCATCCAGTTCCACGCCGGTATGTCCACAACTGTCCGCCACTTGACCGATTAAACCATAAGCCAGTTTCAAGCGGTGTTCTATTTCCAGCAGAATTTTGCTTTCGGAAACTGCGCCGCCGCCAAGCCGGACGTCCTCGACTGCCTTTTTCAGCGGGTCAATGTCCGCCAGCAGCTTCCCCAGTTCTTCTCTAAGGCCCTTTGCTTCGTGGCGGTGTTTGCCGACAGCATCAAGTGCGCTGTCCGCTTTGGCCGGCTCCCCATTGTTGAGAAATTCCCGATACGCCTCAAGCTGCTCGTCGGCCTTTTCGTTCGCCGCTTTGATCTCACGCACCATTTGTTCGGCTCGGTTCCGCAGACCCTCAAACTCTCCCCGGCGTGATAGCGCCTTCTCGTAAAGCTCCTGCAGGAGCGTTTCGGCTTTCTCGAAAGTCTTTACTGTCGGTTCGGTTCTGATTTGTGTTGGCATAGATAAAATCCTTTCCCGTCTGGTCAAAAATACTCTTGCGCCGTCGATATGGTGACACTCGGCGGCTACTCGATCCCCACAAGCTCCGCCAGCTCGTCGGCCAGGCCCTTCAGCCACCGGGCAATGTTTTTCGCTTCCTTGCCCGATCCGCTTTGAACCGCCGCCGAAAAACCTTCGAGCTTAGACCGCAAGTCGGCAACCTTCAGCTTTGCTCCGTGCCGAACGGACGGCGCGTAGTTGCCCTGGTCGATCAAGCAATCAATGTCACCGACAGTGTTTGCGAGCCGGTCCACGACGCCGGCAGCAATCTTTGGCCGGCGAGCTTCAAGGGCTCGGACCGCTCCGTTCACAGCTTCGGCGAACATGGCAAGCAGCTTGCCCAAAGTGGCCTTTCTCTCTTTCTCATTCATCGTTGCCAGCATAGTTTCAGTTCCTTAAAAAGTGGTTCCTTATGTCACTTGCCCGGCTCAACACCACAAGCCGGGCTTCGATACGATAGCGAGTACATCATGCAACGGGTCCACGAGCAGCGGGTATGGACGATCCTGCAGAAGCCCGGCAACGTGCTCGACCTCATGCCGGTTCCCATCGACAGCGGCCAGTATTCTCCGCCGTTCAGCAATCCGTTTTTGACGAAGCAACCGCGTCAAATTCTCCGTCGTTTCCATGATGGATCCCCTAAATACTCTACTTCGATTTCCCGCCGGCCAAGAACCTTTGAAGCTGCACCGCGTTGCGCGTGACTTTTCGCCGCATGACGTCAAGCCGTTCCTCGTATTCCGCTTCGGCGATGCGCTGGTAGAAACATCGCAGCCAGCGGCAGACTTGCCCCAGGCTGTACGTGCCGTTCCCGGACCGGGGCAGGCCTTTCCGCCGCCAGACAAAAACCGTCTGCCGCGTGATACCAAACAAGCGCGACAAGTCCTGCTCAGTTAAGCCCGTGCCGCCTACAGTCCTCGTTTTGTTCTGGCGATAATACTGCTCCATCCAGAGCAAGGCTTCCCGCAAGCGGAATTTGCCGCTCGATGTTTGCGGTAACTTCTTTGACTGTGCCCAGTAATCGACCGCACCAACGGACTTACCCAGCAGTCGCGCGAGCTCGGTCTTGCTCAATTCAGCCTCAAGCCAGGGGCTTGTCGATGTCACCTTGTCATTTTCTGCACTCATAACACCGTGCCCAGCGGTCACTTACAGACCGAAAGAAAGTCAAAAAAATAAATTCCGAAAACACACCGAAACGGCAATTTTCTTATCCGCTGTTTCAAATCCGCTGGGAAGGACCCGTAAGCCCTTACCCTGCAAGCACTTCCCACAGTGTGTTTTCTGCCCTGAATCATCGTTCTAAATCTGTCCAAGAAAGCACGCTCATCGACTTACACGACCTTACAATCGAGCCTACGGCGGGCTGCGCGGCTGTGCCGCCGCTGCTAATTTGCCAGGCAAGATTTTCTTGCACCAAACCCTTGCCGCCGAACGATAGCCGCCATTCTTGCTGTAGAGCTTAGCCAGACGTCGGGCTTCTTTGACCAGGGATTCCCACAACTCCACGAGGACCGCAGGCCCTATGCCCGAACCTACAGCCCGTTCAAAGCAGCCTGCGAACGCGCCCACTTCCCTCGCACTCTCCGGCGAATCATCCGGCCAGGGCGATCCGAGCGCCCGGTAAATGTCCCTGCCCGCCTGGAGCGCCGCCTGATTGCAGCGCCGCCGCACAGAGCTCAGCGCGTGGCTGAGATGCCCCAGATCATCCGCGTGAACCGACTCGGGCCGGGCAGCGAGAGAGCCGCTTGCCCGGCCATCGTCGGAAGGTGTCGGCGTCATCGGCGGGGCGGAGGCCGGGGACGTGGTGGTTTCTTCGCTCGTTTCCGCGCTCATCGCTTGCGTATGGGTTTGCGCTGTTGCCGAGGCCGAAGGCCGAGAGTTCTCTTGCATTTTTCTTTCCGAGGCCGAAGGCCGAGAGTTCTCTTGCGCTTTTCTTTCCGAGGCCGAAGGCCGAGAGTTTGCCTTCTCTTTCCTTTCCGAGGCCGAAGGCCGAGGCTTTGCCTTCTCTTTCCTTTCCTTCTCTTTCCTTTTCGCGTTTAAAGGCGCTCGGCGGCGCTCGGTGGCGCTCGTAGTTTCTCGTGCGCGCTCGGGATTTCTCGTAGTTTCACGAGAAAGATTATCGCCCGGCCCGGCTTTCTGCCGCTTCGCCGTTCCCTTTTTCTTTGGCAAATCGTTCAAGCTCAGGTCCCAATCGGGGACGGCAACACGCTCGATAAGGCCGACAGCCTCAAGCGCTCCAAGAATTTTCTCCGCTCGTTGCGGCGGGACATAGAGCACCGTTCGCCCGATCTCGATGCTCGATGCAGGCTCAAGCCGCTCATTCAACAGGAAGCCTCGATATGCCCGGCTTCGCCGGCTGGCTGCAGCGCGTATCCGTGCCCAGGCCCCCTCAAGCTCAAGCCCGTCCGCCCGCCTTCTCAAGCTCTCAATCTGTTGCAGATACGCACAGCTCTCGTCATCAGCCGGCGTAACATAATCCCGCGCATAAATAAGCGGTCCCTTCCTGCAGAACCGCTGGTCATCGGCCAATTCAAACCTTTCCCGGAACCTGAAAACGTGCCAGACTCGATCCGCTCGGCCTCGCTCCGCTGCCGGCGGAGTCGGCTGTTTCGATGCTGACATGGTACGCGATTTTACTTTCGTCATTTCTTCGGTCCCTGATGAAACAGAGATGCCTTACTCTCGACGGGAAACCAGGTGACGCACGTACTCCGGCAGGCGGTACAGAAGCGAGCTGGTCCTTTTCTCACGAGGCCCCGGCGCTGAAGGCCGGGAAGACGTCTGGCCGCCGCGTGTCTATCGATCCCGATGAGCTTGCCCAGCTCCGCCGATGTCCGGCCCGGCCAACGCTGCACGCCCATCAAGACGAGCTTCATTTGACCCTTCAGCTTTGTTCGGTGGAACCGCTCACCAGCCAGATAGCTTGTGACCGGGTCCGCTCGATGCGCGACCGGTTCGGCCAAAACAGCCAGCTTTGTCCGGTCGGTCCCGGGCAGGTCAAAAAGCTTGCACTGTTCGTTCATTGTTTCCTGTTCCATAGGCGCGCATTCTACGAGAATATCGCACCACAACTCCGAGTCGCTTCAATTCGGACTGTGCTCTGGCCGCAAGGTCAAAATCATTCGTAAGCCTTGCTCGCTCCAGGACGGCAAACCATACCGTTGGGCTGTCGGTCTCTTGTTTTTGCTTGCCCATATAGACTCCGAAAACAATCTATCTATGGGCGGGTGTCGGGTGGGTGTCGGGTGAAGAAAATCGTAAAACTCTGAAATGAAGTGGCTTATGAATCTGAAGTGTCGGCCAAAGTGTCGGGTTCCCAAGCTTCGATATGGCCGGTTTCTGTGTTTTTGAATCCTTTGCGCTGATCCTTTTTCGCTTGCCTCAAAATGTCTTTCGCCTTCATGTATTTTGGCCAAGTATAAAGCGTTGTTCGGCTAACACCTACGGCTCTCGCAATTTGGATGTCGCTCCAGTCAGGATGTTCGGCCAGAAGCCCAAGCGCAAGAGCTTCACCAGCGATAACGTTTCTCTTTTGCGCCGCGTTTTGATTTTGTCCCTGCTTGCCACCAACGCTGTCTGCCGCCTGCCCGGTCCTTTTGCCGAGCCTCTGACTTAGGTGCGCGATCATGCTCTCGATTTCCTCTTTTTCATGCTCACGTAGCCAAAGACGTTTCATGCGAACGTAAGCTTCTCCATACGTCAGAGCTTTCACTTCTTCATCAGGGACCCCATGCTCAGTTAGCCATAGCCGCCAACGAACGATTTCAGCTTTTGTCGGCGGTGAATGTCGGACCCCGCTCTTGAAGAAAATCGTGAATAACCCATCCGTGGAAGTGGACGACGAGGACACTGAGGACGACACGTTCGATGTTCTCGGATATTCTGTCTCCCATGCCCCCTCAAGGTCCGGCATGGGTTCGCGCTCGTCGTTCTCAGAGTTGAACGGGTACTTTGGGACAGGACAGGGCTTGCTTGCCTTCTCCACTGGCGCTTCGGCGTTTTGGATCCCCCGGTTTGCCTTTGTGCTGGTCGATGATTTGAGCTTGTGTCTTGTTGCCATAAACACCTGCCTTACTTAATTCGGTCGATCCGAGCGGCCCTGGTAAGGCAGGTGTGCCGCAACCCAGAACCGCTCAGACCGCAAACGCCCGCCGGCGTTCCCGATGTTTCCTGATTCTACTTAGCCCCCGTCCGATCTGTCAACTTCTTTCGCATCCGCCGCCCTGGACGATCCGACCGCCACAGCCGGGCAAGGGCAAACGCTACGCCGGCCCGCTCCTAAGCTCTGCTCTGTATCCGGCCCGTAAGACCCGCCGGCGGGATCGTCGCTCCTACAGCCCTACAGAGCCTCAGACGGCTAAACGTCGGTTTTGAGCCTTTGCCCCGTTAATTTCGCTTCGCAGCTTCGCCCAGGACGGACGATCTTGGCTCAGCCTATACCAGACTACCCTATTGCCGTCGCTCGTTCTTCAGTTATCCGCCCCCCAAATTTGGCCGATAACAAGAGCAGTGCAGTTGTGGCTTGACCGTTGTGCACGCAGCCGCAACGTGACTTTAGTGTTGTCAAAGGGATATAGCTCCAAGGGGATCACAGTATGAAAAAGGATATGAAAAACAATCTTCTATACCCCATTGTCGTAGCGGTGGTGGTCAGTGTAATCTTGGGCGTGGTCAACGATTTTGTGGTGCTTCCAAAGCGGCTTGAGTTACACATACAGTACATAGAACGGGACATGGAGCGCCTATCTCGCCAGTTTTCGAGCGATATGGACCGGCTGTCTGGCCAGCTTTCGAGCCGTATGGACCGCCTGTCTTGCCAGCTTTCGAGCGATAACGATTCGATCAATGATATCAAGCTATTCATTGCTTCCGCGCATCCTGAGAGAAGTATATTACCGTTGTCCTCAGCGAACAAACTTCAGAGCTTGAAACCCGAAGAGAGAGAGAGCTTGGCAGCGCGCATAGGCAAGTATTCAAGCGCTACAGACTTCTCTCAAGGAGTGTCTAAAGACCCTCGACTGGGCAGCCTTCTGGTAGATCGCAATATCAGTCAGAACGATCTTCAAAACTACTGGAAGATGGCAAGCCGCCAGAAACTCAATGACGGTCAGGAACCCTAAGATTAAGTGGCTCGACCACGGTGCAAACACCTTGCCCCCGCTTAGACTACCTGCATCCCGTCCGGCCACTGCCTGCAGAAGGCCGCTGCCGCTTCCCGTTCGTCTTTTGTCCGGCCTCGCGCCATCCCCCACAGCGCGACCAGTGCAGCAGCAAAGACCGGCTGCCCGGCAATTTCGACCATATCCGCCGGCCCGCAATCCGGCGCATCCTCTGCTGCGCCGTGCCCCTTGATCCGCAGCGCCGGTATCCCATAGTGGCTTGCCGGGCTGTCCGTTGTTAGCACGCACCGCTGTTGCTCGGTTGCATAGACTTCATGTTCCATGTTCGTCCTTCCTTTCGTTCCCGTGTTTTCGTTATCCACGTCCAGGCCAAAGGCCGGGCAGCTTCGCCGCCGCCCGGCCCCGCCCGTTACCCATACTCAGGCCCTCTCGATGAGCCGCTTGATCTTCGCTTTCACGTCCGCCGACAGCCCCGGCCAGGCCCTCACTACTGCCGCCAAGTCCGGCTGTTCGGCGTTCAAAAGCGCCAAGCAGGACGCCAAGTCGTTTTTCAGGTTTTCTGTAAGTGGTGTGTTTGGCAAGGACTTAGGATTTTCGGGCATCGGACTGTCGATCCGAAGGTTGAGGGTTCGAGCCCCTTCGGCCTCGCTGATAAAAGTGGAAGACTGCCAAACAGTCATGTGTGGCGGCCTATTTTTGTCCGACCCTTCAAAGGGGAGGTTGTAAAATCGTGCGTTTGTCGATGCCCTTCTAAGAAGTTCTGCGTTTTTGATTGACGAATGTTTCGACGAATACTTCCAGCACGCTGTAGAGTTGCAGACGTGTTTTTTTTGAGCGACAACTTTTAGCATTTGCGTGTGGCGCGCACGATGTATATAATCCTGACCTATTAATTCCTGTAAGCTGTAACAGGTTGATAAGAAAGCAGGTTTGAGCATAACTCAAAATGATCATTCAGGACTACGGAGTTGTTGGTCTGTTTTTCGTTATAGGCATCGCCTTTGTTGCAAGCGCGTTCATCGTGTCATGGCTGCTTCGTCCGCGTGATCCGAATCCCGCCAAGAGCTCCACCTACGAGTGCGGCGAGATAGTAAAAGGCAGCTCCAGGGTACAATTCAACGTCAGCTACTACCTCGTAGCGCTTTTGTTTGTCATATTCGATATAGAAGTCCTGTTTCTGGTCCCCTGGATTGTCGCATTCCGCGAGCTTGGTATGGTTTCATATATTGAGATGATGGTTTTCATCGCGATTCTGGTGGTGGGTCTAATCTATGCCTGGAAAAAGGGAGTTTTCGAATGGCAGTGATGGAAAAAATCCCCGCCTCAAAACTGATCCGTAAGATGCCGGGCGGCGGCTTGCTTCTGACAACCAGTGAGAGCCTCTTAAAATGGGGAAAGGCATCCTCTCTGTGGCCTATGACATTCGGGCTGGCTTGCTGCGCCTTTGAGATGATCGCTGCGGGTGCTGCGCGTTTTGACATTGACCGGTTCGGCGCAGGAGTATTCCGGGCAAGCCCCAGGCAGTGTGACGTCATGATCGTTGCGGGAACGATATGCATCAAAATGAGGGACTGCGTCCGTCGCCTTTACGCGCAAATGCCCGAACCTAAATATGTAATCGCCATGGGAAATTGCGCCGTCTCCGGAGGCATCTTCTATTACGATACCTATTCGGTTGTGAAGGGGACGGAATCGCTTGGCATCGCCGTGGATGTGTTTATACCAGGCTGCCCGCCCCGTCCGGAAAATCTGCTCTTTGGGCTGATGAAACTGCAGGAAAAAATAAGGAACGAAAAAGATGCAACCAGATGAAGTATCTGGGATCATAAGAGCCAAATTTCCGGAAGTAAAAGAAGAAGCGGGAACTCGTGATATCGTTGTCCCCAAGGATTCTCTTTCGGAAGTAGCCCGATACGTGAGAAATCTTCCGCTCGCCCTCGATAATTTACACTGTATAACCGCAATAGACAGAAAAGAGAAGATGGAGCTGGTTTACATTTTGTACTCCCTTGGCGAACATCACGGCGTAACCCTCAAAGTATGTTTGACATCGGAGGACTTAAACGTCGCGAGTCTCTCGGCACTCTGGAAATCTGCGAATTGGCTGGAGCGGGAAGTCTATGACTTATTCGGTATTACTTTTTCAGGCCATCCGGATTTGCGGAGGATATTAAATCCTTATGACTGGAAAGAATATCCTTTGCGGAAAGATTATTCTCACCCTGACTTCATAGCTAAACCCAGATTGTAATCAGGCTTGATGGATACAAAGCAAACAAAGGACATATATACTGAAGAGTTCCTCATCAATATGGGGCCGCAGCACCCTTCTACGCACGGCGTGCTTTCCCTTGAATTAAAGCTGGACGGCGAAATCATCAGAGGATGTACCCCGCACATCGGTTATCTGCACCGTTCCATTGAAAAGATAGCCGAAAACCGCACCTATACGCAATTTATCCCGTTTACCGACAGGCTCGACTACGTCGCGTCCATGAACAACAACTTAGGGTACGTGATGGCGGTCGAAAAACTATTGAATTTGGATGTGCCTGAACGCGCGAAATATATTCGGGTCATAGTCGCTGAGCTGAACAGGATTGCAAGCCACCTTATCGCTGTCGGCACATTCGCACAGGATCTGGGTGCTTTCGCCACCCCGCTGTTCTATTGCTTCCGGGAGCGGGAGAAAATAGTAGATATATTTGACCAGATATGCGGAAACCGGCTCACCTACAACTATATGCGAATAGGAGGAGTGCAGTTCGACCTTCCTGCGGGTATAGAGGAGAAGATAAAAGAATTCATCAAATATATGCGTCCGAAAGTCGATGATTATGATCGGCTGTTGACCTACAATGCGATATTTCTGGCAAGATCGAAACATATAGGCGTACTGTCGAAGGACCTGGCGATAAATTACAGCGTCACCGGCCCTAACCTGCGAGCATCCGGAGTCAAATGGGATTTAAGGAAAGACGAGCCGTATCTGGCTTACGATAAATTTGAATTCGATATACCCGTCGGGAAGAACGGCGATGCGTGGGACAGGTACAAAGTCAGGATTGAAGAGATAAGACAAAGTCTGAGGATTGTGGAGCAGGCGATAGACGCGCTGCCGCAAGGAGATCCCACCGTCAAGGTAGGACGCATTCATAAACCTTCTGCGTCCGAGACCTATTTCAGAACGGAAAATCCTCGGGGCGAATTGGGATTCTACATTGTAAGCGATGGTTCCGCGTACCCGTACAGATTGAAGATAAGGTCCCCTTCCTTCTCGAACCTGGCGGTCGTCCCGGAACTGGTAGAAGGCTTAAGAATAGCGGACATAGTCTGTGTCTTGGGAAGTTTCGATATCCTGATGGGAGAAATCGACAGGTAATGTTAAGTGTACTCGATTTTATCTTGATGCTGATAACCGGGCTCGCCGTATTGGGATTCATCGCCGTCTCGGCCATGTTTCTGATATGGTGGGAAAGAAAGGTCTCTGCGCATATCCAATCAAGACTCGGACCCATGCGTGTGGGGTGGCACGGTGTTCTGCAATCCATAGCGGATACTATAAAACTTCTGCTCAAGGAGGACATAATACCTGCGCGAGCGGACAAATTGGTATGGTGGCTCGCCCCTTTTTTTGTCGTAGTGCCTTCTGTCATGGTATTCGTAGCGATACCGTTCGGGAAAAACCTGATTGTCAAGGATTTGAACGTCGGAATCTTGTACATCATGGCGGTCTCTTCCGTATGCGTCCTCGGAATTTTTATGGCGGGCTGGGGGTCGAATAACAAATACTCGTTGCTGGGTGGAATGAGGTCCGCCGCCCAAATAATCAGTTATGAGATTCCGTTGATACTCTCAGTGATTATTGTCTCCATGCACGCGGGCTCGCTTTCCATGCAAAAGATAGTCGCGGCGCAGTCTGAGTACTGGTATATTCTTCATCCCAATATGCTGCTGGCCTTCGCGGTCTATATGATATCCGCCACGGCTGAAGTAAACCGCGTGCCCTTCGATATACCCGAAGCGGAGTCGGAATTGGTGGCAGGGTTTCATACGGAATATTCGGGGATGAAGTTCGCGATGTTCTTCATCGGCGAGTACACCAACCTTTTCATCATTTCAGCCATCGCGACAACCCTCTTCTTTGGCGGTTGGCATGGTCCTATCCTGCCTCCAGTCGCATGGTTCCTGATCAAGACGTACGGCATAATATCTGTACTGATGTGGGTCAGGTGGACATTCCCCCGGGTCAGAGTGGACCAATTGATGGGATTCGCGTGGAAGGTCTTGACGCCGGTATCGCTTCTCAATCTGGCAATAACAGGATGGCTATTGTTAAAATGATAAAGCGTGCTAAGAATCTCGGTATCGCCATACTGAGCCTTGTAAAAGGGCTTGCCGTTACATTAAAGTATGTCTTCAAGCCTGCTGTTACTCTCCAATATCCAACGGAGAAACAGCCGATGACCGACCGTTTCAGGGGATTGGTCGGCCTTCGTCCGGAGAAATGCATCGTTTGTTGTCAATGCGCCAAGATATGTCCCACCGCCTGCCTTGCGATTACCAGCAAACAGGAAGACAAGAAAAAAACGCTTGAAACATTTAGATACAACATGGAGCTTTGTTGCTTCTGCGGGCTGTGTGCACAGGTCTGCCCTACGAGCGCGATAATAATGACCGATATCTATGAGATAGGCGTATATGACCGCAAGAAGCTGGACATAAACCTTTTGGATGCGAAAAAATACGATGAGTGGACTCATACAACTGTTAAGTAGTCACGGCATCTCGCACGACTTCATTATAAAGGCTACCTTCTATTTTGTAGCCGGCCTGACGTTGCTGTTTGCTCTTCTGGTCGTGCTTTCCCGCAACATATTTCATGTCGCCGTGTATCTTGCTATGGCGTTGATCGGCATAGCCTGTGTCTATTTATATTTGGACGCTGAGTTTCTGGCCGTCGTTCAGGTCTTGATATATGTCGGTGCCATCGTGACCTTATTTATCTTTACGGTAATGTTAACCGCGGACATCGATACCGGCTCGATACGCGGAATGATCCGGCGCGTATCGGTATCCGCCTTGGTCTCGCTGGCCATCTTTTTTATTCTTACCAATGTAATAACTATGACTACCTGGAAGGACGTCCCGCCGGCGGAAGCATCCGTCAGCCTGTCGCAATTAGGGAAATCTCTAATGTCGGAATATGCCCTGCCCTTTGAAGTCATATCTCTGATTTCACTGGCGGCGTTGATCGGAGCTATAGTCATAGGAAAGGCGGAGAAGAAATGATACCACAAAGCCACTTTTTGCTGCTCGGCGCCGCGCTGTTCTCGATAGGTGTATTTGGCGTTTTTACGCGCAGGAACGCTATCGGAATTCTTATGTCTATCGAATTGATACTGAACGCCGCAAACATAAACCTGATAACATTCAGCAAGTTTTCCGGAAGTCCCGACGGTTCAGGACAGATTTTCGCCCTTTTCGTGATAGCCATAGCCGCCGCCTCGGCTGTCGTGGGGCTGTGCTTGGTGATATCGATATACAGAAACTCAAAGACTATATTGGTAAATAAAATCAATCTAATGAAATGGTAAACCTGGCGCATTTAATTCCTGTTTTTCCTTTTACAGCGTTTGCGACAAACATCCTGGTCGGCCGCAGGATCAAGAGATTCAGCGCAATCGTCTCCATCTCGGCCTCCATCATGGCCCTGTGCCTGTCTATATACACCCTTGTCTGTTTTCTGCGGGGCCAGGGGTCATATACTTTGTTCAAGTGGCTTATCTTCGGCGGCACATCATTGAAGGTCGGCGTGATAGTAGATCCTCTGACGTGCATGATGCTCGTCGTCGTATCGACCATCGGAACGCTTATCCAGATATACTCGATAGGCTATATGAAGGACGATGTGCGTTTCTCCAGATTCTTCGCCTATATGTCGCTCTTTATGAGTTCCATGCTGGGACTTCTCCTTGCCGATAATTTTGTCACGCTCTACATCTTCTGGGAAGGCGTCGGCCTCTGCTCGTATCTCTTAATCTCATTCTGGTTCGAAAGACCTTCGGCCGCAAGAGCGGGCATGAAGGCATTCATAACTACAAGGATTGGCGATACGGGCCTTCTCATCGGAATGTTTATCCTGGTTTTCTCGGCACACACCGTGTATTTCAGCGACCTTGGAAACCTTAGTGATCCTCGCCCCTTGTTCACTGTAGCGGCATTATTGATATTCTGCGGCGCCGTTGGAAAATCCGCGCAGTTCCCGCTTCACGTCTGGCTGCCCGACGCGATGGAAGGTCCGACCCCTGTTTCGGCCTTGATACACGCAGCGACAATGGTCGCGGCGGGCGTATATCTGGTTGCCCGATGCTTTACATTTTTTTCCACACACGGCCAAGCTCTTGTCTGCGTTGCGTACATCGGCGGAATCACCGCTATTTTTGCCGCCTCAATCGCCGTAGTTAACAATGATATAAAACGCATACTCGCCTATTCGACGATAAGCCAGTTGGGATTTATGATGATGGGTTTGGGCGTCGGCGGGTATTCCGCGGGGACTTTTCATCTGATGACCCACGCATTTTTTAAGGCGCTCCTGTTCTTGTGCGCCGGCAGCGTCATCCACTCTATCCACACGCAGGATATACAAAAAATGGGTGGCATCTTTCAGAAAATGAAGATCACGGGCACGACTTTTGTGATAGCAAGTCTGGCGATTTCCGGCATTCCTCCCTTCTCAGGGTTCTGGTCAAAGGATGAGATATTGTCCGAAATTCTGCATAATGGTCATCCGTTCTTGTTTATGACAGCTTCGGTGACAAGCTTCCTGACCGCCTTCTATATGTTCAGGCTGATATTCTTGGTGCTATTCGGCAAGCCCCGCTCGGAAATACATCCGCATGAATCTCCTAACGTCATGACGGTTCCTTTAGCGATATTGGCGGTATTTGCAATATTTATTGGCATAATTGGTTCTCCTTTTATGAACCACGCATTTCAGAACTTCATAAGTCTCGGTCAAGCGCACGAATCCGAGAGCCCGGCACCCGATTATCTGGTCATGGGACTCTCTACGCTTTTAGCATCACTCGGAATCGGCGCAGCCTATCTCCTCTATATACTGAACAAGGAGATATTACCACAGCGAATGCGGCAACATTTCACATTGTTATATAACCTGGTATATAACAAATATTATATCGACGAGATTTACGATTTCCTCTTTATCAAACCATGTATCCGTCTATCGCGGCTCGCATTCAAATTCGACCTAAGAGTGATAGATGGCACGGTTAACGCCATCGCCAGGATCGTCGTGATACTGAGTAAGATTACATCCTGGATAGATCACTATGTAGTGGACGGTGCAGTAAATATGGTGGCGACGGCCGTCAAACTATTCTCTCTGGCGTTGCGTCGAATCCAAACAGGTTACATTCAGACTTATCTGCTGATCGCGTTTTTTGGCTTAGCGATTATTATCCTCATTAAATTGATTGGAGGTTAATGATGTCTTTCCCGATTTTGAGCTGTATCGTATTCTTACCGCTTGCGGGCGGTTTGATCATACTATTTACCCCTAAAAACAATGTAGGTTTGATAAAGGCGGTCGCCACGGCCGTCACGGCGGCCGCCCTGATACTGTCGGTCGTCGTCCTGCTCAATTTCGACTACACAAAGTCTTCGATGCAATTCGAGGAGAATCTCCGCTGGGTTCCGTCCATCAACGTCTCTTATCATCTGGGAATAGACGGCATAAGCATCGGCCTGGTATTCCTAACAACTCTGTTGAGCTTTCTGGCGTGCATAGGGTCTTATAGCATAAACATCCGGCAAAAAGAATACTTCTTTCTGTATCTCCTGCTCTCGATGGGTATGCTCGGCACCTTTGTCGCTCTTGACCTTGTTTTATTCTACGTCTTCTGGGAAGTGGTGCTGGTCCCGATGTATTTTTTAATAGGCATCTGGGGCGGACCGAGAAAAGAATATGCGGCCATCAAGTTCTTCATATATACCCTGGCCGGCTCAGTCTTCATGCTGTTGGGGATATTGGCTCTCTACTTCACATCGACGCCGCACACGTTCAACATATTGGAGCTTGGTAAAACAACAGGCGCCCTGGCGGTGCCCGTGCAAATCCTGATCTTCATCGCTTTCTATCTGGGATTCGCCGTGAAGGTTCCCGTCTTTCCCTTCCATACGTGGCTTCCTGATGCGCACGTTGAAGCGCCGACTCCCATAAGCGTTTTGCTGGCCGGCGTCTTACTGAAGATGGGCGGATATGGTTTTTTCAGGATAAGCTTTCCTTTATTGAAAGATGCCGCAATCTATTTCGCATTACCGTTTGCAGTCCTGGGACTGGTCAACATAGTCTATGGCGCCATTGTAGCGATGGCACAAGTCGATTTTAAGAAGATGGTTGCCTATTCATCCGTAAGCCACATGGGATTTGTAATGCTTGGCCTGGCGAGCATGACTGTCACGGGGTTTAACGGCTCGCTTCTGCAGATGTTCAATCATGGAATCATCACCGGAGGGATGTTCCTCCTGGTCGGCGTTCTTTATGACCGCGCTCACACAAGAGACCTTGATAAATTCGGCGGACTCGGTGTCAGGATGCCTGTTTATTCCGGAATATTGACCGTTTTCACCCTTGCTTCCCTCGGCCTTCCGGGCTTGAGCGGATTCGTAAGCGAATTTATGTCCCTATTGGGGACGTATGCTGTGTTCAAAGTAACAACCATTGTCTCTGTTTTAGGGATCGTTATAACCGCAGGATATTTCTTATATATGCTTCAGCGGGTCCTCATGGGACCGGCAAACGAGAGACTGGCCGGTATTCCTGATATAAGTAAGCGTGAGCTTTTGACCCTGGTCCCTCTTATGATAGTCACGATAGCGATTGGCGTGTACCCCCTGGTGGCGATCAGATACCAAATGGTTTCTATTGAAGCGCTCGTAAAGGTGCTTGGGGGGATGGCATTTTGAGTATCGTTCAGAGCGTGACATTCGTAACGCCGGAAATCATTCTGCTTATTGCCGCGATTGTTATCTTGGTCGCGTCTTTTACCGTCAATAGTAAGGGTGTCCTGGGCGTGGTGGCTCTGGCGGCGATTGTAATTGCGTCGTTGTACCTGCCCCACAGCCACAAGACTGCTTCTGCCCCCTTCTTCAATCTGCTCACAAACGACTCCTTCTCCCTGTTTTTCAAGGAGATATCTCTATTTATCACCGGCATCGTCATACTGTTCTCTATGGGCTATAAGGAGCTCACGGAGAAGTCCATAGGGGAATACTACTTTCTGCTGTTGAACGGCGCCATCGCCATGCTATTGGCGGTATCGTCGAACAACCTGTTCATGATCTATTTGTCTCTTGAGATGCTCTCCTTGATCTCGTACATGCTGGTGGCATTTCTTAGAAACAGCCCCTTGTCGAGCGAAGGGGCACTGAAGTATTTCCTGTTCGGCGCGATGTCCACGGGTATAATGCTCTATGGCATCTCGCTGGCCTACGGATTATTCGGCACGACGGACCTGCCTGCCATCTCAAAAGCCCTGAACGCCGGCCAAGTGGATCGCTCAGTCGCGCTTATTCTGCTGGTGTTGATATTGGCAGGAATCGGTTTCAAATGCACGATGGTCCCATTCCACATGTGGGCGCCCGATGTTTATCAGGGAGCACCCACCGCCGTCACCGCGTTCATCTCTGTCGGGCCCAAAGCCGTCGGGTTTGCGGTGCTCCTGCGCATCTTCACAAACAGCTTCTTCCCGCTCCGCGAAGACTGGGTGAGCCTGATGACGCTCATATCCATCTTCACCATGACCATCGGCAACGTTATTGCCATATCGCAGACCGATATAAAGCGAATGCTGGCGTATTCATCCATTGCGCAGGCCGGCTATATGCTCATTGGCTTTGTTGTCGGAAGCCCTTCCGGCACAGAGGGCGTTTTGTATTACATCCTCGCCTATGCACTGATGAATCTGGGAGCATTCGGATGCGTCATCCTCGTTTCGAACTCCATCAAAAGCGATGCCATTGAGGATTACGCAGGACTTCATAAAAGGGACCCTGTCACGTCATTTATGCTAAGTGTCTTCTTGCTGTCCCTCGTGGGTGTCCCTCCGTTGGCGGGATTCTGGGGCAAATTCCTGGTATTTACCGCCGCAATTGAATCGAAGTTTATCCTTCTGGCCATAGCGGGTGTCGTCAATAGCGTCGTAGCAGCATTCTATTACATGCGAGTCATCAAATGTATGTACCTTGAGGAGCCAAGAGCGAAGGACACCGGACCAAGATCGGTCCCTCTTCAGATTGCACTGGCTGTTGTGATGGCAGGTGTGCTTATAGCAGGCCTTTACCTCACTCCTTTTTTGAATTGGGTGAGGGCTTCACAGTTCCTCCTGCTCCAACAATGAATGTCTGCAAAGTTTTGCGTCTCTCCGGTGTAGTGAATAAAGCCTAATAGGACAGCCTCGCCGCGCTGTGCCGAAGGCATCCTGCCTTCGGATCGCGGGCGGGACGCCCGCGACACTGCCCGCCACCCGAACGCTCACCCCGCCGAAATAGTCCAGCAGAATAAACACCGGCGTCGCGTAATAATACAAGCTCGCAATCGAATATCTGCCGCGAATAACCATCTCAAGCTGCAAAGAATCCTAAACCTTGCTCATCAGTTCACCATTATACACCCACGCTGCAAATCGACAACCTCAGCCAGAGGTATATGGAATCGTAAGGGCGCTACAGCGGGCATTTTTCTTTGTTGAGCTTGATAAAGGCAGTGCTGGCGGTACAATCACATAGGATATGACATCTGACGGAGCGTCCCAAACGATTATGAAGACCGGACATGCAAAGTGAAAGCGAGGTGATTATGTCAGGTGAAGGGTCAGTGGTGAAAGAAATTCGAGCTAATCGGTTCATCCTTGAAGATGAGAACGGCCAACCACGCGCTGAACTGTCGATGGTCGAAGGCGGACCGAGTTTGGTGCTGCGTGACAAGAACGGCGAGGAGCGCGGCGCGCTGACCGTGGCCAAGGAAGGGACGATGCTGGGGCTGCATGATGGGAACGGCGAACTCCGTATCTTTCTGTCGGTGGACGAGAACGGGCGCCCAGGGCTCTCGCTTCTTGATGAGAACGGAGACCTTCGTAGCGTGCTGACGGTGCTCAAGGACGGGCTGGTAGACTTTTCGCTTATGGACGAGAACGGCGAGATTCGTGCAGAGCTTCAGGTAGCTAATGGACGGACCATGCTGGGCCTGTACGACGAGAATGGCAAGCCTCGCGCCGGCCTGACTGTGGATGAGGACGCAGCTTCGCTGTCCTTTTATGACGAGAATGGCAAGCGGATTTGGTCAGTGCCATAAGCGGCTTGGTTTCTTTGAGGTTGCATCAGATAGCATGAATCATAATAAGGAGAAACAACGATGACGAACGATTACAGTTATGGATGGGAGAAGCTCCATCTGGCAGTGCATTGTCTTGCTGGACATGGAGACCGGAGACATCGCCTTGCTGATGCCTTATTGGCCTTAGACGTTCTTGTAGTCAGACCAGAAGACAAATACCTTCCAGAGGAAATACAAGCTGAATTCATCGAATTTTGGAAGGAAATGACGTCAGTAGCAGCAAGCGGAGATGAAGGCACAATTGCGGCAACGGTGAATTCACTCGATGAAATGGGTATCGCTCGTGCGATAGAGAGAATTATCAGCTTTTACGGTACGGTCTGCCGTTACCAAGAGCCGCTGAAGGGCCGATAGAACGCCCCAAATCGACAATCTCAGCCGTCGCCGGCGGGATTGGTTCTTACAGGTTGACTGCGACTTTTTTCTGTGGGCAAGGCCGGAGTCGCTATTATAATTGTGATCATGCGAGGCGTCGTAGGCGTACAACCAAAAGGTGAAAACGCTATTCGGGAAAGGGAGACATTGTGAAAGCGACAGTCCTAATCTTGCCGTTGTGTTCTATCCTATGCGGCTGCCGGACGATGGCCTGGTATCAGCCGGGCCGGACGCTGGCTCAGGCCAGCCGTGACTGTGAGGAGTGCCGCTACGAGGTAATGAAATTTAGCAGCCCATTTGCTGCCTCTGCCAAGCCGATAACCGCTGAAGGCAGGTTTTTGGGCCCGGAGTCGGAATTTTTCACGCAATGCATGAAGCTCCGGGGCTATGTCCTGACGGATGTGTCTGCGCGGGTAAAGGCCGGCCAACTGAAGGTCCGTCATGGAGAGGGACTCCGCTTGAGTGACACAGTGGCAGGCGAATAACGGAAGCAGGCGCTAATGTCCATTATGCTTGCTTAGTCTGGTCGCCGGCGACAGCGGCAGTCAGCCGCCACCACTCGCCCACGCGCCTGACGCTGAATTCTCTGTGGTATGGTATGCCCCAGACGAGCGAAACGTGAAAAAGAACCTGACTGGAAGGAAAGACCATCATGGGACAGAACGTGCGAAAGGCAAACAGGACAAAGGTTCAGGAGGGCGTCATCGAAAGGCACTTGAGACAGTTGTTTGAACTCAAATTGCGTGAGCGGATCAAGCGTCACCTCGAAGTGAAACCTCACCCAATTGTGGCAAATCACCACTATTCAACGGCTTCAGCAGAGTGTATGGAATTATTTTGGGATGGCTATTTCTATGGCTGCATAGCCCTTGCACAATCAGTGGCAGAAGCACTCGTAAAATTCCTTTGTGAAAGGAATGGTTGGTCGCCAGGTAGAGTCTTCGAGAAAAATGTCGATACACTACTTAGGAGGAATTTTATTTCAGATGCGATGAAGGGGTGCCTGCTTCAAATATGGGACAGACGGCATGACTATCACCATCTTAACCCAACGATAGAGACCGATAGAAAAAAACTTGAAACGCTTGCAAGGGAAAAAATGAGACTTCTTAGCGATGTGGAAGCCAACATATTCCACTTCACATGGGTTGGTGGGAAGATAGCTCCAACACACCCTAAGTATTGGGGTATAGATGGTGGAAAAGCAGACGTTTACCTTCGGTTCGAATTGTAGCCTTTTCATTGGTGCTTCTCGGGAGAGTCTATGAGAATTCTTGCGATTATAGCCAATGCAATCTTTATGGGAGCAGTCACCGTCGCATTTGTGACTGAAGCTGACGCTACAAAGACAAGTGAGTGGCTGGTCTTGCTCCTCATACTTGTGACTCCAGCGTTGAGTATCGTAGCGCTTCTTCTTTGCAGTGGGAAGTCTTGGATCTCGTTGTGGTGCGAGAGAAAAGCCTTAGAGGAAAAGAAGAAGATCGAGAACATGCGAAGCGAAAATGCATAATCACAATGCGCGGTGCCATAGAAGACATGGGTTCGAATCACTATATGATTTCCAGCATGGCCCGCCATCACCATGTTGCCCGCCGCACCCACAAACGCCCACGAATCCGCGCTGTAAGACTTGGGGCCGGGAAACTCTTGTTTAGAGACTTTTGTTCCCGCCAGCGGATTTGGTTATTCCGAATCTGCGGAGTCGAGGATGCTCATGAAGGCTTCCTGGGGGATTTGGACGGAGCCGATGGTCTTCATCCGCATCTTGCCTTCCTTTTGCTTTTTGAGCAGCTTCATCTTTCGCGTGACATCCCCCCCGTAGAGTTTGGCGGTTACATCCTTGCGATACGCCTTGATAGTTTCTCTGGCAATGATCTTGCCGCCGATGGCCACCTGGAGCGGAATCTCGAATTGATGCCGGGGGATGGCCTTGCGAAGGCGGGTGATGAGTTTTCGGCCGCGAGTCTCAGCCGTGCTTCGGTGAACAATCAAGGAAAGGGCGCCGACAGCAACTTTATTGACAAGAATATCCATCTTGACCAGGTCGCTCGTTTCAAATCCCGTAAACTCGTAGTCCATGGTCGCATAGCCGTGGCTTATGCCCTTAAGGACGTTGTAGAAATCATAGACGATCTCAGCGAGCGGTGCTTTGTATTCGAGCATAACACGGGTGCCGCTTATGTAATCGGTCTTGAGCAAGCTGCATCGTCGAGTCTCCGCCAGCTTCATAATGTCACCAATCGACTCGCTTGCCGTGATTATCTCCAGCAGAACAAACGGCTCACGCAGCTCGGCAATTTTCGTCATATCAGGCAAATCGCTTGGCGAATCAATCCTGATCACCTTGCCGTCTCTCGTTAAGACTTCGTAGCTGACCGTTGGAGCCGTCTGGACGACATCTATGCCATGCTCTCGTTCGAGACGCTCCTGAATAATATCCATGTGCAGGAGCCCCAGGAACCCGCACCGAAAACCAAAGCCCAGGGCGGGTGAATTGTGGGCGACGTAGGAAAAACTTGCGTCGTTAGGCGCCAGCTTCTCAAAGGCCGCTCGAAGTTTGGGATAATCAGTATTATTGCCGGGGTAAAAGTCCGAAAACACCATCTGGATCGGCGGTTTGTAACCGGTCAGCGCCTTCTCAGCGGGCTCGGCGTCGTCGGTGATTGTGTCCCCGATGGTCACATCGGCCAGCTCGCGAATATTGGCGATCACATAACCGACCTCGCCCGCACTCAGCTCATCTACCGGCGTCATCGCGGGTGTGAACTTGCCCAGCTCGGTCACGGCATAAGTCCTGCCGTTGCCCATAAAGCGAATTTTCCGCTTGAGCCTGAGTCTTCCCGCGAATACCCGGACGTAACATATTACGCCCCGATAGTCGTCACAGTGACTATCGAAAATCATCGCCGCCGTCCGCTCGTCGCCTCGGTCGGGCGGAGGCGGAAGAAGCGTGACGATGGCCTCCAGCAGCTCCGGAACCCCCTTGCCTGTTTTGGCGCTGATCTGAAAGCACTCGTTCTTCCTGATCCCTATCGCGTGCTCAATTTCCTCCGAGGCAGCCTCGGGCTGGGCCGCCGGGAGGTCTATTTTGTTCACCACCCCGATCAGCTCGACGTTGTTTTCAATGGCCAAATGGGCGTTGGCGACCGTCTGGGCCTGCACGCCCTGTGTCGCATCAACCACCAGAAGCGCCCCCTCGCACGCCGCTAAAGCACGCGAAACCTCGTAATGAAAATCCACGTGCCCGGGCGTATCAATAAGGTTCAGCATGTACTTTCTTCCTTCGTGCTCGTAGTCCAGAGCAACCGCGGAAGCTTTTATGGTGATGCCACGCTCGCGTTCAAGCTCCATGTCGTCGAGGATCTGATCCCTCCTGTCGCGTTCATTCACCCTGCCGGTAAGCTCCAGTATCCGGTCGGCCAGCGTGCTCTTGCCATGGTCGATGTGCGCTATTATCGAGAAATTTCTTATGTGTTCAGTACTCATCAATAGTCCGGCGTCCGGTCCGTCCAAATATCAAAACTGTGTATTTTAACATTCTTGGCAGCCAAAAGCAATTTATGTTAGACGAGTGCAAAGTCGCACAGAATCGAGTCGGCGATTCCAAGCGCCTGGCGCGTAAGGAAAATCCGCCCGCCGTTCTTCTCGATCAAGCCCCGTTCCTGATACGTCCGAATCGGCTCTGCAAACAGTTGCATCGGGTCAAAACCGGTCTGGCTTCTGAATTCCGCCAGATCAATCCCACACCGGCGGCGCAGATTCAGAACGGCCGTCTCACACGCCCGTTCGCGCCCGAGGAGCATTTCACTCGACTCGACCGTACTGGCGCCGCTTGTGACTGCCTGAGCATACTTGTTAATATCAGCGAAATTTGTACTCCTTGTGCCCTTCTGATACGACGTTGCTCCGGGCCCAATGCCGGCATAGCTGCCGTTTGCCCAGTAGTTGAGATTATGTCTGCACTCGAAACCGTGCCTGGCAAAATTTGATATTTCGTACTGGGCAATGCCGGCCCGTGCCAGTTCGTCAATGGTTAGCTCGTACATTGCCCGGTCAATATCCTCATCGATGGGTTTTATCACCCCGGCCGCCAGATCTCCGCCAAGGGCGGTCTGGTCTTCATAAGTGAGGCTGTAAGCGCTTATATGGCCCACCGCCAGTGCAATCGCCGCCCGCAGATTGTACGTCCATGAGTCGAGACGCGACCCCGGAACGGCAAAAATCAAATCCAGACTGATATTGTCAAAACCCGCCGCCCTGGCTTCCTGGACCACCCGGGGTATGCAACCAGCAGTATGGCCTCTACCCAAAAAATCCAGCTCCCGCTGAATAAAAGACTGCGCCCCGATGGAAAGCCGATCGACCCCTGCTCTGCGCAGCTCACGCAGCAGCTCCGTATCCACCTGGCCGGGATTGATCTCGACGGTAAACTCTTCTGCCGCCGGGCATCGCTCCGCCGCCTGGCTGACCAGCCAAAGCAGATGTTCCTGCGTGAGAGAACTCGGACTCCCGCCGCCGATGTAAATGGTTCTTATACCCTCGCCCAGCTCATGCCGCTCCATCTCGGCAATCATCGCACGAACAACAGCACCTGCATCGTATTGGACAATGGGCTCGGAGTAGAAACCGCAGTAGCGGCACTTGGTCCGGCAAAAGGGAACGTGAACATATAAGCCGGAGGCGTCTGAAACAGATTTTGAACCACAGTCACCGAACATTTTCCCTGACCTGCACTGCTGGTGGCATTCGTACGACCGCCTGACAGAGTTTACCAGAAAGCAGACGTTCGTAAAAGGAACATGATTCGTCACGTAATGGGCAAAGATTAGGGATAACAGGGTAGATCGTATCCCCTTAGCAACAATTCATCTTTGGTTGC
>CAYWZW010000068.1:0-28656 GCA_964462945.1 uncultured Pirellulales bacterium
CGGTTGTTTTCTAATATGCTGGCGACGAGTTATTCAGTTTTGTTAGAGTGCCTAACACTATTCTCGTAAATCTTGAGGTTAGGCGTCGTCGAACTCGATGTTGTTTTCCTGGCACCATTCGATGGCGATTTCTTTCAGGGCGTTGTCGCGGTAGCTGTGCCATTGGTTTTCAATGCCGTATTGATACAAGGCGTCTTTGAATCGCCGGAAGGCGCCACTGCCCCCTATCAGGCCGTAAAAAGTGTCGCGCAGCTCAGGGTCCTCCAGGGACAGACAGAACCTCTCCATAATGCTGTATTCATTGATGTCGAACTTGGTGGGCAGTGGAATGTACTCGCCGGTTTCAGCCATTATCTCCTTAGCGGTCGCGACAAGCTCCTGCTCCCAGTCCGGCAGGTCTTCGATCGGCTCATCATCTTCAGCGGCGCGCATGGCATAGTCGGTCATAAGGACCACCTCACCGGTTTTCTTATTGAGAAACGAGCTGCTTTCATCCGACTGGGATTCCAAGCCGTCAATTACGTCACTCAGTTTAACGCGAGCTGCCATAGGCTTCAACCTCCTTTCTCGTAGTGTTCGATTTACGGCGGACATTTGGCACAGATCGATCTGAATAGTGTCGTGCTCAAGTAACGGTCGCCGCGGTCGGGGAGAATCACGACAATCGTGCCGAATGTCATCTTCTCCGCGACACGGAGTGCTCCAGCGACAGCCGCGCCGCTGGACATGCCGACAAAAATCCCTTCGCGGGCGGCCAGCAGCCTTGTGGTCTCAAAGGCCTCGCCGTCCTCGACGGTGATCTTCTCATCCAGCATCTGCCGGTCATAGATTTTGGGGACTATGGATTCGGTCATATTCTTGAGGCCCTGTATCGTGTGTCCTTCGGGCGGCTCGACCCCAACGACCCTGGCCTGCGGCTTCTTTTCTTTGAGGTACTTGTACACGCCCATCAGCGTCCCCGTTGTCCCCATGCCGGCGACAAAGACGTCGATCTGGCCGTTGGTCTGGGAGAAGACCTCCGGGCCCGTTGTCTCGTAGTGGGCCAGGACATTGCTTTCGTTCTCAAATTGATTGGGCATATAATACTTCTGCGGTTCGGCGTCGAGAAGCTTGTGGGCCTCTCTGATTGCGCCATCGGTGCCCTCTCTTGCGGGGGTCAGCACGACCTCGGCGCCCAGGGCCTGCAGGATGTGCTGTCGCTCCGTACTGACACATTCCGGCATGCAGAGCTTAACGCGGTAGCCCTTTGCCGCCCCGATCATGGCTAAGGCGATCCCCGTGTTTCCCGACGTCGGTTCGAGTATGATTTTGCCCTTGGTCAGTTGGCCGGATTCCTCCGCCCTTTTTATCATAAAGTAGGCCGGGCGGTCCTTGACCGAGCCGCCGGGGTTGGCCCCTTCGAGTTTTCCGAAGATTCTCACGCGGGGGCCTTTCCTGTTCAGATTCGTGAGTTCCACAAGCGGTGTATTTCCAATGGCCGATAATATACTCATGCCAGCTTGCCTCCAGGAACCGTGCTTCGCCTGCCCGATCGGAACCAGATGGATTCCGATAATCTCCAAAATTGATTTTCGTCTCCATATTCTATATATTAGTGTGCAGAAAGTGAATCTGATTTCCGGAAAAACCAACGATGAAATCGGGACAAGAGAATCTCAAGCGAGCGGTCTTGTGGGAGCCGTCGGCGGACGATAAGAAGGTCCGGTGCAAGCTGTGCAACTGGCGCTGCGTCATTGACGATGGGAAGCTGGGACGGTGCTGCGTGCGCCAGAATACCGGCGGGGTGCTGTACTCACTGAATTACGACAAGGTTTGCTGTGCCAATCCGGACCCCATCGAGAAAAAGCCGATGTTTCATTTTCAGCCCGGCTCGCGCAGCTTCTCCATTGCAGCGATGGGCTGCAATTTTCGGTGCGAGTTCTGCCAGAACTGGCAGATAAGCCAGGCGGCCCTGGAAAGTGGGCGAATCGACGGCGAGCCGATTACGCCGGAGCATATTGTCGAAGCGGCTGTTCGCAACGGGTGCAGGAGTATCGCTTACACCTACACCGAGCCGACGGTCTTTATGGAGCTGTGCGAGGAATGCGGGCGCTTGGCCAGAAACCGCGGCCTGCCGAACGTTTTCGTCAGCAACGGCTACATGACGCGCGAGGCGATAGACTTCGCGAGCGGCTGGCTCGACGGTATCAATGTTGACTTGAAGGCGTTCAGTGAGGATTTCTACACGCGGTTGTGCAAGGCGAGATTGCAGCCGGTGCTTGACACGATTAGCTATATAGCGAAGGAAACGAGTATCTGGATTGAGATTACGACGCTGCTGGTGCCGGGGCAGAACGATTCCGAGGATGAGCTAAAGCAGCTTGCCGATTTCATTGCAAACAAGGCCGGCGCTGATGTCCCGTGGCACATCAGCCGATTCCATCCGCAGTACAAGTACCTGGACTCGGTTCCAACGCCTCTGGTCAGTCTGGAGTGGGCTTTCGAGATAGGCAAATCGGCGGGCCTGCACTATGTTTACCTCGGCAACGTGCCGGGGGCGAAATCCGAGAATACTTTTTGCTATCACTGCGGCCGAATGTTAATTCACCGCATCGGCTACACAATAGCGGCCAATGACATAGAAAACTCAAAATGTCCCGATTGCGGGACAAAGATTGCAGGTTTTGAGCTTTAGCCGCGTGAACCGAAGCGCAGGACACGCCCCTCGCGGCACAAGATGGGGACATGATGAAGATTATTGCCGACGCGAACATTCCGTTTGTTGTGGAGTGCTTTTCGTCCATTGGCGAGGTCACAGCCCTTGGAGGCCGGCAGATTACTCCGAGCATCGTTGCCGATGCGGATATTCTCCTGGTGCGCAGCATCACGCCGGTTGACGCGGCGTTGTTGGCCGGCAGCAAAGTGCGTTTTGTCGCTACGGCCACTATCGGCTTTGACCATATCGATGCCGATTTTCTGAGGCGAAATAATATCGGCTTTGCCTCGGCCCCAGGCTCCAATGCGAATTCCGCCGCTGAATACGTTGTCGCCGGGCTGCTGGAGGCCGGGCGAAGGTGTGACCTCGACCTGGAGGGCAAATCGATAGGGATTGTGGGCGTGGGCAATGTCGGCGGCAGGGTGGCGAAAAAGTGCGCGGCCCTGGGCATGGAGGTTTTTCTGAACGACCCGCCTTTGCAGAGGCAAACCGGCGACGCAAAATATCGGCCGCTCGAAGAGCTTTTTGACTGCGACTTCATAACTCTGCATACGCCGCTCACACTTGAGGGGCCTGATAAGACGTACCATCTGGCTGATCAGGATTTCTTCAAGTCACTGAAGGAAAGGTGTGTGTTTGTCAATGCGGCCCGCGGCGGCGTGGTGGACAGCGGGGCTTTGAAAGCGGCCATACGGGCCGGGCGATTGACGGCCGTCGTGCTCGACGTCTGGGAAAACGAGCCGAACATCGACACCGAACTCTTGAAAATGGCCGATATTGGCACGCCCCACATCGCAGGCTACTCGCTGGACGGCAAGATTGCGGGGATGATCATGATCTACAAGTCAGCCTGCGAATATTTCGGGTTGGAGCCGAAGTTCGACGTCGCGGATTTCCTGCCTGAACCCTCCGTGCCGCAGTTGAAACCAAACCTAAACATAGGCAATGAGCAAGATGTTCTGTTGGGCGCCGTGCAGAAAGTCTATAGGATTGACCATGATGATAGTAAACTCCGGCTGATGCTGGGTAAGCCGGCGGGGAAAAGAGGCGAATATTTCGACGGCCTGCGAAAGAATTATCCCGTCCGAAGAGAATTTCAGAACACCCATGTTGTTCTTGAAGACGGCAGTGGCAGTCTGGCCGGGAAACTGGCAGGAATCGGATTTAAGATAGCAGAAAGTGGAAAGTAAAAAGGCAAAAGGCAAAAGTCGCGGCAGAGATATCCTCAAGTGGCCGGGGGGAAAGCTGGATTTTTCGGCGGGCTGCATTATCATGGGGGTTCTGAATGTTACGCCGGATTCCTTCAGCGATGGCGGCGAGTTCTTTAATGCCGATAGGGCCGTTGAGCACGGTCTGCAAATGGCGGCTGATGGCGCGGCGATCATTGATGTGGGCGGCGAATCCACGCGGCCCGGCTCGGCTCCCATTTCAACCGATGAGCAGATAAAGCGGGTGGTTCCGGTCATAAAAAGGCTTTGCGGCAAGACAGGCGTGCCCATCAGCATTGATACGTGCAAGTTCGAGGTTGCACAGGCTGCCCTGGAAGCGGGGGCGGAAATGATAAATGACATCACCGCTCTGGGCGACGGGCGAATCGGCGAATTGGCCGCCGAACGGCAAGTACCCATCGTTCTAATGCACATTCAGGGCACACCGGCAACGATGCAAACTGAGCCAAAGTATGAGGATGTCGTTGGCGAGGTCCTGGAGTTTCTTTTGAGCCGGGCAAGTCGAGCCGAGCGCCTCGGAATAGCGAAAGAGAGAATCTTCATCGATCCGGGCGTCGGGTTCGGCAAGACGGTGGAGCACAATCTTTTGCTCTTGCGGAATATCGGTAAATTCGTCGCTTCCGGCTATCGCGTGCTCGTGGGCACAAGCCGCAAGAGCTTCATCGGCAGGCTCACGGGCAAGGAAAAACCGTCTGACAGAATATTCGGCACCGCCGCGACGGTGGCCTTATGCGCCGCTGCGGGTGTCTCCGTCGTTCGCGTTCACGATGTAGCCGAGATGGCCGACGTGGTGAAGGTAACTAATGCTATCCGGGGTCGCTAATCGCCCGTGGAAGCACCGGCTTGAGGGAGGTTGCACCTGTCGAAGAAGATAAGCATATTTCGTTGTTGTCCTTCTTGCGGGTCAAGAGACGTGTTCTTCGATGGCGTCAAAGAGTTCAGTTGCAGGGCGTGCTCCTTCACCTATTATCACAATGTCGCCGCGGCGGTCGGCGCAATCCTGGAATTTGACGGCAAGATAGTCTTAATCAGGCGAGGCAAAGAGCCGGGCAAAGGAAAGCTGGACCTGCCGGGCGGCTTCGTGGACCCGAAAGAGACCGCAGAAGAGGCCGTGAGAAGGGAAATAAGGGAAGAGCTGAGAATGGACGTTGGAGCACTCAAATACTTGGGGTCGTACCCAAACATCTATGAATATCGAGACGTGGTTTATCAAACGTGTGACCTGTTCTTCTATTCCAGGATCGACGCGCTTCCCACAGACTGTGACAAGATCGAGGTGGCGGAACTGGTGCTGATGAATCCGGCGGACGTTCCGTATGATCGAATCGCATTCCAATCGGTCCGCGCGTGCCTGCGTCAGCTCCTCGAAGCCCGGGCGGGACACAACGCTCAGTAGCTTTTTGCTTTGTGGCCGCGATAGTGAACGGCTATTCGGTATCGACTGCGATTCCCAGGACTTCGTGCGTGTTCTTGACGAATTTGAATTTCAGGCCTTTCTTGGCTTCTCTTGGAACCTCGGGCAGGTCTTTCTTGTTTCTGGCCGGCAGGATGACGGTTTTGATGCCGGCCTGCTTGGCCGCCAGGATTTTTTCCTTGAGGCC
Source organism: uncultured Pirellulales bacterium (assembly GCA_964462945.1). Classification (GTDB taxonomy): domain Bacteria; phylum Planctomycetota; class Phycisphaerae; order Sedimentisphaerales; family Anaerobacaceae. The sequence continues at coordinate 5,526 of CAYWZW010000068.1, forward strand.
ACCGACGGGCAGGACCAGGCCCCGCAACGTTATTTCGCCGGTCATGGCGACGTCCGGCCGGGTCGGCTTGCCCAGAAGCAGGCTCACCAGCGAAGTGAACATGGCCACGCCGGCGCTGGGCCCGTCTTTGGGGATCGCTCCTGCGGGAACGTGGATGTGATAGTCGAATTTGCTGAATCTATCGGCGTCGATTTGCAGCTTCTTGGCGTTGGCCTTGACAACGGAAAAGGCGGCCTGGGCACTCTCCTTCATCACCTCGCCGATCTGGCCCGTCAGTTGCAACTGGCCTTTGCCGGGCATGGAAGCGGATTCGATAAAGAGCAGCTCTCCGCCGACGGGTGTGTAGGCCAGGGCGGTGGCGACGCCGGGTGTTCCCGTCCGCAGGGCCAGCTCCGACTCGAATTGCGCGGGTCCCAAAATCCTTGAAAGGTCCCGTTGGGTGATGCTTGCCCGCTTTTTCCGGCCCTTGGCAACGTCCGTGGCCACGGCTCTGCAGATAGCGGCGATATTCCTTTCGAGGTTCCGCACGCCGGCCTCCCGGGTATAACCTCGGATGATGGCAAGTATCGCATCATCCTTCGCCGCGCATCTTTTCTTGCTCAGGCCGTGCTCTTTGAGCTGGCGGGGTACGAGATACTTCTTCGCAATCTTGAGCTTCTCCGCTTCGGTGTAGCCGGGCAGTTCAATGACCTCCATGCGGTCGCGCAGCGCCGGCGGGACCGGCTCGGTATAATTCGCCGTGCCGATGAACATCACGGAAGACAGACTGAAAGGCTGATCGAGGTAGTGGTCGGTGAAGGTGGAGTTCTGTTCGGGATCGAGCACTTCCAGCAGGGCACTGGCCGGGTCGCCTCTGAAGTCACTGCCGATTTTGTCCAATTCATCGAGCATGAACACGGGGTTCTTGCTGCCGCACTTTCGCAGCTCCTGCAGGATTCGTCCGGGCAAAGCTCCGATGTACGTTCTGCGATGTCCCCGGATGTCGGCCTCGTCCCTGATTCCGCCGAGCGATATACGCACGAATTCTCTTCCCATGGCCCGGGCGATGGACTTGCCAAGCGACGTTTTGCCCACGCCGGGCGGGCCGACAAAACAAAGAATTGGGCTCTTGCCCGTCGGGTTGAGCTTGCGGACGGCTAAGAATTCGAGGATGCGTTTCTTCACCTTCCGCAGGTCGTAGTGGTCGGCGTTGAGGATCCGCTGGGCCTTGTTGATATCGAGCTGGTCTTTGGTCTGAACCGACCAGGGCAGCTCGCAGATCCAATCCAGGTAGGTGCGGATGACGCTGTATTCCGGCGACGCGGGGGGGATTTTGCTCAATCTGTCCAGCTCTCGCAGGGCCTCGGTCTCGACCTTCTTGGGCATCCTGGCTTTTGCGATGTTCTGGCCGATTTGCTTGAGCTCCTCGCTTCTGAGGTCTTTTTGGCCAAGCTCGGTTTGGATGGCCTTTAGCTGCTCCTGCAAAAAATACTCCCGCTGATTCTTGTCGATGGATTCTTTGACGCGGCCCTGGATCTTGTGGCTAAGCTCGAGAACTTCCAATTGGCTCGCCAGGACGAAGGAGATTTGTTCGAGGCGTTTGGCGGCGTCAAGCTCTTCGAGCAATTGCTGTTTCTTGGCGACGTCAAGGCTGAGATTAGCGGCCAAAAAGTCGGCCAAAGCGGAAGGATTCTCGATGTTTTCCAACATTACCGACGCTTCTTCAGGCACATTGGGACTCAGCGTGATCACCCGGTTGGCCGCCCGACGGACGCTGACAATCAGGGCCTGGAGCTTTTTCGTCATTTTCACCTTCACACTGAGCGGCTGGACTCTGGCCTTCAAGTAAGGTTTCACCGCAACCTGCTCCACCACTTTGAAGCGAACGATGCCGTGCACGATGATGTGTATCGAACCCTGGGGCAGTTTTGTGACCTTGAGCACCGAGGCGGCGGTACCGACGGAGTAAAGGTTGCCGAAATCCGGCCTGTCGGTTTCAGGGCTGCGCTGCGTTATGAGTCCGATGATCGATTCATTGGGCGCCGTGTCGGCAAGCAGGGCTTTGCTTCTCTTTCGGCCTATCGCCAACGGCGTTACTGTCCCGGGAAAGGCAACGGCGTTGCGAATCGGCAGGATGCCGATAACGTCCGGCATTCTGAATTTGTGGCTATGCTCTTGTGATTGGCCGTCATCGTCCTGTATGTACGGCTCAAAACCTTCGGGTTCTTCGCCCATCACATCGACCAGCCAGTTGTTGCTGATAGCTGCCAAATTTCCAAGCTCCTTCGGCATAGAACCAAAAAAACAGAACGGGACTCCGAGAAGCCGGCGGACGCAATCCACGCAGAACTTCCTCACCGTTCATCGCATCAAAGGCGACCCTTCTATTGTAAACGTACTTTCTATTGGCTTGAAGCGATAAATCCGAAAAAGGGGCATAAATCCGAACGGTGTTATGTGAGATGGGTCGGCTGGTTTTGGCCGGCCCCGTTCAGCCGGCGGTCGATTTCCCCGGGCCGGGATTACATAGCGAACTCTTCGTAAGAGGACGGATTGTAGGTGAGCACGCGGTGAGAGTCAAAACCGGCAGGGACTTTCGTGCTGCTTTGCCGGTCGAAGCTAATCACGGTGTTGCCCTCGATGGTCATCGCGCCTTCTGAGTAATTAATGATTGTGCCTTTGGTCCCGGCATCGACGCTGCCTGAAAAGTGCGCGCCGCCGACAGCCACGACTCCCTCCAGCATGGAGAGATTACTCTGAAAAGAAGCAGTGAAGCCTCGGGTGAGTATTGAGGAGCCAACTACGGGCCAGACTGCATCGAATTCAGAATGCGCCTGACATGGATGGAGACCGGAGTTGAGAGATTTCTTGGTCCGGCGGCAATCATAAGCGGGGACGCAGTGATGATGTAGGAGAAATCGCACTACAAACGTTATCGTTCCAAGTAACCCCTGGCTTGACTGCGAGAATCACCTTATTCCACGACGTCGTCCGTGTAAACGAAATCATCCTTGGGGTCGGCAGAGTCTTCATTTTCATCTTTGCTGAGGTAATTCGCTCGGCCATGGGCAGACCTGGCTTGGGGCTTTGGCTTATCAGGGTCGTCGCTCGGGCGGCTGATGCCCGCAACGATAGATGCAGATGCCCTTTCGCGCTCGAACTCAGGCTGCTCGGCGTTGCCACCGAGGCGGTCGGTTCGGTTGCAGGCAGCCGAGATGCTGTTGGGTATGGGCGCATTGGGGTTGTCGCTCAAATGACTAACCTGATCACCAGCGAATTTGTCCGGCCAGCTCGAGGTTAGAGCGACCATAGAGAATAGCGCCAGCAGCAAGACGAAAACCGCGATATACAAAGCTAAGTCCTTCATTTTGTTCGCTTCCTCAAATGATCGAAAACTTTCTTGCGCTTTACCTTCGGATTTTGGCCCAGTTATGCTCCCTCGGAATAAGTGTCCTGCAAAGGCCTAATAACGATGGGGCTCGTGATGCCGCTGGGCAGCATTTGATCCTGGTCCGGTGTAATGCCGATCACGCCGATGTCGCCCAATTCCGTTGTCTCGGAGCCTCCATCATCAAGGGTAGCACCAATATTGGTGACGTATCCCGACGACCACGGGGTCGTATCGGCCATCGAAATAATCGTTCCGTAGATTTGTGCATTGCCTCGCACGTCAACAATGCCTCCTATGATCGCCCCCGTGAGCACATTGTTCTCGCTTTGCGATGGATTGGTATTCCCGAGATTCACGTTGAAATGTGGTGCGAGGATGGTGGCTTCCTGGATACTGGAGGTATTCTCGAACGCGGCAGTACCCGTGAAGTAGAGGGCATTGTGCATCCATTTGAATACTTGCGGCACGTCGCTGACGATCACGCCATTGAACGTACAGTTCTCGAACCGGACGTTATTGTAGTATTGACTGCCGCTCTTGGCGCAATCGATGTACAGAACATTTCCAAAAGTGCAGTTTCTGAACAATGCATTGTAATTGTAGGGCAGTCGCGCGTTGCTATAAGTCTGGTTCTCGTAAACATAACGAGTCAGTTGTCTGTTTGACGTGCTGCCCGGCGATCCATCTCTGGGATAGTTGTAGTTGCCCGCCGCGTGTGGGAAGTATTCGACCTCCCTGAGCTCGGGCGGACAGGAAGGGATGGCGGTTAGGCCGGAATCATAGTCATCGGTGTTATAATCACCTATGTCCATACCCGGCACGTCGTCGTATGGTTGCTCGTAGTTAATGTCCTCATGATAGGCCTTGACTTGGTCATCATCACCATAATAACGGTCTTCGTAGTTGATACCTAATGGAACGCCATTTGCATCAATCGGGTTGCCATTGGCGTCGAGCGTCTCCAATTGGTAACTCTCGGCGTCAATTTGCCCCCGCGTCAAGACGGTGTTTATGGTGCCCAGGACGGTGGAGTCGTTCGTCATGTTAAAGGGTGATATCTCCGCGCGGTCCCAGGAACTGAAAATGTCCCCATGGATGGTCGAATTTCCGGTGAGCCACATTCGGCCTCTGCTGGCGACGGCATAGTTCAGAACTTCATTGTCTTTTGTGATAGTCGTCTCTACACCAACACACCTTGTAACTTGCCCATCCGCTCCGATACCTTCGAGCTTGATCGTGTGCGTATCGATTCGACTGAACTTGATCTGAAAAGACGCGTTGACTGCTCCGAAGCTCGCTGCCGGGGTAGTGATCTGGTTTGAGGTTTGAGTCGCTTGTCCGGCTACCCACGGCTGAACCTGCACCTGGCTGCACAGTGCGCTCCAGGCATCGTTCGCTTGAGTCGTAGTGACGACGTTTATGGAAGTGCTCGGTAGAGGAGTGTTGGCTATGATGTATCTCCCACATTCCAGGCCGGACTGGGCAGCCGATAGGGCAGAATTGACCCTGTGGTGGTTCGAGGCAAGCTGAACACTCGTGGCGGATAGCGTGGCCATCCAAACGGCCAGGGCGGAAAATATCAGCACAAATATCATGGATACGATAAGTGCAGCGCCCCGGCACTTTGAGCGAGCTGATTTGCTTAAAGATGTCATTTTTCCCCTCCCTCCACGGGAAAAATCCCACTTGTACGGTTATCGGTACCTTCTATGCTCTGACTAAAGTATATGAAATATTTGCTCTAACGGCAAATGTTCAATGACCGTAACGGTGTCGTATTGTCTTTTTCTGCAAAATATGAGCTACGGGCAAAGGGTTCGCAGATGACCCATGAGAATCCCAAGTCGGCGGCCTTTTGTTTCCACCAGTCGAACTTGGCCGGAGTTATGTATTCCACAACCTCAAGCGAGCCCTTCGAAGGTTTGAGGTATTGCCCGATGGTGAGGCTATCGCAGCCGACATTACGCAAATCCTGCAGGACCTGCTCGACCTGCGGATCGGTCTCCCCCAATCCTAACATGATCGAAGATTTTGTTCGGCAGTTCTGGAATTTCTCCTTGGCCATTCTGAGCAGGCCGAGAGATCGCTGGTAGTTCCCTCCGGCTCTGGCCCTTGCGTAAAGTGATGGAACCGTTTCCACATTGTGGGCAAAGACGAAAGGCAAGGCGCCGCGTAGAATCTCGAGCGCCTGGGGCTGGCAGTTGCGGAAATCCGGGGTCAGTATTTCGAATTTCACATCCGGGCGCCGTTCTCTTACTTTGTCCAGGCACCTGCGAAAATGGCTCGCCCCGCCGTCCGGCAAATCGTCACGGTTGACGCTGGTGATCACCAGGTATTTGAGGGCCATTCTTTCCGCCATCTTTGCCAGGCGCGACGGTTCGGTTGGGTCAGGCGGCTGCGGCTTGCCGCAGGCGACCGAACAGAATTTGCAGTTTCGCGTGCACACGTTGCCCAGGATCAGCACGGCGGCCGTTCCCCTTGCCCAGCACTCGCCGCGATTGGGACAATTTGCGCTGCTGCATATAGTCTGGAGACCCAGAGAGTTCAGGACCTCCTTGGTGTGCTGGAACGCGGCGCCGGCCGGCAGAGGCCGCCGCAGCCAGGGCGGCAGTCTTCCGGGCCTTGCGTTCTGAGGTCGTGCCCTGTGTATCGGTTCGCGATTCATTGTTTGCCCGCGGAAAAGTGATGCGTAAGCAATTCGGCCAAAATTCCCTTTACAGTGTTCATCGAGGGGCGTTCGCCGGTTTCTCTGAACACCGATGTCATCTCCACGTGGTCCAGGCCGCACGGCAGGATAAAATCGAAAATCCCAAGGTCATTTTGAATATTGATTGCCATACCGTGATAAGTCGTGAATCTCGACACCCGCACCCCGATGGAGGCAATCTTCCTGGCGCCGACCCACAAGCCCGGAAAGCCTTTTTGCCTTGTGCCGTCAACACCCAGTTGCTTCAGGAGTTCTGCACCAATTGCTTCCAGCTCCCGGACGTATTCGCTGATTCCGAGCAGCAACTGCTGCAAGTGCAGGATCGGATAGAAAACCAGTTGACCCGGATTGTGAGCCGTGGCGCCGCCGCCTCTGCGAATATCCACCAAGTCGATTTGCCTGAGCGCCAGGTCTTCCCGGCTGACCCGCAGCTTGTTGCGGCTCTGACGGGCGCCGAGCGTAATGACGGCGGGGTGCTCGACGATCAGAACCGTATTTGCGATTCTGCCTTGCTGTCTCTGCTCACACAACTGCTGCTGGATATGCAGAATCTCGCGATAATCAGCAAGTCCACAGTCACGAATTTGCAAAGGATGCACTTGGGCGTTTTGAACCACCGGAATTCACAGGTCCCAGTTCCTCGTTAGTATTTCGTTGCCGGACTACAGACTCAATAGCCTCGATTGTACTGATTGAGGCCGTACATTGCACGGATTTTTCGTGGCAACGAAAATGCGTGGACTGCGATGGGGGGGCCGTGTATTCCTGTTATCCTTTGGGCACGTTTCCAGCCGGGCGCATAAAAAAAGCAAAGGCGGATGACCCCGGGAGGTCACCGGTCTTTGCTTTCCTCTTCCATTGCCCCGCTCGTCCGAAAGCCACAGACTCTTTATGACACTCTTAAATGATGCCGGACCGCGCATCTGGCTGTTTATTCGAAGGCGATGCCGACACCGATCTCTGCACTCTCGAGCAGATTCTTGCGCTCAACTCTTATGACTTTTCCGGTCTTGATGCGGGCAAATTGTCCCTTTTCCTTGGCCAGGGCCTCAGTCCGCGGGAAATTAAGCTCCACCACATGACCTGTGCCGACAGGTGCAGTGGCCGGAAGCGTGACAAACACGCCGGTCTTGCTGATGTTGCAGCTTCGACCATTCACGAAGCGATTGGCTTGCGGTATCCAAACACTGACAGGCCAAGAAACACTGCTCCGGCTGTCCTTACGCTGTTCAACCAGTGTCTGCATTGTTTCAATCTCCTTAAATATTCGTTCCATCAACCAACGCTACGTTTTATCGGCAATGTTAATTTGGATAGATTAGTGTATTTGGGAAAAATACTCGCTTTTTTTGAAGAAGTCTTCTTGAGGCGGCGCATCGCGGGCAATTCTGCTTTTTTATCAGACCATCGGTAAACAGAGTCGAAACCGAACTCGCCGCTGTTCGAATCAAAGGGCATCCGACGGGAGTGAGGGGCAAATATCTCTTGGAAAATCAGGTTGACCTGTGTATATAATCATTATGTATTTTTCCTGACATGGAAAACGTGCATGGTAAGTTGCGGCGACTTTGATAGAGCACTTGAGCGGATTGATAAATCCGAGAGTATCTTGATTGCGACTCACACCAAGCCGGATGGGGACGCGTGCGGGTGCGTGGCGGCGATGTGTGAGGCGCTGCGGGCGCTCGGCAAGAAGGTCACGCCGCTCATGCTCTCGCCGGTGCCGCAGTGGTATCAATTCTTGTTTGCCGAAAAGGTTCCGGTTCTCGGCGAGGATATCCAGCTTGAAGAATTGATAGCAGGCCGATTCGATTTGATTATCATCGTCGATACCAACAGCACCAGCCAACTGCCGAAATTCGATGAATATTTGAAACAGAACGCCGCGCCCGTCCTGGTCATCGACCATCACGAAACATCCGACGGCCTCGGCGACGTCGAGCTGATTGACGGAGACGCCGCCGCAGCGGGTCTGATTGTTCTGGATTTGATCGAGCACGCCGGCTGGCCGGTCACCGAGAGAGTGGCCCAGGCCCTATTCGTCGCCGTCGCCACCGACACCGGGTGGTTCCAGTTCAGCAATACCGACGGCAGAGCCTGCCGCGCCTGCGCCGGGCTGATCGACGCCGGGGCAAAGCCGGCGCAGATCTACGCCAACCTGTACCAGAACTTCTCGCTCGCCCGTTTTAAGCTGATGGTCGTGGTGCTCAATTCGCTCGAGCTGCATCTGGACGGCCGGTACGCCGTCGTGCAGGTTACCCAGCGGGATTTCCAGCAGACCGGCGCCGAATACAGTGACACGGAGAATCTCATCAACGAATGTCACCGCATCGGCACGGTCAGGGCGTCGGCCCTGTTCATCGAGCTCAAAGACGGCCGAATCCGCTGCTCGCTGCGAAGCAGGGGGGCCCTCGACGTCAGCCAAATCGCCGCCAAGTTCGGCGGCGGGGGCCACACCATGGCCGCCGGCACGTTCCTGCCCGGCCCGCTGGACAACGCCCAAAAGCTCATTCTGGCCGAAATGACAGAGAGTCTTTAGAAACGCCTGTCGTTCGAAATTATTGATATTGATTTGTGAACAGCGATTTTGTATAATCTAACTTATGACGAGCAAAGAAATAGCACTAAAGACAATAGAGCAACTCCCGGAAGATGCGTCCTGGGAGGACATTCAGGAGCGAATTAATTTTGTCGCGGCGGTTCGCAAAGGACTTCGCGAGCTTGATGAGGGCATGGGCATTCCCCATGAAAAGGTCAGGGAGGAATTTGCAGAATGGCTCTCAAACTGATCTGGGCTCCTTCGGCACGCCTGGACCTCAAAGAAATTGCATCCTATATCGCCGAATTTCGCCCCGAAGCATCCGCCCGGTTCGTGAAGAGCGTTTTCCACAGCGTTGAGCATCTGATCACTTTCCCCGAAGCCGGTCGTATGGTCCCGGAGTTCGGTGACCCTTCTATCAGAGAAGTCGTTCGAAAACCCTGCAGAATTGTGTACAGAGTCAAATCTGCGACCGGTATCATCGAGATCGTAAGAGTCTGGCACGCCGCAAGGGGAATCCCCCAGATATGACCCGTCCGGCCCCCTTGAAAACGCGAAGCAGCTCGTTCTTGCGGAAATGAAAAAACGGCTGGGGAAAAAGGTCAGGAGCATTCTTCCGTTTGACGGCGGCGTTCGGCAGCCTTTTTCGGTGAATTTGCAAACCAAGCCCAGGCAAAATTCCCGTCAAAAACGTTACATTCGACATTGACGGCGGCACATTACTACGATACGATAACTGCAAGTTAATTCTCCAGGGAAGGGGCGAGTAGAGTCCATCGTGTGGGCACGGGGGTCGGGCTTCAGTTCTGTGCTGTGAGAGAGCAGAATGAAAACGGCGTGGTACATACCATATCGGACTGTTGAGGATTTAGCAGGCGTCCGGGCTATGGCCGGAGCGCTTCTGGGAGTGCTCAGGGACATAGTGAAGGCCGTCTATCTGGGCCTGATTCAAGTCTGGACAAGGCTGGCGTATGTCGAAAGGGAGTTTCCATCGTCGGTCAGTTTGTGGGCAAGGCTCGATGTTATGCCGCGGGCCTCGCACCACGAGCTTCATAGACTGTCCCTGGGGAAGAGCTCGCTCATCGAAGCCTCTTGTGTCGTCTGCACGTGGAATGGCGACGTCGTTCTCGAAGACGGCGCCTGCATAGGGATCGGCAGCATCGTGGTTGGTCCGGCCCTGGTAGGCGAAAAGTCCGTGTGCGGGCAAAACTGCTTCATTAGCGGGCAGTCCCATTGCTACGAAGATGTCTCCAGGAATGTTCTGGCACAAGGTTTTCGGACCGAACAAGTAGTCATCGGGAAAAACGTCTGGATCGGCTCTAATGCGGCGATACTGCCGGGGGTCAAAATAGGGGACCATTCGGTCATAGGCGCCGGCTCCACAGTCGTTGACGATGTTCCTGCTTTTTGCGTGGCGGTTGGAAATCCGGCACGGGTTATCAAACAATACGACCGCGAAGCACAGAAATGGGTGCGGGTGTGAGGCTGTCTGCGAAGCGGCGGTCCGGCGCCGGTCCCAACCAACTTGCCGACAACAGTCGCCGTCAGATCGCCGATTCTTGTTGTGTAAGCCACTGCCGACAAAATTCGACCAGGTCCCTCTCGTTGATTTCGTTGTCGTCGATTAGGTCAGCCGTCAGGGGGTTCCTATTCTCGCGCCATTCTTCGGCGAGGACCGAGTAATCGTGGAAATCGACGGCTCCGTCGCGGTTGAAATCCGCCGAGCCGACCTTCGGCCCCGTGTCGCCGAAGATGCCGTAGCGTGAGCCGTCTTGGCCGTCGCTCTGCCAGACGGTGACAAACCGGCCGTCCTCGCGGATCCCCACAGCGGGATACCGCTGGTCGCTTTCGACGAACGTGTTGAGCTGAAACTCATCGCCGAGCGGCTGTCCCAGGCTGTCGAATCGCTGGCCGAAGATGTCCCGTTCATTCGCATCGTTCGGGTCAGTCCTGCTCTCCCACACAACGACAAATTCCCGCAGATCGTTCATTGCAACCTGCGGATACTGCTGTGCGCCGGTGAAGGTCGTATTGACAAGGAACTGCCCACCCAAGGGCGTGCCGTTCGGATCAAACAGGCGGGCGTGAATATCGTCCTGACCGGCCAGGTCCGGGTTGCCGTCCCATGTCGCCACAAAGTAGCCGGCGGCATCCATGGCAATCGACGGCCTCGTGACGGAGCTGAACCTGATGGTGCTGACCTCAAACGTGTGCGTTCTGGGCGTGCCGTCTGCGTAATACAACCTGGCGAGGATTGAATTGCTGCTCTTATCCTGCATCCAGACCACCGCGAAATTGCCGTTCGCATCCGCGGCCACATCCGGATAGCGGCAGACAGATGGCTCCTCGTTGATCACAAACTCAGTTCCGGACTCCACTGCGTTACTGTCATACAATTGGCCGCATATTGCCTTCTGACCCTCTTGCGGCAGATTTGCACTCTCCCAGACAATGATAAGCGTGCCGTCATCACTCGCGGCCCCGCTTGGGTAAAGCTGTGCATCGAGGGTGTAGCCGTTGACCCGGAACTCTCCGCCGACGGGCAGGCCGTTCGGGTCGAGCCGCTGAGCGAAGATATCCTCTCCGCCCTCTTCCATCAGTCCCGGCCCCTGCCAAACGATGACGAAACCGGCCGCTCCATCCATCGCCACGGCTGGCTCCGTCTGATTCCCGGCGGTTGTCGTATTGACCTGGAACTCCTTACCCAGCGAGCTGCAATTCGGGTCGAAAAGTTGCCCGAAAACGCCGTTCGAGCTGCCGTCCTGCAAATAACTGCCCCAGACCACGACAAAATTCCCCGCCGGAGCCATCGCTATAGCAGCGTTTCTCTGATCGTAGGTCGTATGTGTATTGACCTGAAACTCTGCTCCGCAAACCGAGGCGAAAAACAACCCCATCAGCAAACAGAAAATAGCCGTGTATCTCATTAGACCTCCTCCTTAGCCAGCCGCCCCGGCTGGTGAATATGCCATGTACCCGACTCGTGCCTGATTCTACCAGGGGCGTTCGAGACGACGGAATTGTACAGGGTTTTGGAGATTTGGCAAGAAAAATCTGATATTCTTTTCTCAGCAGAGTGACAACTTCCCCGGCATTTCTCGAAAAAAAGAGCGGGACATTTTCAATTCCCGCTCGTCAATACTGAACTAAGTTATTGTTTCCCCGCATTACTTATACATGTTACTCCACGTTTCTACTTAGTTTGAAGCGGTTGGGACAATGCGGCCAAACAGGCCGTGGTCCTCGACGCTGCCGCTGCCGGCGATCCCCGCCACGACTTTTCGCGATTGGCTAATCGGGCATCGGGTCCAAGGCGGTGGTGCTATCATTTAACATTTTGTCTTGACTTTTTTCGGGCGAGCGGGTAATTGTGTCTGAAATACAAATCTTCTTTCCGGATTTGCGACGTTAGTTTAATGTGTGTGCTGGAGCCGGTATAAGGCTCAAGTATTAGCCAAGCGGACAATTTAGGACACTTTTTTAAAGGGAATGACGATGAGAAAAATAATTCTGACAACATTGGCAATTCTGGTAGTTGTGTCTTTTACATTCAGTGGGTGCAAGAAGCAGCAGCCACAAAGTCCCACCACAACGACAGAAAAGAAGACCACTCAAGCACCGGCACAGAAACCTGCTGCGACACCAGCAGAAAAGCCTGTTAGTCAACCGGCGGAAAAACCAGCGGCGAAGTAAATGCGACGCAGACATTCGGCAGGCAGCAGGAAGTGCCTGAGTATTCGCCACCCACTCGTGGCTGCGAAGTCCGCAGCCTTTTCAAGTGGTAGGATACAATGAATCTGGCGGCACCATACGAATGGCTGTCCTGAATATATCTGAATCATTCTGCGTTTGCACTTAGTTTGGCGCCGTCGGGACAATGCTGCCGAAGAGGCCGTGGTCCTCGACGCTGCCGCTGCCGAGGATCCCCGCCGTGAAGTAGAGGGTACGGCTGTTGGCACCCTGCCCGGCGTTGCCAAAGGTCAGGCCCCGGAGACCTTCGATCGAAATGGTCGTGCCGGACGCATCTTGCAGCTCACCGAGCAGCTCGCCTGTGGCTGGCTTAAACGCGTTGATCCGGCCGTCGCCGAAGTTGCCGATGAGCAGCGCTCCCCCGAAGCCGCCAAAGCCCGCCGGCGCCAGCGCGACGCCCCAGGGCGAATTGAGCGGGCCGGCCGAGACGAACCGTTTGAGGAGCTGCCCGCCGGTATCGAAAACGTTCACGTAACCGTTGCCCGGACCGGGCACGTCCTCGTGCGTCGCGGCATCCTGCAAGGCGTAGGTGACGTAGAGCCGGCCCTCGACGTTCCGGATGTTGAACGGCGCAAATCCGGCCGGCAGATTGGGATCGGAGAAGGAGCCGGCGAGGGTCACGGGATTAAAATTGGCGTCGAAGACGTCCACCCGGGCGGCGCTGAAATTGGCCGCGTACAAGTAGTTGCTCCCGCCGCTGCTGCCCAGGGCAATGCCCTTATATACCGCTCCGGAAGCTGAATAGTCGGCCTTCAGCACGGCGCCGGCCGCACTATTCCAGCCAACGAGGGTGCCATCCTCCGTCGCGTAGATCAGTTGCGCCGGCAGATTGGGACCCACAATGAAGTCCGCTGTAGAGTTGAAGACGACGCCGGTGGGAGCGGCGGGGGGCGTGCCGCCGGCGGGCGGCGGGATCGTCACGCCCGCAGATAGCGGCAGACCATTGCCGTCATAGACGGTTGAAAGGCCAACGCGGTTATCCGCAATCCAAAATGAGCCGTTCGGGTCAGTCGCTATGCCCCATGGGTTGACCAGGTTGGGGTCGGTCCGGCCGGCGAGGTCCGGGAGATCCGAAACCAGATTATGCTCAAGATATGTGACGGGCAGACCGGGAACGATTTTCAACATCTGGCCGGTGCTGCCCCTGGGACCGAGTTCAGTCGATCCGAAGACGTACAACTCACCGTCGGCGTCCTGGCCAACCCCTCGCAGCCAGAAGCCCGCCGGGCGATCCGCCAACCCGATGCGCAACTCCTTGATGACGGAGTTCGGGTCAAGGTTGAAGAGCCGGGCGCTCGGCGCAGCGAAAGAGCCCCAATCGCCGAACACATAGCGATCCTGCAAGACAGCGACCCGATTGCCTCGATAGACATAGCCGCCAATCACCACGCTGCCGTCCGCGTGATCGTACTCGGCAATGGGGTCGATCAGGTCCGGCGGCACCGGGCGCACCGGGCCGGTCACGACCTTGCCGATGTTCGCCGTGACCGAATCGAACCAGAAGCTGCCTTCTTTGACGTTCCAGCCGTAGTTGCCGCCTTTGACGATGAGATCCACTTCCTCGATGTTATTCTGCCCGGCGTCGCCTAAATACAGGTCGCCCGTGAGGCTGTCGAAGCTGTAGGTGAACGGATTCCGCAAGCCATAGGCGTAGATTTCCTGGACGGCGTTCTGACCCACAAACGGATTGTCCTTGGGGATGCCGTACTTGCCGTTGGCGGAATTTTTGCCATCGACGTCGATGCGCAGGAGTTTTCCGTAAATCCGCTGAAGGTTTTGCGCGTTGCCGCCGGGCACGTGGCCGTCCGCCACGTCATTGGCCCGGCCGCCGTCCCCCAGGGAGATGTAGAGGAACCCATCCGGTCCGAAGCGCAGGGTGCCGCCGTTGTGGTTGGATTGAGGCTTGTCGATGCGGAGTATCTCTCGCCGGCTGGCGGGGTCGATCTGGTTGGGATCGTTAGGATCCACCCGCCATTCCGCGACAACCGATTGGTGGTTGTTCGTTACTCCCGCCGGCATCACGTTGACGAAATCGGCCGGACCGGTGGTGGGCTCGGACGTGTACGTATAAATCAATGGATACTGCACGAAATTGGGGTGCGCCGCCAGGCCGAGCAGGCCGCGTTCGTCGTAGTTGCCCAGCGGCACCAAGCGGCTGCGCACATCCAGCAGAGGTGTCGGCAGCTTCCCGGACCCTTCGGTCACAACCCACGCCACGCCCGCCTGATCATAGACGAACATGCGGCGGCTGCCGTCGTCCGGCACAGCCAGACCCAGCGGCGCGCTGAGACCTTCGACAATGGGCTGGAGCTCGATGGTGATGTCGCCCTTGGCGATGCGCTCCGCGATGGGATCCGCAATGGGTACGGTGTTCACGTCCACCGTCACGGCCCCCGAAATCGTGCTGGCGCCGGCGTTATCCGTGGCCACCGCCGTCAGAGGATGCGTGCCGGGGTACAGAGTGACCGTCTTGGTGTAGGGGGCAGCGGTGTCGGACCCAAGGGAGCTTGGGCCATCGAAGAATTCCACCTTCGTCACTGTCCCATCACTGTCGCCGGCGGCTGCCTGGATCGTCACACTCGCCGGAGAGACAAAGCTCGCCCCGTCCGCCGGGCTGGTGATGGAGACAGTGGGCGGCACGTTGGGCGGGGGCGGCGGCGTGTAGTTGACCACGAGCGTGCCGGCGTTGGACCCCTCGGCCGACGCGAAGCCGCGCACGGAGCGGCGCGAGCTTTCGGAGCGGCTGGTCATGAGCCAGCCGAAATTCTGCGAGGGGTCATTCACCCAGAGCTGGACGTCGGCGGCCAGGCTGGAGCCGCTCCAAGAGTGTTTCGCGTTGCCCGCGGACCCCACGGCTGTCGAGGCGCTGGCGGCCGCAGCAGCATTGTTTTTGGCCCCGGGCGTGGTCCAGTTGGCCGTTCCCTGCATCCGGGCGTTCCAGGTTGCCTCCCCGGCCGTTGCCGGCGCCCCGTTGTTGCCGGACTTGTTTCCTTCGTTCCAGCTCGCCAGCAGCCGGAACAGATCGAACGTGGAATTGACCGGCCCGTTTCCGGGCACCCTGACGACGGTCAGTTGAACCACCGCCGAAGTCACGGTCGATCCCGGCGGGATGGTGCTTACATTGAAACGCAGCAATCCGCGGCGGATGCCGCCTACGCCATCGGTGCCGGCGTCGAACCAGCCCGTCGCCCCCGCGTTGTTACCGGCGTGGCCGCTGTTGATGAATGTGTCCTCGGTGACGGTCAGATTGGCGACTGCCCCAAGGCCGCAGACCGGCCAGAACAACACGGCAACGCAAACGCTCCACAGTGAGATATTGATGTGCATTTTCATTTTCTCGACTCCTAATTCAATCGGTGCAAAGATCAAAAATAAGAAATCAAAATGATAGCCACGAATCTTCACGAATGACCACGAATCCGTGTCCAATTCGTGCGCGTTCGTGGCTAAAAAAGGACTTTCTTAATTTTGCATTTTGCTCTTTGATCCGCATGACATCTGGCGGATTGATTTTTCAATTTATCAGCCAACGCGGCACACGATGTTCTTGTTCTCATAACATGAGAATACGCGGGAAAAACACGGCGGTTCGCCGCGTATGGGATTTTCCCGCGCCGCATGGCGTCACGCGGGAGTGGGTACATGAGAGGACGCACCCACAACACATTCCCGTATATACGCATCCAGGTGCAACAGGCGGGTCCGGCCCAAAAAGCGCAATTCAGTTGCTTTTGTCAGGCGGATTTTGTAATATAAAAGGGCGTGGCCGAAATGAAATATCAAAAATCAATCCGCCGTACGTCTGGCGGATCAACCTTGTTGAAAAGAGACACTGATTAACACTGGTTTACACGGGAAAAAAACCAAACAGTGTAAATCCGTGTCTATGAAAAATCGTGTTGAAGGGCTGGAGTCCGTCAGCCCAGGGGGTTGCCGGACGACTTCCTTCATTTTGCACTTTGATATTTGATTTTCTTCGGAAACTCGGTCACGGATACTTGGAGACGAGGACGTGAAACATAGACTCATCCTTCTGACAGCGGTTCTGGTCGTACTGCAATCATGCAGCCTTTCGTCGGCCCGGCCGACAACGGCATACGAAGCGGAAATGGCGGTGGCAGGCTGGCTGGCCGCCGACCCCGAACCGCTCGGGGCGGCTCTCGGCCGTCGCGTGACGGCGGTTGAGACGTTCGCTGACGGCCAGGGCGAGCCGGCCTATTACGTCGTCTATTTGCAGCCGTCCGGCTTTGTGATTGTCTCGGCGGACGACCTGGTCGAGCCGATTGTGGGCTTCGCCGACGACGGCACGTACGAGCCGTCCGCTGAAAATCCGTTAGGCGCGCTGGTGACCGGCGACCTCAACGGGCGCATCGCGGCGGCGCGGAGCACCTTCGGCCCGATGGCCGTGACCGTCCAGCCGGCGGTCACTGAAACGCAGAAAAAGTGGAGCTTCCTGGCCGGCATTGCAGAAGCCTCCGAAGGCGGGTTCGCCCCGATGGGGCTTTTGTCCATCTCGGATGTTCGCGTGCCGCCGCTGATCGCAAGCAGGTGGGGCCAAACGTCCGTCGCGGGCCGGTATTGCTTCAACTGCTACACGCCCAACCACTATCCCTGCGGGTGCGTGGCCACGGCGCTCGCTCAGTTGATGCGTTATCACCAGTGGCCCTCGTCGAGGACCGGCATAGGCGTCAGGCAATTCCAGATCATCGTTGACGACGCTTTCCAGCAGGCATCCACGCGCGGCGGCGACGGAAACGGCGGACCCTACCGCTGGCCGCTGATGCTCGATGCGCCGAATGCCGGCGCGACGGCGGAGCAATTGGAGGCCATCGGGGCGATCTGCTACGACGCCGGTATCGCCAGCGAGATGGAATACACCGCCCAGGGATCGGGAACGACCTTGCCGCAGGCGGGGACCGCGCTGCTCGATACCTTCCTGTTTGCGAACGCCATCGAAGCGTGGAATCGCAACGAGAATATCGGCCGGGGTCTCGACGGCATCGTCAACCCGAACCTCGACGCCGATAGTCCCGTCATGCTCGGCATTTCGAGCGGTCAGAATGGGCACGCCGTGATATGCGACGGGTACGGCTACAATGCCGCCACCCTGTACCATCACCTCAACATGGGCTGGCTCGGCACCGAGGACGCCTGGTACAACCTGCCCGCCATTAATTCCAATCCTTCTTTCGACGTCATTCACGGCTGCCTCTACAACATTTTCACCTCCGGCTCGGGCGAGATCATCAGCGGGCGCGTCACGGACCGCTCGGGCAATCCCATCAGCGAGGCCGCCGTGGAGGCCGAAGGGGACGGCGGGCCGTTCAGCGCTGTGACCGACAGCAAAGGGATATATGCCCTGGTGAGGGTCAAGCCCTATTCGAGATACACCATCCGCGTGACGGCGTCCGGCTACAGGTTTTCGCCCAAGACCGTCAACATGGGAAAATCCGACAACGACAGCAACAGTTCGGGCAACGAATGGGGCGTCGATCTTGTCGGGCTGGAGCCCTGCCTGTACGACTCGCTGGAGGACTTTGAAACGGGCGGTTTTGAGAAATTTCAGTGGACACGTTCCGGCGAGAGCCGCTGGACAGTGACATCGGCGGCGCAATCGTCCGGAACGTACAGCGCCCGCGCCGGGTCGATTAACGACGGCGAAAGCATGGCTTTGCATCTGACGTGTGAGTGCGCGGCGGGCAATGTCACGTTCTTTCGCAAAGTCTCATCCGAGCAGGGCGGCGACCGCCTGACCTTCGCCATCGACGGGGTCACACGGCGCGAGTGGTCGGGCGAGCAGGACTGGGCCGAGGTCTCCTTTCCCGTGACGGCGGGCACACGGGAATTTGAGTGGGCCTATTCCAAAGACGCCTCCACCTCGAACGGCGGCGACAGCGCCTGGATCGACGATATCGCATTTCCGATGGAGTGCAGCGAGTGCCGGCTGGATCCGCCGGTGCTGTACGCCGAGCCTTCGGTGACGCAGGGCGCCATCAATGCGATTTCGTGGGCGCCTGTGCCCGGCGCGACGAGCTACTACGCCGAGTGTGCCCGGGACGCCGGCTTTCTCAACGTCGCGGCCGACAGCGGCTGGATCGCCGGGACCGCTTACACGTTCGCGGGCCTGCAATCCGGCGGGACGTACTGGTACCGCGTCAAGTGCCGGCCGGACGAAACGTGGTCGCAGACAAGTCAGTCCGATTTCCAGGGTGACACGCTTAACGATACGACGGTGACGGGCGAGGGGGACGTAGTCCTGGCGGGCGGCACGACGCAGACCCAGGCCATAGCCAATCCGAGCTGTGAGACGGCGTTAACAACGAGGGCCACGTGGACGACGCTCCAGAACTCCACCACGATCTATCCCAAGCGGTCGCTCGATTGGGCGGCGGACGGCACGTGGTCGTTCGGCATCGTTTCAGTGAAAGGCTACCACAGTTACGGCGATTATGGCTGCTTCCGCCGGACGGTAAGCTGGATGGGCGTGGACACGCTGGTGTTCGACTACTGCACGATGAGGGCCGGTCCGCTCATGGCGAAAATCCTTATCGGAGGAAGAGAGGTCTGGTCCGCCCAGGCAACGGGCGCCGACCCGGATGCGCGCTTCAACGTCTCCATAGACGTTTCTAATCTGACCGGCTCTCAAGTCCTGGAGCTGAGGGCCGAAGGCGCCAGGGCGGGAACCTACGATGGCGGCGTCTATTTCGATAACTTGCGAACGTACAGCCAGGCCCAGTACCCCGCGGCGGGCCGCGTTGTCTCGACCGCGATCAATTTGCCGGAGGGCTACAGTTGGGACACGGTGACATTCCACGCGACGGCGCCCGCCGGTACGCAGGTGACGCTCGACGTGCTGCCAGCCGCCGGCTCGACGCCCATCCCCGGCTGCGAAGGCATCCGCAGCGCCGCCGGCCTGAGTGGCATCACCGAAAGCACGATCCGCCTGCGGGCAAACCTGCTCACCGGCAATCCGGCCGCTACACCCGTGCTTCACGACTGGTCGGTTGTCTATGCCAAGCCCGCCTGCGAAAGCGACTGGTCCAGCGCCGAATCCTCGACCCAGGCCCTGTCAGGTAAGACGGGTGCTCAGGGCTATTGAGAGGTTGTAGAATCTGGTCACCTTGCGAAAGCCTTCGTCGCGCAAAGTAGTTTTCCGGGGATTTAGACGCTCCAGGCTGCATACTGAAGCTCTGAATCGTTTGCACATCGCCACCAGACGTTGTACCTGCCTTCAAAGTCGTCTCTGCCGGGATAAGGATAGTAGATGACCCTCTGCTGGTCACCCAGGAAGAAACCGCTGCCGCTTTTGACACAGCGATAAATAATCCCCTGCTGCGCTACCCTGTCCACTGTCTTGGTCTGTTTGGAGTCGAGTTCCGCTAAGCAACTGCGGAGATGGTCTATATTGTGGTACGGCAGGTTATCGGCGCGACCGGTACGTGCATCGTCCGCCAAACCGTTCAAACCCAGCTCCACGAAGAGGATTTTAGGCACATAGATAGACTGGGCGGGACTGGTGATGAATGCCGTAAGCGCAAGCGGGTCCAAAGAGCTGGCGATCAACGGATGAACGGGGCAGATTTCACGGTAGAGATGGAATTTTCCCGAAAACTTTTTGGGCGGCTCGGCAGGTTTGAGCTCGAGACACCGGCCATGAGCCGTAACCAGCCACAGGCTTTCTATTGCCTCCAACGGGATGCGCTCCAGCACGCGGTAAATGGCCAAATATACGGAATTTTTCGGTCGGCCGTCCGGAGAAGGAACACAGCGTGCATCGGCCTGCGCCAGATCAAAATCCTTGCTCTGAAAGTCCCGCCGGATTTGCAGAAACATGGCTTGGTCATGCGGCTGTTTGACGGTTTCGGTAGCCATATAGGTTCCAAATTGCTCCGCTGGTAACATAGATGCTATAAGTGATTCCGGCAGCAACGACAAGTACAGATAAGATTTCATAATGGTCTCCTAACTGGCCCGCCTTACGCCTGGCGGACTGGCCCCGGCGAATTTATCTTTTACTTACCCGCACTACGTTCGGCGGCTGGTTTGCCGTCTATTTCCTTCGTCTCTGTGGTTTCTTTCTTGCTTTGCCACAGTGCCCAGAGAATCAAGGCTAATGTTATTGCCGAAACAATCAGGCCGACTATCCAGTTCGTAGGCAAATTTCTGCCCCAGTTTTCTGGGTTTGGCGACTGACTGTCGGGATTGATGCCGGCGACGTTGAACAGCAGAACTGTTCCGAGTGCAAGCAGAGACACCATATTCATAACTTTTACGAGCGGGTTGATAGCCGGTCCCGCCGTATCTTTCAGCGGGTCGCCGACGGTATCACCGGTCACACTGGCATGATGTGCCTCGGAGCCTTTGCCTCCGTAGAGTCCGTCTTCTATCATCTTTTTCGCGTTGTCCCACGCGCCGCCGGCGGTAGCCATAAAGACGGCCAGCAGTTGGCCCACCAGGATCATACCCGCCAGGAAGCCTCCCAGGGCGTATGGTCCCAGGAGGAAACCTACAAACAGCGGCGCCAGCAGAGCCAGCAGCCCCGGGCCGATGAGCTCTTTCTGCGCCGTGCGGGTACAGATGTTCACGACTCGGCCGTAGTCAGGTTTCTTGGTGCCCGCCCAGATAGCCTTGTCCAGGAACTGAGCGCGGCACTCATTGACAATGTAGAACGCGGCTCGGCCGACGGCCCGAATCAGCATTGAGCTAAACAGAAAAGGCACGGCTCCGCCGATCAAGAAGCCGATCAGCACCAACGGGCTGGCCACCGTCAGTTGACCGGCAAAAAACCGGTACTGCGGCTCCTGCATCATGTTCAGTTTATCTTCACTGCCCACGGCAATCACGGCAATGAAACTGGCAAACAGCGACACGGCGGCAATCACGGCTGAACCGATAGCAATGCCTTTTGTCTCCGCTTTGGTGGTATTTCCCACGGCATCCAGGTCCGCCAGCACCTGCCGGGCGCGTTTGTATGAACCAGGCTCTTCCTTTTCCATCGCTTCCCGGTCATAACCCATCTCGCCGATGCCGTTGGCGTTGTCGGCGACCGGTCCGAAAACATCCATTGAAATCGTGTTCCCGGTCAGCGTCAGCATACCAATGCCGGTCATCGCCACGCCGTACGCGATGAAAACCGGGGGCATTCCCCAGTAGCAGATCACAGACATCGCGATTGCCCCGGCTATCAGCATGACATTTGCTACGGTGCTCTCATAGCCCACGGCAAAGCCCTGGATGATATTCGTGGCATGACCCGTTTGGCAGGCCTTGGCCAGCGACTTGACCGGCGCGAAGGAGGTATGCGTATAATACGATGTTGTCTTGTTCAGTGCGATGGCCAATAATATACCGACCAGGCAGGTGAAGACCGGACGCATATCCAGGCCGGCTATTCCAAAGTTAGCCCAGAGCGGCAGTTGTCCCGGATCACCATTGGGGAATCCTGAAGACGCCATCTTATACACCGCCAGATAGGCTGTATCGAAGTGCAGGTACATCAACCCCAGCACAGAGAACCCAACCACAGAAATCAGCGAGCCGATCCAGAAGCCTTTATGCACGCTCTTGAGCGCCGTATCCGAGGTGTCGGCGGCCCCGGCCCTGACCGAGTACGTGCTGATGATGGAACCCAGCACCCCTATGCCGCGGACCAGCAGAGGAAAGATGACGCCCTTATGACCGAAGCTGGCCAGGCCCAGGATCATTGCCGCCACGATGGTCACTTCGTAACTCTCGAAGATATCGGCGGCCATACCGGCACAATCGCCGACGTTGTCGCCGACGTTGTCCGCGATAGTGGCGGCGTTTCGAGGGTCGTCCTCCGGAATGCCCTTTTCTATTTTGCCCACAAGGTCGGCTCCGACGTCCGCGGCTTTGGTATAGATACCGCCGCCGACCCGCATGAACAGGGCCAGCAGCGTGCCGCCGAATCCGAAGCCCAGAAGGGCCTCGTAGGCGTGCTCGCCGTAGATCAGGAAAATCGTTGTTCCGCCCAACAGGCCCAGGCCGTCCGTCAGCATCCCCGTGACCGTGCCCGTTCGATAGCCCAACTGCATGGCTTGGCCGTAGCTTTTTCGAGCGGCCGTTGCCACTCGCAGGTTGCCAATTGTCGCAAGACGCATTCCTACGTATCCGACCGTCCATGAAAAACATGAGCCGATCAGGAAAGCTCCCGCACGGCCGGCGGCGAAGGCCGGCTCGCCCCATTTGGTCAAATACAGCACGCCCGTCAGCAGCAGGATCAGCGGCCCGATTTTTTGAAATTGTGCGCCCAGGTAGGCTATGGCGCCTTCACGCACTGCCGCGGCGATCTCCTGCATTCGGGGCGTGCCCTGGTCGGCCGCAGTTACCTGCCGGACAAGCATCAAGGCATATAAGAGTCCGGCGATTGCCACGGCAAGAACCATCAGCACGGCGACGCGCTCGCCGATGCTATATTGTGTAAGCGGGGCAAACCACACAAAAGAGCTTTCCGACGGCGACTCGGAGAGACTGCTTGCCTCTGGAGCGATAGGTTGATTCGTCTGTGCGATAATTTGGACGCCACACGCCAGAAAAATCGCCGCTATGACAGCCATACGTATTTTGTTCGACATGCGATCCTTCCCCTAAAAAACTCCTGTTGTATCTTAATGCCGACAGAATAACGGAACGAAAAGGGCATTTTGCGCCAGCGGCTCCTATCCTGTCAACAATATTTTTGCCCGATTGAGGGATAACAGGGTAGATCATATCCCCTTAGCAACAATTCATCTTTGGTCGCATA
>CAYWZW010000069.1:0-28649 GCA_964462945.1 uncultured Pirellulales bacterium
TTTCTCAAAACTATAAACAATTGCCATTATTCAACTTATAACCGGACAGTAGTGATACAGAACACAGAATTCGCGGGGGGGGGGCCATGCCGTATGACTCGTAAATGTCCCACGGATTTAGCCGAGGTTCAAGGGTATTACTTCTTGATGAGCGGGGCCGGCTATCGTACAATTTTGCTATGAAAAGAATGTTATGCTTAATAATTGTCCTGTGTGCCGGCTCCGTCGCGGCAGGGGGGACGACCGTCTCGGTCAACAAAACGCAATGGCAAATCAACGGCCAGGTCACTTATCCCGGCACGGCCGCTGAGGGGCTGCTGATGAACGTGCGGATGGTCAACAGCACATTCGAGGACAGAAAGCGGAAGGATTTTGACCCGAATGAGAACACCGGCCGCTTCATCCTGAAGATTCCGGAATACAATGCATGCGGCGTGCGCGCATTCACGCTGAACCTGGAGGGCGGGCATTCGGGCTATGAAGGCCCGGTCAATTCCGCTTTCACGCCGGACGGCACGTTGCGGGCAAGTTACATGAGCCGGATCAAGCGCGTCATCGAAGAGTGCGATAAGCGGGGCATGATTGTCATTCTGGGACTCTTTTATCAAAGGCAGGATCAAATCCTGCGTGATGAGCAGGCGGTGCGACGCGGGGTGGTGAACGCCGTCAATTGGGTCAAGGAGAACGGTTTTGCGAACGTTGTCATCGAGATTGCCAACGAGTACGATCACGACGGCTTCGATCACGACGTTATCGAAACGGCCGAGGGCGAGGTCGAGCTGATCCGCCTTGTGAAGAAAACCGGGCCGGACCTCTTAGTCTCCACCAGCGGGCTGGGCCACGGCAGGATGAACGACCTGGTCGCCAAGGAAGCGGACCTTATCCTGATTCATTTCAACGGAACGAAAGTCGAAGATATTCCCGGACGGATCAAGGCATTGAAGAAATACAACAAGCCGATTGTCTGCAATGAAGATGATAAGATCGGCGGCGACGGCGCGCGGGCGCTGCAGGCTTCTGTCGAAAACGGCTGCTCGTGGGGCTTCATGCACAGCAAGCTCAACCAGTATGAGCCGTTTGAGTTCAACGGATACGAGGATGACCCAAAGGTATATGACAAATTCAAAGAAATGACTGGAAAGTAGCGTGAATTCAAATTGCTCATAACTAAGGAACAATCCCGCAAATCCTGTCTCAATGCGGAATCCGGTCGGTGGGCGGCTTGGGGGCGGACATTTCGGCAAAAAATGATTACCTGGAGAGGACGAGTACGGTATAATGGTTCGATCATTGGTTCGTAGTTCATAGTTCATAGTATGCGTAAGGAGCAACTATGTCAGGTCATTCACACTGGGCGGGCATAAAATATAAGAAGGCGGCTTTAGACGCAAAACGCGGCAAGGTTTGGAGCAAAGTGGCTCGAATGATCATCGTGGCGGCCAAGCGGGGCGGCGGGGACCCATCTGGAAACTTGACCCTGCGATATGCCATCGACAAGGCCAAAGCGGCGAATATGCCGAAGGACACGATTGAAAAGGCGGTCAAAAAGGGGACCGGCGAGATGGAGGGGATGAATTTCGAAGAGGTGCTGTACGAGGGCTACGGGCCGAGCGGGGTCGCCATCATGGTCGAGGCCCTGACGGACAACCGCAGCCGGACCGGGCCGGAGATCAAGAGGATTTTCGAAAAGCACGGCGGTTCGTTGGGGACAAGCGGCTGTGTCAACTGGATGTTCGCCAAGAAGGGACTGATCACCGTCAATACCGCCGACGCCGATGAAGAGCAGCTTCTGGAGCTTGCCCTGAACGCCGGTGCAGATGATATACGAAATACGGGAGAGGTTTTCGAGATGACGTGCGAGCCCGGCGCCTACGAGCAACTGAAGGCGGTCCTCCATGAAAAAGAAATAGTGACGCAGCTAACCGAAATTTCAATGGTGCCTAAGAGTACTATTGGCATTACGGATGAGCATACGGCCAAGAGGATCATTTCGCTGATGGAGGCATTCGAAGACCACGACGACGTGCAAAACGCGTACGCAAACTTCGATATCCCCGACGAGATAATAGCTCGTATCTCATAGCTGGTATGTCGCAGTACGTCACCATGCCGGAGGCGGACGGATGACCAAGGTGTCGAGGGCGTCCCGCCCTCGAATCGCGGGCAGGATGCCCGCGACACAGAGTTACCTGTCGGATTTTTCAGAGAGTTCCCGCACTCGCTCGATGGCGATTTGATATTGGTCTTCGCCTAATCTGCTGACGATTTCCTTCCTTTCCGGGTACATCCGGCGAAATTGCGCGCGATATTCATCTTCGATCCGGATGGCCTCTTTGTACTGCTCGGCGGCGACGGCGGTCTTGCCCAGTTGCTCGGCGATTTGTGCGAGTTTGAAGTGCAGCCGGTCGCAGCCGGGATAACGCTCGATGGCCAGTAACGCGGTGTCAAAGGCCCTGTTCAGCCAAGTGATTTTCTCCTGTTGTGTCGAGACTTCGGCCAGCGAGTAATAGGCATCGGTTAAGCGCTCGAAGTCTTTGAAAGCGGCATTGTTGCGTTTGATTGCGGCCTGAAGGCACTCGGCGGCACGCAGCAGCAGCTCCGGGTCTTTGCCCTGTGTTACCTGGAAATGATGCAGATACAATCGGCCGTTGAGGGACCATGCGGCGGCGCTCAGAAGGTCGTCCTGTCCGGCTTCTTCCAGAAGCTTGTGAGCGGATTCCAATCGGCCGGCAGAGATGGCCTGGTTAGCGAGTCTGATCCTAACGGCGCTCTTGGCTGCCGGCACGAAAATACAACTGAGATAGGCGAAGCTTGCTGCAAGAGCAGCGGCTACGGCCAACGCCTTCACAACCGGTGCGGGTGTGCGAACAAGCCGGGCTCGCTGTTTCGTGTGAGCGTCTATGGATGCAATACAGGCGATCATCACCCAAAAAGTGGCCGCTACGCCCGGCTCGAAGATGGCGAAGTCCGTCAAATTATGCAGGGCCACCCCCAAAACGGCACAAGACAGCGCAGCGGCGGTACGCGTGTTTCGTATCTCGTTTCCGGTATCCCGCAATTGGCGCAGCGGCCCGGCCAAGAGCATGAAACCCACGATGAAGACGGCCGCCGGAGCGACATATAGTGTGATTATCACGTAGATTATCACGTCGAACGTTTCACCAAAGGCCGTGGGAATCAGAATCGGGCGGATCGCAAGCAGCGCCGCCGATATGATCATCAAGAAGACTGTGGCGAGGGTCCTAAATGCCGGCTCGGGCCGGCCATTCCTGGCGGAGGGACTCGCAGGCTCGGTAGAGAGCGTTCTCCATAACGGCACGAAAATCATCGCCAAAAATCCGGCCAAGCCGAGCGGGCCGTACTGGGTCAGGAGACTGAGCGGGAAATTGTGCGGATCCGCGACGGATTCCAGGGCCGCTGCCGGTTTGTAACGCGGGTAGAAATGCGAAAAGTTACCCGGGCCGACACCGGTCAGCGGGTGGTCGGCGTACATTTTCGCCGAGGCGTGCCAGTATTGCCACCGGACGAGCATTGAATTGCCGCCCGGCAGACGGCCGTGGTTCAATCCGTAGGCAACCAGCGTCCAGCCGGCTGCGATGGCCAGCAGCACGCAGGCGGCAAGTATGACCCTCCTGTAAGGTCTCAGCCGGCTGCCGAACATGCGCAGCACGACAAACACTGCGGCGGCAAAGAGCAAGCCGGCGACCGCCCCTTTGCTGCGTGTCAGAGCGAGGCTCAACAGGATGACCGCTGTGGCCAAGCCGCAGCCCAGAAGGTACATGCGGCCGGCCAGGTCGGACGGGCGATTCTTGAGCTTGTCGAGAAAAACGGCGGCCGCAGCGAAAAAGGCCATCAGCGCGAACGAGCCGGCGGAATTGCGCGTCGTGAAAAAACCGCGAGCGCCTTTCGAATAGAGCCGATGCTCGAACATGAACTGCTGAAATGAGCCGGGTTCTATGCCCATCGGCTCGAGCAGGCTTTTCGGGTCCTGCTCGTACTGCTCGATCGTCATCTGGTTGCTGAAAAAGAGCTGCTCGGCGCACTGATAGGCCGATACCACGCCCAACGCGGCGATCACAATTAGCACCAGTCTGACTTTTGACTGCGAGTCCAGTATCTGAACCAGCAGCAGGGCGGTCAGCGGCGGCGCGGCAAGCATGGTGATGTCCGTCAGTGCCAGCCGCTTGTCGGCCGCTGCCAAACCGGCGGCGACGGCGGCGATGCAGAATATACCAAGGCCGATTTCCATGCCGGCGGGGCGGTACAGAAATCTGCCGCTGCACAAGCTCCATACCACCCACAGGACAAACGAAAGAATCAGAACGCTCGAGACGGACAGACTGTAAAGACTGTCTGCAACGTTGGACGCGACGCTTGTCGATTGCATCGCCGGGCCTTCGGTAAACGTCGTGCGAAGTGCAATCGAACAAAGACACAGAGCGAGCAATACATATTCCAGGGACACCAGGCCCTTGCTCTTGGACGTACCGGGATTAGCGGGTCGTTTTGTCATTTTCGGTAAACAATCTTGCCACCAAGGCACAAAGACACCAAGATCATAGAATAATTCTGTTTATGCCATTCTTTGCCAATGGAACATTGAAGTTAATCAGGAAACCTATGCGTTTGCCGGTCAGTTTTAAATAGCTCAACAATTGAGCCTGCCACACGGGATTCGTCTTATCCGCAGCCTTTAATTCGCAGATGACAAGTCCTTCAACTATAATATCCAACCGTAATCCCTCATCGAATCTAATGCCATCATACTTAATAGGAACATCTACCTGCCGTTCGTATGAGAGCCCCCTCTTTGTTAACTCATGGCAGAAACAGGTTTCATACACCTTCTCCAAAAGCCCCGGGCCTAATGCCTTATGTACTGAGTATGCCGCATCCACTATTTTTGCAGCGACCAGCTCTTCTTTTTCAGATGTTTCTTCATACTCCATTTTCTATTTTTTTCGTGACTTCGTGCCTTCGTGGCTAAGAAATTGACCTCGAGGTGGTTTCAAAGACGGCGATAATGGCTAAGACCAGAATCGTTTGAATGAAAATCAAAATCGCGCCGACCAGGTTGACCTGATACAGGAAAGCCGCGCCGAGCCCGGTGCAGAGCGTCGCCAGATACAAGGCCAGCACGGTTTGGGTATCGGTCAGGCCGTGCCGTTTCAATCGGTGGGAGAAATGCTGCGTATCGCCGACAAACGGGCTTTTGCCCTGGCTGAGCCGTAACAGCGTGACGCTGATGAAATCGTAGAGCGGGACGGCCATAACGACCAGCGGCATAAAGACCGGATACCAGGGGCCGCTCTGGGCCTGGTGATAGTAGGTCGTGCGAAGGCTCAGCAAGGCCACGAAGAAGCCTACCACGAGCGACCCGGCGTCGCCCATGAATATCTTAGCCGGCGGGAAATTGAATACCAGAAACCCCAACAATGTCCCCACAAAGACCAGGGCCAGGCCGCCGACGAGAATCTGGCCGCTGAAGGCGGCGGCGGCGAATAGGATCGAGCTTGCGATGACCGCGATGCCGGTGGACGCGCCGTCCATATTGTCCAGAAAGTTGAAGGCGTTGACGATCAGCACGATCCAAACGGCCGACAGGATGGAGGTGATGGCTGTGCTCTCGATGAAAAACTCCACGCGGATTTCCGCAAAGGCTGCGGCGGCGAATGCCACGGCGAATTGGACGGCCAGCTTGAAGAACGGGCCCAGGTGCTTCTTATCGTCCCAAAGGCCCAGGGCGAACAGAGCCAGGACACTGAGCCATATCACCAGAAGCTCATCGATTCTGGCCAGGAAATCGGCGGGGTCAAGCGTGGCCCGCTCCGCAAGCCAGCCCAGATGGCCGGGAACGACGAGGAATTTCATTACGCCGATGGCGGCAAAGATGACGGCTGAAAGCGTAGCGAAGATGGCGATGCCGCCGCCCAGGGGAATCACGCTTCGATGGTATCGGTCCGAGGCCGGACGGGCGACAAACCC
This sequence comes from uncultured Pirellulales bacterium, assembly GCA_964462945.1. Taxonomy (GTDB): domain Bacteria; phylum Planctomycetota; class Phycisphaerae; order Sedimentisphaerales; family Anaerobacaceae. The sequence goes on from CAYWZW010000069.1 coordinate 5,986, forward strand.
CGCACGGAGCGCCATTTTTTTCGCGACGGCCGTCAAGCCCGCCGAGAGCGCGAACGAGCCTGCCAACAGAGCTATTGCCAGCGTTATCAAAGTGCCAATCCCTCACAAGTACATCGGAAACCGGCAGCTTGAGCAAGATTGCTTTGCTCAGCGAGCGGAGCATTTCGAGCTACGTTTCCTGGCGGCGGCATGATTTTAGCTGCTCCAGCAATCGGGTTCTGACTTTTTCAAAGAAATCGAAGTAGCATTGCTGTCTGTAATCCGGGTAGGTGTAGTCCAAAGGCTGCCACCGGCCCTTGTCAAAAACCAAAGTGACCTCAGCATACAACTTTTTGCCGATATATATACGATGCGAGTAGTTTTTTGTTGTGGCCAGAACCAGCTTGGAAGGCTCGATGATGCCGGGGTCGAGATTGACCGGCCTCGGCAGGGGAATACGCAAGGCCCGGGCCAGTTTTTGTTCCAGCTTGTTTGTCCGGAGTTTGATTTTTGCCAATTTCCCCGGGTCGATGAGCCGTTCGATGCTGACAAACTGCCTCAGGATCCGCGGACCTGTCTGGTCTTTATAGTAGTCGGTCTTGTCGAACGACCAGACCTCGCTCGTGAAATCGGCCGTGCCGAACTTATCGGTGACTGCTTCAGCCGCGGCGTGCAGACACTGATGGTTGGCCGCCAGAATTCCCACGATTAGTTTAACCGGGTTAGGCTCTTTCAGCGTCCACATTGTCAAACATCGCAGATTCGCACCGCGTAGGCCAGAGCTTTAATAGGGTCTCCTTTGGGAACAAACTCATGAGCCACATAGCCCTTGAATCCGGTCTCGGCGATGGCGCGCATAATCGCCGGGTAATACAGCTCCTGCGTCTCGTCGATTTCGTGCCGGTCGGGGTTGCCGCCGGTGTGGTAGTGGCCGATATAGTCCTTGTTGTCGCGGAGCGTGCGGATGATGTCCCCTTCCATAATCTGGGCGTGATAGATGTCATAGAGGATTTTTACGCGCTGCGAGCCGACTTGCTTGCAGACCTCGACGCCCCAGGCCGTCTTGTCGAACATGTAGTCCTTGTGATTGACCTTGCTATTGAGGTATTCCAGGCATATCGTGACTTTCTTCTCTTCCGCGTATCCGGCGATTTGCTTGAGTGCGACAACAGTGTTCTCGATGCCCTCATCGTCAGACATGCCCTCGCGGTTGCCGGGAAACGTTATAACGTTTGGGAACTGGTATTCGGCCGCCGCGTCGATGGCCGAGCGGATGCTGGCCAGACATGCTTCGTGATTTTCTTTTCGGTTGAGTCCCTTGCCCAGGTTGTGCGTGTTGATCATGGAGCAGACCAGGCCGTGCTTCTTGAGCGTAGGGAAATCATTGGAGCTAAGCAGGTCGATGGCATTCATGCCCATCTTCTTGACGATCACACAGAATTCGTCAAGGGGGATTTTCCCGTAACACCACTTGCTGACGGATTGATTGATGCGTCCATTCTTGACGATTCGCTCGACGTCGGCCGAATCGCCGGCGTATCCGGTGCCAGCCAGCGTGCCCGCCACGGCGCCGGCGGCGATCAAAGAGCTGCTGCGGATAAACGTCCGCCGTGAAAGCTTATCGTTGTGTTGTGTAGCCATACTATTTTCCTTCATTCGAGTTTGGTTCAATTTCCTGGTTACAGTTGCCTTATGTTTGCGGCACAGACTTTGTACTCCGGTATTTTGGCGACGGGGTCCAGGGCGTCGTTAGTGAGCATATTCGCGGGCCCTTCGGCAAAATGGAACGGCATGAAGAGCCAGCCTTTGGCCACCGCCGTACCTACGCTTGCTATTGTTGTGACCGTGCCTCTTCTGGTGGAGACCTCTACAGAGTCGCCGTCTTTGATCCCGTGCTTCTTGGCGTCCTGAAAGTGAATTTCTACATATCCCGTAGGAGATTTTTGATTGATGGCCGGTATCCTTCGCGTGAGGGTCCCCGTGTGATATTGATACAGGAGCCTGCCGGTTGAGAGGACATACGGAAACTTCTTGTCCGGCAATTCCGCCGGTTCCTTGAATGGCACCGCGTGGAACTTCCCTTTGCCCCTGGTGAATTTGTCCTTGTGCAGGTATTTTGTGCCGGGATGACTCTTATCCGGGCAGGGCCACTGCAAGCCGGCTGTTTCAATCCTGTCAAACGAGATGCCTGCGTAGATGGGCGTCACAGATGCAATTTCGTCCATAATCTCGGATGCGCTTTCATAGTGCATGGGATAGCCGACGGCCGTGGCGAGATCGCATATAATTTTCCAGTCGTCACGAGCTTGGCCCGGCGGGCTGACGGCTTTTCGCACCCGCTGGACACGTCGCTCGGTATTCGTGAAGGTCCCATCTTTTTCCGCGAAACTAAACGCCGGGAGCACGACATCCGCGTACTGACCCGATTCCGACAGAAATACGTCCTGCGACACTAAGAATTCGACCTTCTCAAGGGCCTTTCGAGTTCGGTTCAGATTCGGGTCCGACAGCGCCGGATTCTCGCCCATCATATAGAGTGCCCTGACCGAGCCTTCTTCGATGGCATGGAATATCTCCACGACGGTCAGGCCGCTCTTGGCCGGCAGCTTCGCGCCCCATGCCTCCTCGAAGCGAGCGCGTATAGCCGGGTCTTCCACCGATTGATATCCCGGATACACGTTCGGCAGCGCGCCGACGTCGCAGGCGCCCTGCACGTTGTTCTGGCCTCGCAGCGGATTGACGCCGGCTGATTCTTTTCCGACGTTGCCGGTCATCATGGCAAGGTTCGCCAGCGCCAGGACGTTGTCCGTACCTGTCGTGTGCTGGGTGATGCCCATGCTGAAGATGATGCCGGCCGCCTCAGCCGTCGCGTAGATGCGGGCAGCCTGTCTGATGGCCTCGGCGGGGACGCGGGTAACCTTCTCGGCGATTTCCGGTGTCATGCCTTGGACGGCTTCGGCCGCTTTCTCGAAGTCCTCGGTGCGCTTTTCGATGAAGTCCCTATCGACAAGGTTCTCGCTGATAATGACATTCATCATGGCGTTTACGAGGGCCACGTCGGTGCCGGGCCGCTGCTGCAAGTGAAGTCTTGCGTAGGGTACAAGGTCGATTTGCCTGGGGTCGGCGACAATCAGCTCGGCCCCGTTTTTCACCACAGCTTCCTTGACGCTCAGTGCGATGACTGGATGGGCCTCCGATGTATTTGAGCCTATCACGAAGATGCACTTAGTGTTCTTGAGCTCATCGATGGAGTTGGTCATGGCGCCGCTTCCGAACGCCCGCGCCAGGCCGGCGACGGTGGAGGCGTGGCACAGCCGGGCGCAGTGATCCACGTTGTTGGTCCCAATCCCGGCGCGAATGAATTTCTGGAAGACGTAGTTGTCTTCGTTTGTGCATTTGGCGGACGAAAGCCCGGCGATGCTGTCCGGGCCGGTTTCGGCTTTTATGGTTTTGAGCTTGCCGGCGATGAGTCTGATCGCTTCATCCCATGAGGCCGTCTCGAAGGTGCCATTGCGCTTTATCAGCGGCGTTGTCAGTCTGTCGGGATGGCCGACGAACTCCATTCCGAACCGGCCTTTCACGCAGAGATTGCCGTTGTTGGGTACGCACCCGACCTCGCTGGTTACCCTGACGAGGCGGTTTGTCTTCGGATTGACGTTCAGATCGATTTGACAGCCCACGCCGCAATAAACGCAGGTCGTCCTTGTTCTGACCACGTCTTTCGCCTGGCCCAGTCCTTTTGCCGAGCGCTCATAGAGCGCTCCCGTCGGGCAGGTGGAGATGCACTGCCCACAGAGCACGCACGTCGATTCATGCAGAGGGATGTCGAATGCCGTCGATACTTCGACCGTTGCGGCTCGGTTTCTGAACGTCAGGGCGTGGGCCATCTGGACCTCGTCGCAGATTTGGATGCACCTGCCGCACCGGATACACTTGTTCGGATCGTACTCCAGAGCGAGATTGTCGGTCGTGTAATTGCGAACGGGCTGCGTATAGGCCGGCTGGCCGAACACTTTGTCGCTGAGCTGGTATTCGTAGGCGTAGCGCTGGAGATTGCATCGCCCATTTTCGTCGCAGGTGGTGCATCGACCCTTATGTTCACTGAAGAGCAGCTCAAGAATGGTCCTGCGGATTTCCCGGATCTCATCGGTGCTGGTTCTCACGACCCATCCATCCCTGGCCTCGGCAACACAGGACGATTGCAGACCTCGCTGGCCTTCGATTTCAACAAGGCACAAGCGGCAGGAGCCGCTGGGGGTCAATCTCGGATCGTAACACAGGTTCGGAATCTCGATGCCATTGGCAAGAGCAGCCTGAAGTATCGTCTGTCCCTGCCGGGCTGTGATCTGTTTGCCGTCTATTGTCAGTTTTAGCTGTGTCATTTCAGAGAAGGATATTATCGTTGAAGATCGCATCGCAGGCACCTATTCGCCTCACGAACTGCCTGTTTAGGCCCGAGTCCCAGGACGACTTCATGGAAATTCAGTTTTCGCTTCCGGACCGGCAGGCTTTTCTCTTTCTGCGTGGTGGAGACGGCCATGAGCTCCTCTTCCGAGGGTGCTGTAAAAGCGAAGCCGACATCGCCCGGCAGGCGCCCCGGGCCTCCCAGGAGCTTGTCGATGTTTACGGCGGCCCTCTGACCGCCCGCTATGGCTTCGATGACGGTTGTGCCTCCGGTGACACAATCGCCTGCGGCAAATACCCCCGGTACACGCGTGGTCATTGTCACCGGGTCCACCTTGACCGTGCCCCATTTTGTTACTTCCGGCCCATCCTGCCAGATCATCGACTCCGTAGAAGGGACCTGTCCGATAGCAACGATAACGACGTCACACTCCAGTATCGTTTCAGTTCCTTCGATGGGTACGGGGCGGCGTCTTCCGCTGTCGTCCGCATCACCGAGCCGGGCACACACGTATTCGATGCCGGTTACATTGCCGTTCCCGACGATACGCCTGGGTATTGCAAGCGGATGAAGCTCGATGCCTTCACGCAGGGCTTCCTCTATCTCCTCGGCATAGGCCGGCATTTCCTGCCGTGACCGCCGATAAAGGACTGTGACCTTCTGAGCTCCCAGCCTCAGCGCCGATCTGGCGGCATCAATCGCCGCGTTACCGCCGCCGAGCATCACCAATCGACGCCCGTCGAATGACTTGGCTTTTCCCAGGGCCCTGTTGCGCAAAAGTTCGAGGGCGTCGATGACTCCGTTCAGGTCTTCGCCGGGAATTCGCAGCTTTCCGCCGGTCTGTGCACCCGTGGCAACAAAGACGGCTTTATATCGTCCGTCCAGAAGCTCTCGGACATTTGCAATCCGGCTTGCGGTCTTGAGCTCAACGCCGTGCGAGAGGATGAAATCGATTTCGTCTTTGATGATTCTCTTGGGCAGCCTGTATTCGGGGATGCCCAGAGAGAGCATTCCGCCCGGGATTGGCTGCGCTTCATAAACCACGGACGGCCGTCCCATTAACGCCAGGAAAAACGCACAGCTCAGACCGGCGGGGCCCGCCCCTACAATGGCGACTTGAGCTTCTCCGGTCGCCGGCCTTGCCATCGGCCTTGAGACGTCCGACATATTGTCCGCGATGTAACGTTTGAGGGCACGGATTGCGATCGGCTCATCGACGTCGCTTCTACGGCAGCGCCGTTCGCACGGATGGTCGCAGACACGTCCGCACACCGAAACGAACGGGTTTCGCCGCCTTATCAGATTTGCCGCCTCGTCCAGCTTGCCCTCGGCGGCCAGTGCGATATACTCCGGCGCATTGACGCCTGCCGGGCAAGCGTGCCGGCATGGAGACTGGACCAGGGCTTCGCATCGGGCGGCCCTGCAGTGTTTCAAAATGATGTGTTCTTCGTATTCATCGCGAAAGTATCGCAGTGTGGACAATACGGGGTTCGGCGCCGTCTGGCCCAGCCCGCAAAGAGAGGCTTTACCGACGTGCCTGGCTAATCGCTCCAGCCTGTCCAGGTCTGCAATGGCAGCTCCGCCTTCACATATCGCATCGAGAATATGCAGCATTTCTTTTGTGCCGACGCGGCAGGGGGTGCACTTGCCGCAAGATTCGCTCTGAACAAATCGCAGGAAATATCGCGCGATATCCACCATGCAGGTGTTTTCATCCATGACGATGAGTCCGCCCGAGCCCATGATGGCGCCGATGTCCTTGACGGAATCATAGTCGATGCCGAGGTCCAGGAACTGTACGGGTACACACCCGCCGGAAGGCCCACCCATTTGAGCGGCTTTGAACTGGCGATTCTTTGGAATCCCGCCTCCAATTTCGAACACGATCCGGCGCAGGGTCGCGCCCATAGGCACCTCCACCAGGCCGGTGTTGTTCACCTTGCCGGCAAGGGCAAATATCTTCGTCCCTTTGCTGCCTTGGGTTCCGATGGATGAGTACCATTTCGCACCGTTGTTTATGATGAGCGGCACGTTGGCAAAAGTCTCCACGTTGTTGATGTTGGTGGGTTTGCCGTGGTAGCCCTTCTGGGCGGGGAAGGGCGGTCTTGGCCGGGGCATGCCGCGCCGGCCTTCGAGGGAGGCGATCATCGCCGTCTCCTCTCCGCACACAAAGGCCCCGGCCCCCATACGCAGCTCGATGTCGAAATCGAATCCGGAGCCCAGAATGTTCTTGCCGAGCAAGCCCAGTTTCCGTGCCTGGTCGAGGGCAATGTTGGTATGTTCGACAGCGATGGGATACTCCGCCCGCACGTATGTAAAGCCGTGGGAGGCGCCGATGGCGTACGCGGCGACAATCATTCCCTCAATGACTCTGTGCGGGTCGCCCTCCTTCATCGCCCTGTCCATGAAGGCGCCCGGGTCGCCCTCGTCGGCGTTGCAAATCACGTACTTTTCGTCTCCCGGAGATTCTCGACAAAATCGCCACTTCAGGCCCGTCGGAAAGCCCGCACCGCCTCGGCCGCGGAGGCCGGCCTTCGTGACCTCTTCGATCACCTGTTCAGGGGTCAGACTGAGCAGAGCTTTGGCGGCGGCCTGGTAACCTCCGCGCGCGATCGCGTCCTCAATCTTCTTCGGGTCGATCCTGCCGCAATTTGCCAGAACGGCTCTCTGCTGTTCTTTGTAGAAGCCGACGTCGTTGATTGTGGGCAGCATCTTGCCATTTTCAACGGCGACCAGCGACTCTACGGGTTTTCCTTCGCGAAGCGTCTTTTGGATTATTTCATCAACGTCCTGCGGCTTGACACGCCCGTAGAGGTACTCATAAGGCTCGATCAGCACGACCGGCGCACGGGCGCACAATCCTATGCACCCGGTCTCGACAACCTCGACTTCGTTATCCAGCTTGGCGGCGGCCAGTTTCTCTCTGAACGCGGCCACCACGTCTGCGGCACCAAGCGCCCGGCAGCCCGTCATGCAAACTAAAACGCGGCAGCGGTATTTCTGACGGGCCTTCTGCGCCCGCTGGGCCGCTTTTTTCAGCTCTTCAGGGGAGCGTATCTTCTTTCTGTTCATTTGTCCTACTTATATTTGTCGAGGATCGACTTTATCCTGCTGGGTGCGACGTTGCCGTAATAATCCCTGTTGACCATGACCACCGGCGCCAGAAAGCACGTACCGAGGCACGCGACGGTTTCAAAGGTGAATCGCGTGTCCGCTGTTGTGCTTCCCTCGTCCACTCCGAGCTGGCGCTTTATGGCACTTGCTATGTCCCGTCCTCCTTTCACGTGGCACGCGGTCCCCCGGCAGCACTTGATTGTATGGCGTCCGTGAGGTTCAAGATGGAATTGCTCATAGAAGGTTGCGACTCCGAACATCTGATTGGCGTGGAGGCCGGTGTGCCTGCTGACTTCCAGCAGGACTTCCGCAGGCAGATAGCCGTACGCGTCCTGGATCTGCTGGAGGATGGGGATCAGACTGTCCGACGTAATCTGTCCCATCGACTGGCATATTTTCAGTGCCGCAGTCTTATCGAGAGGTGCGTTCTTGCCATGCTGCATATCATGCCGCCTGAAAACGATTCTCCAAAAAGCGCAACTAATTTCTCAATGGGGTGGTATTATACCTTACCGCGGATTCGGCGGCAATGGTTAATTGGTCTGTAATTTCCAGGTCAGTGGATTGTTGTCATCGTTTTGCCGCCTGCTGTCACCCTTGACGATCATCAGCAGGGATTGCTCCGGGGCGATGGCTGGTCTGATGCTGCGATTCTAATTGATGCGTTTGCCCAGCTCCGCCAGCAGGTGGGGTAGAAAATCGTCGAATCGTTTGTATCGTCCTCTGTTGGTGTCGTAGTGCTGCAACAACTGCAGGACGGCGTCGTTATATATGTATCCGTTCATTTGCTCGGATTGCACGACCATCTGCGCGGCGTCCGCTCGGCCGTGCTTGCCAAGCTCGTAGGCAGTGTAAGCTCTCAGAATGGATTCATTAAGGAAGTCAACCTTTGTCGGCTGACCGCTTTTGCGAAAATCGAAGCCAATGGCGTTTATTTGGTCTGCGAAGCTCTGCGTAAGCGGGTTTAGAAAACTGTGTCCGAACTCGTGGCCGGAGCCGTAGTAGATGTAATCTGTGGCCGAGAGCTTGCCTTGCCCCAAATTGCTGACGTCTGAATTTCCGAATTTCGCATCATTATCGATGGCAAACTTCGGAGTCAGCAAATAAATGCTGTGCCATAAACCATCGTTCCTGAACCAGCAGGAATGTACGTCCCTTTCGAGCAGCACGATGACAATTCTATACACGTCCTTCTTCATGCCCCAAAAGGCTTCTCGCAGCGCGATAACCGATAGCCCCTCAAGAGCCGTCTCGACTTCTCGTACCTTCTTGCGATAGTACGGTTGTCTCTTGTCGTAGAATTCTTTGAACCGGCTGTCATGGGCAAACTGCCTGCATGCCTCTCTTAGGCCGTCAATCGCTCGCAGCTTAGCATCACGGTCGCCCTTCGGCTCGCTGTCGTTCTCCATGTGCAGAAGGTCCAGGTGGGCTGTGTCGTCTCTGAACTGGTCGTTCAGGATGTACGCCTTGATGAGATTCTCGGCGTAATGATGTCTGATAAGCTCTTTCGTGGCCGTCACGGCAGGATGGTCCCGATACACTCCGAATCGCTGCTCAACGTCGGACTTATACTCAAAGTCCAGCGTGGTGATGCCCCGGTATTGCCCTGAGAGATAGCAGATGACCTGGAACAGCTCCATCTCCGGGACGATCTGAATCTGAACGGCATTGTGGAGCGTCTGGACGATATTACAGTCTATAATCCTGTCTGAACGACCGCTCTCGTTGGACATGGCGGAAACCACGATCAGAACAGGTAAGACCACATTGGTTATCATTTGTCCTTCCTGTACCGCCCCCTACATTGTTCAGCCGACATTTCCGATGCAACCTTCTGCTAAATGCCCCGACGCATGGCAAGCGCTTATCATACAGGAGATTTTCTTGAATAGCAACGCTCCCACTTGTAAAGGGAGGGAGATTATTTTCGAGTTCAGTTTGTTGTTGTTTCGGAACTGTCCGAATTGTACAATTCCCGCCAAGAATCCGGTATTTGAAATGATTGTTTAATCTGAGGAAGGAACTATGAAGCTTGATCCGACTAAAATGAAGGATTGGCAGATTGCCGAGGCTGCCGAGAAGAAAATGAAACCCGTTGTCGAATTGGCCAAAGAGATAGGGCTTGAAGATGACGAATTACTGCCCATGGGACGCCTCTTGGGCAAGGTCGATTACATCAAGGCGCTGGACCGGCTGGCGGACAAGCCCAACGCGAAGTACATTGACGTGACGGCTATTACCCCGACGCCTTTGGGCGAAGGGAAAACGACCACCACGATGGGGCTGGTCGAAGGTCTCGGCAAGCTGGGCAAGCGCGTGGTCGGGGCGATCCGGCAGCCGAGCGGCGGGCCGACGTTCAACATCAAAGGCTCTGCCGCCGGCGGCGGCCTGGCCCAGTGTATTCCCCTGACGCCTTTTTCCATCCGGCTGACGGGCGACATTGACTGCATCACCAACGCCCACAATCTGGCCATGGTTGCGCTGACCAGCCGTATGCAGCACGAGAGGAATTACGATGATAAGAAGCTGGCCGAACGAGGGCTTAAACGCCTCGATGTCGATCCGAAGCGGGTTCAGATGAAGTGGGTCATGGATTTTTGCGCCCAGGCTCTTCGCAGCATTACCATCGGCAAGGGCGGGGACATGGACGGCTATGAGATGGAATCGGGATTTGCCATTACCGTCTCCAGCGAGGTGATGGCGATTCTGGCCGTGGCCAAGGACCTCAAAGACATGCGGCAGCGGATGGGCAAGATCGTGGTCGCGTATGACAAGAAGGGCAATGAAGTTACGACGGCCGACCTGGAAGTTGATGGTGCGATGACCGCCTGGATGGTCGATGCCATCAATCCGAATCTGCTTCAAACCATCGAGGGCCAGCCGGTATTTGTGCACGCCGGGCCTTTTGCAAACATCGCCATCGGGCAAAGCTCGATTATCGCCGACAGACTCGCGGTCAAGCTGGGCGATTATCACGTTACAGAAAGCGGCTTTGGGGCGGATATCGGCTTTGAGAAGTTCTGGAACCTGAAATGCCGCTGGTCGGGGCTTACGCCTAATGCCGTTGTTATCGTAGCGACAATCCGCGCGTTGAAGATGCACGGCGGCGGGCCGACCGTCAAGCCGGGACTGCCTTTGGCGGAGGAGTACATCAAGGAGAATCTCGGATTGGTCGAGAAAGGCTGCCAGAACCTTGTAGCACACATCGAGACCGTCAAAAAGAGCGGCGTGAGGCCGGTCGTCTGCATCAACAGCTTCTACACCGACACCAAGGCCGAAATCGCCTTTGTGCGCAAGATAGCCGAGCAAAACGGAGCTTTGGCTGCGGTTTCGGAACACTGGCTCAAGGGTGGTGAAGGTGCCGTTGAGTTGGCTGAGGCGGTCATCGAGGCCTGCGCCGAGAAGACCAAATTCAAGTTCCTTTACGATCTAAAGACGCCTCTGCGAAAGCGAATCGAGCTTGTCGCACGGGAAGTTTACGGGGCCGACGGCGTGACCTATACGGATGAGGCGCTGGCCAAGGCCAAGGCCTTCGAGGCCGATCCGATGGCCAGCAAGCTCGGGACCTGTATGGTCAAGACCCATCTGAGCCTCTCGCACGACCCGGACATAAAAGGCCGCCCGAAAGGCTGGCAGCTTCCGATCCGCGACATTATGGTCTATAAGGGCGCGGGGTTCATCGTCCCTGTGGCCGGCGCGATAAAATTGATGCCCGGCACGGGCTCGGACCCCGCCTTTCGGCGCATCGATGTGGATGTGAAAACAGGTAAGGTGCAAGGCATGTTCTAAGCACATTGCCGACTTTCGATTGGCGATTTTCGATTTGAAATCGGCAATCGTAAATCGCAAATCGCAAATCTTTTGATTAGGGATTGACCAATGACGGCACGAATCATAGACGGCAAGCAAGTGGCCGCAGATATGCGGGAAGAGCTAAGAGCTGAAGTAGCCAAGCTGAAACAGCAGGGGATTGTGCCGGGCCTGGGCGTCATTTTGGTCGGTGAGGACCCGGCGTCGAAGTCCTACGTGACGGCCAAAGAGCGCGCCTGCGAAGAGATAGGGATTTATTCCGACGATAATCGTCTGGACGCGGATACTTCGCAGGAGGATTTGATGGCACTGGTCGAGAAGATGAACGCCGACCCGAAAATCAACGGCATTCTGGTCCAGTTGCCTCTGCCTGAAAGGCTTGATGAGGCAGAAGTGCTTCTGGCGATTGATCCTGCCAAGGACGTTGACGGATTTCATCCCATGAACGTGGGCAAGATGGTCGTAGGCGAGAAGGCATTTCTGCCCTGCACGCCGCACGGTGTTATCCAGTTGTTGATTCGCAACGGCGTGGCTCTTGCCGGTGCCGAAGTCGTCATCGTCGGACGCAGCAACATCGTGGGTAAGCCCCTGGCGAACATGCTTATCCAGAAGAACGACAAGGGAAATGCCACCGTAACGGTCTGCCATACTCGCACGAAAAACCTTGCCTCCCATACAAAACGAGCGGACATCATCATCGCCGCCGCCGGCAAACCCAATACCGTGACCGCGGATATGGTAAAAGAAGGGGCCGTCGTCATTGATGTCGGCGTCAATCGCGTCGAGGATGCAACAAAGAAGCAGGGCTACCGCCTCGTCGGCGACGTGGATTTCGAGGCCGTGAAGGAGAAGGCTTCGCTGATCACCCCCGTGCCCGGCGGCGTAGGCCCCATGACAATAACGATGCTTCTCTACAACACCGTCGAATCCGCCAAGCGGGCCGCGGGAATCGATGTGAGTTAGGCAGCCGTAGCCGAAAAAAGGCGTCCTAATCGGAGCAATGAGGTCGCAGAGCATTCCCGGAATCTCCCGAAATTTCCGGGAATATTATTTACCTTGCTCGCGCCTTCCGTATAATACCAACTTTCGTCCAGAAGGCATTTTTTGAATCCTGAAGAGAAAGGAGTGCACAATGAGGAATCTGCAAATTTTGCTGAGTCTGATCCTGTCGGCGAACGTCGGGACAACTTGCCTGGCGGGCGATAACGCCGATTTGGCCAAGAAGAATGCCGAATTGCAGCAGCGAGTTGAGAAACTCGATAAGGAGCTGGAAGCTCTCAGGAAAGACGTGATGCAGAGCAGCGCTTCGGCTGACACCCAGGCGCCCAAGCTGGTATGGTCGAATTTAGACATCCAACTGTACGGCTATCTTAAGCTCGATGCGGCGTATGACAGCTCGCGGATCGATAACGGCAACTATGCCAAGTGGGTCGAGCGTGAGGATACCAACAGCGACGACGACCAGTTCAACATGACGGCTAACGAGACGCGGTTGGGGATGTTAATCAACGGGCCGGATAGTGGCGTCGTGAAGGCGAGCGGCCGGGTCGAAGTGGACTTCTTTGAGGGCGGCGCTGAGAACAAGGCGCGTCTGATGATGCGTCATGCCTATATGAAATTGGATTGGCCGGAAGATCGGTTCAGCATTATCGCCGGCCAGACCTCCGATGTGATCAGCCCCCTGTATCCTTCTACGGTGAACTACAGCGTTGGCTGGTGGGTTGGCAACATCGGGTACCGCCGTCCCCAAATCCGGCTGACGAAGGAATACGACGTTGGTCCGCGGGACGATTTGAAGCTGGAAGGCGCGTTGGCCAGAACGATCGGCAGGGACTCCGTTACGGGGACCGACTCGGGCGAGGACTCGGGTTTGCCGACCGTGCAGGCAAGGGCCAGCATGTCGCTTCCGCTGTTCGTCTGGACTGAAGTTTCGACTGTGGGCATCTCCGGACACATAGGAGAAGAGGAGTACGACATTACGACCAGTGGCCGGGATAAGGAGTTTACGACCTGGTCGCTGAACCTGGATTTTACCCAGCCGGTCAACAAGTGGCTCTCGATCAAGAGCGAAGTCTTTACCGGAGAGAACCTGGATGCCTACTTGGGTGGGATTGGGCAAGGCGTAACGACAACCGCCGGAGCGAACCAGTACGAAGAGATCGGCAGCAAGGGCGGATGGGTCGCAGCCGGCCTCGGGCCGTGGGATAAGACCCGTTTTAACATCGGGCTCGGGATGGATGACGTCGAAAGAGGAAATGTCAATAATGCAAGCTCAACAAACCCCGGCCGGACGCTGAACCAGTCGGTATTTGCGAATATGTTCTATTCGCTGAACAAGAACACGGAATGGGCGGTTGAGCTTTCGCACTGGCGAACGGAGTACCGCGGCACCGGCGACGGCGACAGTCTTCGGGCGCAGACAGCCCTGATCTACAGATTCTGAAACGGGGCTTTTTGGATTGACATGCTGCCGAGATTCAGATATGCTTAACCTTTTGTTTTGCTTGTATCACCAGGATCGTGAGGATTTATTTGTTAGAATCGAGTACGTTACTTGGCAGCGCTACAGATCGCTGGCGAGCCTAAATAGAAGCCAATAACGCACGGTAACTTTAGAATTACACAGAAGGAGAATGCATGGGACAACAGAAGGGTATTGACTCTCTTATGACCGAGAAGCGGACGTTTCCGCCGTCGGCAGCAGTCAAAAAGAATGCTTATGTAAGCAGTGTCAAGCAGTACAACCAGATGTGGGAGAGGTCCATCGACGATCCGGACGGATTCTGGCTTGAGCAGGCAAAAAGCCTTCATTGGTTCAAGAAGCCGACAAAGGCCCTGGAGTACACCTGGGATACGAAGAGGCGGAAAATTGAGCACACCTGGTTTGCCGACGGCAAGCTGAACGTTGCATATAACTGCCTTGACCGGCATCTCGGAACGCCCGTCGCCAAGAAAACCGCACTGCTTTGGCAGGGCGAGGCGGAGAACGCCGTCAAGAAGCTTACCTACGAGCAGCTTCACAAGGAAGTCTGCAAGTTCGCCAACGTCTTGAAGTCAAAGGGTATCAGGAAAGGCGACCGCGTGGCGATCTATATGCCCATGGTTCCTGAGCTGCCGATCGTCATGCTGGCGTGCGCCCGTATCGGTGCGATTCACTCGGTGATCTTCGGCGGATTCAGCGCGGACTCCATCACGGACCGTGTCAATGACTCCGACTGCAAGATGCTGATCACCTCCAATGTTTCGCTGCGCGCCGGCAAACATATCAAGCTCAAAGAAATCGCCGACGCTGCATTGACCAAGACGCCCACCATCGAAAACGTGATCGTCGTCAAGGTCGGGGATGATCCTTGCGCTATGAAAGCCAGCAGGGACGCATGGTATCACGATGAGATGGCCAAGGCGGACGAGGAATGTGAAGCCGAGCCAATGAACGCGGATGATCCGCTGTTTATCCTTTACACTTCGGGGTCCACCGGCAAGCCCAAGGGCGTCGTTCACAGCACGGGCGGATTCCTCGTGCACGTCTCGACCAGTCACAAGGTCATCTTCAACGTCCACGACGATGACATTTACTGGTGTACGGCGGATATTGGCTGGGTGACGGGGCACAGCTACATCGTCTATGGCCCTCTTGCAAATGGCGCCACAACGCTGATGTTCGAGGGGGTCCCCACCTACCCGGACGCCGGACGCTTCTGGCATATTTGCGACAAATTCGGTGTGACCGTTTTCTATACGGCGCCGACCGCGATCCGGGCGCTGATGCGTCTGGGCGAAGAATGGCCCGCCAAATACGAGCTGGACACGCTGAGAGTTCTCGGGACCGTGGGTGAGCCAATAAATCCAGAAGCCTGGATATGGTACTATGAGAAGATCGGCCGCAGTCGATGCCCCATTGTCGATACCTGGTGGCAGACCGAAACCGGGGGAATCCTGATCACGCCTCTTCCCGGGGCGCACACGCTGAAACCGGGCAGCGCAAGCCGGCCTTTCTTCGGGGTCGATCCTGTTATTTTCCGCGACGACGGCAGTGAATGTGATATTAACGAAGGCGGCAAGCTGTGCATACGCAGACCGTGGCCGGGGATGATGAAATCGATGTGGGGAGACCATGAGAGGTTTGTTGACACGTACTTTACGATCTTCGATAACGTTTACTTCACCGGCGACGGCTGCCGTCTTGACCAGGACGGCGACTACTGGCTCATGGGCAGGATCGATGACGTCGTCAACGTTTCAGGCCACCGTATCGGGACGGCGGAAGTTGAGAGCGCCCTTGTGAGTCACGAGAAAGTTGCCGAAGCGGCTGTGGTGCCGATGCCGCACGAAATCAAGGGCCAGGGTCTGTATGCATACGTGACCTTGAAAGAAGGGGTTGAAGAAAGCGACGATCTCAAGAAAGAGCTTGCCCTGCATGTGCGAAAGGAAATCGGGGCCATCGCGGTGCCCGAGGCCATTCAGTTTGCGCCGGCGCTGCCGAAGACCCGCTCCGGCAAGATCATGCGGCGAATCCTCCGCAAGATTGCCGAGAAAGACACGAGCAACCTCGGTGACATCACCACGCTTGCCGACCCAAGCGTGGTCGAGGCCCTGATCAAGGGCCGGGGCTAAACAAGTAGCCCGGTCAGGAAAACAACGTTCAATGGATTAAACGTATGGCTGGGCCGAATGTGCATGACCATGTGCATTCGGCCCATTTTCAAATGAAAGGCTCACCGACAATGGCTGAGGAAATTACATCGCCGCAAACGACCGCCACAAATCACGGCTGGCGCGTTACCTTTGCGGGTATGGGCATCAATCTTGCCCTTGGCATTCTCTATACCTGGAGCGTTATCAGCAAACGTGTGCCCGCGGACTGGGGCTGGAACGAGGACGACAAGTCCTTGCCGTACATGGTTGCCTGTCTGGTCTTTTCGCTGGTCATGGTGCTGGCCGGCAGAATGCAGGACAAGATCGGACCGAGGATTGTGGCCACGTTGGGAGGCATCCTGGTCGGCCTCGGCTTCATCGTAGCGAGCACGACAACATCGGTTTCGGTTTTCGTTATTGGCTTTGGCGTGCTTGTGGGTGCCGGGCTCGGGTTCGGTTACGCCTCGGCGACGCCGCCGGCGGTGAAGTGGTTCCCGGCGGCAAAGACGGGCCTGATCGCGGGAATCGTCGTCTCCGGCTTCGGGCTGGCGTCAGTCTATGCCGCGCCGCTGACAACACTGTTGATAGAGAACCTGGGTTTCAGAGCAGCGCTTCTGGCGCTGGGCATAGCGTTCATGATTGTTGTGGTTATCCTTTCTCAAATATTGAAGCCCCCGCCCCAAGGCTATGTCCCTGTGGGGCAAAAACCTGCGAAAAAAGCGGTCGTGGGCGACAAGAAAGAGGAGTTTCTGCCCAGAGAGATGCTTGGGACCTGGCAATTCTACGTGATCTGGTTCATGTACGTATGTGGAGCCGGAGCGGGTCTGATGATTATCGCCAAACTTGACGCGATTGCCAAGATACAGGCGAGTATCGAGCTGGGCTTTGTGTTCGTGGCCGTGCTGGCCATCGGCAATGGTGGCGGCCGCATCCTGGCCGGCATGTTGAGCGACAAAATTGGGCGCAAGGCCACCTTGCTGACCTGCTTTGTGTTTCAGGCCGTCTTGATATTCCTGCTCTCGCGAGCAGCGAATGAGAACGCCCTGGGGACGATTCCGGCCATGGTGATTATCTCCGCGCTCATCGGAGCCAACTACGGGGCAAACCTCTCTCTGTTCCCGTCGATTACCAAAGATTTTTACGGTCTGAAGAACTTCGGAATGAATTATGGACTGGTCTTCACGGCGTGGGGCGTGGGCGGTTTCATGTTAGCCAAGCTCGCCGGGTCCATGTACGTCAAATACCAGACGTTTGCCGTCGCCTACTACGGTGCTTCGAGCCTGCTGATTCTTGCGGCCGTCATGACACTGTTCGTTCAGCCCCCGCACCACAGAATCGAAGCCCACGACGTTTAGCGTGATGGTATTGGAAAGCCGTAGGGTGGGGCTGTGCCCCACCATTTCGGATCGGTGGGCCAAGGCCCACCCTACTGCTGTTAAAGTGATACGTATGTGTCATCCTGAGGCGCAGCCGAAGGATCTGGCCAACGAAAGAGAGATTCTTCGCTTCGCTCAGAATGACAGCTTTAGAGTGACATGTCCCTTCAAATAGGGTCTGTCCCTACCAAGTCACCAAGTCCAATTGACGGATTCCCGTATGCGTACCTTAACGTCTTCAAGAGTTGATTCTGGAGGTAAGCTCATTGTGTCCTTGTGTCCATTCTAACGTACCGGCTCCAGGTCGGCTTTCACTCCATCCCTAACGGGCGGATGTTAGCTGGCTGTCCATTCAACACATGCCTCGTATTTGCCAGAGCCTATCGATTTATAGAATATTCTTCCGCCACATGCATACACAGTTACAACGAAGCGAATATATTTTCCATCGAGATCTGTGCCAGTCTTGACTATGATCTGAGCTAACAAATCAGGAGTGAAAATAACAGAACTGGGTGGCACTTCTTGGGGCGATGAAAAATCAACGTTAGGGATTGTGGTTCCGAATTTTACCACGGACTCGCTTATGACAAGTTTCAATTCCTTGCGGTCTCTTAGCATTTCGCTGAGCTGTTGTTCGCCGACTGTCTCGAATGAAATCATGGTTTCCTCTCTTTCAACCTAACGGGTTGCTCAGGGGCCGACGTACGAGGTTCCCTGGAGCAGCAAGATTATGAATTACTTCGCTAGTTTCCTTGCTCTTTTTACTCGACGCGAAGCTTTTTTCCAATTGTTGCTACGTATGTTGGCTTCTATCTGGCTGACAATGTAATCTGTCATGTTCTGATAAGAGATCCCTGCTACATTATGGTCTGGATCGACGTCAAACCCAAAATCGCATTTTCTGCAATATAGGATTGGCACTGCTGGATTGTTATTGTAGTGGGAGTGAGGGCCAAACTTAAGTTCAGTCATATCTTTCGGACATAACGGCTTGAGATTTGAGATACTTTCGCCAGTATGTTGACAGTATTCCCACTCGAATACTACGGGGCTGTATTTCTCAAAGCAATCCTGCGTGTAATCGACTTCGAGGTCTATTGTCCTAAGTCTCTTGATGAGCACATAAGCCACAATACATATAGTGGCCAAAAATAGCAGCAAAAACATAAGCAATAGCCATTGCGGAAAAGCAATATCTCGCTTAAGCCATTGTAACATGCTATGGAGATTAATATCTGAGGCCAACTGCTTAATGTTGGGCCAGTTGGCGATGATTCGCCAAACAAGTATGCTAATGAAAGTGCCAATAGATAACAATATGGCAATAGCTTTATTCTTCTCTTTCATGGGATTGTAACGCGATTTCACATGGTTTTTTCGATAACAGTCCAAAGATGATATCAACAGTAAGAACCGCCAAAGTCGGCTCGACGTCAAACTTTTTCCGCAAACAAACGCCAACGGCGATCTTAGGCTAATCTGCCAGGTAAAGCAAGAAAAAAGCGGCAAAGAAATATTACCGTCCCAAGAGTTGACGTTGATCGTTGTGGCTCAGGGGCGACGCGTCAGCGGCGTCTTATTGGGGCCGCTTGCTGGCATTTCTCGTATAAAGTTTCGGGAGCAATATCGGCGCCATTTGGCCAGGCAATCGTACCGCCCTCAATCCTTGCCTTCTTGAAAAAGTTCAAATCCTTCAAAGGAGCGAATACAGGTCCTTTTGTTAAGTAATCCTCAAAATCAATCACTCCGTTAGTGCCATCGTCAAAAACGATCATATAGCAGTAATTTGATTGGTATTGAATGCTCTTCACTTCGTTAAGATTCCACATGACACACCTCAATCCAGTGGGGATATTTTCTTGAGTTCTTTTCCAGCCTGTGCGAGTTCCCAATCCTGTTGAAGTTCGTTGGATCTCATATCTATCCATTCGCGTACAAGTTTAATAGCCGTTCGTGATTGGATATCACCCCGTGTGATATTTCCTTTAAGGTCAAAAACGGCCTTGTAGCCTTGGTATTCAACATGAATATGCGGAGGCTCATGATCATCAAAAAACATCCGAATAACAATGCCGAAAAATCTGCATATTTCAGGCACTTTAGGCTCCTTCCCGAAAAATAATATATGAATATGATACCATAATCGTGTCAATCTGTGAAGCGAAGCAAGAAAAAAGCGGCAACATTAGGGAATGATACGGGGACGCAGGTTTTATAGAATGGTCCTATGGCATTAACTAAAGGCCGTGAATTGGGAAAACGTTCGTTTTGATTGCTTCTATTGTTGCTCGTACTGCGGGGACCACGGTTTCTCGCTGGGACTCACTGACGGCCAGCGCTCTATCTCGCAGGCCTCCCTGCCATTCCGTACTTTCGAGCAGGACGCCGCCGACGGCCTGACTCATGTGCGCGCCGGCGTCGGCGCCGCAGAGGATGCTCCAGGCCAAGGCCCAGGCGCGAACGGTGTTCTCGACGTTGTATCCGCCGCCGCCGGTCGCCAGGACAGGTTTCTTGAAATTCAACAGGTGATGGACGATCTCGGCATAGACGTTGTTGGTCAGATGCAGATGCGCCAAAGGGTCCCCCGCAAGAGCATCCGCCCCCAGCTCAAAGACAAACACATCAGGGTTATAAACCTTAATCAGCGGCAGTGCGACGGCCTCGAATGCCTCCATGTATGCCTGGTCATACGTGCCCACCGGAAGCGGAACGTTCACGCAGTAGCCTTTGCCCTCGCCCGTCCCGATTTCGTCCGCGAATCCGGTTCCGGGAAAGAGGGTCCTCGGGTCCTGGTGAAACGATATGGTCATCACGTCCGAGCGGTCGTAGAAGGCGTAGGCGACGCCGTCGCCGTGATGGACGTCCACGTCAAGATACAGGACACGCTTTCCGTGCTCGGCCAGCACCAGGCAGGCGAGGGCCACGTCGTTGATGTAGCAGAAGCCGGCCGCACGCTCGGGGCCTGCGTGGTGAAACCCGCCTGATGGGTTGAAAGCGATGTCGGTCTGGCCTGACAGAATCAGCTTGGCAGCCACCAGAGTGCCTCCGGCGGCCAGGACCGCGTACTCATACAGTCCGGGGAAAACGGGACAATCCTGTGTGCCGATTCCCATGTCGAGGGCTTCAGCGTCCCATCGCCCCCGCGAGGCGGTTTTCAAGGCGTGCAGATACCGGGCGGAGTGGAATTTCTTGAGCACGATTCTCTCGGCGGGCACGGGCGCGATCTCGCGTATGCCGCTTCCCGAAAGAAGCCCCATAGAGCTTAATGTCTCCCGGAGTCTTTTGGCCCGGACGGTATTAAAAGGGTGCTCCGGCGGATAGTGATACTTCTCAAGCTCTGATGAATATATGAAAACTGCTTTTTGAGTAGCCAAAGTGACTCCTGATTATTCGGGTTTGGTCAAATCGTACGTTATGCCGTAGGCGTCGCCGTCGAATTCGGTGTTTACTTTGTAACCGGAGTTGTGAAAAATAGTAAGCATCGGCTCGTTACTCGGCAGCACTTTGGCCCAGAACTTCTTCACGCCGCGCTGTCTGGCAATTTGGGTGACATAGTCCAGCAGGAAAGTCCCCATGCCTTTTCGCTGCCATTCGTCCTGGACGAGGAAGGCTACTTCCGCCGCCTGGGTCCTCGGATCCAGGAAGTACTGGGCGATGGCGACGATCTCCTCGCCTGAAACGCGGGGGACCACGCCGACGATGGCAATATCCTGCCGGTAGTCGATATTCGTGACTCGCTGAATATCTTTGTGAGGAAACGCCATGTTATGGGTCATGTAGCGGGTCCGGACCGTTTTCTCGCTCAGCGAGTACAGCATTTCCGAGAGCGCCGGCTCGTCGGTGGGTTTGATCGGCCGGAAGAAGATTTCCGTGCCGTCCCGCAGCGTGTCGTACCGCTCGAGCTCTTCCGGATAGGTGACCTGCTCCCAGGCCAATTCGATCTGGTCTTCGTAGATGTAGTTCTGGGCCTTCGCCGCCTGGATGAGCTCCTTTCTGAATTTGGGATGGGCGATGTGGATCAAGTCGAGCACCCTTTGTCTGATGCTCTTGCCGTGCAGATAAGCGACGCCGTATTCGGTCACGACGTAATGGACGTCACCTCGCGTAGTGACCACGCCTGCGCCCTCGGTCAGGCGCGGCACAATCCTGGAAATCTGTCCATCTCTTGCCGTGGACGGCATCGCAATGACGGCTTTACCCCCTCTGCTGCGGGCGGCGCCCCGGATGAAATCGACCTGCCCGCCGATCCCGCTGTAGAATTGATAGCCCAATGAATCCGAACAGACCTGGCCGGTCAAATCGATTTCCAGCCCGACGTTAATACCCACCATTTTCTCGTGCTGCCCGATGATATAGACGTCGTTGACGTACTCGGTCGGATAGAATTCGAAAAAAGGATTGTTGTCAACGTAGTCATACAGCCGCTTGGAGCCCATGCAGAAGCTCGCAATGATCTTGCCGCGATTGAGTGTTTTCTTGGCACACGTAATCGCGCCGCACTCGATCAGGTCGATAATCCAGTCGCTGAACATCTCGGTGTGGATGCCGAGGTCCTTCTTGTCTTTCAGGAACTCCGCCAGAGCCTGGGGGATGCGTCCGATGCCGCACTCGATTGTGCTGCCGTCTTCGACGAGTCTGGCGATATTCTGGCCGATGCGGCGCAGTGTGTCGTCCGATTCCGGGACCGGAATCTCGATGATGTCCTCATCATAGGGAACCAGAACGTCGATGGCATTGACGTGAACGAAACAGTCGCCATACGTCCGGGGCATCCGGCTGTTGACCTGGGCAATCACGTACTTGGCGTTGGCGGCGGCGGACTTGACGATATCCACGGACACGCCGAGACTGCACAGGCCGTTCACATCAGGGGGCGTTGCGCTGATCAAAGCGACGTCGACGGGAATTCGTCCGGTTTCAAACTCGAGCGGTATCTCGGACAAGAATATCGGCGTGTAGTCCCCGATTCCTTTGGCAAAGGCGTCCCGGACGTTGTCGGCGATGAAGAAGCTGTTCATCTTGAACTTTTCGCGGAACTTCTCGTCGGCGTAGGGAGCCGTACCCATCGTCAGAAGATGAATGATATGGGCGTCATAGATTTTGCTGGAATGTTCGACGAGCGCGTTCACAAGATGCTGCGGCTGGGCGCAGCCGGTTCCTATGAATATGCTGTTGCCGGACTTGATGAGCTTCATGGCCGCCGGTGCGGTCCTGATCTTGTCCGTGTACCTCTCTTTCCAGTCAAATTCCTGCATCGCTGAGTCTCTTTCTAACTGAACTTTTGCAGAATTGAAGTTAGGCATGCTTTTGGAAAGAAAAAATCTTCTCTTTCGATTTTTTCT
>CAYWZW010000070.1:0-28066 GCA_964462945.1 uncultured Pirellulales bacterium
TTTATCGGCAGCGGAAGCCCTTTTTTATTAACACGCTTAAGGAACCGCCATTCGTTCCTGCAACCGATTCTGATTGTGTTCGACACCTGTCCCCTTCGATTGTATTCGGGGCAGGCTAAGAAAGAGTGAAGCGTATCTCGCCGCTTTCCTTATTCTATTCTGTCTTCGGTCTTCCGTTTCCTGTGTGTTCTCTGTGTGCTCCGCGGTTAATGAGATTATGCCCTGTTATCCTGGTTGCTGACGTCCTGCGGCCTGATTTCCTGTTGACCTGATACTCTAAACGACCTTAGAAGAATTGCCTTGCAAATCGCGTTTGCCCGCATACAATCATTGCCCAAAGCAGATTCATTGCCGGTTGAAACAGAAAAGACGTAGAAAAGGCAGAGGACACCTTTGATTCCGGAGGGAAATGCGATGTACATCAAGGCGAAGAAGACCCAGAAGTGCGGGCATGCGTCCGTGGTCACCAAATGTCCAATATGCGGCAATGGCGGGACGTTTGAACCGCTGGAGTCAGAGGATGTGTTTATTCATGATGAGGGGGCAGGAGCGATGTACACGGTCGGACACAGAATTTGTCCGAATCGTGACTGTAGTGCTTACCTCTTTTTCTGCAAACGCAAAGGGCCGGCAGAGGCGCTTTTTACCTTCCCATCTTTACGCATCGACTTCAAAACGGAGAACATCCCAGAGAAAATTCGATCATGTTTGAAAGAAGCTATCGCTTGCCACGCCGAAGGCTGCTATGTTGCTTCTGCTATAATGGTCAGAAGAACCTTGGAAGAGTTGTGTGAGGACAAGGCTACTAAGGGAGACAATCTGAAGAAGCGAATTGAATGTTTGAAGTCGGCCGTTGTGCTTCCCAAGGAACTCTTTGTGGCGATGGATGAGCTACGGCTGCTTGGCAATGATGCGGCGCATATAGAATCCAAGGAATACGACAAAATCGGCGAAGATGAAGTCGCCGTGGCCATAGAGTTGACCAAAGAGGTACTTAAGAGCGTGTATCAAATGGACACTCTTGTTGCAAAGCTCAGAAGCTTGAAGAAGAGCAAATCCGGCGAATGACTGAGAAAACGCTGGCTGTCGTGAACAATCATAGCTACTAAGAATGTAGTGGACAGTAATTAATCTGATTGTCCCATTACTGCTGTCTGTAAGTTGTTGTTCAGTGTTTTCTCTTTGACCAACGGCATCGAATCCAGAAACGTTTGCATTTGATAGAGCGTTTTACGCTCTAATGATATCTGCTATTTTCATCAGGCGGCTGGTGTTGTCGCGTTCGGCCTCGGCTAACTTGTCGTAGATGAATCGGATGGTCTGGTGCAGCTCGGGAATGACGACATGCTCCAAGACGTTGACCCTCCGGCGGGTCGTTTGAAGCTCGGTGGCCAGCAGTCGGGCCTGCTTTTCCTTCTCCGCCAATTCAATCAAGCGGTCGAACGCTCTGTCCAGAGCCAAGAGGGCGACGTCCATTTCGCCGGAGGTGGTGGCGTAGCCGTAGCATATAATCTCGCCTGAGATTTCTTTGGCTAAGCGAGGCACCTTGACGTTCATCACCTTGGCAAGGGTTACGGCCAAGCTGAATCTCTTGGTCGGGACCCCAAGGGCGGCCTTGGTGTCTTCCGGCTCCATTGTGGCGCGAGCTAACATGAACCGCCGGCCCGTTTCCAGCAGCTCTTTTTCAACCTTCTGCCGCAAAGGCTGAATCTGCCTTGCGATCTGGATAAGCTGCCGGGATATTTCGTCGCGTTTTTGGCTGAGCAGACGGTGGCCCCGGCCGGCTAAAGCCACGCGCTTCCTCAGCCTTAACAATTCCATTCGTGTCGCATTAACGTTGGCTAACATCCTCGTATCTCGTGAAGCGTGAAGCGTATTTCGTTGTTCGTTTTTCTCTTTTTGAAGATGACCTAATTGAGCTTCTTAACCAGATTTCTGAGCATGCGAGATTCATGGTCGATCTCTTCCAGCAGAACAGATCTTCTCTCGTCGCCTATGTACTTTAGCTCCACGGCTATTTCGATCTGAGTTTCCAGCTCGGCGCAGGAACCCAACGCTATATACAGAAACTGCTTATATTCCTTGTTGTGAAATCTGTTGAAGCCTTCGGCGATATTCGATGGTATGGAAACGGAACAACGCTGCATTTGACTGGCGAGGCCGTAGAACTCCTGTCTGGGAAAGCTCTTTGTGGCCTTGTACACATGTTTTACGATCTCAATTCCCTTCTGCCAAACGTCCAAGTCTCTGAAATTTCTGATCTTTGCATTCATATTTCATCTCCTTCTACGCTTCACGCTTCACGTTTCACGCTTCACGATCTTTTTTGCGGAACTTCGGCATATACTTTTCTATGAGCTTGACGGCGATGCGCTTGAGCTCGACGTTTTCGAACATGCTGAGCAGGTCCCAGCCGAGGTCGAGGGTCTGCTCGACGGTTCGGTTCTCGTAATAGTCCTGGCAGATGTACCGGGCCTCGAACTTGTTCGCGAACGTCATGTACTTTTTGTCTTCGTCCGAGAGGGCGGCTTCGCCTAAGATGGTGGCCAGCTCCTGCATCTCCTTGCCGCGAGCATAGGCAGCGTAAAGCTGGTTGCAAAGATCGGCGTGGTCTTCGCGGGTCTTGCCTTCCCCGATGCCTTTGTCTTTCAGCCGGGAAAGGCTCGGCAGAACATCGACGGGCGGCGAGATGCCTTTTCTGTGCAACGAGCGGCCCAGGATGATCTGGCCCTCGGTAATGTAGCCGGTCAAGTCGGGCACCGGGTGGGTCTTGTCGTCCTCCGGCATGGTCAGCACCGGCACCATAGTGATCGAGCCTTTCTTACCCTTGATGCGTCCGGCCCGCTCATAGACGGTGGCCAGGTCGGTGTAGAGATAGCCCGGATAGCCGCGCCGGCCGGGGACCTCTTTTCGGGCGGCGCTGATCTCGCGGAGGGCTTCGCAGTAGTTGGTCATATCGTTGAGGATGACTAAGACGTGCATGTCCAGCTCGAAAGCCAGGTACTCGGCGGCGGTCAGGGCGAACCGCGGCGTGGCGATCCGCTCGATGGCCGGGTCATTCGCCAGGTTCACAAACATGACGGCGCGCTCGATGGCCCCGGTATTGTGCAGGTCGTCGATGAAAAATTGTGCGGCTTCGAACGTGATACCCATCGCGGCAAAGACCACCGCGAACTCCTCGCCCTTGCCGAGCACCGTCGCCTGGCGGGCCAATTGGGCGGTGATCTGGTCGTGCGGCAGGCCGGCGCCGGAGAAGATGGGCAGCTTCTGGCCTCGCACGAGCGGATTGAGGCCGTCGAGGGTGGAGATGCCGGTCTGGATGAATTCGCTCGGATAGTCGCGGGCGTAGGGATTGATGGGCTTACCGTTGATGTCGAGGCGCTTCTGCGGGATGATGACGGGGCCGTCATCTTTCGGCTCGCCGAGGCCGCTGAAGACTCGGCCTAAGATGTCCGGCGAGACGGCCAGCTCGAGCGGCTTGGCCAGGAAGCGGACGGTGGTGCGCTCGACGTCGATGCCCCTGGTACCCTCGAAGACCTGGAGGAGGACCTTGTCGTTCTCGACCTGGAGGATTTGGCCGTGGCGGATGGAGCCGTCGCCGAGCTCGATATCTACGATGTGGCCGTACTTGGCCTGGTCAACCATTTCGACCAGTATGAGCGGACCGGAGATGTTCGTGACGGTTTGATACTCTTTTATGGACAGCATTTCGTGCTCCTGATTCTTGCGGACTCAAACGGCTGCCGGTTGTAATTGCTTCATTTGCGTGTCGATTGTCCGGCGTATGGCGGCGAATTTTTCGAGCTCGGCCTGCGGGATGTATTTGGCCCGGGCAATTTCCTCGCGGACAGCGAGCTTCGAGATTTGGGCGGTTTCCACGCCGGTTTCGACGGCGGCCAGGGCCTGCTTGTGAAAGTGCAGGACGGTCTTGATCATTTCGTACTGCTTTTGCATGGATGTGTACGTGTCCACCGGGTGGAAGGCGTTCTGGTGCAGGAAGTCTTCGCGGATGGAGCGGGCCGTCTCGAGCGCGAGTCTATCCTGCGGCGAGAGGGCTTCGGCCCCGACTAGCCGGACGATCTCGAGCAATTCCGCCTCCTGCTCCAGCAGGCTCATCGCTTCGACCGTCATCCGCTCCATTTCCTCCCCCTGGTCCTTGTTGTCGAAACACTCTTTGAGATACTGCTTGTAGAAGCTATATGAAGTGAGCCAGTCAATGGCGGGAAAGTGCCGCTGGTAGGCGAGCTCGCCTTTGAGCGACCAGAAGACTTTGACCACGTGCAGCGTTGCCTGGACGACCGAATCCGACAGGTCGCCGCCCGGCGGGCTGACGGCGCCGATGATGGACAAGGCGCCTTCGCGGTCGGGCGTCCCGCAGCACCGGACCCGGCCGGCTCTCTCGTAGAACGCCGCAATCCGGGCCGCCAAATACGCAGGGTAACCTTCCTCGGCGGGCATCTCCTCCAGCCGGGTCGATATCTCCCGCATCGCCTCGGCCCATCGGCTCGTGCTGTCGGCCATCAGGGCGACGGTGTAACCCATATCGCGGAAATACTCGGCTATGGTAATGCCGGTATAGACGGACGCCTCTCTGGCCGCCACGGGCATGTTGGACGTATTGGCAATCAGGACCGAGCGTCGCATGAGCGGCTCGCCGGACCGCGGGTCCCTCAGTTTCGGAAACTCCGTCAACACATCGGTCATCTCATTGCCGCGTTCGCCGCAGCCCACGTACACGACGATGTCCGCATCGACCCACTTGGCCAACTGATGCTGGATGACCGTTTTGCCCGTCCCGAACGGCCCCGGCACACAGGCCGTCCCGCCCTTGGCGGTCGGAAAAAACGTGTCGATGACCCGCTGGCCCGTGAGAAGGATTCTGTTTGGCGCCAGGCGCTTGACTATCTGCCTGGCACTGCGCACGGGCCACCGCTGCATCAGCTTCAGCTCCGTTTGGGTCCCGTTGTCGGCGGCCACCACGGCAATTGTCTCCACGACGGTAAAATCGCCTTCACTTATCTTTCGTATGGTTCCCTGCACCCCGGCCGGCACCATTATCTTGTGCGCAACAAGCGTTGTTTCCTTGACCTCGCCTATAATGTCGCCGGGGCCGACCTTCGTTCCATCGGCAACCGTCGGCTCAAAGTGCCATTTCTTTTCCCGGTTCAGGCCGGGCAGGGCGCTGCCTCTGCTCATGAATTCGCCTTCGGCCTCCACGAGCAAGTCGAGCGGCCTCTGGATCCCGTCATAGATGCTCTCAATCAGGCCCGGCCCCAGCTCAACGCTCAGAGGCGCCTCCGTATCGACCACGGGCTCGCCCGGGCCCATGCCGGTGGTTTCCTCATAGACCTGAATAGAGGCCGAATCACCGTGCAGCTCCACGATTTCGCCGATGAGGCCCAATTCGCCCACGCGAACAACGTCGTACATTCGCGAGCCGGCCATCCCCTCGGCGACCACGACCGGCCCGGCCACTTTCACTATTCTGCCTTCTTTTAGCTGGCTCATTATGAAAACCTTTTACATTTGGGTATATGCGTACATGCGTAAATGAGTTTGTGTGTTGCCCCATTTGCGCACTTACTCATCTACCCATTCACGCATTCACTCGTCAACTTATCCCTGCAATATATTGATTCCCGTCGCCATTCTAAGCACCTTGCCCAGGGCCTCTGTTGCGAAGCCTTCGGACTGCGTGGTGAAGGGCACGACGACGATACACGGGGTCGGCGCATCCTGGTACGCCGAGAACACCTCTTCAGCCGCAGGAGCGATATTCTCGGCAACCACAACGAGGGCATACTTCTGGCCGATGATCTTCTTTGCGTTTTCGCTGATATCCCCGGCCGCTTGCCCCACCGCGTACGTATCGACCCCCAGCGCCGAGAACGGCATCACAAAATCGGTATCACCCAAAACTGCAATCTTACCTTCCATCTTCTTTCGTATCTCGTATCTCGTGAAGCGTATCTCGTATTCTATGCTGTTTCTTCTGCGCAAGGAGCTTCATCACGAGATACGGTCCAGAATCAGTTTTGTATCCAGGCTGTTCTTCTTGGCGGTCAGGATAAGTCTGACCGTGCGGATTTCGTTTTCCTTCATCAGCAGAAAGGCAATGATGGGCTGCGGTCCGGCGGTGACCTGCACCGTTAATTTCAAGAAGCCGGTCATAAACTCCTCACACTGCTGCTCGACCTTCAAAAAGGACTTGTTCGACGCCAGATAGTTGGCGCCTGTATCAACAATTCGATGGTAGGGCGTCACAAAGAACAGCGGCCCTAACGCCTCATAGCCGAGCTCCAGGCCGTGCACGAATCGCTCTAATTCGATGAAGCCGCCTTTCAAAAAGACGTTTCGCTGCTGCGATTCGGTGAATTTGAGCCGGAGCATTGTGCGAATATTCGTTAAGTCGATCTGTATTCTGAAAAGGCCCAGAAGAAAAACGCTCTTCAGCCGATGTGCTGTCCTGATGTTATGTTCGGCCTGGACGTCGTCGATCACGTAATCTATCTGGCGCACATCCTTACTCTGGTAATAGGCCAAAACCGCCCGCTCCGCCGCTTCCCGCACGTAATCAGGTAACTTCGGCTTGCTGATCTCGCCCTCCTGGGCGAACATTTCTTCAATTCGCTCGGGCGAGACGTTGCCGCCGCTGCTGTAATCCGTGCCTGCGGATTTTTGGCTCAACGTTCGTCTGACGGCCAGCCGCAGATTGGCAAAATCATCGCGTGCTCTGAACAGCTCCACAAGGGGCTTATCAAGGATAAGCTGGGAGAAAAGCTCCCTGACGGCTGTTCTTCGTTGCTGCAAGACATCCTCGACCTCGGCGAAGTTCCCGCCGCCGCGGGGCAGGGCGTATTCGGTCCCGTTCAGCAGGTCGGCCGCCTGCCGGAAGTCCTGCGCGTTGGCCATATCGAGCAGAGTCGCTCTACCGAGCATCTGCATCTCGAACACGCGCACCTGAGCCGTCTGGAACACGTATCGCCAATCGTCGCCGCCGACGGATGGATACGTGTAGAAATCAACAATGGGTTGTTTGAGTTCTGCAGATGACATTGTGTTAGGTTATCAGGATGAATTTGGCTTTTGCTTATTTCCTGATGTCCTGATTCTCCTTGTTATCCGGTAAACAGTCCCTTCGCCAATTCGATTTCCAGCTCCTTGTGTGCCTGGTCCATTAGCACGTCAAGCGAGACGTTGGTTTTGACTTTGCCGCGTTTCAAGATAAAGCCGGCCCCCAGGTTTTGCCTTTCGTCAGACAATCTCAAATTGCCTTTGCGAGCCGAGCTTAACTGCTGATTAACCTGATTGATGAATTCCTGATTGATGCGGCTGTCGCTCTTGTCAACCACCACCTCTTCGTCGCCGGTTTCGACCGCTTCGAGTATCAGCCTGGTGCAGAGCTTGCGGTACTGCTCGTCAGGCAGGTCGCGCAATTGGCGGCGGGCCTGTTCAAAGACCTTATCGAGTATTGTTCTCTTCTCTGCGAGAAGCTGCCTGGCAATGTCCATTCTCGCGGCGGCGAGGATGTGCGATTTCTCGTCTTGGCCGGCCTTCCCGGCAAGAAGCTCGGTCTGCTTTCTGTAGCGATCCAATTGCTCGTTCAGCTTAGCCTGCTCAGCAGCCTCTTTCTGTTGGGCCTCTTTTGCTATCTTCTCGGCCTCCGCCTTGGCGTCGGCCAGTATTTTGTCTATAACCCGTTCAGCTTCCATTACTGTCCCGGTCCTTGCATAAAGCCCCCACCTGAACGCGGAGACTGAATATTTGGCCCTGCAATTTACGGCGGTGTCTCTTACGCGGTCGGCCAGGTAATGCCTTTTGTCAGAATCAGCAGTGTCGCCAGCAAGCCAAGAATTGCGTAAATTTCCACCATGACGGCGTAAACGACGCCGGCCTTAAATGCCAGTTCCGGTTTCTTGGCGGCCATCATTATGCCGCCGGCTGCAACCCTGCCCTGGTAAATTGCCGTTACCAGACCGGCAAAGGCAACCGGCAGACACGCTATCAGAATCTGCAAACCAAGAGTCAAGCTCGGCTGCATAATAACGGCCCCGCCGAAGAAGTTAAGCTTGATCATTACCATCAGAGCGCCCAGGAACCCGTAAAAACCCTGTGTGCCCGGCAGCACCACCAAAATAAGCAGTTGACCGTATCGTTCCGGCCTTTCGCTCAACACTCCTGTAGCGGCCTTGCTGGAAGTTAGAATTCCTATTGACGAGCCGATTCCAGGCAGCAGGACCGCCAGACCGGCCCCTGCCAGAGCCAGCAACATTCCATCGCTCAATGCCATTCTTCGACCTCTCTTTCGAGACCTCCGCGTAAAACGCAGGGGCCAAACACTCAATTCCTGATGTAAATATGCTTATACTCTCTGCACAAAGGCTGAAAAGCCCTGCCGCCGCCCACAAAGAACTTTGTAAAAAACTCTACGTACTGCAACCGGAGCGTGTGAACAAACGCACTCAAAGCCGAGAGAACCAGATTGAGTGCATGCCCGAAAACGAACACGAAAACCATCGTCAGAATACCCAGACCATAAGGTATATCCATGGAAGTCTTGGCGATAATATTTGTTGACATTGCGATACCGCCGCCGACCATACACAGTGCCATCAACCGCAGATAGCTGAGCACATCGCCGAGATAGAAGACCGCACTAAAGAGATTATATGCTCCCATACCGAGCCGGCCTGCCCAGCGGCCTTGACGATGGCTGAACAAGAAAATCATTCCAGCCGGGATTAAGGCCAGTGCACCAAAAGGCTTGTCTAACTGGGCCGGGAGCATCCCGGATTTGCTTAGCCCAAATATCACGATAGAGTTGAGCATAACCAGCCAGGACAACTGGTCGCACAAAGCGGCAATGTAGTCCTTTTGCTTTATGTTGTGTGCGAAGGCAATCAGAAGGCCCGTCATGATCTGAACGTAACCAAGTATAACAGACAGGACAAGGAGCACCATCGGCTGCTCCAGCGGGTCAAAGAGCATGAGCTTCTCTCTGAGCGGATTCAATACGGGTATGAACGTGGGCACCGCGTCACCGAACCACCCGCCGGTTATCACCCCCAGCGGAATGGTCAAGCCTGCACATGTTAGGAACAGCCACAGCAGCTTCTTGTCACCCTGCCACCTTATTAGGAGCCAGACCATCAGAGCGGCGATGACAAGTCCGTAGCCGACGTCGGCTAAACACAACGCGAAGAACACCGCAAAAAATGGGGCCAGGCAGGCTGTCGGGTCCACCCCCAAGGGTACGGGCATACCGTAAAGCCGGGTGATCGCCTCAAAAGGCCGGAAGATTCGCTTGTTCTCGATTTCCACCGGCGCCTGTTCGTTTTCAGCCGGGTCTATTTCTGTCAAGCTCGACGCTTCAAAATGTGATACCAGCTTCTGCAGGCGGGAAAAGTCTCTTTTTTTTACCCAGCCTTCCAGCAGGACTGTATGTTCGGTGGCCGGTGCGGCGTCCTTCGTCTGTTCCCTGCTGAGAAGGTTTTGGCAATGGTCATGGAGAACCTCGAGCTTGAGCAGATTCTGCGACAACGCCGCCGCATCGTGGGTGCTGTTTTGTAGTTGTCTTTCCGCCTGGTTCAGCTTCTGGCTGTGCTCGCGGATTAGTCCGGCGACGGTCCCCGTCATCGGCTCGAAGCTGACCGGCTCAAATTCCACCGACCGCAGAAATTCCTGTACCTCCTCAGCATCCTCGTTCAAACAGGCGATCAGGCAGGCCGACCGACTGGCAGCAGTGCCGATTTGTTGGATTGCCGCCCCAAGGATGCCGAGCTGCTCTTGCGTCTGCTCAGACTGCTCGCTTGGCATCAATCCGCCCCAGCAGGCTGTCCGGCGAGACCGGCCAATTTCTTCCACGGGAGTCTCAAGAGATGACCAGGGACCGAGCATCTCCAGTGTGGCGTGCACACACTCAATCTCGTCTTTTGCTCTCTCCATCGATGTCTCGATTTGCTCGCATCGGTCAATAATCTTCACGATTTCCTGGTCTGAAACCATCGTTTTGTATGATTGCTCGTCGATGACCGTGCGTGGTGAAAGAAGGCCGGCGAGACCTTTTTGGGCTCCGGCATAATTTTTGAGAAATGCTATACTCTTCTTCAGCCGGTTCAACAGTCCTTCGATATCTTTGGGCTGTTCCGCTGAAGGGCCAAGATCATGGAAATCCCGGCTGACGATGGCCTCATCGGCGTTGAGCACGTGGCAGATACCTTCGCGCTGTAGTGCCTCCAGAAGCTCCGACGCCTCCGTGCGATGGCTGACAATGATGACTTTTGTCATTTGAGCAATGGCCATGCTCAGCCTCTCAAGTAATCCATCACTCTTGCGACTGCTGCGGACGTCTTGGCGTTGGCTCTTTCACGCAATTCCTGGCGTTTCTTTTCGGCGTGCGCTTTGAGATTCTCGGCCTCGACCCGGGCTTGCGACCGCGCTGCAGCGACGGCGGCTTCGGCGGCTTTCTTTCTTTGCTGCTCTGCCTCTGCCACGGCCTGACGCCGGCTCTCTTTGCCTTTTTCAGCCTGCCTGACGGCCTGAGCTTTGGCCTGTTCGATAATTTCCTGAGCCTGCGCTTCAGCCTGCTTGATTCTCTGTATCAATTCCATTTGCACACCTGCTGCACGCGGACCCATTCTTGAAAAGCCGGCAAATCACACCACTACTGAGCAAATAGAAGGAACCAGCCGGAAGAAACCTTTACTCACAGGAGTCTATCAACTTCCGTCGCAAGCTGCTTTACATGGTCGAGCGATTCTTGAAACTGGGCCTTCTCAGATTCATTCAGAC
Source organism: uncultured Pirellulales bacterium (assembly GCA_964462945.1). Taxonomy (GTDB): domain Bacteria; phylum Planctomycetota; class Phycisphaerae; order Sedimentisphaerales; family Anaerobacaceae. The sequence continues at coordinate 10,792 of CAYWZW010000070.1, forward strand.
TAAGCTCTATGACCCTCTCAACGCCGCTCCCGCCGAGGATGGTGGGGACCCCGACAAAGTATCCGCCGGCGCCGTACTCGCTGTCGCAATAGGCGCAGCACGACAGCACCGTTTTCTTGTCTTTGAGTATGGCTTCGGCCATCTTGACCGTCCCGGCGGCGGGGGCGTAATAAGCGCTGTAGCCCAACAGATTGACCACCTCGATGCCGCCATTCCGCGTTCGGTCTATCAGGTTGGCGATTCTATTCTCGTCGAGCAGCTCCGTCACCGGTATTCCGCCGACCGATGTGAATCTGGGCAGGGGCACCATGTCGTCCCCGTGGCCGCCCATCAGGACGCATTTTATTTCCTCCACGCTGACGCCGAGGTCGCAGGCCAGAAAATAGCTAAAGCGTGCCGCGTCCAGCACGCCGGCCATTCCCATGACCCGATTCTTCGCAAAGCTCGTCACTTTGGCGGCGGCATAGACCATTGCGTCCAGCGGATTGCACACAACGATGACGATGCCTTCGGGCGAATATTCGGCTATTTTTTCGCTGACAGCTTTGACGATTCGAGTGTTCTTTGCGAGCAGGTCGTCCCGGCTCATGCCGGGCTTGCGGGCAAGGCCGCTGGTGATAATGACGATATTGCTGCCGGCCGTTTCTGCCCAGTCGCGCGTGCCCACGACGCGGCAGTCGTAAAGCCCAACGGGCGCTGCCTCGGCAATATCGAGAGCCTTACCCTCGGCCAGACCTTCGACGATATCGATCAGAACGATGTCGCCGAGTCCTCTGCTTGCCGCGATGTGAGCGGTGGTCGCGCCAACATTGCCGGCGCCGACAATTGTTATTTTCTTCCTTGCCATGATCTACCCCTTTGGTTTATCGGTTAATACAGTGCGACTATGTTATCCTTGCCGTCCGTCCGGGTCAATGCGCGATTCGGGAACACGACCGGAAGAACCCTGCTGCATCGGCCCTGCAGGTGGTGAAATGGATTGAGGATCTGTAAAGCGCATCCTATGTCCGGGCGGCCTATTATTGTCGACCGCCGTGCTGCACTTTGCATGTTAATCAGCGAAGCCGGATTGCCCGTCAAGATTTGGTGCAGGACGCGGAGAAAGTCCTCCGATCTACAAGAATTTCCTTGCTTTTTCCCATAGCGGAGGTCATAATACTGCCGGTAGTGCCAGCGCCAGCAACTTAGATTCAGCTTCAGGAACGGTGGCGGTGAAAACAAGTTGAGAGATCCCGGGATTCCCCGGAACTGTAAAAACGAAGGAGGCAAACCCATGAAGCCGAAAGCATATCTTTTCTCTCTCTGCATAGTCATTGCCTTGGCCGGGGCGGTCTTTGGCGTCCCTGCTAACAGTAAGGTCTGGACATTCACACAGCCCGATGGAACCACCTTCCAGGCAGTCCTTCTTGGTGATGAGTTCTACTCCTATCATCAGACCTTAGAAGGCGAGATCATTCTGCAGGATGGCACCACTGGCGAGTGGTTCTATGCGGAACCGAGAGCCGACGGTTCGCTTCAGAAGACCGCTGTACGCGTGGGGCAAGACACCGCTGCAATCAGTGAGCTGAACAGGGAGAAATTGCAATGGCTGAAGGCCGTCCAGGAGGCTGTAGATCGAAAGGCGTCAGAGATGCGAAGCGATTCCGGCCTGAAGAAGGTCTCTGCAATAGGTACCATCAAGGGAGTGCTGCTCCTGGCCGACTTCAACGACACATCGACCACGACCAAATATAGTAAAGCGGACTTCGATGGCTTGATGAATACGCCTGGATACAGGTCCAACAATGCTTTGGGCAGTGTGAAGGACTACTACTTCGAGTCATCCTATGATCGACTGACACTGCAGACAGAGGTTTCGGACTGGGTTCGCCTCCCGCAACCTCGTTCGTACTATGGGAAGAACGATCCCAATCGTGAAGATGAAAATCCTCGACAGATGATTATGGACGCGATCACGGCAGCGGATCCAACCGTGAATTTTGCCGACTATGACAGCGACGGTGATGGTTGGGTGGATATGTTTGGAGTTCTGCATCAGGGCCAGGGAGAAGAACAGAACGGAGCGAGCCCAGACTGCATATTCTCCCATCATTGGAGCCTGGAGGAGCCGATAACTGTAGATAGGGTTAAGATCCAGGACTATTACACGGTGCCCGAGCGATATTACTCAAGCCTGACAACCATTGGTGTATTCTGCCACGAAATCGGACATTTTCTTGGGGTACCCGATTTGTACGATTACGACAAGACATCGGTGAGCGTGGGCGACTGGAGTATCATGGCTTCCGGCGCGTGGCTGGGGCCAAATAATAGCAGGAATGGCGCAAAGCCGTGCCATTTCGATCCCTGGTGCAAGTACATGCTCGGATGGATTACTCCGCAGGTTATATATGCCCCGCAAGGCGGCATTTCCCTGCCGGGCTTTGATATCCATCCAACTGCTTTGCTCATCCCGGTCGATCCTTACCAGGATGGTGAGTATTTCCTGGTTGCCAACCGCTATCGTCGATCAGCCTCCTCTGCTGCGACCGGCTTCGATGAGTATTTGCCGGGCAGCGGCGCCCTGATCCTCCACGTTGACGATTATGCGCCGAACAACGACGACGAAACACGCAAAAAAGTCGATGTCGAAGAGGCGGATGGTTTGGCGTCCCTGGACATGAGCTTGGTGGAAAACGGCTACAACAAGGGCGACGCGGGCGACCTGTATCCGAATGGCGGGTCCATGCTGGGCGATTCTACCAATCCCGATTCCAGGGACAATGACGGCCTCAGCACGGAGATCGCGATCAACAACTTCACAGGCGCAGGCACGGACATGATGACCTGTGATATCACTCCTCACACGCTGCGGAATGGTTATAGCATTTTCTACGATTCGATTGATCCGAAGGGCCGCCATATAGAACACAGGGGCTACCCATCAGATGGCGCCGGCGATGACTACGCGTGTGTGCGGTTTGTGACGGGTCAAGGCGGAATACTGGAGCGAGTCAAGACCTATTTCGTTTATGAAGGGACAACAGACTATACGATCAAGGTATTCAGCGGATGGCTCGACAATAAGCCCACGGGACAACTAACCACTCAGTCAGGCAGCCATACAGGCAACAGCTATGAGGAAATTTTCCTATCCGGACCACAGACATTTAACAAAGGGGCCGAGTTTGCCATCGAGATTCGATACAATACCTTGGGCGGTTATGGGTATCCGCTTCCCGTGGTCAATGACGGGGACTGCAGCGAAAGGACGTATGTTCGCAGCAACAGTACGGATCCGTACTTCCAATATACTGAGGCCAATGACCGCCCCTATGATGCACTTATCCGCGCGGGAATGCGAGCGCTTTCTCCATCCGGCTCCAAGCCGTCCGTTCTCATCTGCGGGGCAGCCTACGCGGGATGGCTTGCGGACATCCAGCAGAAGCTCTTGGGCACAGGACAATTCACTAAGGTGGATGTTGTGGATGTTCGCAACACCACTCCTGCTCTGGCGGACCTTGAGGCTTTCGACGCCGTGTTGGTGTTCCGTGACACTGACTATAAAGACCCGACAGCTCTGGGGAATGTGATGGCTGATTATGTGGATGCCGGCGGCGGGGTGGTTTGCATGATGTCTGAAGTCGGATTAGATGAGGGCTATGGAGACATGATGCAGGGGCGTTGGAATATCGAGCAATACTATGTCATACCTCGCGGAGGTCACGAAGTGGGCCCTCCGGCAATCCTGGGTAGAGTCTATGACTCAGCACACCCCATAATGCAGGGTGTTTCCGTCTTCGATGGTGGATCCAGTAGTTACAGACCATCCACATTCGACATCGCGCCCGGTGCCATCCGGGTTGCAGACTGGTCGGATGGTCGTCCCTTGGTGGCGACGGAAATAGTCGGCGGTGTACAGCGCGTGGACCTGGGGTTCTCCCCACTGTCATCCGACATAATAGATGGTTCCTGGAATGCATCGACCGATGGCGCGCGTCTGATGGCCAACGCCCTTACTTGGGTTGCGGCCACGAATCCGTCCGGCGAGACTGCCTCCATCGTGGGTACGTGGTCTTTCTGGTTTAAAGCGGACGGGCCGGTCCCTTTTGGTACCATCTCTTTCAATCCAGACGGCACCTGCACAGCAGACAATGGCGCCGAGGGGACATGGTCCCAATCAGGCAATTCTGTCTCGTGGACATTCCCTGGCGGTTGGATGTACTGGGGGACCCTTAGCTCCTACACCGAGATGACTGGGTGGGCGAGCAGTGATGGTTTTTACGGGGAATGGGGCGCCATCAGACAGTGAGTGCCAGGCCAGATGCGTGGCACACAGAGGCAGGTATTGTTGCCCGTGCGCATTGTTATTCTCGCATGAGAATCTTCTTCTTATACGGCATGGGCAATCCAGTTGCCCGTGCTATCACTATTTGAGCTTGTCCTGGAGTTCTGTAATGGCTGTCTGGGCCTGCTTGAGCTCGCCCTGCAGTTCACGGACCCTTTCCGTCTCGGCCTGCAGCTCAGCGGCGAGCTGGTCCATCCGGGCCTGGGCCGTCTGCGCCTCAGCAAGAGCCGACGCGCGTAACTTGTTCAGCTCATCCTCCCGCTTTTGCAGCTCCTCGCGGAAGCTGATGAAGGCATCGACCTGTTTCTGCAGCTCGCCGAGCGAGCCGGTAAGGTCTTTGGCCTGCTCTTGCGACTGGTCACGAGTCTTCGCGGCAACGGCCAATCGCGCCTGGAGCTCATCTCTTTCACCCTTGGTTCTTTCTAAATCACCCTTAAGGCGCGCCATCTCAACTCTGCAGCAGCCTGTCAGGGCGAACGGAAAAACCAATGCTATCAAACTTATGAAAATCACTATCTGTTTGGTCATCTCACTACTCCTCTTCTTTTCGGTTGCGCCCATATTGAAAACGAGCGACTATGCAAAAGGGGAAAGCTTAAGCTCGCCTCCTGCGGGCTCTCCGCCACCGCTCCTGTACGTAACCATCCTACCACATTGAAGCAGCAAGTCAACGAAAAAATTCGCAAGAGAGACAATTCCCCGGACAATTCGATGATTCTCTCGGACTTTGGCCATTCTTCATAGTTTCGGCGGCGGCGCCCACTCGTGGGCGTCGGGGCCGGCGCCAATCGTCGGAAAGGCCGAAATCCGCAAGCGGGCGCAGCCCATCGGGATGAGCGTGACCGTTTCGGCCGGCTCATCCGAATTTACCGGACTCGGCTGGAGTTCGCCGACCAGCCCAAGCTGGTCTTTCTGCCAGGCAGGAATCTTCTTGGCTTTGGCCCGCAGCTCGATAGGGGCAGCGTTGGCTTCAAAAGGCTGGTTGTCGCCGGGCCAGGCCTTGGGCACAATCTCAAAGGACGAAGCGGGATCATCCTCATTCACTATCAGCCCGTAGTTCCACGCGGTCGTAGGATGTATCTCCCAGGCCGGCCACGGGTCCGTGCCTCCGGCCTTGACGTACTTTTCGCCGATCTTCAACGAATAGGTCAGAGGCCCGCGATCCACGGAGACGCTGTTCTGGTTCTTTGCCCATTTTCGCAGCGTGACCTTCATCGGTAGCCTGAGCTTTACCTTGTCGCCGTCAACCCACCGGCGGTTAATCTCGACGTATGAGTTCGAGCCGAACATCTCGAGCATCTTCTTGTTCATCGTTACCTCAGGGGCTTGGCACCAGCCGGGCAGACGCAGATAAAGCGGGAACTGAACTGGCTTGCTCGTCTTGAGCGTGAACTCGATGTTTTCCTCGAACGGATATCGCGTCTCTTCGATGATCGTCACGGTGGTTCCGTCGCCTACTTTTGCGGTCACGCTGCACGGCGCATACATCGCCGCAGCCAGGCCGTTGCCCGCCGTCGCGAGCCACAGATGCTCGGTGTAATAGGGCCAGCCGTGCCCGCTGTTATGCTGACAGCAGCGATGAATGTGCGGATTGAACAGGAACATCGGCCCTTTGTTTTGCACGCCGGGAGACTTGTTCTGCTGGTCGCAGAGAATCAGGTTCGGGGCGGTCAGATAATGCAGGGCCTTGAGGTCCGGCGTAAACGCCGCCGGCAGCGAGTTGAATGTCACGTCCTCGCATCGGTCCGCCCACTTGGCATCGCCGCTGATTGTCAGCAGAGTCTCGTGCGAGAGCATCATCTCGACCATGCCGCAGGTCTCGACCCCTTGGCGCGGCCCCGTGAATCCGGGCCGGCAGTTCTCATCGCCGCCAAACATGCCGCCCGGTACCTGGCCGTACAGGTCCCGGATTTTTTGCCAGTTGCGCTCGGCCGCCGCCAGATGAGCGGGGTCCTTCGATTGCATATAGAACCTGGCCGGCTCGCCGAACGCCTGCGACATATTCACGTTGTGCCAGTCGATGACGTCCTTTTCCCATTCAGCCGTGCGCCGGTGCACCTTTTCGGCCAGCTCTAACAGAAACTCATCGCCGGTCCGGTTGTACAGCCAATAGACGCTGTACAGCAAGTCGCCTCCCCGCATTTTGGGCCAGTACCCGACCAGGAACCGCTCTTCCGGCACGGTTGTCAGGTACTTCATGTACTTAGTCATCAGCGTGATCACACGCTTGTCGCCGGTGAACTCGTAGTAGTCCTGCAGGCAGAACAGCATGATCATGTTCGGCCAAAGGTCTTCGCGCCCCTCCAAGTCTGTCGCCTCGCCCTTCCTGCCCTTGTTGGGACCGAACCAGCCGTCGGGCTTTTGGCTGGCCAGCGCCGCCTCGATCCATAGCTTCGATTCGGCGATCATCCGTTCGTCGCGGAGGATGTAGCCGCAGTTGCTGAATCCCTTGAGCCAGTAGGGGGGCTCTTCCCAGCCGTGATCGCCCTCGCCCGTCGGGCTCAGCCACGCATTGCCCTCCTTCTTGAGGAACTGGCTGATCTCGGTCAGATGTCCGTGGAATCCGTCCCGCTGTAACTCAAGCTGCCTGCGGACCCAGCCCTTCGGCTCAATCGCCCCGGCCGGCAGCTTCATAAAGGGACTCGGTACCAAAGGCGGCCGGTTGCCCACATAGAAATCGTTTTCCGCCTCTGCGCTCGGGCGTTCGACGACGCGAATATCCGTATCGGCAGAAAATCCCGCGCCGGCGAGCCAAACAACCGGAGCTATACTGACCAGCACGTACTTGAACATTATCAGCCCTTTCATGTAGGGGCGGCCCCAGGTGGCCGCCCTATAAATCGGGCAACCACACGGGGTTGCCCCTACCTGATCTCTCTCAACAGGTTCCCGTTCAGCCTGACAACGCCACTGAGTGTTGATTCTAAGCAAAAAGTACGATGATGCCAACATAAAATGCGTCTGGATGGACGCTATGGGGCTATGAAGGTGCTCCCAGCAGGCGGCAAAGCGCGGTAGGGGCTTAAGGTAGGCCTCAGCCCGGTGAACTAAGCTGCCAGCGTTCGTCAAAAGGTGCGGAGGGGTACGCTCCACTCTTTGTTTTTTTTCTTTGCCGTTTTTGCATGTTGGCCCTTTGTTACGCATAATGTAATTGGGATGGTGTACGCGTCGCCGGCATATCTGTTCAGACGGTGTGTGCTGTTATCGGCCACTCTGGGAGTGCCTGCAACGTCAATACCAGGCAAGCCCCTCCAAAGGCAATAAGGCATCGTCTGAATAGGAAAAATTAGGTTTTTTGCAGAGGATTTCTGTGCTCACTGGAGGCCTGAGATGATGATAGCAAACTTAGCCGCGATGGGGTGCCAGAAGGCTCTTTTGGCGCTGACGGCGTCGGAACGCTGGGCGGCCGCGAGGGAGCTAAAATCCAACCCTTCGGTGCCGACTTGGTTGATAGTAGTCGCGGCGGTGGCTCTGATTATCTTGGTTGTATCGGCTTTGGTGATTAACCGGAGCCAAGGGTCTCGCTGGTCCGGGCCGCGCCGGTGATGATTCTTTAAGCTGTGCTTCAATAGTCCTTGAAGCTTCTCATCCATTCGGGCCAGTCGCTCGACTGCACGCCGCCGGCTTTCGTCCAGGGGCCGTGAATATCGAAATTGCGATGCCAGTTAAACGTCCACAGCTCCTTGATCCCGATCTTCCTGATGGACCAATCCAGGAAGGCGCCGTTGACCGCCGCGCTGTGCCGGTTCAGACAGACCCGCCGCATCTCATTGCTGCCTGCCAAGTTTTCCGTCGCGCCATCGTATAGCGGAGGCTGATTTTCGTGGAACGGCCAGACATCGTACCAGAAACAATCGAGAAAAACCGGTATCCGATCTGCAGGTCTAATGTTGACGTGTCTGTAGTAGTTGCTCGCGTTGCTGCCCGTGGTTCGATTGCAAAGCCACTCGTTGAAGCCGTAGCTGCCGTAGGAGCCGTCCGGGAAGACGCCCCACGCGGCAAAGGGATTACGGCCTCCTTCGGAAAGAGGCTTCGTCGCCATCGGGCAAAGACGCATATCCAGGTCCTTGTACTCCGCCCGCATCACGACCGGCCATCGGCCTTCGCTGGTTTGGCTTTCTCCGCCAAGACCCTGATGAAAATAGCCGTCCCTGTCTGTGGTGAACATCGACCAGATCAATGTCCACTGATGCAGGCTCGCCTGGCAGGTGACGGTCCGCGCCTGTTTCCTTACCCGCTGGAGCGCCGGCATGAGTATCGCCAGCAGCAGCGCAATGATCGCAATGACCACCAGCAACTCGATTAACGTGAAACCTTTTTGCCTGTGCATGATGGCTCTCCTTCTCCGGTTTACGGAACGTTCTTCCAAAGCTACAATCTTCTTTCGGATGGCAGGCTCTCACCTTGGTGCCTATCTGCCTGCCACCTTGCCGGCCGCCAGGCTTCTCGTACGCACGCGGGGGCCCAGCTCGTCTTTTCCGGTCAGGCGGTAACCTCGGGATTTCATACATCCACGAAACAGGTTTTCCCGATGCGTAGTCCCCCAAAGCGTCCATTCGCGAAGTGCCCCGACGTCTGAGCCGTTCAGGTTGTCGCACCGCGCGGAGACATGAGGCACGTCGCCCGTCTCGGCAGGACGGCTGTAGTATTCGTCCGCGAGATCTTCCGAGGCCTGTCGCACGGCCTGGTCATAACACTGGCGGCAATCTCGCTGTGCTTCGTTCACAGTCTTCGCACGATTGTACCAATAGTGAGAGGCGCCCGAGCACCCGCCGAATACTGGTCCAATCAATGCCAATATCGAAGCAATAGCTCTCACTCTATTTCCTTGCAGAACGTTGGTGCAGGATTTCGGTGCTCCACGCGTATGCCTATTTACTACGATCGTAGCACAATGCCCCCTGTAAGTCCAGCGCGAACGGCTTTCGCTGTAGGAGTTGATTACTTGTGAGGCTCGTAGGCAATCTCGAGCCGATGTTCCGGGCCGGCTACACCGAAGAGGTTGATCGTCCGGAACGTGAGGCGGTTGCGGACCCGGCTGTCGAGCGAAAGCTCGACGTCTTCGTCGCAGTCACGCCATGAGCCGTCGTCGCCCATTCTCTGGAAGCTTCGGAAGTTGGGCGTGCACGAGCCGAGAAACACGCGGGCCTTGTCGCCCTCAATTGTCACTTTCGAGGTGATGGCGTTGGGCGTCCATTCGATCCAGTCCCGCCGGGCGGTCTTTATGAAGTAAGGCGTATTATAGGCCCAGTGGGGCTTGCCGTCCCGATACCACGTATGGTTGCGGAAGATCTCGTCATCGAGCACGACGAGCGTCGAGGTGGGTCTGGCCGGGAACGCGGTAAAGCGATTGGTGTCCGTTTCCCAGCTACACCAGCGATAGGTGTCGGGCCGGGTTTCCCCCTTGCCGGTTTCCGGATCCGGCTTCATGGCTTTGCGGTCGGGTCCGACAACGCAAATTACCGATTTGGCCCCGTCGCGCCAGAGCTCGTCCCGGATTTCCAGGGCCGAGAGCGGCACGCCGTTCTTCTCGAAATGCGCATCGTACTTGGCGTCGATGAGCACCCATCTGCTGAACTTGTTGACCCAGACCTCGTTGACGCCGTGGTGTCCGCCATCGTTTTTTAGCCCCGGCCCGCAGCCTAATCGCCGGGTGACGTAGCCAAAGCTATTGAGCACCGCGTGCTGCACGATGCTAAAATGCGTGCAATGGAACTTGCCGCCCGCCAGCGCCGCATCGAGGATGGCGAATGTGTCTTCTCGCGTCTGCGTGGGATTGTCGTTGTCGATAGCGATATGCGACTTGATCCAGTGGCGCAGCAGGAGAATGCGCTTCCACTCGTCGCTCTGGCCGGCCACGACGGCATCAAGGCCGTACCGCGTCCGCAATTCGCCAATGCGCGGGCTGTAGTAGTTCTCGAACGCTCGAAACAGCTCATTGCCGCAATACCGTGGATTCTCAACCGGCACGACAACAAACCGCCCGCCCTCAGCCGCGAACGCTCGCGGCAACACCGCCAAATTGAAGGTGAATAAAACGCCGGCCGCAGCGAACCGTATCCGCCGGGACCACACGCGGTTGGTATTCGTACTGAAATTCATAATCCATCCTTGCTAAGAATCACGGGATAAGATACTTCTCTTAAATTGTCTAATCTCGACAGCTCGGCCACGGGTAGTGATAGCATAACCTGTGTTCGTTGGCCACAATTATTGATGCAAAATCTGCTCGAGCACGGCTGGCCCGTCTTGTTCGCGGCCCGACATCTCGAATTCGCTGAGCTCGATACGACATGCCTGCCGTGTGCGCGTCACCTATAGCCGGCAAATGCACCAGCCCCCTTTATCCGGAGGATTTTCCTTGACGGTGAGCCGGCTGATATGATACAAGTAATAGAATCATTAGTTATAGATTTTCGGCCTCTGGGCAGGCAAATCGGCGATGGTTTATCGTTGCAGGAGGGTTGTCATGTGCAGGAAATTGTCATGTCTGGCTTGCCTCATTCTGGTTCTTGGGCTTATCGACGGCGCACGCGCGGAGGATTTTTTCTGGGACAATAGCGGCGGCGATTCCCTCTGGCGCAACCCGCAGAACTGGGACCTCAATAAACTGCCTAACGCAACCGACCCGGCCGCAGGCGATGCCGTCTATATTGACTGGCTGAGAGACCCGACAGCGGCGATCATCGACGCCGGCACTGAGGCGAGGTGCTCGGCGGTCACCACAAGCAACGAGAGCGTCGGCGGGCAGGGCTATGTCCACTTACGGATGACGGGCGGAACTCTGGTGGTCGGAGATTTGATAAGGATAGGCCGGGAAGAACTGGGGATGTTCACCCTCGACGGCGGCTCCGTCACGTGCAGCGCATTGCAGCTCGGGCGAAAAGAGCCGAGTAAAGGCGTCGTCTATATCAACGGCGGCACGATCACCGTCGCAACGAATACGAGGGTCCCCCGCGGCGGCTCGCAGGGCAGTGAGCTGCACCTCAACGGCGGCATCCTCTATAGCGGCGGCCTGGTGATGAATGACCCGGACGATGAGCTGTCCGGGACGAACGGGCGCGTGGACATCACCGGCGGCGTGATGATATTGACCCGGCAGGAGGACCAGACCGAGAAGATGAAGGAGTATGTCCAGAATGGCTGGATCACGGCGTATGGCGTCAAGAGCGGCGAGCTTTTAGCCGATGGCCGCTTGGCCTTGGTGCAGATGGACTACGACGTGACCAATCCCGGCATGACGACGGTTTGGGCCACGGCGAGCGGTGCGACCCAGGCCCGGGCGCCGCAGCCGCAGGACGGCGCGACCGTGCAATTGGTCAATGCGAAGGCGCTGAGCTGGTCGCCGGGCGATGGCGCGGTTTGGCACGATGTGTATTTCGGCGCGGGCCAGGAGGCTGTAACTAACGCCGGCCCGGCTGACGTAACAGGCATTTATCGGGGCCGGCAGAACACTACCGGCTATATTCTGCCCGAGACGCTTGAATGGGGCGGCACGTATTTCTGGCGGATCGATGAGATAGAGGCGGGCGGCGCGGCGCACACCGGGCCGGTCTGGAGCTTCACGGTCGCCGATTATCTTCTTGTGGACGATTTTGAGGGCTACGACGCCGTCGATAACCCGATATGGTACGCGTGGAAAGATGGGCTTGGCTACGGTCAGCCCGGCGAGGAACCCTACTATGCCGGCAATGGGACCGGCTCGGCCGTCGGCGACGAAGGGCTCTATATCTACCCGGCCGAGGTTGTCGTTCACGGCGGCCTTGGGTCGATGACGTATTCCTACTATAACAACAAGGAGGGATTCGCCAAGTATTCGGAGGCGCAGAAGTCGCTCAGTTACCCGCGCGACTGGACGCAGCAGGGCGTCGCGGAATTGTCCTTGTGGTTCAGAGGCTATCCGACGTATGTCGGCGGCTTCGCGGAAGGCCCCGCCGGCACTTATACGATGACGGCCGCCGGCACGGACATCTGGGCCGCAGCCGACCAGTTCCACTTTGCCTTCAAGCAAGTCTCCGGCGCCGGCACGATTCAGGCCCAGGTGCTCAGCGTCGGCCACACGGACGGCTGGGCCAAGGCCGGCGTGATGATTCGCGACAGCCTCGATCCGAACTCTGCGCACGCGATGGTGGCTGTCACGCCCGCTAACGGGGTCTGGTTCGGACGCCGCGACGCGGCCGGCCAAAGCAGCACCAGCATCAAGCAAGACGGCGTCACCGCCCCCCAGTGGGTGAAATTGGAGCGCAGTGTCGGCGGGCTTGTCAGGGCCTACTATTCGGCGGATGGAAACACGTGGACGGCGCTGGGCTCGCCTGAACCGGTCGTCATGGCCGCGCCGATTTATATTGGCCTGGCGCTGACCAGCACTAACCCCGATGCAGCGTGCGAGGCGAAGTTCTCCAACGTCAGCTTCCCCGGCACCACTGTTGATCCGCAGTGGGCTCATCAGGACGTCGGCATACTCGCCAACGTTGCGGAGCGGATGTATGTCGCCGTGGCCGACGGCACCGGCACGCCCGCAATCGTGTACCACGAGGACCCCAATGCAGCAGTGATCGACACGTGGACGCAGTGGCTCATTCCCTTGCAGACCTTCGCCGATCAGGGCGTGAACCTGGCCGACGTGGACCGAGTCGCGCTTGGCCTGGGCACCAGGGGCAATATGACAACGCCCGGCGGCTCAGGGAGAATGTACTTTGACGACATCCGCCTCTATCGCCCGGCGACGCAGAGGTGATTGGTAATGGCAAGCGAGTGAAAAGGGAGATTCAAAATGACTGACAAATCAAACTCAAGAATCTGGTGGGCAATATCGGTGCTCTTGTTTGTGACGCTTTGCACGGCGGCCCCGGCAAAGACCATTTATGTCGATGCCGACGCCGCCGGGGCCAATAAGGGCACGAGTTGGGGCGATGCTTATATGTGCCTCCAAGATGCGCTGTCCGATGCCAATTTCGCCGAGAAGCCAGTCGAAATCCGTATTGCATCAGGCATATACAAGGCAGACCAACGGACGGTTATGAGGCGAACCGGCTTGGAGGTCAGCTCCTCTGGTGACCCCAATGCTACCTTCCGGCTCAGCGACAACGTTGCAATCAAAGGCGGCTACGCCGGTCTCGGTGAAGTTGATCCCAACACGAGAGACATCGCAACCTTCGAGACCATCCTCTCCGGAGATCTGCGTGGCGATGATGCTGAAGTGCCCGATGCTAATAGCCTGCTGAACGATGCAACGAGACGGGAAAACAGCTATCACGTTGTTACTGCTTCCAATATCGGGTCCTCGGCCGTCATGGATGGTTTGACCATAACCGGAGGCAATGCCAATGGCGAGCAGAAAGAACGAACATTAGGTGGAGGTCTATACTGCCTTAACAGCCGTATAGAGATTGCCCATAGTGTCTTCCGGGGGAATACTTCTGCTTTTGGGGGAGCGATATTTAACGATAACTTAGGGGTATTGACCGTCGAGAACTGCTATTTCATTCGCAACAGTGCTGCAATGCTTGGCGGCGCTATTGATAATACAGGGGGTTCCTCTATTCTCGTTATGGAAGATTGCACCTTCACGGAAAACCATGCCAGAAGTTCCGGGGGAGCTATTATGACCGGCTCCAGCAATCCGACGTTCACAAGGTGCTTGTTTGAGCACAACTCAAGTGCCAGAGGCGGAGGGATATACAACTTCATGGGTGGCAATCCGACACTTGTCGATTGCATGTTTATAGGCAACGCGGTCGAGCATTTTGGGGGTGGGATGTACAATAACAGTGGAGTGACTGGCCCGTTTCTTGTTCGATGCACATTTGAAGACAACTTCGCCGGATGGTACGGCGGTGGGTTCTATAATTCCTATAGTGGCAGACCGCTGATTGAGAACTGCATTTTTGTTACTAATTCATCCAGTCACTGGGGCGGAGCTATTCATTTTTGGAGAAGCACCGGAGAGATTCGTAATTGCACCGTAGTCAATAACTCGGCCCAAAGAGGGGGCGCCTTGGGTTGCGGATTTGAGGACGAAATTGTGCCGAGCAACGTTGAGATTACTAATTGCATATTATGGGGTAATGGCGAGGAAATATATAATGACGACAATTCACAAATCTCGATAGCCTATAGTTGCGTGGAAGACCTAATTTCTGGGAGGTTCGGACTGCCGGATGGTAATATCAATGAGGACCCTTGCTTTGCTGAGGTGGGGCATTGGGATGCAAACGGAGTGTGGGTGGATGGTGACCATCATCTGAAATCCCAGGCAGGCCGCTGGGACCCGAACAATGAGAACTGGGTCATAGATGACGTAACAAGTCCGTGCATTGATGCTGGCGATCCGAGCAGTCCCGTCGGAGATGAGCCGCAGCCGAACGGCGGCAGAATCAACATGGGCGCCTACGGCGGCACAGCCGAGGCCAGTAAGTCATTGTCTGCGCCGGCTTCTGCTATGGCCCTGATGGATAGAAAGGAAAGTTCAAAATGACTGACAAATCGAACTCAAGAATCTGGTTAGCAATATCGGTACTCTTGTTTGCAATCCAGTGCATGGCGGCCCCGGCGAAGACGATTTATGTCGATGCCGGCGCCGGCGGGGGCAACAACGGCTCAAGCTGGCAAAACGCCTACATTTATCTTCAAGAGGCCCTGGCCGCCGCGAATCTGTCCGCAAAGCCGGTCGAGGTCCGGGTTGCCCAGGGCGTTTACAGGCCGAACCAGGGGCTTGTGGCCATCCCGGAGTTCGACTGGAGGACGACGACCTTCCAGCTTATCAAGGGCGTGGCGCTCAAAGGCGGCTACGCCGGCCTCGGCCAGCCGGACCCCAACGCCCGGGACATCGAGCTGTACGAAACCATCCTGAGCGGCGACCAGAACGGCGATGACGTTCAAGTGGCTGATCCGTGTGATTTAACGGACGAGCCGACCCGTGCGGAGAACAGCTACCGTGTTGTGACCGGAAACAGGATTGATGCGACAGCCGTGCTCGACGGCTTTACCATCACCGGCGGAAACGCCGATGGCCCATTCCCTTACGACTACGGCGGCGGGATGTATAACTACATCAGCAGCCCGACTTTGGCTTACTGCACATTCAGCGGGAACTCGGCAGGGCACGAGGGCGGGGGCGGCGGGATCTATAACATGGCAAGCAGCCCGACGCTCACCAACTGCATCCTCGACGGCAACTGGGCCAACAATGGCGGCGGGATGCTGAACGACGACTCCAGCAACGCCAGCCTGAGCGGCTGTACCCTCAGCCGGAACTCGGCGGAACGCGGCGGCGCGATACACAACTATCAAAGCGCCCCGAACCTGACCGACTGCGCGTTCAGCCGGAACTCCGCGTACTATGGCGGCGGGATGTACAACTATAACAGCAGCCCGGTTCTGACCGGCTGCCGGTTCAGCGCCTGCTCGGCGCCCCTCGGCGGCGGGATGTACAACTCTGGCAGCAGTCCGGCTCTGACCAACTGCATCTTCGCCGGCAACTCGGCGGCAACCGGAGGCGGCATCCACAACTACCCGCAAAACAATCCCACTATCGTCAACTGCACCTTCGTGGGAAACTCGGCAAAGAAGGGAAGTGGTTTGGCTTGTTTTTCTTCGGGGCAGGCCGATGCCAGCACGGTGGTACTAACCAACTGCATTTTCCGGGACGGCGGCGATGAGATATCGAACGAAGGCCCGTCAACTGTCGAAGCGGCCTACAGCAACGTACAGGGAGGCTGGTCCGGCGAAGGCAATGTTGATGTTGATCCCTTGTTTGCCGACCCGGGTCGCTGGGCCGATGCGAATGACCCGAACATTGTCGTTGGGCCGAACGACCCGAATGCGGTGTGGGTGGACGGGGACTATCATTTGAAATCCCAAGCAGGGCGGTGGGACCCGGTCGGTGAGAGCTGGGTCAACGATGATGTGACAAGTCCCTGTATCGACGCCGGCGATCCGAATAGTCCGGTTGGCGACGAGCCGGAGCCCAACGGCGGCAGAATCAACATGGGCGCCTACGGCGGGACAGCCGAGGCCAGCATGTCGCCGTCAGTCGCAGGTCCTATTGTTTACATACAATGGCTCGGCCATTCGAGTGTGAAGCTCTGGGCGGAAGATTGCATCGTCTATGTGGACCCGCAGAGGTTGAGCATCTCGCCCCACGATGCGACGCTCGTATGCGTGACTCATACGCATGGCGACCACTACTCGCCCGCCGACATTGCAAGGGTCTCGAATACCGAGACGAAGTTCATTGCTCCCCCCGACGTCGTTCAGCAGTACGGCAAAGGCCAGACAATCGCGCCGGGACAGACAATCGAATCGTACTGCGCGCGTCTGATCGGCGTTGCGTCATACAATACCAACAAGACGAACCACCCCAAGTCGAATAACTGGGTCGGGTACATCATCGAGCTTGGCGGCAAACGCATTTACGTCGCGGGTGACACGGACCTCATCGAGGAGATGAAATCACTTGGCGATATTAACGTGGCGTTCCTCCCCGCCGGCGGCACTTATACGATGAACGCCGTCGAAGCCGCTGACGCCACACAGTACATCAAGCCCGATTTAGCCATACCATATCACTGGGGCCAGAACGTCGGCACGCTGGCCGATGCGCAGACGTTTGCCCGATTGGCAAGGTGCCCCGTCAAGATCATGGCGGTCGGCGAGACGATAAGCTCCGATAGCTGGCCGGTCTATTCGCCGCTGATAGCGCACTGGAAGCTGGACGAGCCGGCGGGCGGCCTGGCCCAGGATAGCGCCGGCGATTTCGACGGCACACTTCATGGCGGTCCGGCCTGGCAGCCCAAGGGCGGCAAGATAGGCGGGGCGCTGCAGCTCGATGGGAGTGACGATTACGTCAGCACGCCCTTTGTGTCGAACCCGGCCGAGGGTGCGTTCAGTGCCTTTGCCTGGGTCAAGGGCGGCGCGCCGGGTCAGGTCGTCATATCTCAGACCGAC
>CAYWZW010000071.1:0-27939 GCA_964462945.1 uncultured Pirellulales bacterium
CACGAACGGATCGCTTTATGAAGCCTTTGAACCCGCTGAGGCGCGTCGCTTGGCTGATAAGTTGGAGATTCATTACACACCCAAACACGGCAGTTGGCTCAACATGGCTGAAATCGAAATCGGTGTCCTCAGTCGCCAGTGTTTGTCTCAATATATTCCGACGAAGGGACAGATGATAGGTGAAGTGGCCGCTTGGGAGCAAAAACGCAATCAGGCTGATGCCACGGTGGATTGGCAATTCACAACTGCCGACGCTCGCGTAAAACTAAAGAGACTCTACCCAGTAATATAGGTGTTACAGACTACTAGAGAGAGACAGCACAGGATTGACGTTTTCCTTTTCATGACATTTTCTCCTATAGTTCCTGAGAATAAAACACGGGTGTTCTATAGAATAGTGGCTGTATCCAGGAAATGGTTACACACCGGCAAAATTTTTCCGAAGGGAAGCCGCCATAAGCAAAGGTATATCCCAGCTCTCAGGATACGGTTCATGTTGGGATGCCTATAATCATCAGCGGACGATTGGGCGGCAAAAGCTCGCTGGTGAAAATTCGGGGTCGTCTTACTTGTTTCTCCCTTTCATTGCGGTTCTTTCGCATCTCACGTATGGTCCTCCAAACAGATGCGTCAACCCTTCGACTGCGCTCAGAGCCTGTCCTGAGCTTGTCGAAGGGACGGCAACCGTAAGATTTAGCTTAGCACACGGGAGTCTGTTTGTCACATATTTTCCACAGAATACAGGATACAGGATCCAGAAGACAGAATGCAGGATACCGGGATAGCAGGGGAACAGGAAGCAGGATATCGGGCAAACAGGGAACCAGGACGGTGTCTGCGGTTGGATTGTCACGTATGCCGGCGGTTCCGCCAAGGGCCGGGGCTAAACTTTGCCCACGACGAGGCAGGCATTATGGCCGCCGAAGCCGAAGGAATTGCTCAGGGCGACCTTGATCTTGGCCGGGCGCGCTTTTAGCGGCACATAATCCATCTTCAGATCGCATCGCTCATCCGGGTTTTCCAGGTTGATGGTGGGGGGGATGGTGGATTCGTTAATCGCTTTGACGCATACGATAAGCTCGACCGCGCCGCTGGCTCCGAGCAGATGCCCGATGGAGCTCTTCGTCGAGCTGACGGGTATTTTGTAGGCCCGCGAGCCGAAGACGTTCTTGATGGCTGAACTTTCAGCCATGTCGTTCAGCTCGGTTCCCGTCCCATGTGCGTTGATATAGTCGATTTTTTCCGGCGGCAGGCCGGCGTCCGCCAAGGCCAGCGTCATGGCGGCCGCAGCGCCGTCCCCGTCCGGCAGGGGGGCGGTAATATGATAGCCATCGTCGGTTGCACTGTAGCCCAGAAGCTCGGCGTATATCCGGGCGCCGCGTTTCTTAGCGCGGCTTTCTTCTTCCAGAATCAGGACGCCGGCCCCCTCCGCTAGAACAAATCCGTCTCTGTCCTTGTCGAACGGCCTTGACGCCGCCTGGGGGTCGTCATTACGGGTGCTCAGTGACCGGGCGGCGCAAAACGACGCCAATCCGACCGGAGTGAGGGCCGCTTCGGCCCCGCCGGTGATCATGATGTCGCCGCGTCCGCAGACAATATTGGCAAAGGCCTCTCCGATGGCATTGTTGGCTGATGCACAGGCGCTGGACACACAGAAATTGGGACCGCGAAGACCATAGCGAATGGCAATGTTGCCGCTGGCGGCATTGGCCATCAGGCGGGGAACACAAAAGGGGGAGACTTTCCCGGGTCCTTTGTCCAGGAGTCTAATGTGCTGCTCTTCGATCTCTTTGATACCGCCGATTCCCGTACCGACGACGACCCCGGCGCGCGAGATATCTTCTTTTGAGAAATCAAGCCCGCTGTCATCCACCGCCTGACTGGCCGCGGCCATGGCAAGCTGGGTAAAGCGGTCCATCCGTTTGCTTTCCCGCTGGTCCACATACCGCGTGACGTCGAAATTCTTTATCTCGCCGCCAAAATGTACCGGGTAGGCCGTGGTATCGAAAGATTCTATTGCGGAAATACCGCTCTTGCCCTCGCACAGCGCCGCGAAAAGTTCGTCAGCGGATTCGGCCAGGGCGGTCACACAACCCAGGCCCGTAATAACAACTCGCCGTTTATTCATAACGGAACTTGTTCGCTATTCCTGGCTCTTGGATTGTGCAACGTTGATGATGTAATCGATTGCGGCGCCGACGGTCTGGATTTTCTCGGCCTCCTCATCCGGAATGCTCATGTCAAACTCGTCCTCAAACTCCATCACAAGCTCGACCGTGTCCAGGGAGTCGGCGTTGAGGTCGTTAATAAAGGAGGTTTCACGCGTTATTTCAGCCTTTTCCGCGCCCATCTGTTCACTTATGATCTCGATTACTCTGTTCTCAATCGCCTGAACATCTACGCTATCAGCACTCACTGGTTTATCCTCCCTAATAAGAAAAGGAATTTGATTCACAACCGTTCTGACAATTCAATTCGGCGGGCTATATTACCCACAAACGCACCCCCGCGACAAACATTTTTTTAATTTTTTTTACATGGCCATGCCGCCATCCACGCACAGCACCTGACCGGTGATATACCCGGCTTCGTCGCTGGCCAGAAACGCCACCGCCCTGGCGACCTCTTCGACGCTGCCCATCCGCTTCATCGGGATCAGTTGTTTGGCTGCTTCGATGACCGGCTCCGGGAGCTTCCGGCTCATCTCGGTATCGATAAAGCCGGGCGCGACGCAATTGGCCGTCACGTTCTTCTTGGCCAGCTCCCGGGCGGCGGTTTTCGTCATGCCGATAAGGCCCGCCTTGCTCGCCGAGTAATTGGTCTGTCCCGCGTTGCCCATCACACCCGAAACGGAGCTGATGCTGATGATCCGTCCGAATTTGTTTCTTATCATAGACCTTGCGGCGGCGCGCATCCCCACAAAGGCCGCCCGAAGGTTGACCTCCAGAACCTTGTCAAACTCCTCATCCGTCATCCGGATCAGCAGATTGTCGCGGGTAATACCCGCATTATTGACCAAAATGCCGATACCGTCGTATTCCGCAGCCAGAGACTCCAGCGTCTCGGTAAACGCGGCGGTATTGGTGATGTCCACACATTTTGTCACAACCGAGAAGCCCGCTTCTTTTACGATCTTCTCAAGCTCCCCAAGCTGCTCGGCGATGATGTCCAGCCCCGCAACGGCACGGCCCTGCTTAAGCAGCTCAAGAACGATGGCCCGGCCAATCCCTCGGGCGGCACCGGTTACAACCGCCAGTCTCTTTTGCGACATCCTTGATATCTCCCAAATAGATTCTCGAAAGTCATTAGAACCGCAGCCCCTCGTCCGGACGGGGGCTTTATACCGATAATTCCTTTATCGCCTGCACAGTGTTGACGTTGATAATGTTTGCCCTCCGGTTGATCCTTCGCATCAGTCCCGTCAGGACCCTCCCTGGCCCGACCTCATAAAACGTTTCCACACCATCGGCCAAAAGCCGTTCCATACAGTGCTGCCAGAGAATCGGATGCGTCAACTGTTTGACCAGGCCCTCTCTGACATTCCTGCTTGTCCGGTAATACTGGGCGTCGATATTGGCAATGATTTTTGTTTCCGAGGGTTCGGCAATTTCGCAATCGGCCAGGGCTTTTCCAAGGGCCTCTGCGGCGCTGGACATCATCCGGGTATGAAAGGCCCCGGCCACCTCCAAACGCACCGCTTTTATGGCTCCGTACTTTATGGCCAGATCCTTGGCCCTCCGGCAGGCTCCCTTGTCGCCGCTTATCACGACTTGTCCGGGGCAGTTGAAGTTGACGGGCTCCAGCAGATCCCCTTGGCCGGCTTCCTCACAGAGCGAACGGACGGCTTCATCATCGAGGCCGATAAGGCTCACCATCGACCCTTCGTTTGCCTCGGCCGCGGCCTGCATGGCCTGGCCGCGTTTCTGAACCAGCGCCAGTCCGTCCGCAAAGCTCATCACGCCCGCTGCGTACAGGGCGGTGTATTCGCCAAGACTCAGACCCGCCGTGACGTCCGGACGGATTGTGCGGGTGGCCGGCTCTGTCCTGAGAACCTCCAGAAGGGCTGCTGACATTGTGAAAATGGCAGGCTGGGAAATGGTTGTGCTGTTGAGCTGCTCCGCGGGACCCGCGATGCACATCCCGCTCAAATCGAAGCCCACAATATCATTTGCCTTTTCGAAGATTCTCGCCGCCGCAGGAAATGAGCGGGTGATGTCGGCGCCCATGCCCACGGCCTGTGCACCTTGTCCCGGAAATAAGAAAGCCGTCTTCATAATTTGCATCCCGCGTCTGGTATCTTGGATGGCGCGTGCGGCACCGCGGGAAACGCCCGGGCCGTCAGAATTCAATCACATTGGCTCCCCACGTCAGTCCGGCGCCGAAAGCAACCAAAATCACAATGTCGCCTCGTTTGATTCTTCCTTTCCTGACGCACTCATCGAACGCGATCGGCACCGAGGCCGCTGACGTATTACCGTACTCATCGATATTGATAAAGACTTTTTCATCGGGCAGGCCCAGCCGTTTGGAGGCCGACTCGATGATTCTTGCATTCATCTGGTGTGAAATGAGCATGGCCACGTCGTCGAGGCTCAAATTACAGGCCTGCAGGCAATCGTTGACGGTCTCGACGATTCGGCGAATTGCCTGCTGATAGACTTCTCTGCCCTTGATTTGCATGTAGATTCTCTTCGGGTCGTCCAGCTTCTTGGCCGCCGGATAGCGTGAGCCATACGCCTGGCAGTTCAGCGCTTCCCAGCGATCGCCGTCCGAGTGCATAGTGCAGAACAGTATTCCTCTGCGCCCGTCGCCACTTCGTTCAAGCACCACCGCGCCGGCGCCGTCCCCGAAAAGGATACAGCTTGTTCGATCCTCCCAGTCGGTAATCTTTGTCAGCGTCTCGGCCCCTATGACCACCGCGTTCTTGAGTCGGCCGCTTTCGATGAACTGCTGCACGATGGAAAGACCGTACACGAAACCGCTGCAGGCGGCGGCCAAATCGAAGACCCATGCCTTATGTGCGTTCAGGGCACGCTGTACAAAGGAAGCTGTGGAAGGAAAGACCATCTCGGGGGTAATCGTGGCGACGATGATCAGTTCGACGTCCGTGGGGTCAAGATGTGCCTCGGCCAGCGCCTTCTTTGCGGCCTGCGTGGCCAGAAACGCCGTGCTTTCGTTATCGGCGGTAATGTGTCGGGCTTTGATGCCGGTCCGCGTGGTGATCCACTCGTCCGAGGTGTCCATCATCTTTGCCAGATCGTCATTCGTCAGTACCTTCTCCGGTGCGAACGAGCCGTAACCGGTGATGACTGCACGGTAGGAAGGGGGAGGACCCTCAGTTCGGTTGTCCATCAGTAGTCCTTACGCAAGTTCCCGAAAGATACTCAATAATCTTGTCGTTTATCTTTTCCGTGTAGAATTTCTTGGAGGCCAGAATGGCATTCTTTATGGTCCGGCTCTGACTCGACCCGTGACAGATCAGTGCTGTGCCGTTGACGCCCAACAGCAGCGCGCCGCCGTACTCATTATAGTCGTATTTCGTGTAAATCCTCTGCATCACCGGCTTGAACTTCATCGCCAGCCGGAGCTTCTCCTCCATCAGCTCGTACTTGATCGCCTTGAACAAACCTTCAACAAGGCCCTCGGTCAGCTTGAGGATCACGTTGCCGACAAAACCGTCCGAAATGACAACGTCGCAGGCTCCCCTGAAAATGTCTCGTCCCTCGATGTTACCGATGAAATTCATGTTCGGGTCGGCCTTCATCAGCTCGCGCGATTTCTTGACGATCTCGTTGCCTTTGGCGTCCTCGGCGCCGATGCTCATCAGCGCGACCCTGGGATTTTCGATCTTGAGCAGGTGTCTTGAATAGACGCCGGCCATGACTCCGTATTGATAGAGGTGTATCGGCTTGCAGGCAATATTGGCGCCGACGTCGCATATCGTCACGGGCCCTTCGGGCGTGGGAAAGACGACCGCAATCCCAGGCCGATTCACGCCCGGCAGAGTTCTCATTCTCATCTGGAAGGCGGCGACACACGCTCCCGTGTTGCCGGCCGAAATGACCGCGTCCACCTGCCCTCGTTTGGCCAGCTTGGCGATTGTGGCGATGGAACTCTTGGGTTTCCTTCGGAGACTTTCTATCGGCACATCGTCCATCGCGATGATATCCGGCGCGTGAACAACGGTAATCGTTCCTCTGCGGGATTTCGGCGCCGGCAACAGGGCCTGTATCCTGCCCTCGGGGCCAACAAGGATCAGCTCATCGTCATCGGCAAGCGCTTCAACCGATTCAATCGCACCGGCGACAATTTCCTCCGGTGCATTGTCGCCTCCCATGGCATCAATGGCTATTCGCATAGTTTACTCGCTCTGATTACGACTCCTTGCCGAGCTTCAACGTAATTTTCGCGTTGACGTAACCGCAATTTTCACACGCGGCGTGCGGCAGCTTTGCCTGGCCGCATTTCTTGCAGACCGTATAGTTCGGTGCCCTCAAACGATTATGGCTCCGGCGAGTTCGCGTTCTGCTCTTACTGGTTTTCTTTGTTGGTAACATTTCTTAACTGCTCCACAATATAGACGTTCTGAAGCCGCCGGCGCCCCACCCGAATATCGGGTGCAGCACCTTTGCGGCCATGCCAAAAACTGCTTAAATAGTGAACTGCCGCCACTTTGTCAAGCGAAAAGTAACTTTTGTACGCTTTGCTTTTCACCCGTGTGCCCGGCCAGTTGTCTTCGTGCTCGCCGTTAGAGTCCCGCGAATGCGAAAACGCCGAACGCAGGTGACTTGCCCGACGTTTCCGACGCTTTCGGTTTTCCTGCTGTTGCAGAAAAGGCCGATTTGTGGTATGATAATGCGTTAGAAGGGCAAAAACCAAGTGAACAGCGTGCTGGGTGGGCGCATCCTAAGCAACATAGAGAGTCAAACTTTGACAAGACGGGAGGTAACTGATGCATAGGTCAACGGGGGTAATCTCGTCGAAGGGCGGCATTTCCAAGAGTCAGAAGACGAGACGTTTCGAGGGCTTTACCCTCATTGAATTGCTTGTTGTTATTGCCATCATTGCATTGTTGCTGGGGATATTGATGCCGGCCCTGCAGCGAGTGAGGAAACAGGCAAGGTCCGCCGCCTGCAAAGCGAACCTGCACCAGTGGGCCCAAATCTGGAACATCTATTGCCAGGACAACGATGGTTACTTCTGTGCGGAAGAGGACTCGGTTGGCTGGGCGCGTGGGAACTGGATTGTGACGCTGCGGCCTTATTACCGGACAAAGGCCGGCATTCTGATATGCCCGATGGCCACCAAGCGGCTGGACAGCATGGAAGGACATGGCAGTTTCGACAAGACGTACATCATGGGGGGCGGAGGATACGAGGACCGGCGCGAAGAGGGCAGCTACGGGGCGAATTGCTGGATTTATAACTCACGTTCCGGGCAATCGGCCATCCAGAACCGCCCGGTTGCATGGAATTGGAAGACCATTGACGTGCGAGGCGCAAACGAGATCCCGGTCTTTGGCGATAGCATGTGGAGAGGGGGCGGGCCTTTCTATTTGAATGGTAATCCTCAGTCTCCTCGGATCATCCCGCCTCAGATTAACGGGCATTGGATAGACGCCAGCCACGAAATGATGCACTTTGCCATCGACCGGCACAATGGCGTCAACAATCACGCGTTCTTAGACTGGTCCGTCAGGACCGTGGGCATCAAAGAGCTGTGGAAACTCAAGTGGCATCGAGAGTTTGAGACAAACGGCTATTGGACAAAAGCAGGGGGGATTCAACCAAGTGCCTGGCCCGAATGGATGAGTAAGTTCAGGGACTACTAACAACAAGCGACTGGTTATTGCTCCGCTGGGGATTGTTTACGAGGCAGCTTGGTCCGCCACTCTTCAGCCTTTTCCGGCTTGCCCCAGGCTTCGTAGAGTGCGATCAGATTTGTCATTGACTCCTGTGTGTTGGGGTGTTTGTCACCGAGTTTGAGGCGGCGGCCTTCGATTGCTTCGAGAAGCAGTGGTTCTGCCTCACTATGGCGACCTTGCTCTTTGTACAACACAGCCAGGTCGTTCTTGGATTCCAGTGTCTCCGGATGGTCGTCGCCTAACTCGCGCTGCCTGCCCTTCAATGCCTCATCGAAGAATGCCTCGGCTTCAGCATAGTTCCCCTGCTTTGTGTGCAGTACAGCAAGAGCGTTCACAAAGCGGAGCGTTGCCGGGTGTAGTTCTCGCAAGTGCTGGCGTCCGAGCTTTAGCCCCTCGTTGAGTAAACCTTTTGCATCCTCGTAACGCGTCTGAGCCGTGTACACTCGGCCAAGGACATAAATAGACTGCAACGTGAGCTTGTGCCCGTCACCCAACACCCGGCGCTCTGTCTCCAATGTCTTGGCAAGCAACTGCTCTGCTTGCCCATACCGGCCCTGATCTCTATACATGTTGGCCAGGTCTGCTGTGTACACCAGCCGCCAACGAGACTCCGCATCCCACTCCACGGTCTCCAGCGTCTTGCGGAATAACTGCTCTGCCTCGTCGTACCGGCCTTGGTCCGCGTACACACGTGCAAGATTGCACGCAACCATAGGATAGAAGCGAATGTAATCTTCTCCCCGCTCGCGCCGGGCTATCTCTAATACCTTGGTGTACAAGGATTCTGCTTCCTTGTATTTGCCTAAGTGATGATATGTGTGGGCAAGAGCTCCCATGTTGCCCGCATGTTGCTCTTCGTCTATGTCGGGCCCGATCTGTAGCATCTCCGTCCGCAAACGCTCGGCGTCGTAGTGCCGCTCTTGATCGTCATAGACCCAGTAAAGGCCGTTCTTTGCCCTGAGTGTGGCTGGATGCTCCTCGCCATAGTGCTCTCGATAGATCTGCAGCGCACGTAGCCAATGTTGCTCTGCCTTCGTTGACTCGGCAAGCATGCGGTAGGTCCCGCCCAACGTCTCGCGGATCGATGCCTCAATGAGCGGCCGGTCGTCAAACTTGCCCTCAAGGTTTTTCGACGCGGCATCGAGAACAAAGCTGACGGTTGCTTCACCTGCTTTGGCGTCGCCCACCGTTCCCAGAACCCCGGTCTTGAGGAAGTCAGTGATGATCTGCGCCTCGGCGCGAGCGCGTGCTTGTCCAAGCGCGAAGATCATAGACACAACTGCCCCGATTAGAGACACACCAAGTACCACAAGAATGCCTGCTACAAGTGCCTTATGTCGTCGCACGAACTTCTTGAAGCGATAAGCAGTGCCAGGTGGCCCGGCAATCAATGGGGCGCCTTTCAAGTAGTTTTCGATATCGTCTGCCAGTTCAGAAGCCGACCGATAGCGTTCCGACCGTTCCTTTCGCATCGCCTTGAGTGGAATCCATTCCAGCTCTTTATGCAGGCGCTTCGCTAATGCAGCAACTTCGGTGCGACGGCTTTCTGCAAGTCCCTTGGCCTCTTCGCCCAGCTTCGTCAGCCGGGTGCTTGGTGTCTTGGGGTTGGTTTCACGGATCGTCTTGCGGATCTGCTCGATTCCGCCTTCACGAAACGTCTCAGGATCGAAGGGCAAGACGCCCGTCAGCAGCACATAGAGCAGCACGCCTAACGAATAAACATCCGAACGCGTGTCGATGTCCTCACTGGCCATGTCCGCCTGCTCGGGACTCATGTATTCAGGGGTGCCGAGTAATTGGCTGTCTTCCGTCAGAAGTGTCCGCTCCGTCAGCGGCTGACTGACGGCCTTGGCGACGCCGAAGTCGATGATCTTAGGTATAGCTCGGTCGTTTTCCGCCGAGACCAGGATGTTTGACGGCTTGATGTCCCGGTGGATAATTCCCTTCTGATGAGCGTGCTGGACGGCGTGGCACACCTGTAAAAACAGATTCAGCCGATCCTCGATAGTCAGCTTATGGTGGTCGCAATAGTCGGTGATGGGTAAGCCCTTGACGTATTCCATCACAAAATAAGGTCGTCCGGTCTCTGTCGTTCCGGCGTCATAGATATGAGCGATGTTTGGATGGTCTAATAGAGCTAAAGCCTGTCGCTCGGCCTCAAAACGCGCCAGGACGCGCTTGGAATCCATGCCGGGCTTGATGACCTTCAGTGCCACCCGGCGTCTGATGGGCTGCTCCTGTTCGGCCAGATAGACAATCCCCATCCCGCCTTCTCCTAAGACGCTGAGCAATTTGTACCGGCCTATCCAGCCGCCGGGTTTCTCCATGAACGCGTTTAGAGACGCCGTTTGAGCAGCTTGAGGCTCCGCGTCGGGGGACCTCGGTTGCTCTTCAGGGACCGGTTCTACGGCTTCCTTGCCGATAGACAGAAGCTGATTCAATTGCTCAGGGTCCAGGTCAAATACTGATTTCTTGCTCATCGTTCTGCCCCGCAGTTAGACGAACATAAAGCAATCATCACCGACAGCAGGTGTTTCTGCGATTCTATATATAAATACTGCAATTACGTGTGATCTTGCGCCATCTTTGGGAGAAATCGCATAATTTCCGCTAATTCTTCATCGACCTGGTCATCAGAGACGACCAAACGGCGAAGATGGCTCCTCAGAACTGTCTGAAAGCGCCGTTTCACGGTGACCATCATATTGGACGCCTTGGCCTCATTCTCGAGGGCATATTTTCGGCAGATTTCTGTCATCGAGGGCGGTTCGGCCTTTTCCATGATCGGTTCCAAAACCCGGTCGTGGAAGACGTACCAGTGAACCGTTTTGCCATCTTCATGGCATTTGGCTTCGACCTCCTGCAAAACCTGCTCGAGCAGTGACGAGACCCACGCATAGTTGAAAGAGTCTTCGGGAGTCAATTCCGAGGCGGTCTGAGGCAATCCAGGTACATCTAATACATCCAGCGATACGAGATTGCTCTCTGGGATTCGTTTCTGTGCGGCCTGCCCGGTTTTGGCAGTGATTAGATATCTGTTTAGAGCAATGAGTAAAAATGACCGAAATCGCCCTTTGGATTGGTCCGCCTTCTGGATCAGACTTCGGCCCAGAACCACTTCATGAAAGAATCCCTGGGTCAGGTCCTTGGCCTGCTCATTGTCGTAGCCCTTGCGGCGCAGATAGCAATAGACAGGCTTCCAGTACTTACTCAGCAATAAACCAATGAGGGCTTGATTTCTGTCCTCGTTACCTGAACCGACGTTCGCAATAATAGACCAGTGGGTAGTGAGAAATGCCTCTCCCGCCCCGCCCATGTCTGTCATCTCATCGTACTTCATGATCGGCGGCCCCGCTCTCTATGGTCTCTGGAATTCATGCAACCGCACAGTCTTGCCCGAATATTTGACAGTCTATTCTAAACAATAAGCCTTTACATCTCAAGTACTTAGTGCTGTATCACACAAATTTTTCCAAAAAAGTGCAATGCTCGGCGCAAGATTCGCAAATTTTCCAGTGTTTAAATGCAGAAGCCTTTGGTGAATTCGCCGCTGGCAATGATCAACAATTATGGCAAGGCCCTTGGGCAAAAAGGCAGAAAGGACGGTGGAATATGAAATGATTGAGCCCATTTTCATCCCGAGCCCAGCCGAGGGATCTGTTTAAATAGATTCCTCCACTTCGTCCCGAACCTGTTCGGGACTTCGGTCGGAATGACTTGTGTATGGTTTCTTAACGTTGTTTGGCCCATGTTCTTGACAGGATAAGAGGATTATCCGGTAAATCCCGTCCAATAAGAGCAGAAAGGAAAGGTGTCTTATGAAATGGTTAAATGGTTACAGAATGAGGTTGTGGTTAGTTGGATGTGTGTCCGCTGTTTTCCTCGGCGGCGGGGATCGTGCGAAAGCAGAGATCATCATGAGCGAACCGACCAATGTTGGGCCGGTCATCAATGACGCCACGGATGTTCAGGAGTGCGACTTTTCACATGATGGGCTGGAATTGTACTATGCCTCCGCTCGACCCGGTGGGTATGGTAGTTATGACCTATGGGTGGCCAGACGAGAGACGATAAACGATCCCTGGCAAGAGCCTGTCAATCTTGGGCCAAATGTTAACAGTTCAGCGAGCGAGATTGAGCCGAGTATTTCGGCCGACGGCCTTGAGCTTTATTTCGCGTCGCTTGCCGACTGGAATACACGAGTGTGCACCCGCCCGTCCAAGGACGCCCCATGGGGAAGTCCAATAGTATTGTTGGAACTCGGTGGAGCTTGGCGGCCGGATATCTCGGCCGACGGTCTTTCACTGTACTTTGAATCCACTCGGGCTGGTGGGTATGGTGCGGAAGATATATGGGTGACGACGCGGGAGAAGGTGGGCGATCCGTGGGGCGAACCGGTTCATCTTGGGGCGAACGTGAACAGTTCCGGTAACGATTATTGTCCGAGCATCTCCACCGACGGCCTCACACTCGTCTTCATGCGAGGATACACCAGCATGTGGGCAACGACAAGAAAATCAGTAGTTGATGACTGGGGACCTGCTGTGGATCTCGGCTTCAATCGGACTAATTTCAATGGCCCGGCACTCTCGCCCGATGGTTCAACCATATACTTCGATGCCAATACTAACTACTGGGGTGGATACGGAAGCGGCGACATTTTGCAGGTGAACTTCATCCCAATCGTAGACTTCAACGGCGATGGAAAGGTGGACATCGCCGATCTGGTGATACTGATTGAACACTGGGGCCAGGAAGAACCGTCATGTGACATTGCCCCGCTGCCTTTGGGCGATGGTAGGGTAGATGTAAAAGACCTGGAGGTTCTAATGCGCTACTGGCAGCAGAAACAGGAGATTCTTCCGCCTGGATTGGTTGCATACTGGAAGCTGGACGAGACACAGGGCAACGTAGCTGAAGACAGCGCGGGGGATAACGACGGAACGCTTTCCGGAGAGCCTCTCTGGCAGCCTGAAGGTGGTAAGGTGAGCGGTGCACTTCAGTTGGACGGGGTGGATGACTATCTGACCACGCCGTTCATCCTCAATCCGGCGGACGGACGGTTCAGCGTCTTTGCCTGGGTCAAGGGCGGGGTTCCAGGTCAAGTAATCGTTTCACAAATAGGTGGCGCGGATTGGCTTTGCGCGGATCCGTCGGAAGGCAGACTTATGACCAGCTTGGTACCTCCTGCCGGCCGGAACGTCGCACAACCATTAGTGTCAGAACTCGTGATTACCGATGACAATTGGCATCGTATTGGCTTTGTATGGGATGGATCGCACCGAAGGCTCTACGTTGATGGCGTCGTGGTGGCTGCAGACGCCCAGGATGCTCTGGCCGGCTCGGTCAACGGCCTCTACATCGGCTGTGGCAAGGCCATGGAACCCGGAACCTTCTGGTTCGGCTTGATTGATGACGTCCGCATCTACAACCGGGCAGTGCATCCGTAGCACATCGCGGCGATGGCACAGTAGGCCACCTCAGAAAGAAACGAAACGCCCAAGATAGTCAAAGGGCTGGCCCACCTTACGGCTGGCGGGCTGGCAGCTTGAGACCCTGCCAGCCCTTTTTGCCTGCTGGCGTTGGGAACCGGAATATCGCGGAGGTGATTGGAAACAGAAGCGCTGCGGGCGGGAGGCTGGCCGGGCGGATATTTTCTCAAGTTAAAGTTTCTCCTTGAAATTGCGTGTGCAATACTGTAGAAAATTAGGCAATCTTTTTGCCGGTATTTGCTTGTGCTTTCAACGGCGAGCGGTATAATAGACCCTTAACGGAAAACTTGAGAAGTTGAATGGATTCCACTATGGCACGGGACCATCGAGGGAAAAAGGCTCTCTATGAGGTGATGAGCAAGGCTCGATCAAAGCCCGGCTACGGCAGGGCGTTGCAGCAGCCGCCTGCGGAAAAAACCGGTGAAGATACGCCGGTTGCCAAACAGAATATCGTCGGCGGGACGCAGAAAGGTGCCGCAAAATGGTGGAGAAAGCCAAGATTCGTTCAGTTGAACGCCGGGCGAATTGAGTTTTCGATGCCGTACCAGGTCGCCGTGGCGGTCGGTCTGGTGCTCGTGCTGGTGCTGCTGGCCAGTTATCGGCTCGGTCAGAGGTTTTCCGCCGTGTCCGGGCCGCAGGGGCCGGGTCAGCCGGGCGGCCAGACGCCGCAAGTTCAAAAGGAAGCTCCGACGGGACCGGCGGCGAGCAATGTGCCGCGGCCTTCTGCGCCGGTCGAGAGCGCGCCGCCAAAGCCTGAAAAGGTCGAGCCCGTTAAGCCGGCCGGAACGAATGTGATTGTTCTGGTCCAGTACGACGCCATGGCGGATTTGCGTCCGGTTCAGGCGCATTTTGCCGAGAACGGGATCGACACGGAGATTGTGACAGAAAACGGCCGGTACTTTTTGCAGACCAGGCAAAGGTACGACAACCCGGCGACGCCCGGGACGGACGGATACAAGGCCAAACAGAAAATCGCTGAGGTCGGGGCCAAGTACAAGGGTAAGGCGCCGCCCGGCTATGAGACTTTTGCACCGTACTATTTTTCTGATGCGTACGGCAAGAGGGTAGAGTAGTAGTCTTAGGAGAAATATGGAATGTCTGTTGATCCTTCTTTGAAAATCAAAGGCGCCCTGACCAGGCACCGAAACGTCTTGACGCGGGCCGAACGTATTGAGAAGCTCAAAGACGAAGAGCGATGGTCTGAGGGTGATTCCTTATTTGGACTGCCGAAGGTTGTTCATCGCAAGAGCCATGCCGGCCGCAAGGGCGAGGAAGGGCCGGCCAAAGAGGCTGTACCCGGAGCCGCAGTCGAAGCACCGAAACCCGAGAAAACCCCGGGTTAAGAACAAGGGCATATCGCACGGCCAATGTGAATGTCGATATTCACAGAGAACTATAGCAGGGTTGCAATCAAGAGCCTTTTTTCCAATCGAAAGATGCATGACCGTGGGGTTGTTGAAAGCGTCCTCATCTCCCGACACACTCGTACAGCAGGTGGGCGTGGTCTTTCATCGCCGCACTCCTAAAACGCTGAGTTTTGACCGGGCGGGGCGGTCGCAAGGGATGACGGCGGGAAGTTGCGTTTGGCGGCTGCTCGTCCCGGCTTGGTTTTGCTGCCTAGGCATCGCCTCCGTGGTCTTGGCGGAGGACCAGCCGCAGTGGGGCCAAAGGTATTCCCGAAACATGGTCTCGGCACAGACCGGTCTGCCCGATAGTTTCGATCCGGCCGCAGGCAAGAACATCAAGTGGGTCGCTCTGCTGGGCACCGAGAGTTATTCCACGCCGGTCATTGCTAACGGCAGGGTGCTGATCGGCACAAACAATGAGAGGCCGCGCGACGCCCGGCATAAGGGAGACCGCGGCGTGCTGTTGTGCCTCGATGAAAAAGACGGCAGTCTTTGCTGGCAGCTCGTCGTCCCCAAGTTCGTACCCATGCTCTATCGGGACTGGCCCAGGTCGGGGATTTGTTCGTCGGCCACGGTCGAAGCCGGCCGGGTCTATATCGTCAGCAATCGCGGCGAAGTGATGTGCCTGGACCTGGCTGGTCAGGCCAACGGCAACGACGGGCCATTCAGGGACGAAGCTCGTCTGATGAGCCCGGATCCGTCCGAGCTTCTGGAAGTGACGCAGACCGATGCCGACATTATCTGGCTGTTCGATATGCAGGCCGAGCTTGGAATTCACCAGCACGATGCGTCACACAGCTCGATCCTCCTGCACGGCGAGTTCTTGTACATTAACACGAGCAACGGTCTGAACGACAAACACGACCACATTCCCGCAACCGATGCCCCGAGTCTGATTGTGCTCGAGAAGACCACCGGCCGGCTGGTCGCCCGCGAAGACGAAAACATCGGCCCGAGGATTTTCCACTCGACCTGGTCGTCGCCGGGGCTGGGCCAAGTGGGGGGCCGGACGTTAGTTTTTTTCTGCGGCGGCGACGGCGTCTGTTACGCCTTCGATGCCGTGCAGTCTGTTCCCGCCGGGGCGGCAGAAAAACTGCATAGAGTGTGGCGTTTCGATTGCGACCCGAACGCACCGAAGGAAAACGTGCACGAGTATATTCGAAACCGCAGCCAGAGCCCGAGCAATGTCAAAAGCACGCCGGTCTTTCACGACAAGCGCCTGTATGTCACTTATGGAGGTGACATCTGGTGGGGCAAAGAACAGGCTTGGCTCAAGTGCATCGACGCGACCGGGACCGGCGATATCACCGGCTCCGGCACCCTATGGTCTTACGCCCTCAAGCTTCATTGCTGCTCGACGCCATCCGTTCACGACGGCCTGGTCTTTGCCGCCGACTGCGGGGGACTGGTCCACTGCGTGGACGCCGAGACCGGCCGGCCTTACTGGACGCATGACGCCAAGGCGGATATGTGGGCTTCGACGCTTGTGGCCGACGGAAAGGTCTATATCGGCACGCGACGGGGGCGTTTCTGGGTGCTGGCCGCGAGCAGGGAAAAGAAGGTCATCAGTGAAATCGAGCTGGACAGCCCCATGCACGGCACGCCCGTCGCGGCGAACGGCGTGCTTTACGTTGCCACAATGAAGAATCTCTACGCGGTGAAAACCGCCGCAAAATGAGTTCGCCGAAGCAAGGAGAGGATCATGAAGCGTATTGTTCCTTTTCAGCTCGCTATTGCCGCCGTCTTTTTTTTGGCGATCTGCTGTGACACTCCGGCGCCGGCTGCAAACAAAGTGGTGGAGTTGTGGACCCGTTTTGAGGACACGTTCACAAGCTCGCAGGACTATGACAATCCGGTGCAGGAGGCGAAGGTGAAAGTGGAATTCACCTCACCAGGCGGGAACAAAAGAACGTTCCTTGCTTTTTGGGATGGGGCCCGTGTATGGCGCGTACGGTTTTCGCCGGATGAGCCGGGCAAGTGGACGTACAAGACGTTCTGCTCGGACGAAAGCAACACAGGTCTTCACGACCGGACCGGCTCGTTCCAGTGCGAAAAGTACCGGGGCGATCTTCCGCTGTTCCGGCACGGGGAATTGCGCCTTTCCGATAATCGCCGCTACATTGAGCACGCCGATGGGACAGCCTTCTTCTGGTTGGCCGATACCGTCTGGTGCGGCCCGATGTTTGCCGACTTCGAAGACTGGAGAGTTTTTCTCAAAGACCGGGCGGCGAAGGAGTTTACCGCGATTCAATTCGTCATGACCCAATGGCGTATGGCCAAGACCGACGCCGATGGCAACCCCACGTTTACCGGCGCCGACAAGGTCGCCGTGAACCCGGCCTTTTTCCAGCGGCTGGACAAATACGTCGATGCGATTAACGGCGCGGGGCTGCTGGCCGTGCCAGTGCTGCTCTGGGCCATCCGGGGCGATGAGAACCCGGGCTATTATCTGCCCGAAGACCAAAAGATCGTGCTGGCTGAATACATGATTGCCCGATACGGCGCCCATCAGGTCCTGTGGTTCCTCGGCGGCGACGGCCGGTACGAGGGCGAAAATGCTGAAATATGGAAGCGGATCGGACGCGCCGTCTTTGGTCCGGACCAGCATCGTCTGGCGACCATGCACCCCGGCGGCAGAAGCTGGGTCGGCGAAGAATTCCGCAACGAGCCGTGGTTCAGCTTCGTCGGCTATCAGAGCGGACACGGCGACGACGAGAAAACCTTTCGCTGGCTCAACCAGGGGCCGCCCGGCACGGAATGGAGCAACAAGCCCAACCTGCCTATAATCAATATCGAGCCCAACTACGAAGCGCATAACGGTTACACGTACCGCAAAGTCCATAACGACCATTCCGTTCGCCGCGCTGCTTATTGGAGCTTTTTGGTCTCTCCCCCGGCGGGCGTGACCTACGGCGGTCAGGGAATCTGGGGCTGGCATACGAAAGTGCAGGCGCCCGCCGACCACATCAGCACCGGACTCGGCTCGCCGTGGTACGTCGCAAAGGACCTGCCCGGCGCGTTGAGCATGAAATACCTGCACAAGTTTTTCAAAGGCATCGAATGGTGGCGGCTGATTCCTGCTTCGGAAATTGTCGCCGAACAGCCGGGCAAGGAGGATGCCTCGAAGTTCATCGCGGCGGCAAAATCGCAGGAAGGCGATCTGCTCGTGGTATATCTGCCGGAAGGCGGCTCGGTGACGCTGAAGACCGATTCGCTCAAGAAAGGTCTGTCCGCTCGCTGGTATCACCCCCGCACCGGGGGCTGGCTCGACGCGGGCAAAGTCGAACGATCCCCGCAGACGTTCAAGAGCGCCGACAGCAATGACTGGGTCCTGTTGATTGCGGCAAAATAGGAGTACGAACCGGATAAGGACGGGACAATTATGGCAAATGCAGGGAAGTTCGTTCAATTACTTTTTCTGGCTGTGTTGGTTTGCGTTTTCAAAGTCTCCGTCGTCCAGGCAGCCGGGACCTCACCTTTTTTTGATGTAACCGGCTATGGCGCCGTTGCCGACGGAAAGACGCTCTGCACGCAAGCCATTCAGAAAACGGTCGATGCCTGTCACGCGGCGGGGGGCGGCACGGTGTATCTTCCGGCAGGAAAGTATCTGTCGGGTGCAGTGTTTCTCAAGAGCAATGTGACTCTTCACATCAGCGAGGGGGCGACGCTGCTGGCCAGCACGGACTTCGCGGATTTCAAGCCCTTCAAGCCCGGGTGGCGGATGTTATCGGACGACACGCACCGTTCGAGTTTGATCACCGGCCTCGACCTTGAGAACATCGCTATTACCGGTCGCGGCACGCTGAACGGCCAGGGCAAGCCCTGGTGGGACGCGCTGCGCGAAGACAAAGACAGGAAAGAGGGCTGGCAGAAGATTCTTACTTACGGCCGGCCGCGGGTGATTAACCTCTACCGCTGCCGCAACGTCCTGATCGAGGGCGTGACTATCGTCGATTCTCCCTCATGGACGGTCCATCCGGTCGGCTGTGAAAACCTGGTGGTGAACGGTATTTCGATCATCAACCCTGAGTCCGGCCCGAACACCGATGGCGTGAATCCTGAGTCCTGCCGGAATGTGCGAATTGCAAACTGCTTCATCGACACGGGAGACGACTGCATCACCTTAAAATCAGGAGAGGACGAGGAAGGCAGGCTGAAAGCCAGGCCCACCGAGAACGTCACGATCACCAACTGCGTGATGTACAAAGGTCACGGGGCCGTGGTCATCGGCAGCGAGATGTCGGGAGGCGTGCGCAACGTGGCCGCCAGCAACATCGTGTGCGTGGGCACCGACCGCGCCGTTCGCATCAAGAGCACGCGGGGACGCGGCGGCGTGGTGGAGAACATCCGCTTCTCCAACTTCGTGGTCGAAAACGTCGCAGAGCCGATCTACATCACGACTTTCTACACAAAAACCGAGCCGGAGCCTGTTTCGCAGCGGACCCCGATCTTTCGCGACATCGCCATCAGCCACTTTACGATAAAGAATTCCCCGTGCACGGCGAAAATCCTCGGCTTGCCCGAAATGCCCATCCAGCGATTGCGGATCACCGATGTCACGGCCTCGACTCAGGTCGGATTTCGCTGTGACAGCGTGGCGGGTCTTGAATTGCAGAACGTGCAGGTGAACGTCGAGAAGGGACCGGCGTTTGAATTCAGTAACTGCAAGGACGTGGAGCTTCGCGCCGTTAAGACGACCGACCCGTGCGCTGATGAGCCGGTCGTCAGGATGGAAAATGTCCGGGACGCCTTTATTCAGGGATGCAGGGCATATCCCGGAACCGGCAGCTTTCTGGAACTGCGAGGAAAGACGACCGGAGGCGTCGCTCTGATTGGAAACGAGCTTTCCGCCGCCAGGAGTCCCATCGTCCTGAAGGACGACGTCGAGAAAGGCGCTGTTGTGGAGAAATAGCCATGAAGAACGATGTTATCTATAAACCGCGGGCGGGGATTAAATCTTCGCCGCCCGACGAAAGAATGGATCGTCGCGAGTTTCTCAAAAGAGCGGGCTTGGCGGGCGCAGGGCTGGCCCGCCTTACGTCTGGCGGGCTGGCTCTTGGCGTCATACAGCAGCCGCTGCGTGCCCAACCGGACGATACGCTGCCGACGCGGGTCCTCGGACGAACGAAAGAAAGGGTCTCGATCCTCGGCCTCGGCACGGCGCCCGTGGGCGAAGGCCCCGTCGAGGTTCAGGAGGGGATTCGGATTTTCAGCGAGGTCCTCGACCGCGGGGTTACCTACGTCGATACCGCACGGATATACGGCGAGGCGGAGGAAATGCTCGGGCACATCATCCCGAAACGGCGCGACAAACTGTTCGTGGTGACAAAGGTCTCGACGGACAGCGCCGTCAGAGCCGAGCAGTCCCTGAACGAATCACTGCACCAGCTCAAGACCGATCACTTGGATCTGGTGCATATCCACAGTATCGGCAGCAAGAACCTCGATCGCGTCCTGGCCGGTGACGGCGTCCTTGAGTATCTGCTCAAGCAAAAAGAAGCCGGCAAGATTCGCTTCATCGGCATATCGGGCCACAACCGCCCGGCCAATTTCGTCCGCATGATCCAGACGGACCAGATCGACGTGCTGATGTGCGTGATGAACTACGCCGACCGGAACATCTACGATTTCGAAAGCAAGGTCCTGCCCGAAGCGCGGAAGCGCAACGTCGGCTGCGTGGCCATGAAGGTTTACGCCGGCATTAAGGGCGGCTTTCCGAACCACCGCAGCGGCCACGTCGGCTGCGTCACAGAGCCGGCGTATCTGCCGCAGGCCCTGGCCTACGCGCTCGATCTCGAAGGCGTCAGCGTAGCCGTCGTCGGTCCCTATACCGTCGAGCAGGCCATCCAGAACGTCGAGTTTGCCCGAAAATATACGCCCCTGTCTCAAGAGCAGCGTGCTTCGCTGATGGAGTACGGCAGGAAACTCGCCGAGACATTAGGCCCGCGGTATGGGTCGGTAACGTAAACATGACAGTGAAAAGGTTCTCATAGATGACAAGAGAGAAGTCCATTCTTTGTGCGACGATGGTGCTATTGGCGGCGGCCTGGCCGGTCCGGGCCACCGATTGGCCTCAGTGGCGAGGGCCGTTTTTCAATGGCTCGACGGATGATAAAAATCTGCCGGAGTCCTGGAGCTGGACCGAGAACGTTGCCTGGGTCAGCCCGCTGCCCGGCCCCAGCGGCGCCACGGCCATTATCTGCAACGGCAGGGTGTTCGTCAGCTCGATGGTCGAGCGTGGTCCCGATTTCGTGGCTTTGTGCTTCGATGCCCGCGACGGCAAGAAGCTGTGGGAGAAACACATCGGCTCGGATTCACGCCGGATCCCCCGCAACAACATGGCGTCGCCTTCGCCTGTCACCGACGGCCGATATGTCTTCTTCCTGTATGCCAGCGGCGACCTGGCCGGCTTCGACTACGAAGGCAACAAACTCTGGTCCCGCAACATCGAGGCCGAATACGGAAACCTCGCGCTGCAGTTCGGGTACAGCTCCAGTCCCTTGCTGTGCCAGGACAAACTCTATGTCATAGCGATTCGCCGGAACAAACCTTACCGCCCGCCGGAGGCCATGGAACCCCTGGATTCCTACATCATGGCGCTGGATCC
The DNA here is from genome assembly GCA_964462945.1 of uncultured Pirellulales bacterium. GTDB lineage: Bacteria > Planctomycetota > Phycisphaerae > Sedimentisphaerales > Anaerobacaceae. The sequence goes on from CAYWZW010000071.1 coordinate 21,370, forward strand.
GGCGACGGGCAAGACGCTCTGGAAACAGCAGCGACCGACGAATGCTTTTGACGAAGGCATGGAAACCTACAGCACGCCCGTCCCCTTCGTTCGCGATGGGCGCACCGAAATCCTCAATACCGGCGGCGATTTCATCACTGCACACGACCCCGAGACCGGAAAGGAGTTGTGGCGTTTCGAATACTGGACGCAAAAAGTCCGAGATTCGCGGATCATTCCTTCGCTGGTCACCGGCGGCGGTCTGATTTTCGGCACGCGGCACAAGCACGGCGGCGTCTTCGCCATCAGGCCCGGCAGCGCCGATAATCCTTCCGAGGCCGGCATCGTCTGGGAATTCGACGGCCCGGCGCCGGACTGCACCACGCCGCTTTACTATCAGGACCGCCTGTACGTGCTGGACGGCATCAGGAACGGCAAGGTGCTCACGTGCCTCGATCCGAAAACCGCCCGGCAATTCTGGCAGGGCAGGATCGGCGGCCGGGGTCCGTGGCGCGCCTCGCTGACCGGCGCGGACGACAAGCTCTACTGCATTAACGAGACCGGAGAAATCGTCGTGCTCGCCACCGGCGGCAATGAATTCAAGATTCTCTTCGAGACCAAAATTGACGAGACGCCCATCCAGTCCTCGATCTCCGTCGCCGACGGTCATCTCTTCATTCGCACCGCGAAAAATCTTTACTGCATCGGCAAATAGGGAGAACTCATGAATAAGCTGCGCCTGATCGTAGGGACAATCGTGTGCAGTTGCCCAAGCCTGTTGGGGCAGGGGGGTGGCGAAGTCTGGCCCGGCGCGCAGTGGGAGCGGGCGACGCCGGAGCAGATCGGGATGGATGCGGGCGTACTGCAGAAGGCGCGAGACTATGCGCTCACCGGCGAAGGCTCGGGCCGCGTCATTCGTCACGGGCGGCTCATCATGGAGTGGGGCGATCAGAAGCAGCGATACGATTTGAAGTCCTCGACCAAGGCCATCGGCGTCACCGCCCTGGGCCTGGCCCTGAAAGACGGGAAGATCAAGAGCCTCCACGACCCGGCGGCGAAATATCATCCGAGCTTCGGCGTCCCGCCGGAGTCCGACACGGCGACCGGCCAGCTCGACAAGATCACGCTCTTTCACCTGGCGACTCAGACCGCCGGCTTCGATAAGAGCGGCGGATACACCGATCTGCTCTTTGAGCCTGGGACAAAGTGGTCATACAGCGACGGCGGGCCGAACTGGCTGGCCGAGTGTGTGACATTGGCATATCGGCAAGACCTTAACACGCTGATGTTCGAGCGCGTCTTTGGCCCCATCGGCATCAGCCCATCCGATTTGACGTGGCGCACCAATTCCTATCGTCCGAAAGAGATAGACGGCATCGCACGGCGGGAGTTCGGATCGGGCATCAGCGCCAACGTCGATGCGATGGCGCGGATCGGCTATCTCTACCTGCGGCGGGGCCGCTGGCGGGATGATCAGATCATTCCCGCCTCTTTCGTCGATATGGCGCGGACGGTGCCCCAGGCGGTAGGGGGCCTGCCGGCGGTCAGGAAGGAGACCTACTTTAACGCCTCGGACCATTACGGCCTGCTGTGGTGGAACAACGCCGATGGGACGATGGCCAACGTGCCGCGTGACGCCTACTGGTCGTGGGGATTGTACGACAGCCTGATTGTGGTGATACCCAGTCTCGATATTGTGGCCGCCAGAGCTGGCAAGTCGCTGAACAAAGCCCGCAATTCGGCCTACGAATCCATCGAGCCGTTCATCGAGCCGATTGTCTTGTCTTTGAGGGAGGAAACGCAATGAGCGTTGGCGAAATTCTTTCGAGACTCCTAATCGTCGTCTGTTTTTCTCAGTATGTCTTTGCCGGGCAAGGGGGCTTTGAGTGGCAAAAGGTATCCCCGGAAGCGCAAGGAATGTCGTCGCCCAAGCTCGATGCGGCCAGAGAGGTCCTTGCGAGAAAAGGGACAAAGACATTTCTGGTCATCAAAAACGACAGAATCGTCTATGAATGGTATGCGGCGGGCTTTGGTCCTCAAACGAAGCACTACACGGCTTCGCTGGCCAAGGCGCTGGTCGGCGGTGTCTCTCTGATGCTGGCGTTGAACGATGGGCGGCTCAGCGCGGACGACCCGGCCTGCAAATACATTCCCGAATGGAAGGGACATCCTCAAAAATCGAAAATCACGATCCGCCATTTAGCAACCCATTCATCCGGCGTCGAAGACGCTGAGCAGGACAACATCAGCCATTTCGAGCTGCCCGGCTGGAAAGGGCAGTTCTGGAAGCAGGACCCGGATCCCTTTACGGTCTCGCGCGACAGCGCGCCCATCGTATTCGAGCCCGGCACGAAATACGCCTACAGCAATCCCGGCATGGCGCTGTTGTCATACGCCGTCACAGCCAGCCTGCGCGGCACAGAGTACACCGATGTTCGAACGCTCCTGCGGGACAGAATCATGAGGCCCATCGGCGTCGAAGACGGCCAGTGGTCTATCGGGTACGGCAGGACCTACACGGTGAACGGCCTGAATCTTGTCGGCAACTGGGGCGGCGGCGAGTATGCCGCCCGGGCCGTGGCGCGAGTGGGGCGGCTGATGCTGCGAAAAGGCAACTGGCAGGGCCGGCAGCTCGTCGATTCCAGATGGGTCGAAGAGGTCGTCAAGTTTGCCGGCACGCCTTTGCCCGACCGGCCCGCCGGAAATCCCCAACCGGCGTCCGGACTCGGCTGGTGGACGAACTTCGACGGCGTGTGGGCGAAGGTGCCGCGCGACGCCTTTGCGGGAGCGGGGGCCGGCAACCAGGTGCTCCTGGTCGTCCCGAGCATGGACCTGATCGTCGTGCGGAATGGCTCGAATCTGTACGACAGCTCAAAAGGCGAGGGATTCTGGGGCGGAATAGAGCAGTATTTGTTCAATCCCGTAATGGAGGCTGTAGTGGCCCCGCCTTATCCGCCCAGTCCTGTGATAAAGGGTGTCGTGTGGGCGCCCAAAGAGGAGATTATCCGCCGGGCCTCCGGCAGTGACAACTGGCCCATCACCTGGGCTGACGACGATACTCAATACACCGCCTACGGGGACGGCTGGGGATTCGATCCCAAGACGGACAAGAAGCTCAGTCTCGGTATCGCAAGAATCGTTGGCTCGCCGCCTGATTTCGAGGGGACAAACATCCGCACGGAAAGCGGCGAGCGCGTCGGTCAGGGGGCCGCGGGCGCAAAGGCCAGCGGGATGCTGATGGTCGATGGCGTGCTTTATATGCTGGTCAGAAATACGGGCAATTCGCAAATCGCCTGGTCCGCCGACTACGGCCAAAGCTGGACGTGGTGCGATTGGAAGCTCACAAAGAGCTTTGGTGCGCCCGGCTTCTTGAATTTCGGCAGGAACTACGCCGGGGCAGCGGATCAGTTCGTTTATGTCTATTCGCACGACTGCGACAGCGCGTACGAGCCGGCGGACAAAATGGTCATGGCGCGGGTCCCGAAGAGCGAGATAAGAAATCGCAGCGCTTATGAATTCTTCAAGGGCCTTGACAGCTCAGGCCGTCCCCTCTGGACTGAGAACATCGACCAGAGGGGCGCGGTTTTCGTCAATCCCGGCAAATGTTATCGTTCGCAGATCAGCTACAACACAGGGCTGAAGAGATACCTTTGGTCTCAGACGCTTTACGGCCCGGACGACATGCGTTCCAGGGGCGGCTTGGGCATCTTCGATGCCCCGCAGCCCTGGGGGCCTTGGACGACGGTCTATTACGCGCAAGAGTGGGACGCCGGCCCGGGCGAAACAAGCTCGTTTCCCGCCAAGTGGATCAGCGCCGACGGCAAAACGTGCTATCTGCTTTTCTCGGGGGACGACTGTTTCTCCGTTCGCAAGGCGACCCTTGTGGTGACAGAGTGACATCGACGGGCGGCAGCCCCAAGTGCGTATGTGCTTAGCCAAGGAAAAACCATCCCCATCCCGATAACGGCAATCGGGATGAGGCTGCCACCCAATAGAATCTACGGAAAACGGGTGGCATCCTCAAAGCCGCAGGCTTTGGGGATGGTCGCAACCGGAAGAAATCTATGGACACCCATGCCCTGGGCCGGTAACTTTGTGATATGTTGTTACGGGAGCGCTCACTAAGACTATTCGTATAAGGGTCGAAGCTATGAAGGAAGACTCACCCAATAACAGTGACCTGACGATCAAGAAGGCGCCCGTCGGACTGGCCATTCTTGCCATGGTCGGGCCGTCGTTCATCTGGGCGGCTGAGTACATTGGCACCGGCGAGGTCATCTTGGCCACGCGGACGGGGGCGATTCTGGGCGTCACCATCCTGTGGGCGATTGTGATCGGCATATTTCTTAAGTTCTGGATCGGCATGAGCGGGGCGCGCTATACGGTCTGCACCGGGGAAGGGATGATGGACATGTTCGACAGGATGCCGGGGCCGCGTCACTGGGCCGTTTGGGTCGTCCTGGTTGTGCAGTTCATCGCCGGCACTTTCTCTATCGGTGCGGTGGTTACGGCGGCGGGCGTATTTGTCAGCAGCCTGCTTCCGGCGGAGATTTTTCCCGAGTTTATCGCCGCGAGGCTGCCGGGCCTGTGCGCCTGGGCCGTCACCTTCTTTGCCGTGGTTGTGGTCTGGTCGGGCGTATTCAACATCCTGAAAATGGTGATGAGCTTTTGCGTGCTGATTATCGTTGTGGGTGTTCTTTACGTCGCCGCGCACGTCTTTCCCGCCTTTTCCGAGTTCCTGAAAAGTCTGAGCTTTTCGATCCCGCAGGTCCCTGCCTGGGCAAGGTCGCAAGGCATCGCCGCAGATCCCTGGAAGGAAATCCTGCCGCTTTTGGGCTGGGGTGCGGGCGGGTTTGCCAGTCAGGTCTGGTACACGTACTGGGTCCTGGGCGCCGGCTACGGCGCCACGGCGGGCAGGGGCTGCGGCCAACCAGCGGACGTCCCGGCTCTTCGTCAGATGAGCGGCGATACCGCCCAGAAGATAAAAGGCTGGTGCACAGTGCTGTACACCGACGCGACGGTGGCGATGGTGATAGGCATTGTGGTTACCAGCTCATTTTTCATCGCCGGGGCCGGTATCCTTCGCCCCGAGCAGGTCGCGCCGCAAGGCACGGAGGTTGCCTTTATGCTTTCGAAGCTTTTCTCCTCCAAGTGGGGCCAGATCGGCGGCTTCCTGTTTATCCTCGCCGGCGCAGCGGCGATCATCTCCACCCAAATCGGACAGCTTGCGGGCTGGCCGAGACTCCTGGCCGACTCGTTCAGGATTTGCATACCCGGCTTTAACAGGAAGCTAACCTGGAAGAAGCAGTTCCGCCTGTTCCTGCTCTATTTCCTCTGCACCAACATGATCATCGTGTTCGCGCTCGGCAAAGAGCCGGTCCGCCTGGTCAGGTTCGCCGCGTTGCTCGACGGCATCCTTCTGACGTCTCTGCAGGCGATTTGCGTTGCGGTGGGCCTGTTTCTGGTCATGCCCAAGATGCTGTCGGCGGAGGCGTGGAAGATTCTGCGGCCGAGCTGGGTATTCGCCGCCGGCCTGCTTGTGGCATTTGCAGTCTTCACCTATTTCTGCATCTTTCAACTGCCCTCCAGCATTCTGACCCTGCTGAAAGGACCCGGCTAAGCCGGGTCAGGCTCCGCGTATGATGTCGGCGACACAGTTGAGCACGTGGTCGGGCTGGTACGGGAAAAGCTCGAGATCCGCTCTCTTGGTCAGGAACAGGAATTTCTTGTTCTCGCGTTTGAGCCAATCGACAAATTCCTTGGTGCCCTCCACGAGCCTGTTGCCGTGGTAAATCACGCCGTCCATATCGCAGATAAAGCCTTTCTTGTCTCGCAGCTTTTGCATAGGTTAGAATCCCCTTCGCAGCATTATGCCCAGGATACGCCTCATGATAACGTCAGCGCGCCGGCCCTCTTAGTTCGATCCGTCTATCGACCTTTGACTTCTTCCAAGAACTTCTTGTCAAGCGAATGCAACGTTCTCCTATGTGCTTCCGACAATGGCATGTCTTTGCAGAAACACAAATAGAAACCTTGCACCGCGGTCCAGATGCTTGACTGGAAGAACTGGGTAAGTTCAAGTATTTTCCCGAATATGAACAAGGACCATAGTCAAATCCTTCGTACATTATCCAACTGTCTCCTATCTTTGCCCGATATACTTCGATGATGCCATTATACGTCGGGTGAATCCATTTTGATTTTTTTCTGTAGAGCTCGGCTTGGAGCTCCTGATGAGCCCCAATTGTCTCGTCTTTCAAGATGTCCGCGATCAATTTGGATATCGCTTTTCGGCACTCCGCGTGCTGAATGATTTGGTTCATCCTAAACCACTTTTTGAGATCTCTTCTCCCGTTTTCAGTTTCTTTGGTAATTATGAAATATTCAGCAAGATCGATTGCCTCGTCGATTGGGCGCAACAAGATACCTGCTTCCCAGAAATTGTTTTCCAAGCACGAGCATGTCATATTCAATAGGTTTAATACTTTCGCGTATATTATGTAAGCTGCGACCAGTGCTGATTCCGTGTGCAATATGTCTAGGAGCCTGTCTGAGTAATTGATCTGACCAGTATTTTTCTGTCTTCCTTTG
>CAYWZW010000072.1:0-26771 GCA_964462945.1 uncultured Pirellulales bacterium
GCAATCGCTCTTGCGTGCTCAGCTTGTACCGGTCGCAGTACTCGGTGATCGGGATTCCCTTGACGTATTCCATCGCGAAGTAGGGCCGGCCCGTCTCCGTCGCCCCGGCATCGAACACACGGGCGATATTGGGATGATCCAGCATCGCCAGGGCCTGCCGCTCTGTCTCAAAGCGGGCAATGACCTGCTTGGTGTCCATCCCCGGCTTGACCACCTTCAGGGCTACCAGCCGCTTGATGGGATGCTGCTGCTCGGCCAGGTAAACCATCCCGAAGCCGCCTTCCCCCAGGACACTCAGCAGCTTGTAGCATCCGATGCTGCTACCCAGCTCATACATGGGCTTGGTGGAATCCAGGGTCCGAGAGGGATCCTCCGCCTCTTGCCCGATATGGTCATCGTTCTGGCCCATAAGAAGTCTCCCGCCATATCCTGATCTGGCGCACCGACTCTACAAGGGGAAAAACCGTCTTGTCAATAAGAAAACCGAGGTCAGTCGAGAGAAATTCTCTATTCGTGAAAAGGGCCAGACCTATTCCTTATAGGAGTCTGTGATCACTTCGTCGAAAAATGATAATCGAGAGAGACGCCCTGTTGGCCGGCGAAACCATCGCGTCTCGCTGACCGGACGGATGACTTCACTCTCTGATGAAAATGTGGCGGAACTGGAGGAAAGATGCTCCCCATTCTCCGTCCTTGCGATCACCGTGATGCTGCAAGGCAATTGGCCCCTGAGCCGGGACGCCAGGCAACTGAGCGTTATCGAGGACAAGCTTCCCGTTGAGCGTAACCGTCAGGCGGTCGGCCTTCATGATGATATAGAAAGTGTTCCATTGACCAGTCGGCCGGTCCGCCTTGACCTTTGGGGTCACCCCGGCGTGGACCTCGGGCGAAAACGCCGGATCGGTACGATAGCCCCACACCTCGCCCGAACCGGCCGGCCAGCACCAGATGTTCACTTGAGACTTGTGCTGGCCGCGGAGAAAGATCCCCGAATCCGTGTTCGGGACCTCGATCAGCACTTCCTTGCCGGAATCGTCCTTTTTGTACGTCCCATCGGGCAGAATAATCTTGGCCGCCCGGTTGATATAGGGACTCTCCTTGATCCGCCAGTCCACCAGCAGCTCGAAGTCGCCGTAGCTCCTGGTGCTCCACAAGTTCCTATCGCCCGGTCCCTCGTGGGGGTCACAGTCGATGACTCCCTCGACAATTTGCCAATCCTGGTTCTCGGACTGCTGCACCTTCCAGCCATCCAGGTCAATTCCGTTGAACAGCGGGACGAACCCTTCCGGCGCGACCTCCTCGCCTGGTCCTGCCGCGGCGAGTGGCTTGGAGATGGGCGTCTGGATCGGTTGGTGGCACGAAGGGGTCACCAGAAGAAAACTGGTAAGCAACAGTAAGCATGGTATGATGCGCACGACCGTGTTCCTTTTCCGACCTGCCTATCCGGAAACTGGCAGGAAATTTGATTTCGACCGACATAGGCTGTGATGGAAGTATTGCGGCGGAATTAGCCCTGCGGGTGCAAGGTTCCAATCAGCCAGCAATCTTATAGACTTTGTCGCCCTTCCTTATCCGCTCGGGCACCTTCACTCCAACGGAGTCTCCAGCCTTGGCCTCTTCGACGCGTACATTGCCAATTTGCATCGAATCGACATTTAGCTCAAGGTCAGTAGTATGACCCTTAATGTGGATTTTATCTCCCAGTTTCAAGGATGCGGTTAACTGGATGGCGGCTACCACGGGTCGGGCAAAGAAATCCGCTACTTCTCCAATTATTTCCTCGGACATTTGCATATCTCCATTTCGTGCCAATTGCCTTTGTTTCAGTCACGCGTACTCTTGATAATTGGTGTGAGAACAATATTTCGATAACTAATGGCTGTGTGGTCACCTTGCAGATAAATGGGGCCGGGAATCAATTCATCGGACCAGAGCGCGCCGCCGGTGCAACCAAGAAGCGGCTTATTGTCAATAATAACCTTGTTGTTCAGCTCCACCGTCACGTGACGGTCCAAGAGTGTGATATTCATGGTCTGCCACTGACCGGCCGGCTTCTCCGCGTTCACGGCAGGAGTGATGCGGCTGTAGATCGCCCCCATGTTATGGGAGTCGAGATCCTTGCCGTAGCTGTCGCCGACCTGAACCTCGTAGATACCTCGCAGATAGACCCCGCTGTTGCCCTTCTCGGGGACGTTCACTTCAAGTTTCAGATTGAAATCTTCGAAATCGGCTACCGTGCGAAGGTTGCCATAGGAAACACGACGTTGTCCCTCGTGCTGAATGGGCCTATTGACAAGCACTCCATCTTCCACGGACCAACCGCTTGTCTGGCCCGGATTGGTCAGCTTCCAGCCGTCCAGATTGGCTCCATTCAACAGTGCAATCGGTTTGCCGTATTTGACCTGGGATAGATCCGGTTTCGCAGGCAGCGGAGGTATCCGCTTTCCGGTGAATTCACTCCGGCTGACGCCCATTCCGTCTGAGCGAGGCCGGATTTGTGTCAGGTGCAGGTTGTCTCCGGAAACCTTCGCAACAATCGTTTCCGCCAGTACATGCGTCCGGATCACTTTGCCGCCGGCGTCTTTGCGCTCGACCTTATTGACGCGCGTGATATTCAGACGGTCTTCGTCCATATAGACGCTATCCACGGGAACTACACTGCCTCCACCCCAGAGAATACTGGCGTCCAGATAGCCATTTTCTTGTGTGACACCCAACCAACCAGCGTCTCCGCCGGGAATTGTCAACGCCCAGCGTCCTACATAAGGATTAGCGGTTTGAGCGGCATGAACAGATACACAGGTGATCCAGAGGGCCAAGAAAATCGGGACATAACGGATGCTCTTATTCATAAGAGGTACCTTTCAGAGTATTTGATGGCAAATCCGAACAAGTAACGAACCTGGTGCAGGCCACCGTAGATAAGTTGCTAACTGCGACTTCCTGTTAATCTCGGCTGAACTACACCGCTGAGCCTCATTTCCGGTAGAATACCAAGGCTCTCTCGAAAATTCAATGCGAAAACATCGCTATCCCGGCCAGGAACGACCATCGCCAAGTCAGGGGCGCGGGTGCGGGTCTCCAGCAAACCGCGGCCCGGCAGTCTCCGATCGGGCTCGGGTGTTGGTGGTGGGCTGGCTATTCCTTCGCTCAAGGGTTACATTACAGCAGAAAGTCACTCCCATTGTCTTTCGAGGCAGCTTTGTCTAAGCGTTTTTTCTGAAAAAAATCATGCAATAGTTGGCCGCATTCATCCGCCAATACGCCTGAAGTTACCTCAAGTCTGTGATTTAGTCTCTTATCTCTGACGATGTCATACAGGCTGCCGCAGGCGCCGGTCTTTGGATCATCACAGCCGTAAACGAGCCTATCCATCCTTGCCAGAACAAGCGCCCCGGCACACATCGGGCACGGCTCAAGCGTCACGTACATGGTGCATCCGTTAAGATGCCAGTTTTCAAGGGCTGCGGCGGCTTGTGTCAGGGCGATGATCTCCGCGTGAGCGGTCGGGTCCTGAAGCTGCTCTCGCTGATTGTATGCGCGGCCGATTATTTGCCCGTCTTTGACAATGACCGCCCCAATCGGCACATCGCCGTTTTCCTGAGCGATCCCAGCTTGCTCAATAGCCAGCCTCATAAACCGTTCGTTGTCTATTTTTTCCATACTCCAAATAGACAGATGCTGCTTCTATATACACAAATCAAGCGAATTCACAAGATTTAAAGCTATGCACCGTTTTCCTCGGCGATTTTCGCGGCCTCAATTGCTGCCTGCATGTATTGTCTGTCTTGTTTTTCGCTATTCACTGACCCTGGAGTACAAAAAGCCGGCAGGTGTGTATATTACCGCTTCTTTTTACCGATTAACTCGTCGGCCAGTTCACGGGCGCCATAGACCTTCCGCAGAGCCTCAACAACGGCCTGAGAATTAACGGAGATCGCCCGGGCCTGAACGTCCGTGTAAGCAAAGTCGAGCACAAACCACTGAAGGTTGCCGTCAAAAATGATGCCGACAAACTCGCCCTGCCGGTTGACAACGGGGCTGCCCGAATTGCCCATGATGATGTCCGCGGTGGAGACGAAATTAAATGGAGTGCTCAGGTCGAGTTTGTCTTTCCGGTCGATCCAGCGCTGAGGCAGATCAAACGGCGGTTTGTAATGGTGGGCGGCCGCTCGCTCGTAGAGACCGGCGAAGGTGGTTTGAAACGGAACCACCTGCCCGTTTTCCTCGTAGCCTTTCACCGTGCCGAACGCCAGACGCAGCGTGAAAGTCGCGTCAGGGTACAAACCGGTCTTCTCCAGGGCGAACCTGGCCTGGGCAATCTTGGCATGAGCCTGTTGCTTAATCTCATCCTGGGCTTCGATGATTTTTCGCACGGTGCGTGCCTCAGGATCAACCAGTTTGGCCAGCTCGATCATGGGATCGCGCGCCGCTTCCACCTCGGACGGCGTTGCCGCGTAAAGCCTCTTGCGAAGCGCCACATCTTTCAATTTAGTCCCCAAAACCAGTTCGCCAGCACGAGTTCGCGGCGACTTGCCTGACAACACCTTTTGAACCAACGGGTGCGAATAGCCCAGTTGTCCGACCAGCCAAGTCAAAGAATCAGCCAGTTTGAGTTGCTCGAAATCGTCGTAGAGGGGTTCCTCCGAAAATAGTTGGAATTCCAAAGATTCAAGGTTAGAGTCGCGGAATTCGCGCAGCCGCTCTCCATTGGGCTTGGTATTCTCCTCCACCGCCCGAGCGATGGTACGCGCAATGTCGAAAAGGGTACTGTTGAACCCATCTGCTGTTTCGCTGAACCAATGTGCTCTTTCGAGGAGCTTATACAGTTGTGAGTTGCGTGCAATGACCTGTTGCGCGTCAGCAATGTGACCCCAAGCCAACAGGGCTTCCTTTGTATTGGGCTCTTGGGCCACGGCGGCACGCAGTTTCTGTTCGGCAGTCTGCTTTTGCACCATGAGCTGAGGGGCCAGCAAGCCTGCGAACATGCCCTCCATCGCCTTGCGGAAGTTTTGAACGCCATACAGGGTGGCTTTCGCGCGACGAGCGTTCTCATCGCTCCGCGCGCTATACGCCAGCAATGTCACTTCCAGGTCGTACAACCGCTGTAGGGCACAGGGAAAATATTGATCACGAAGGTATTCCAATTCGGCCGCGGTCAGTTGCCGGCTGCTGTTGCCCGGATGGCCTGAAACAAAAACCAAGTCTCCTTCGCTTACCCCACCGAGGCTCCATTTGAGGTAATGCTCAACCTTGGCGGGTTTGCCGTTTTCGTAGGCCCGAAACAGACAGATATCGAGGTCGAAGCGGGGGTACTCGAAATTATCAGGGTCGCCGCCGAAAAAGGCGATTTGGTATTCCGGAGCGAACACCAGACGCACATCGGTGTATTTCTTAAAGCGGTATAAATGATATTTCCCGCCCTGGTAAAGGGTGACCACATCGCTGCGCAAGCTCGTCTTTTGGAGGGATTCCTTTTCGATTTCCGCCATGACCGCCCGGCGGGCAGCAAAAGCATCCTCGGCATTCATGCCGGGTTTGACCGCCGCGTTGACCCTGTCGGTCACATCTTCGATGCTGACCAGCACATTCAACTCCAAATCTAAACACCGTTTCTCTTGCGCCAAGCTGTGGGCATAAAATCCATCCCGATAATAATCGTGCTTGGCGTCGCTGAATTTCTGCAGCGCATCGGCCCCAATGTGGTGGTTCGTGATAATCAAGCCGCCCACAGACACGAACGAACCCGACCCACCGCTGTTAAATCGCACCGAAGATTTTTGAACGTGCTCTAACCAGACCGTCGTCGGTTCAAATCCGTATTTGTCCTTCAACAATCCACTCGGCGGGTCATTGTAAAGCCACATACCCTCGTCGGCACTTGCAATGGTATTGGCGATTAGGATAATGAACACTAACATCAGTTTCTTGAACGCTGTTCTCATATTTCGTACCCCTTCTGCTGCCACTGACGGCAAAGAACAACAGATTCTATGTAGATACTCATAGACACAAAAACGGCCGTAACACGCTTAAAACCGCAATCTTCGTTGAAAATAAAACACCCCCAAGGGGAGTCGAACCCCTTAGCGGGAATTCCAAAGTCTTTGTCAATAAAAAGCTTACGGAAAAGGCAAATCCCGTTTTGGCCACTGGCTTGGACAAAATCCTGCGCCATTATCCCGAATTGAGAGAGGTTGTCAAGTTCTGGCCGGACAATCTCCTCACGACCTGTCCGGATCAATGTTTGATGTATTGCTCCGGATTACGGAAGGCAGGATAAGGCGTCCACGGGAGGTTGACAGGTCAATAAACGGCGAACTGGAGGCCCTTCTGCTTACGGCCCTTGCCCAGAACCCGGATGGACACTACCGAAAAAGAGGTGGAGATTCTTGACACTGCCTTAGAGTGGCAATGCTTCAGGTGTCAAGTTCTCGGTGTAGCACGCCGATATAAACAAAACAGGAGAGCCGTTTGAACGGCTTTCCTTCAGGTCGGCATCGCCGAGGATACGGTGACTTCATTAGCTTCGATAGATCCGGTTCTGAGCCGGCCATGCGCCGGAGCTGCGTGTCGATAGAGCCATCCTTTTTTGTGGTCTTCAAAGACACCCAGGCAAAGTCCATTCGTTCGGCGGCTTTGCAGATAGCGGCCCACCACTGCTCGGGAGTACGTGCGTCGCGAAAGTGAAGCTGAGCCTGCTCGAAGTTTATCTGATACCGTTTGCGCTGGCCGGCCATCCGGTATTTGTTCTGCAGCCCGGCGGAGAGCAGGGTCATCACATAGATTATGATAACGACGTGACGCCGCTTGAGGCCCGGCCGCCGGAACAAAGCCTGAAGAATTCTGCCGTAATTGTCGGGCCGGCTATTTGCTTGGGCGGACGTTGTCAAGAGCCGTGTCCCATGATAGAATCACGGACAAAACCGGGCATTTCGTATCGCCGTGGGCAGGCTAACGTTCCTATGAAAAAAAGCTTGGGACATAATGTCGGCTATCTTATCAGCCTGTGCTTGTTCATCGCGGCGATGGCGCTGCTGCACCGCGAGCTTCGGCACTATCACTTCCATGACATCGTCGCCGAGATCAGAAGCCTCAGGCCGGCATTTCTCGGCCTGGCGGTGCTTCTGACCGTCCTGGACTACATAGTGCTTACAGCCTATGATGCCCTGGCTTTACGCTACATCCGCCACCGTCTGGAGTATTCCAGGATCGCTCTGGCCTCCTTCGTCGGCTACGTCTTCAGCCACAACATGACCATCGTGGGCGGCAGCACGGCGAGATACCGGATCTACTCGGCATTAGGAGTCCCCGCCGGTGAGGTGGGACGGCTGGTTGTTTTCTGCGGCCTGACCTTCTGGCTGGGCTTCTTCGCCGTTGGCGGAGTCGTCTTTGTGTCGGAGCCGCGTAACATACCCGTCGCATTGTATATTCCCTTTGCCACAGTCAGACCCGTCGGCGTGATTTTTCTTGCCCTTGTAGCCGGCTATTTGACCCTGATCGCTCTGAGGCGCAGGCCGCTAATGCTCCGCGGATGGGGGTTTGAGATTCCATCGGTCCCGATCTCGGTCGGCCAGATCGCGATTGCGTCCTTTGACTGGCTTTTGGCTTACGGGGTCCTCTACGCCCTGCTGCCGGCCCGCGCACAACTGACGTGCGTGCAATTTCTCGGCATCTTCATGCTTGCCCAGGCGGCCGGGCTTTTGAGCCATGTGCCGGGCGGGCTTGGCGTTTTCGAGACGGTGATCCTGCTTCTGCTTTCGGGCAGGCTGGAAAAGTCGGCGATGGTCGGCTCCCTCGTCTTGTACCGGCTTGTTTACTATCTGCTTCCCTTCGCTGCGGCGACGGCGCTGCTGGCTCTTCACGAGCTAACTGAAAAAAGGCATGTCCTGAAAAGGTTCGGTGTCACCTTTGGCAAATGGAGTTCCATGGTCACGCCTCACGTCCTTGCCGTAGCGAGCTTTATCGCGGGCATCATCCTGCTTTTCTCGGGGGCATTGCCCGCCGCCAAGGGCCGGATCGCCTGGCTGGGCGGCTTGCTGCCTCTGCCTGCGATTGAGATCTCTCATTTCCTGGGCAGCCTAGCCGGCGTCGGCTTGCTGATACTGGCCCGCGGGCTTCAGCGGCGCATGGACGCAGCCTATCACTTGACCGTCGCCCTGTTAGGATTGGGAGTGGCCTTTTCCCTGTTGAAGGGTTTCGATTACGAAGAGGCCGCCATATTAGCCGTGACGCTGCTGCTGTTCTTGCCCTGTCGCGGCGAGTTTTACAGAAAGGCCTCTCTGATCGGCGAGCGCCTGAGCACCACATGGGCCATTCTAATCGTCGCCGTGATTATCAGCTCCGCCTGGCTGGGCATTTTCTCCTACAAGCACGTCGAGTATTCCCACGAGCTTTGGTGGCGTTTTGCGATGAACGCCGATGCGCCGCGCTTTCTGCGCGCCACTACGGGCGCAACCATTGCCCTGCTGCTCTACGGCCTGGCCAAATTGTTGTTCCCGAGCGCCGTGGAGCCTTCGCCGGCGGATGCAGAGACAATGAAGGCCGTCGAGGGCATCGTGAGGCGCTCCCGCAAGACGTACGCCAATCTGGCTCTATTGGCAGACAAGAGCTTTTTGCTCAGCAAGAGCGGCGACTCCTTCATCATGTACGGCATCGAAGGGCGCAGTTGGATCGCTATGGGCGATCCCGTCGGCCCCAGGGAGGAATGGGAGCCTCTGCTGTGGCAGTATCGGGAGCTTTGCGATCGTCATGACGGCTGGCCTGTCTTTTACCAGATCGAAAGCCCGGGCATGGACCTCTATCTCGATCTGGGCCTGACGTTTCTCAAGCTGGGAGAGGAAGCTCGCGTTCCCTTGAAGGATTTTTCCCTCGATGGTCCGTCCCGCAGAGGACTGCGCCACGCGCACAACAAAGTCGAAAGAGAGAATTGCAGCTTCAGCATCATCCTTTCCGAGCAGGTTGGTGACGTGCTTGACCGGCTCAAGCAGATCTCGGACGTCTGGCTCGAAGAGAAGAAGACCCGCGAAAAAGGGTTCTCTCTCGGCTTCTTTGAGCCCGACTACATCAGGAAGACGCCGGTGGCGGTGGTTCGCAAGGAAGAAGAGATTATTGCTTTTGCCAACGTCTGGCTCGGCGCGGAAAATGAGGAGCTTTCAATCGATCTGATGCGGCATCTGCCCTCAGCGCCAAACGGAATTATGGATTATCTGTTCGTCGAGCTGATGCTCTGGGGCAGGCGGCAAGGGTACAATTGGTTCAGCCTGGGCATGGCCCCGATGTCGGGTCTCGAGGATCGGGCCCTTGCCCCACTTTGGCACAAGCTCGGCACATTGGTCTTTCGTTACGGCGAGCACTTCTACAACTTCCAGGGCCTGCGCCAGTACAAAGAGAAATTTGACCCCGTGTGGGAGCCTAAGTACCTTGCCTGTCCGCGGGCCTTGATGCTCCCTCGAATCCTCACCAATCTGGGGACCCTGATTTCGGGCGGCATCCGGGGGATTGTCGCCAAGTAGGAGCGGATACGCGAATGGATCGAATGGCGGCTGAAAGCCCACGACATATTGCCAGGCGGCCCTGACGACGTTTAGAAATCATGGCGCCTCTGGAAATACGGCAGGAACGAAGGTGCAACGATGGAATTCTCGGCGAAAATGTCATGGCTGGCAACGGCCGCTTTCCTGCTGCTGGCAGGATGCACCGATACACACACCGACTACTGCAAGCGAGGGCTTGCTTATGCCAAGAGCGGCGAATTCGACCGGGCCATCTCAAGCTACGACAAGGCCATCGAAATAGACCCCTGGAATGCTGAGGCTTACGCCAATCGCGGCTACGTCTATTACACCAAAGGCGAGTATGACCGGGCCATTCTCAGCTACGACCGGGCGATCGAGATAAACCCGGGCTTTCTACGAGTCTATATGAATCGAGGCGATGCGTACTCCATAAAGGGCGAATATGACCCGGCCATTTCAGACTACACGAAGGCCGTCGCGATCAGTCCGAGGTATGCTGAGGCTTACGATGCTCGCGGGACCGCCTACGCCGCGAAGGGCAAATATGACCCGGCCATAGTGGACTTTAGTATCGCCGTTGTAATAGAACCACGTAACGGCAAATTTTATTACCACCGTGCCGCTGCTTACCGGAATAAAGGGCTATATGGCGAAGCGTGGAAAGATGTCCGTCAGGCACAAAGTCTGGGCCACGCGGTCGATCCGGCCTTCATTAAAAAGCTCCAAGAGACTTCAGGCCAAGGCGAGCAAGTCAGCCCGTAGGACGGGCAACTAACTTGCCCATGCGGATTTTGGTGCTTGATTGCCGGCGGCGGGCCTCAGCACCGAAGAGGCGGCTCGGCGTTCCTGAGGCGACTGGAGCGCAGACTCGTGCGTCTCTTACGCCAGAAAACGCCCGGTCGAAAGCCAAAGAATGAACACAAATAAGTATGGTGTCCCCCAATTGGCTCCCCCAATTGGCGATT
The DNA here is from genome assembly GCA_964462945.1 of uncultured Pirellulales bacterium. Lineage (GTDB taxonomy): Bacteria > Planctomycetota > Phycisphaerae > Sedimentisphaerales > Anaerobacaceae. Next base: position 10,484 of record CAYWZW010000072.1, read on the forward strand.
TGAATACCAATCCACTGCCGCCCAAGATTTTCAGCGGCGAATTCATTCCGGATCACCGTTTCGGGGAACGGGCTTGCCCCCACGGATGATAACGTCCCTTCGTTGGTAAATCGCGTGACCTCTAAGTTTCTGTGCGGCATTTCGCACTCCGAAGGTGTGAGTTCTGCCGCCGCCGGTCTCACCCGCGCTGCTTTTCTCGTATTTCCAATCCGCTTTCTGCAGGAAAATCACATCGACGCGCCAGATGATCACCGGCTTGCCCTGTTCGAGCGACTCCGTTGGATCGACGAGATACCGCCAAATGACGTACCAGCCGGGATGATCATAATGCGACTGTATGGCCCAGGGTCGTTTGCTCCCTTTGCTCTCAAGGCAATTGTGCGGATCCGCCGGGCCAAAACCACGCCGGCATAGGTCGGGGAAACGTTGTTGTGCGGTATCTGCGTGGCGGTGCTTCTCGTAATTGCTCACCGAGTCCAAAGCCTTCGTGCCGAAAATACCGACGATCGCACTAAAGACATTCATTTGCTCATAGTAAATCTCAAGAAGGTCCGCCAGCTCCCGCTCGATATAGTTTACTGCTTTGAGAATTGCGCCAGGCGTAAGAGCGGGAGGGAGGGCAACATCCGAGTTGCAGTCATCTTTTCGCGCCATTTCCGTTGACCTCACGGGGAATGTATTGGGCCAGGGCAGGGATAGCCTTGGTGGCGAGTTTGAAGTACAGCGTGTTCACTTCCAAGCCGATGCTGCGCAGGCCACAGGCGGCGGCGGCGGCGATAGTGGAGCCGGATCCCATGAACGGGTCAAGAATTACGCCTTCAGAGAGGGGCAAGGCAGCCCGGACCAGTTGGCGAAGGAAATGTTGGGGTTTGACGGACGGGTGCGGGGCGATCTCTCGCTCGGGGCCGCGCGCAGGGGACGAGTAGATGAGATCCTTGAACGGCTCATCCGCGGAAATCCGCCTTAGGCCGCCTGTCTTCCACTTTCTTAAGTTGTCCTGGACCCGTCCCTCGCACGGTTTGCGAAAGAGGCCCCAAGGTTCCCAGCAGGATTTTGGCATAACGGAAATTTCCGGGAATTCGTTGTGAGCGTTCTTGGGTCTGTCGCCGCCGCGCAGAGTGTGGACCACGCGAATGATCTCACCCCGTTTTTCAAATCCGGCCGAGATGAAGGGTTCGTACACGAGGTAGGACATCAGGGGATTCGTCGCGATAAACACATGCGCGCCCGGCACCAGCGCTCGAAGCAAACCCTCCGCAAGACGCTTGAAGAAAGTCCGCAGCTCCAAGCGGTCGGCTTCGGTGAGAACCGTGAAGCGAGGGACGGGCCTGCGCCGGCAACCGTCGAAGGACGGAGGGATGCGCCAGACGCCGCCTTCCCCATTACGCATTTTCTCCAACTGGGCGGGCGTATATTCGATGAGACCATAAGGCGGATCCGTAACTACCGCGTGGATCGAAGAGGGTTGAGCCTTGGCAAGCCAATGGAACGCGTCGGTATGGACGATCTCGTAGGACCCGAACGTTTTCCTCACGGCGGGGGGAGAGAATAGCAGACCTCGTTCGGCGCCGACTGTTATTTGTGGTCGCTGCATGGTTCGCATAATCCGAATCTCTTTACTTGCGGCATTTTGCAGCATTACGGCCTCCACGTCAAGACAAAACGGAGGCATAGGAATAGTCCGATAACGTGCCAGTCACAATGATAGTAAAACGAGCCGGTGTTCTTCAAGACGCGGTGCAGTTCGACGCAGCGGGGCCTCATAAAGTCGATGTAAGCCTGTGTCGAGGCGTGGCGGTCCTCGAAGGAACGTTTTTCTTTCGTCTCACCCCAGAAGACCTCATAGTTGCGGTTTGAATTGAACGGCGGGTCGATATAAATCAGGTCAACGCACTGGTCCGGGAATTTCTTGAGCTGCTCAAGATTGTCCCCGCAATAAATCACCCGCGTATCGACAAGAGCGGATGGTCTCCCCGCCGCTTGCACCGCTTTCTTTGATTTTGCCGCTTTTTTTGCCATATAGCATCAGTGTAAACCCTGCCCAATAATTTGCAAGTGGGTATTGCCAGAAAGGTTTACCTTAGCTAAACTACAAAGAAAATTCGTTTAGGAAGCGAGTTGATGGCGGACTCATTTGGGTCTTAGTTTAGCGAGTAAAACGCAATCGTCGAAAAGGAGTTCGAAGAAAATGGCTTACGACAATATCACTCTCCGAAAGATTTATGACCGCACCACCGGGTATTGCCACATCTGCAAGAAAAAGTTGAGTTTTACCAATTATAATAGAAGACGCAAGAAGGGTGCGTGGGAAGTTGAACATTCTCACCCACGTGCAAAGGGGGGAAGAGATTACTTGAGCAATCTTTACGCATCCTGCATATCCTGTAATCGCACAAAAGGAACCCATACTACACAGACAGCACGTTCGTGGCATAACCGCAAAAAAGCTCCTCTGTCAAAGGTAGAAAGGAAAAAGGCGAAGTGTTCAAACGCTATATTCGGAGGAATAATCGGTGTAATAATTGGTCGAGTTGCAGGTCCTTTGGGTGCATTAGTTGGAGCCGCTCTTGGCGGGAAAATTGGCTACCATGTCGATCCAGACAGATAATAACTTCTCGGGAATATGAGGGAATATTCGGGACGTTTACCGATTGTTGAGGTTGAAGAAGAAAACTGGATGCCAAATGCCGTATCGAAACAAGAAAAAACGAAATTCGTACACGTCCATATGTTCCCTATTTTCGCCCGGCTTTTTTTGGCTTTGTTCCTTCTGGCAAACGCAAAGACACTCTTTGCTTGGGGTAGTCTATTTTCAAGACGAACTGCCCTAAGAAATTGCGTTGGCCGAGCAGGAACGCTTCCAATCCACAGGTGTAATCTATTAACTGGTCTTGAATTGCGAGCAGAACCTTTCCCTCATTCGGGCGCCCATCGAGCTCAACGTCTAAGACTTCAACGCGTGACGTATGCGGAAAAGTAGTGGTTTGTCGATTAGCCGTGTGGACCATCTTGGGACTGACCGCGTACAAATCGTGCCCAAGCCTCCATGCTACATTGGCAGGAAAGGCACATTCGCCGGCACCCGTGTCAATGAGAGCAAGAGCGATAACGGCTAAGCCTTTCTCTGGATTACTGACCTTTACCCAAAGGGCAGGAATTGCATTAGGACCGCCGACCCGAACACCTTTCTTGGTCGGCAAAAGAAATGGATAGTCGCGGATCGGCATTCTCGATCCCGCTCAGTATATGTAAGTTACGCCTTCCTTGGGCACGAAGAGAAGGGCGGGGATATCCACTCCGCTTTTGCGCGCGCGATCAATGACTGCACCCACGTCGGAACCGGAAGCAACTATTCTCCTTCCACTACGAGGGTCGAGAGCCACATACCTCGATTCGGACTTTCTACCCTTGGCAGGTCTTTCTTTGCTGTCCATTTGCCTATCTCCTCTTTTCGTAGGCGCTCCTGTACACAGATATGCCCAACACGCACTATTCTTAGAGTTTACAATATCAACGGTTCTGAGGCAAGAGAAATCCAGCACAAAACCAAGTAATCTATCGACCAAACGATCTTATGGCAAGAAAAAAAATTCAAATCTCCCAGAAATTGTAACCAACACCATAAGTTTTTTGAGAGTAATATGTTAGAACTCTGACCTCTAAACTGAGGCGCCATAACATACGAAGGATGCTACTGCTTGTTCGTGAATTCCACTCCCGAAAACCGACTTATCAATAGTGAAACCTTAGTTCTGAATCATGACTTATTCAGGACAGCCAACGCTTTTGCAATCGAGTGCGCTCTGGAGGTTTGACCGCGGACAGGAGTTATTCTTCCATTCGCAACCAGACTTCTCCACTGCGTGATGCTGCGCATCACTCCGGTCGAAGTGACAGATTCGTATTGCGCAGGCCGTATATCGCATGGCGTGGTGATACGCTGGGCGAAGTGACGGCGAGAATCGAGCATCCCGTCAACGATTTGCTATTGACTGTCGGCTAACGACTGTTCACGCATATCGGTTTCACTTCACCAAATGTCCAATTGGTTGAGAATGGCGTTTAGTAGGGCTAAAAGTGTGTTTTTGGGGGCTGACTTGACTTTTTGGTTTTGGGGCCTATATATTAGTGGCACGGCGGCTAAAAGCAGCCGGACTTGACCACCCGATTCGTCGGGGGAGGCGTTTTAGTGTGAACAAATACCGTCGGTGCGCCGGCGGCGGAAAAAGGATATGCCGTATATATGGCAGGGATGTTTGATAATAGCGTCGTCTTAGAGGTCCAGCAGGCCACCGATATTGTCGAAGTGATCGGCGAGCACGTGAGCCTGAAGAAGAAAGGCCGGGAGATGGTGGGCCTGTGCCCCTTTCACGATGACCATCGGCCCAGCATGAACGTCAACCCGGTCAAGCAGATATTCAAGTGCTTCTCGTGCGGGGCCGGCGGAGATGTCTTTAAGTTCGTCCAGATGCGAGAGAACCTTACGTTTCCGCAGGCGATAGAGCGATTGGCCGAGCGTGCGAATATCAAGCTCCAGAAGCGGCAAAGGCCGAAACCCATGAACGGCCAGGCCACCGAGCAGCCGGAGGACGTCGATCCTAACAGGCTGGCGAAGGCCAACGCCTGGGCCGCGAAATACTTCCAGCAGAACCTTCAGGATGTGAAGATAGGTAAATTCGCCCGCGATTATATCGCTCAAAGACAGATCAGCTCCGAGAGCGTAAAGAAATGGCAGATCGGGCTGGCGGCGGATGCCCAAGATGGCCTTATCAATGCTGCCAAGGCCCAAAAAGTGCCGACCAGGCTATTGGAGCAGGCGGGGCTGATTGTCGGGCAAAGCCAGGACCAGTCCGCCTTCCGTCTGGCGGACAAGTTCGTGAACCGGCTGATGTTCACGATTACTGATGTGACGGGCCGGGTGATCGCCTTTGGCGGCAGGACATTGGACGAAAACGGCGCGAAGTACATCAATTCGCCCACGACGGTGCTCTTTGACAAGAGTAATTCGCTGTACGGCCTGGAGCAGGCCCGGCACGAGATTGCCGCGACGGGAACGGTGGTCGTCGTGGAAGGCTATACCGACTGCATTATGGCCCATCAATCCGGCTGCGGCAACGTGGTCGCGACGCTGGGGACCAGCTTTACCGCCGGGCACGGACGCATTTTGCGGCGGTACGCCAAGAAGGTGGTCCTGATCTTCGATAGCGATGTGGCGGGTATGGAAGCGGCCAACCGGGCGCTGGACGTGTGTTTAGCCCAGCGGCTCGATATCAAGTTAGCCTCAGTGCCGGAAGGCAAAGACCCGTGCGATTATCTGCTGGCGGCGGGCAAAGAGGCTTTCGAGCGGGTCGTGAATGAGGCGGTCGATGTCCTGCAGTTCAAGTGGGACAGGCTGAGGGAGAAGTTCGCAAGCGAGGATACGCTGGCCGGCAAGAGGGCGGCGGTCGAGGAGTATTTGCAGACGATTGCGACGGGCCTTCAGGCCGGCAAGATACCGGAAATCGACCTGGGATTGCGAGTGAATCAGATTTCAAAGATTATCGGACTTGGCAGCAGAGAGATCAACGCGGAGCTGAGCAGGCGTGTCCGGCGGGCCGAGAAAGCGGCCGGGTACGAGCAGAGGGGCCGGGCCGGGCCGGACATCGATTACGGCCAGGGTCTATTTGCCGCCGCCCAGCGCGAGGTGCTGGAAGTGCTGCTGAACGAGCCGGCGCTGTATGCCTCTGTGCAGCAAAAGATTACAGCGGAGGCCTTTGACGTACCGATACTGGAACAGGTGGCGGCGATTCTGCTTGAGACGCTAAGCGCCGATGCGAATGCCTCGCTCAAGGAGGTTCTGGCCAGGACCGAATCGGTGGAGCTTGGGCGGTGCATGATGGAGCTGGCGCAGGCGGGCCAGGAGAAAGGCAATTTTGAATCCCGCCTGGCAGGGGCGATGAAGACGATTGAGCGATCGCGGACGCCGAGGCAGGACAGCCGGGTGAAAACGGTGGAAGACCTGCGGCGGGTCTATCCGAGCAGGGGCAGGGAGAATCCGCACAGCGTGGGAATGGTGGATTGAACAAGCGCGCCGGGCCGGGCGTAACTTGGAAGGTGGGGCATGAGGCGTTTTTGGCTGCGTGGAGAAGAGCAGGAGTTGATGCCGTCGGCGTGACGACGGGTTCGGTGTGTGAGATTAAGATAGTGACGGGGATATATACAGGGGCGCAAACTGTGGCAAAAAAACCAAAGCAGACGGGCGAGGCAGAGGGGGCCGAAGAGGTCGCGGCGGACGCCGAGGCCCCGGCGGGCGCGAAGACCAAGGACCCGGAAGTGCAGATAAAGATGCTCATTGAAAAGGGGCAGAAGAAGGGATTCCTCACGTACGATGAGATGAATGAGAGTCTGCCCGAAGATGCGGTGAGCCCCGGACAGATCGACCGGCTGCTGGCGACGCTGGATGAGAGAGGGATCAGCCTGGTCGATGGGGCGGATGTGGAAGCGCAGGAAGCGGCGAAAGAGCATGGGGAGGAATTTGAGGCGGCCGACGAGGGGGACTTGGAAGCCGAAGACGACGACAAAGAACAACATCTCAAAGACGAAGACGAGCTGCTCGAAAAACAACTGGTCGGCGAGGAAGTCTCTCGACGAATCGACGACCCCATCCGGATGTATCTGACGCAAATGGGACAGATACCGCTGCTGACGAGAAATTCGGAAATCGCGCTGGCGCGAAAAATTGAAATCGCTCGCATGGCCTTCAGAAGAAAAATGCTCCAATGCGACTACTGCGCCAGAAACTCGCTCGAATTACTGCAGCAAGTCCACGACGGCTCGATGTCGTTCGACCGCACCATCAAAGCCGGCACGGCCCAGTACCAGACCAAGGGCGTGATCAAAAAGCGGCTCCCCGAGAACATCAAGACCGTCGAGAGCCTGCTCAAAATCAACCAAGGCCTGTTCAAAAAAGCGCTCGCCAGCCACAACGCGGACCAAGCCGAAGCCACCCTCAGGCAAATGTACCGCGTCAAACGAAAAATCGCGACCCTTCTCGAAGAGCTCAGCCTGCGCACCAGCCGCATCCAGCCCATCAAAAACAAGCTCCACGGCATCTGCGACAAAATGCACCAGTTGGAGCAGGTCATCGCCGCCGGCCCTAACGCCGACATCGCCGCCGAGGACATCGCCTCCATGAAGCAGGAGCTGCATGGCCTTCAGGAGCTGGTCATGGAGACGCCGGACCAGCTCGCCAAGCGCCTCGCCGTGCTCGACAAGGTCTATGCCCAATACGAGGAAACCAAGCGCCTGCTCTCCGGCGCGAACCTCCGCCTGGTCGTCTCCATCGCCAAGAAATATCGCAATCGCGGCCTGAGCTTCCTCGACCTCATCCAGGAAGGCAATACCGGCCTGATGCGCGCCGTCGATAAATACGAGTACCGCCGGGGCTACAAATTCAGCACCTACGCCACCTGGTGGATCCGGCAGGCCATCACCCGCGCCATCGCCGACCACGCCCGCACGATTCGCATCCCCGTCCACATGATCGAGACGATGAGCCGCCTGCGCACCGCCGGCAAGGTCCTCCATCAGAAATTAGGCCGGGAGGCGACGGTCGAAGAGATCGCCGAGGAAGCCCACATGACCGTCGAGGAGACCCGCCGGGTGCTCAAAATCTCCAAGCATCCGATCAGTCTCGACCGGCCCATCGGCGAGAGCGAGGACAGCTACTTCGGCGACTTCATCGAAGACGACGACGTCGATTCGCCCGTCACTTCCGCCACGCAGGAAATGCTCAAAGACAGGATCGACATCGTCCTCAAGACGCTGTCGTACCGCGAACGCGAGATCATCAAGCTGCGCTACGGCATCGGCGACGGCTACACCTACACGCTCGAAGAGGTCGGCCGCATCTTCAAAGTCACCCGCGAGCGCGTCCGCCAGGTCGAGGCCAAAGCCATCCGCAAACTGCAGCACCCCGTCCGAGCCCGAAAATTGGAAGGTTTCCTGGACCACAAGAGCGCGTAGCGATTTCTGATTTACGATTTGCGATTGACAGACTTGTCCGGCACTCCGTTTGACGGATTGACTATTGCACACGACGACTTGTCCGCACTTACGAAACTTCGACATTCGACATTGGGTGTTCGGTGTTCGATATTCGCCGTGCTCGATCCTGGATGCCTGATCCCCTGCGCCCCGGTCTCCTGGTTTCCTGATTCCCGTCGTTGAGTCTCCGCTTCGCTAATCCTCTGATTCTCTGCTGGGGCGATGTGTTTCCGCAAGCTCGCGTTCTCGTATGACGACCTGCTCAAGCCTGTGGCCCAGGTGGAAATACTTCATGGCCCTGAATTTCTCCCTCGGGCGCTGGCCCTCTAAATAAAGCGGCACTCTGATCGCCGCTGCAAATCCATATCCGCCGCGATATCGGCAGGAAACACCCGGATAAGAGGGTCTACGAAGAAAGGCTGCCTGCGGGAGAAACTGCTGCACGGCACGGGAAATCTCATATACCGTTTTATCTTTCGGTTCAGGACTGACGCCCGACCCTACTTGATGTCATTTGGATCATTCACCTCAGCGGCCCCCGACTCCAGGTTGATTTTCTCCAGTTGTGCCCTCAGTGCTTTTTGTTGCCGGGTCGGGTGGTCCAAGCCAGCGAACGATTGCTTAGCCTCAGTTATGCTCCGTCTCAAGTCTTTCTGAAGAGACTCACTACCCACCTGAGAGGATACCCACCAAGCCTGGGCGATGCCGAGTTCGGCCTTGATGTGGCCGGGGTTCCTGACCATCTCATGCAATCGCGCCAAGCCCAAGCATCGCAAAGTCTGGGCGACAAACCGCTGCCCGTGAGAAAGCTGACGCATTTGCAGGACTTTATCCAAGAGCTTGAGCGTTGTCCAATAACTGCCTTTCCTGAAGCTCTCAGCGGCGAAATCCAGTGCCGACTCCACGCTGTTTTGCGACGGCGCGGCGAGCAGCCACGTCTCAAGCAGGCTATTGGCCGCGTCAAGCTGTCCCCAGCGGATGGTCGTTTCAATGGCGTGCTGTCCTCCGACAAGGATCATTTGGTCAAGGTCATTTGCGGTCAGCAAAGAAAGATATTCTTGGAAGTTTTGCACCAGGCCAGGTCCATAACCGAGCATCCAGTCCAGTTGCAGGCGCACGTTCACGCGTCGAAGTTGCTCGCCTATGGTCAAACGCGCTGCGTTTTTCTGTGCGAAATGCGTGCGGAGCTCTTCCAGTGTTTTACGATCTGTCTGATTCACATCCGCCGGGTCTTTGACCCAGTATTTCAGGAGCATTTCACGACACTTGGTTTCGTTGCTGTCGAAAAGGCTGAACTGCTCCGCCGATCTGTTGAGCTGATCTGCGCTAAGCTCCAAGTGGATGAAGTTGGACAAGCGTGCCGAACGCAGCAAACGCATCGTATCTGCTCGATAGACTGTGATGCGGGCAGGCGCCGAAACCCGGCGGGAGCCAATCTCGACAGGCTGATGCTCAATTACACACTTGCGCCCGCCTTCATGATGCGTCGTTTTCAGTTCCGAGTACTCCTTTTTCTCACCGGCGATCGTTATTGTTGGTTTGTTTCCCGTGAATCCGACCTGGATCGGGTGTTGCGGCAAGAGCACACTCTGTCTGCAAAGTGGGCTTCCGTCTTGTTGCTGGTCGTACTCATATTGGAGGGCCTTGAGCAGGTCGCCTGCGCCATCAAGCAGGCGCAGTTCATCGATCCGCCCTTCGGTAGCGCGGATGCTCAACCGGCTCAACTCCTGCTTGCACTCATCGCCTGTTCTGGGGGCTAAAAGCTCGACAACGCGTTCACCATCTGACCCAGCGCGGTCTTTGAGCGCCAGAATGTCACGGGCATAGATGCGTAGATCGAGCGCCTCCTGTTCCGCGAATCTGATGTCGGAGAAGTAATAGCTGTTGAACTTGTGGGCGAAAGCGCCGCGCTCGCCGAGCGGCTTGGAGAAAACACCATCGTAAGCATGGTTGAACTGATGGTCTATTCTGAATGCCTCCCGGTCACTGGCCACATTCAAAGTGGGCGGATAGATGGGGAAGTTCAGACTGCCTACGTGAGGCTCTGCCCAGACAATTGCCACCCTATACAGCTCCGGCGAGACCCAATACCGGGCAAACAATACAACATGCGTGCGACAAAGAGGGGCATTCAGTCCAAGGATCGCGTCAAACTGCAACACAGCAACCTTCTCGGTCATCGGCGACGCGTAAGCCGGCGCTCCCGACAGAATACCCATACTCAGGGTCAAAATCAATGCATGCTTGGCAAACATGGCACGGCAATCCATTTCTTCCGTCTCCTTTATTCCGAAGGATATGTGATGATCATGTCTTGCGAGAGAGCCTCCTGCACGAGCAGCGCCGGCGCGAGGAGGAAATCCACGTTCTCCTTCATTTCTAATGATGGTCTAAAACTCGTGGTTGCGGCCTTAGTGGCTTCACGAAAGGCGGCCGCGCGCAACTGCTGGTCCGGTGTCGAGACCATATCCAGATCCTTCGCCGGAGGCGCGCCCCGATTCGATCCTACACACAAGGATATCAGCACCAGCGCAGCGAACAAGGCTGCCAACCGAAACAAATACTCCCCCCTCTCTTTTGAATCGGCCTCAATCATGACAACACCTCACTATCAATGCTTGGTTCTCTATGTCTGGCGGTTCCAAATCCATAGCGACACCATTGAACACAACTTGGCGATCTGCGGGGTTTCATAACACTGCAGCGCCGGGAGCACCGCAGAGGTGCTCCCGGCACCGCAGGCCGCGATGGCCCATTGTCCAAGTTACTCGTATGCCTGAGCACGTCTGGATTCAGTCCCAGCCGCCGCAAGGCTCAGTGACTTCGCGAACGTGTTTCGACTACGAAAAGCTGGCCCCAACACTGACCGACGCGCTGCTATTACCATCGCCGCTGGCTTCTCCGGAACCAGTGCCATTGGATGAGGAGGAACCAGAACAGTCGGCACCGCCGTCAAAGTAAACGGACGTGGTTCCCGAGGGAATACTTTCGCTGTCGCCGGAGTCAAGGGACCAGGATATCGACGCTGAGTAGCCACCATAGGTTTCATCTTCCTCGGGCTCACCCGCTTCAAAATCGTCTTCCGGGTCTCCGTAGGCTGATGTTCCACAACTCCCGAGTTCATAATCAGAAACAGATCCCCAGGCCGCACCACTTCCGTTCGCTGAACCTTCAGTACCGGACCCCCAAATGTCACTGTCGGCATCCGCGCAACTCGTCGCTTCGTCGCCGGGGTATGTGATTGAGGTTGATCCGGACGCAGACGCCGAACCGCTGCCACCGACAGACCAGGACAAGGAGCCGCCCGGTGCTTCGCCGGGAGGGCCGTTCCATGTCCACCAGATCATATACCATCCGTAGCAAGACGCAGACGCGTAGCAACTATCTCCTTCAGTTCCGGTCAACGCGATCGCACTGCAACTGCAAGAGCCGCTGCTAGCCTCAGGGTTTGTGTATGCCCATGCCCCAAATCCCGATTCGTACTCATAATAATCGGTGTCCCAGTCTTCGTCTTGCTCGTACTGGTAGGCATTGGCCGTTTGCACTGCCCCCGCGCCGAGGAGCAAACATGCTATCACACTGGATAGGAGTAACTCGTACCATCTCCTTTTCGTATTCATTTTATAGCTCCTTAACTCAAAGTGGTTTTGACTGACGTTTATCTCCTTTACTCACGCCACGTAGCCAGTGCTTGGTGGTCCTCGAGCCATACCTCTGACCTTCTTTCGCCTCAGTGCTTGGCTAATAGTCCTTAAAGTGTCTCATCCATTTTGGCCAATCTTCTTGTTGCACGCCCCCGGCCCTGGTCCACAGCCCTGCCGTCTCAAACTGCAGGTGCCACTTCAATGTCCACAATTCTTTGAGCCCGATCCTCCGGACTGACCAGTCTAAGAAAAGACCGTTGACGTGCCCGTAGTGTCGATTTATGCAGAAATATTCTTCTCTGAATGGAGGTCGGTAATCCTCGCGAAATTCGCGTGAAGGAACTGTGGCATCGAGAAGGACTGGTATGTTGGCTCTGCTCCTAAGAGCGAAAATGGCTGGGCCCAATCTGGCGGTCGGAACCGGCATGGAAGAATCAAATCCAGTGTTACATAACCAGCCGTTCAAGCCATAGCTGCATCGAAAAGGCGGACCGGGATTTGTAAGCTCCCAGGCTTCAAAGGTTGAACCGACCGCTCCCCTTAGGTCTCCCCTGGTGAAAAACCCCCTGTCACCAAGCCTCACGGCCATGGGGCAGCACGCGATACCTTTCGTGCGAACATCAGGATATATGTCAGGCTCGTTGGGATCATCACTGCTCACGAGCAAACCACGCAGAAGCCATATTCCCCCGGAACCGTCGCGAGGAAGGTGTCCCTGATTTTCCTCGATGTACAGAGCCAGCGTTGTTCCCCACTGCTTGAGGTTCGTCTGACAGACAATTGCCCTGGCTTGCTTTCGGACGCGCTGAAGCGCCGGTAGTAGTAGCGCTATCAATAAAGCAATAATGGAAATGACCACCAGCAACTCGATAACTGTAAACCCTGCCTCGCTCGACGAGCTTTTCAAATTTTCAAATTTTCTTTTTGGAAAATCCATACGTCTATGTCAAATAGAAATGAAAGCGGAAACCGGTTTTAGTGGATTAGTGAATTGCTGATTCGTTCAATACGAATACCAATTCACCATACACATCCGGGCAGGAGTAACTCGTACCATCTCCTTTCTGCCTTCTTCTTTTTCCGCCTCTTTCTTAACCATGGTCCCCCCCAGCGCGGACAGATCGGTCCTTTTCTTGCTTGACTCCCTGTACTATCCCAAAACCTCACCATCCATAGCATTTCCTCTGCTATGGTCAGCGCTCAAGTCAATACCCTAATCGGCCCCAGGTGGCCCTTTGCATTCTTTGCAGGTCGTACAGGCCCTCCTCACTCTGCGGCTCGTAATCGCCGCCTTTCAGCTCTTCTACCAACAAACTGCGCCAAGGCGACAGCTTGCGAGGCAAGCGTGTCACCGTCTCACGCCCTTTCCATTTCCAGTACTCAGCGTGGCCGTCGGCCATCGAGAGCGTCACACCGTCACGATGGTGTACCGGAGGGGGGCTAAACTCATGCCACCTGGGCTGAAGATAATAAACGTAGAAATCAGAGCTATCCGGCGTATAGCCCAGATCCATGAAGACCCCGCGCTGAGCCGCGCCGGGGCTTACGATCTCCGTCAGTTTGGTCAGTCGCAGCACCGTACTGCCGACGCGTTTCCCGACACATGGGAGGTCCCAACCCCCGCTCTTCGGCACGTACGTCCCTTCGACCTCGGCGCCGTTTGCGCCGACGAGCGTGGTGTATGTGAGCAGGTGGCCGCGCCAGCCCCGGGGGCAGTGGTAGATGTCAATGTCTCGAATATAAGGCCAAAGTGTGCCTTTGCTTCCATCGCTGCTGTTAATAACATCGGCCCGACTCTGACTGTTGGAAGGCGAAAAGGCCCCGCCCACCCAGCCTGTCAATGAGAGGTGTGCTCCCCTCGGTCCCTTACCCCGTCCGAACGCGCTGAAGGCGCCGCCATAGACAATCTTGCTATCATGCTCTTCGGCGTAGGCGAGCCATGCCAACGTGAGCTGCTTGAGATTGCTCAGGCACACTGTGCGGTAGGCGCGTTCTCTGGCGCTGCGCAGTACCGGGAAAAGCAGCGCCAGTAGAAGCGCAATGATTGCGATGACCACCAACAGCTCTATCAACGTGAATGCCTTTGGATTTACGATTGATGAATTACTATTTACTATTTTTGCTTTGCGACGGCCCATGGTTTTGCTTCCCAACGTAGCGGCTATAGCATGCGTAGAACAACCTCGCCGTTCATGCTGAACTTCTTCTCGCCGTGTGTTCGTCCCAACCGCTAATCTCAAAGGTGCCCGTCGAACGGCGCTGCCGAATGGCCTTGCCCTCTCAAGGGGATAATCTTCTAACGACTAAATGCCAACAACTTTGGCCAAGCTCTTTGCGCCCCGGCTTGGCCGTTGCGAAAATTAGCCCTTCTATCATATTAGTACCAAAAATGGCCCAAAAGGGGCAGACTTTTCTGTCATTTTGAAGAAATTTCATTAAAATTCTTACTTACTTCGGCTTTTTCCACGCCTTGGCCGCCCCTTGGCAGGCCCGCCTTCAGCGTCGAGAATTGGCGCCAAGAGCTCTCGCATCCGCCTTCGGGCGCGCTTGAGGTGGCTTTTAAGAGCTTCCTGTGAACAACCAAGCTTCTGGGCCAGCGTACTGAAGGAGATACGCCTGCTTTGAGATACAGCTAAGGCCTGCCGCTGCTCGGAAGTCAGCTTGGCTTTTGCCCGTCGAACAGCGGCAGCCAACTCCCTAAGGTAGAGTTCAAGTTCCTGGTCAGACAGCCCGCTGTGGGAACCCTCGTTTAACTCCGGATGCGCTTTCAAACCCATCTCTGCCACCCTACGGGATTCTCTTATCTCCTTGCTCAGCGTACGTTTAGCTATAGAAAACAAGTATGCCTCGAAAGACGATTCCGCCCGAAAGTTCTTCCGCCGCTCCCAGAGGCAAACGAAGACTTTCTGAGTCAAATCTTCGGCCAAAGTCAGATCAGTACCCCGTCTGACAAACAAGTGCATTAGGGTTGGGGCAAACCTGGTATAGAGGCGCTCAAACGCCTCAAAATCACCAGCGGGCACCCTTTGCATCAGCCTGGTGCTTTCGTCAACCAGCCCTTTTGAGTTTCGGGCCACCATTGCTCCTGCTTCCTTTGAGCCCCAAACGGGGCTTCTTCCGCGCTAAGCGCACACTCTACCTCTCCTTATTAAATAGCGATTCTCAAGGGGCAAATGTTGATATGAATTTGCGAAAAATCTTGAAAACTTGCAGAAAAATTTCATCGCCAAATGTAACTCATTTTCTCTAAAGGGTTTACGGATCGGCGAAAGATAGGACACAGAACACAGGAGACAGGACACAGCACACAGGACACAGAGCATCGGGGACCAGAAAACCAGGGTATCAGGTAGTGGCTATCAGGAAATCAGGGCATCAGGGGGCCTTGGCATTGATTATTTACTATTGACGATTTGCGATTGACAGACTCGTCCGGCACGTCTTTTTGACGGATTGATGCTCGATGTGCGATTCTCGATGGCGGAGCGTAGCGCAGATCCGGCTCTTTTCCATTGCAGATTGTTACCCAAAGCGATATGATTAGAATATGGTAGCGACAAGACAACAAGCGTTGGAAATAGCCTCAAAGGTCCGAAGCGAGCTTGAGAAGTTGTACGGCCAAAGGCTTCGCGGAGTATATCTTTACGGTTCAGCCGCACGCGACCAGCTCACGCAGGACAGCGATATCGACATTGCCATCGTTCTTGACGAGATTCCCGACCGTTTTGCCGAGCATGAGCGGACCGGCGATTTAGGCTCACAAATCAGCTTGGAATACAATACGCTCGTGACGTTTCTTTTCATTGCGGAGTCCGACTTTAACGAGGGGCTGTTTACGATACACCGAGTCATCAAACGGGAAGGCGTCCCTGTATGAGAAAGGATGTTCAGAGGCACCTTCAAAGCGCGGCGATGTTCCTTCAAGAAAGCGAACACCTGTTTTCAGGTGGCTTCCATAACGGAACGGTGGGGCGGGCTTACTACGCCATGTTCCATGCCGCCACCGCAGCACTTCTCGCCAAAGATATTGAGAGAACCTCCCACCATGCGATCATTTCAGCTTTTGGTGAGTTTCTTGCCAAGCCGGGTCTTGTGGACGAAAGGCTCCACAGATACATCATCGAAGCATTTACGCTGCGGAACGACTGCGATTACCTGGCCCCGTTCGAGGCGGACGAACCTCAGGCCGCGACGACCCTGCAGAGGGCAAAGGAATTCGTGGAAGTCTGTCGAAATCTCTGCAAATAATCACAGTCGTCTCTCGATCTCAGATGCTGGATACTCGATCCTGGATACTTGTCATCCCTGCGGGAGCAAGGGCAGTCGTCAATCGAAAATCGTAAACCTGTCCTGAGCAAGGTCGAAGGATCGCCAATCACAAAGCCCCCTGGTCTCCCGATGGCCTGATAACCGCCCTTCCTGCTTCGTAGGATGGTGCCGCGTCGCTGCCCCACCGTAAGCACCGTCAGGCATCCCTTGCGGGAGTGTCCCTAAGGGAATGCGGTTTCTTATTTGATGGGCCAGCCCGCCTTACGTCTGGCGGGCCAGCCGCCGGGGGCGATTGTTGTTCTTCCATTCACGTCATTAACTTGGATCGAATGGCTTCAAAAGACACCGAC
>CAYWZW010000073.1:0-25419 GCA_964462945.1 uncultured Pirellulales bacterium
ACACAACATAGAGAACTCTCTAATCATGGGTGGTACATAATTCGGGGTCAGGTCACCAGCGGCGTAATATTACCATTATTTCCAGCAGATAGTCTTTTTATTCCTTCATTTCTTCCTACGATCAAATGATCCCAACGCCCATTCTCAGGTTGTTTGTTGTTTAGGACATCCTGAATCATCGCTCCCCAAATATCAGAATCTAAGAATCGGAATATCCCAGAACTGGGTACATCGAGTTCCCAAAGTCTAACTAATACACTTCCATTCCAATGTTCGTACTCAGCAAAGCACCAGAGGAAATCAAGAGTGCCTATCTTCTCCTCTAATTTCGTATAGAGCGGCTGTAGTCTTTTCCACGTATCCTCTCCCCATGTTTGGGGGCCCTTGAAAGGATTGCGTTTTTCCTTGGTGACATCCCAATCTGGTAGCTGCCATGTGTACAATCGAAAGCATTGCTTCATCTGAAAGGCCTTGTGAGGAAACCGGCGAGTGTCACGAATAGCGGTCCGTGATCTGTTTATTAGTTTTGAATTAGGCTCCACGGTGATGCAGGTGGCTGGCTAACACTCAGGTTCCCATCAACGTCCACGCTTCCTGTATGTTGAATGTTTATAGGAATGATTTGGAGTAGAATCAAAATTACCGCTGTTACTACTGCCGCTTTTACTGCGATCCAGAAAACCTCAACTATGCGATCGACAATACTTTCCTTCATTTTGTTTAGTATGCTTTGCATTTGTTCCTGCCTTTCGTGTTAAGAGAGTCGCGCAAATGTTCCCGCTGATATTGCTGCAGTCTGGTTCGCCCACTCTTATTATCATCTGTTATGCCGTTCGTTTAGGAAAGTATCACAAGGAAAGCTGGTCCTGTGGCATATGATGAACTCATTTGCGCCCTCCATTGTACCTCTATTCATGGCGATAACGTCGTTTTTAGTATCTCTGTTATTACGAAGTCTCATATTGCATATAACCAGCGCAATTTCCGAGGAGATCGGAAAAGTAACCAGTCTAATATTTCCATGCGTTTGTGCAAAAACAGGAGAATCTGATGTTATAAAAGGCTGCTTTCTTGCCGTCCTATTGAAAGTCCAATTCCACTGAACAAGGCGATCTCTCAGAGATGCAGCCCACACCAATATTGCTCCGAAAACACTTGGTTTCATAAATTCGTTCTTGGATTTCGTTGTGTATTTACGCCCCGCTATATTGCACCACAGTCTGACCGAATCTTCTAACTCGCCTAAATCATCGACTGGAAGTCTATCAAAGCATTCATCTAAGACTCTCGTGACCACAGATGGTATGCGCGCAGCGGTAATTCCTATAAACATGGCAATCTTTTCACGCTCTATATCAGTAAGTGTTTCAGGTATCGTAGCGGCTTTCTTCATTATCGATGCTATTGGAGTTTCAATATAATCAGCTAAGAATTTTTCAAAATAGTCAGTCCTTTCTCCCGCATTATCAAACATAGTATAGAGATGAGGAAACCAACCAATTCCACGGGGAGTTACCGGGGCCCATTCCTGAATTTCACGTTTATATACGAACAAAATTTTTCCAAACATCGGCTCGGCGAAATTGCGAAGATAAAATTCAGCGATATAGTGATGTCTTCTTGATTCAGCCATTTGTCTTATCTTTTGACCGAGTTACAAACCTCAGCGTCAACATACCACTAGGGTAATTCCAGTGACACCATATAATGGCACTGAGTTAAGCATTCCCTCTCCATTTCTTCGGATCCCCTCGATAGCCCGATTTTTCCAGGCGACGCAATTCATCGAAACTCTCAGGGGCCTTCTGTTTGATCAGTGTCCAAGCTTGCTCGAAAGCTGGGCGGGCCATATTTGATTTTATTCCTTCGCGCCAGTTCTCCCAAGTTTTCACGCTTATCCGCTTCTGCTGGCACAAGAATGTTTGCTCGTTTGTAAGATCGATATAGTTGTAAATCTCGTTTAGGTTTATCTCGAATTCCTTGCTACTCAACTCCTCGCCAAGAAGTGCCTTGACTGAAATTCTCTGGATTATGTCTCGGTACTGACGAGTGATATCATCCTCAAACGAGGTTATCGCTTGCTGTTTCGCTTGTCCGATTTGGACAGCAACGAAGACAACACCTATGGCCGTCGCCGCTGATGCTATTGCTTGAAGTAGCTGCGTCCAATCCACTTTTTCTCTCCGATCAACTTGCTTGACGCATAACGCAAGTGATGAAAGGGCCCGGTAGTCGGTAAAACGGGCAACTCGTTTGCGCATGCTGTTGATGTTTCATAACCGGGACCGCATGGGCAGGAAACCTGCCCATCCTACAGACTCTAAGCGGCCAAATATCTCGACGGCCTTAAGATTCCCCAGCATGTTGAATATACGCCATAAACTGCAAAGCCACCAGTGCAAGGGCCAAGATACCTAAACAAATACCAAATGAAGCAAAAAGCTTCCCTTTTGGCTTGGTAAGCTTCTCCATCTCGTTTCTTGCCATAACGCCAAAAACTAATGCTGCAACTGCAAATGGCGGAGATAAAATGACATTGAAGAAAAGTATAAAGCTAATAACCCCACAAACGAGTGAGCCGACAGCTTTCCCAAACCCGTTTTTTTCGCTTCCCGTTTCTTCTTTGGGTAAGTTTGCATTCGGTTCCATTCTTCTCTATCTTTCGGCTTATTAGGGTTTGCAGTTTAGTTTTTTTGGCCTGTAACGTGAGGCTCTGCCCCCCATTCGGATCTGCATGTCATTGCGAGTCTCTGCGTCGCTTCGCGGCTGGTATCCGGAATGACAAAAAGCTTGTTTTCTATCTCAAGAACGCTTTTGTCATTAGGAGCCCGTTTGGCTACGCTCAGGGCAGGCTCCGCGAAGCAATCTTCCTTCGGAGTATTAGCAACGAAGATTGCCGCGTCGCTCGCCCTTAGGGGCAAGCTCCTCGCAATGACATAAACAGGAACCGGTCAATGTTCCGTGGCTATTCGAAGTGCTCGATGTCGTCTGGCAGGCTTGCCCAGGGATGGCGGGTAGCCTCATAGACGGACACGCGTGGCGGCGGGAATTGGGGATCGGCGAACGCGCCGACGGGTACGCCAATTACCTCCGGGTCGTTCTTCGGGTGATAATATACCGTTGAACCACAATTCGGGCAGAAGTGAAAGGCGATCTGGTTTCCGCTGTCGGCCGTGCGCACGTAAACCCTGCTTTTGCCGCTAATCTTGACCTTGCTGCTTGGAAAACGAGCCTGTGTTCCGAATACGCTTCCGGTCCGGCGTTGACACGCTAAGCAGTGGCATACAGATATTCGAACTGGCTCGCCCTGCGTCGTTACGCTCAGCTTTCCGCAACTGCAACTGGCTTGTCGAGTAGTCATGCTTATAAACCTTGTTTGCGCGTTGGCTGTAGTGGGGCTGCATTCGGCCCGAGCTCATGCCGATGGCTGCCCCACCATTCGGATCGGTGGGCCGAGGCCCACCCTACGTACTTCGACATTGGATATTCGTTATTCGATATTGTAAAAACGGTTAATCATTTTCCGTCCGGCCCCCAGGGGTCGATTTGTTTTAAGTTTTTGGTCTGAAGCACTCTGTAACAATCGGGCAGATCGAACGACTTGAGGACGTTCGGCACGAGCGACGAGAGCGGCCATGAATACGTTTGCGACTCGGCGATCTCGGAATAGGAGGTCAGGGCGTTTTTCAGCGTGACCTGCCTGACCTGGTCCGACATGACGGCGGCGAACGTGGCCGGCACAGCGCCCCAGCCTTTGGCGACTAAGTGGACCTCTTCGTGGCCCTGGTCGGCAAGCCACTGGAGCACGCGGAGAATATCGTGCGTCCTTTGGCCCGGGTAGGGCTTGTCCAGCATGATCGAATGGATCGCATAGAAATAGTCGCAGCCGTAGGGGTCGAGGTAGGAATTCTCGTCGCACGTATCCGGCTGAGATTCCCCGATGCCCCGCACGTCGCAGGTGTAGAACGCGGCATTGGGTTCAGCCGCGATCAGCTCTTTGATAAGCGGCTCGGTTCGCAGCTCGGCGTCGCTGGATTGGTGCGAGACGTACAGAATCGCTCGCTTCTGTCCCTTCGGCGGGCGCGACTGGAGCCGCTCGTCGGAAAGCCGATAGACAATAGCGGCAATCCCCGGCTCGGTCTCGACCATGTACGTCGTCCATGACTTCTTGGGATATCCTCGCGAGCGCCACGTGCGGAAGATGCGATATTCCGGCACGGCCTTCGCCTTCTGCCCGGCTGCTCCTCTAAGCCGGAGCACCTCGGCGATACGCTGCCTAAGCTCGGCTGCAGAGAGATCGCCGGGCCGCTTCTTGGCCAGTTGCTGCGACAGTTCTTTCGTAAATGAATAAACGGGGCGGGAATTCAGCTCACAGACCTGGCCTCGCGGCGCGCAGTAGAGCGTTTCGTCTTTCTCAATGGTCAGTTTAGGTTCGCTTTTGGCATCCGAGATACGCGTGACATTGTTGAACCACTGGTACATGGCCTCGCGGCTTTCCTGGGAGTACCCATGTCCGCCGGGGCCGATGAAAAGCCCGACGTTCTCTTTGGCGCCCAGCAGCTCGTACAGGGCGTTGAGCCGGCCGTACGCCTCTTGCGAGCCGCGGACGTCAAAGAAGTCTCCTTCTTTTGCCAGGATGATAACCGGCTTGGGGGCCATGGCGGCCAGAAAGTCGGCGTGGTCCAGGCCGAGGGCCAGGGCCTTCGGCGGGCACTGCTCGGTGTCGGCGGGCAATTCGTTTTCGGTATTGCGGCGGAATGTGGTCACGAAGCAGCTCGGGGCCGCCATTGTCCAGCGGCTCTCGACGCCGCACAGCCAGGTCGTCATGGTGCCGCCGCCGGAATTGCCGGTCACGCCGATGTGCTTGGGATCGACTTCCTCGCGGCTCAGCAGATAGTCCAGCGCGCGGATGCCGTCCCAGGCGCGCCAGGAGCCGACGAACTCGCCGACGAGAAATTGCTGGTTCCCGGCGTACAGATGCTCGCGGACGCCGACGCCGACCTTCGATTTCAATTTTTCGTCCGGGTACTGGAGGCGCTCACCCTGCCCGAGGGGGTCGTAAATCAATACGACGTAACCCTGCCGGGCCAGGCCCTGTGCGAAAGACTGGTACGGCTCGACGGCTTTTCCGTTATCCGAATGACCGCAGGAGGCGACGACGCCCGGCAGCGGAAACGGCCGGCCCTTGGGGATATACAGGTTCGCGGTGACAAGGAAATCGGGACGGCTCTCGAAGATGATATTCTCAATCTTGTATGTGTCCCGCTCGACGACGCTGGTAATCCGCGGCTTAAGCGGCGTCTTCTCCGGCCAGGGTCCGAAGCTCTGCTGAATCTTTTCACAAACGTCACGGACGTACGCCTCGGCGTCGGCCCGCGTCTTGAGCGATTCGCGCCGCTGATTGGCTCGCTTCTCGATCCGGCGAACGGTCTGGACGAAATACTCCTGTACCATTCGCGGAAATCGGTTGAGCGGTGCCTCAGATTTCTGATTTTCGATTTCTGATTTTCGATTTGAGGCTTCCGCCCGAGCCATGCCTGTACACGGAAGAGCAATCGCCGCAAGAATTAGAAGATAAATGGCCCCGAGACGCAGAAAGGTAGGGTGTGTCTGGCAAGTAATGCCAGATTGCACACGCGGATTCTGATCAGCTACGAGTCTCGATGCTCTTCTTGAATGGTCGGCATGATAAAACATGTTTAATCCTCCAGAAGCAAAAATAAGCTCTATACATTATTAAAGCTACGCAACGTTATTGGATCGCGGCCTGCATTATAATCTTCGAGCCTGGCGATGACAATTATTGTATTGCGGCCGGCAAATCCTATAATTGTCGATGAATGAAAACCATAACGGTTGCAATGTGTCAGATATTCTCGCTTGATGGTGACCGGGCCGGCAATTTTGTGCGGATTGAAAATGCCATCGGCGAAGCGAAGGAAGCCGGGGCCGACATCGCGTGCTTTCCGGAGACTGTGATCCTGGGCTGGGTAAATCCCGATGCTCACAAAAGGGCGTGCCCGATTCCGGGGGATGATTCGGACCGCCTCTGCAAGCTGGCCGCAGATTATGACATTCATCTCTGCGTCGGCCTGGAGGAAAAAGAAGGCCGAAAACTGTATGACTCGGCGCTGCTGATCGACAACACCGGACAAATCCTGCTCAAGCATCGGAAGATCAACATATTGGCGGAGCTGATGAGGCCGCCTTACACGCCCGGCGACGGCGTTGGTGCGGTCGAAACCGGATTTGGAAAGATTGGCCTATTAATTTGTGCAGATACCCATGAGGGCAAAATCCTCAAGCGCATGGCGGCGCTGGAGCCGGACTTATTGATTGTTCCATACGGATACGCGGCCGAGGAGAACGAGTGGCCCAAGCACGGCAAACAGCTCCTCAAAGTAATCAGAAACACAGCGAGGAAAACCGCAGCCTTCGTCGTGGGGACGAATCTCGTCGGCGAGATAACAAAAGGCCCGTGGAAGGGCCGGGTTTATGGCGGCCAGAGCGCGGCCGTCGATAAGACGGGCCGGACAATTGCGATAGCCAAAGACCGCGACCGGTACATAAACATCATCAGCGTGAATGTATGCTCATAAGGAGACTGTGCGATGGAAGTTACAAGAGGTCGTCTTAGATGTTTCTGCGTGGTTTTACTTTGCAGCGGATTGGTGCCGGTGCTTTCGAGCCGGAGCTGGGCGGATGTGAAGGCGTGGGAGGGCACGGCGACGATTCCCACATACGGATGGCAGGACGACGTCAATCCCAAGCTCTGGGCCCTCGAAGGCGAGGTGAAGTTCTCCACGACGGTCAAAGGCTCCATCGTCTATCCTTACGCGATGCAGGACTACCTGTCCCGAACCAGGGCGGATCGAACGTACAAGGCCCTGTTCCTTGAGAACGAATACCTGAAGGTCACCTGCCTGCCCGAATTAGGCGGGCGTCTGCATTCGGTTCTCGACAAAACGCAGGGCAAGGAGATGTTCCATCTGAACGATGTGATCAAGCCGGGCATGATCGCGATGCGCGGGGCGTGGATCAGCGGCGGGGTCGAGTGGAACGCCGGGCCGCAGGGACACACGGTCACCATTCTGTCACCGGTCGATGTACTGATCGGCCAAAACGCGGACGGCTCAGCTTACCTCGAAATCAACAATCTGGAAAAGAGCCAGCGGACCCAATGGACCGTGCGAGTGACTTTGCATCCGGGGAGGGCCTACCTGGATGAGCAGATTCGCATTTTCAATCCCGAGGACGCCATCAGCCCGTACTACTTCTGGAACTGCACGGCTTTTCCCAGCCGGGCCGGGACGCGCTTTATTTATCCGATGACCCTCGGCACGGACCACAACGGCGTGAAGTTCTTCTCCTGGCCCATTGACGAGGGCAAGGACTTGTCCTGGCTGAAGAACTATGAAACCTACGCTTCGATTTTTTCCGTTGACTGCGTTTTTGATTTCTTCGGGGCCTACGATGTCGATGAGGATCGTGGAATTGTGCAGGTGGCCGATCATCATGAGCTAAGCGGGAAAAAGGCCTGGACGTGGGGAACCTGGGACTTCGGCTTAGTCAGCCAGCAGAATCTGACCGACAATGACGGTCCATACATCGAGGTCCAAAGCGGGCCGCTGCCGACGCAATCCGATTACGGCATGTTGCTGCCGAGGCAAGTGGTGGCGTGGCAGGAATATTGGTATCCGGTACATGGCCTTGGCGAGGGCTTCGAATATGCAACGAAGGACGTCGCCGTCCAGACCGAACGTGACGGTGACAAGCTCCAGTTTCATATCCTCGCAACGAGTCCTTCTTCAGGGGCCGTCTGTACGTTTTCACAGGACGGCCGGGAGCTTCTCAGAAAGACCATGAACCTCAGTCCTGAAAATCCCCAGATGGTGGCACTCTCCCCGGCTCCGCAATCGCCTGTGGATGTAGCGATCAAGAGTAAGAAGGGCCAGGTTTTGGCCTCTTTTGTCAGTCCTTTGCCAATTCCCAAGACTCCTCAGCCTAAGCCCTCCGAACTCATGACCAAAGCTGATGAGCAGTTGACTCTGGAGGAGAAATACCTCAAAGGTCGCAAGCATGACCTGTCAACAAATCGCAGGAAGGCCCGCGAGTACTATGAAAAAGCACTGGCGGAAGACCCACAGTATTCGCCGGCCCTGCGGGCCCTGGCCGTGCTTGAGATCGAAGCGGCACTTTGCCAGAAGGCGGCTGAGCGGCTGAAGGCGGCTGTAACTAAGGACGATGCCGACGGACTGGCGTGGTACTTCTTAGGTGTCAGTCGCTTGAGATTGAACGATCCGAAAGAGGCGCTCGGATGCGCGTACAAGGCTGTCAGGTGTCTGGGGACCGCTTCTCTCGGCTACGATCTCGCCGGACGCGCGTACATGCTGTTGGGAGATCATGTTAAGGCCGTAGAGGCCTTCGGGAAGGCGGTCCAGTTGAATCCAACAGATGCCAAGGCAAAGAACCATTTGCTTCTTGCTCTATATGCCGCCGGAAAGACAAAGCCGGCGGATAAGCTGGCCAAAGAAAGTATCACTCAAAATCCGACGGACTTGATTCCAAGAGCGCTGATAGCGCTTCAAGGCAAAGACTCAATGAAGAGTTTTGTGCGTCAGGCGCGGGCGTTCGTGGGGGAGGATGATTTCCAGATGCTGGAGGCCGGTCTTGTATTCGCGGAGTTGGGGCTGGTGAGCGAGGCCGAAAGGCTGGTCTCGGCGGTCTGCGTCGAGGCGGTGCCGCAGAACGAACGCAGCCCATTGCCCGTTTATTATCTGGCTTACTTTGCATCGCTGCAGAAAGACAAAACAAAAGCCGGGGCGTACCTCGGTGAAGCGGCCGGGATTCACAAGGATTATGTCTTTCCGTCCCGCCCCGAAGCGGTTGAAGTATTACAGTACGCGACGAGGGACAACCCTACCGATGCTCAGGCACATTTGTACCTCGGGAATCTTTACGGTCACCTTGACCGCCTCGATGAGGCTGTCCGGCACTGGCAGAGAGCGGCTGACTTAGACCCGTCCCTGAGTATCGCGTTTCGCAATCTCGCCCTCTATGCCTGGGCGGCGGAGGAGGACCTGGCGAAGGCCGAGACGTCTTACCGCAAGGCCATCGCGGCCCGGCCGAAAGACCAGACTTTGTACCGGGACCTGGCCGATGTTCTCCTGGCGGCAAAGGACCGGGCGGCGGCGATAAAGGTTCTCGAATCCACGCCGTTTGAGACGCTCAGGCGCGCGGACGTCATCATTATGCTGGCTCAGGCGTATCTTGACGAGCAGCAATACAGCGACGCCATCGCTTTGCTGAAATCCACGCCGTACTTTGTCAACTGGGAAGGCCAGAGCGTCACGTGGGACATCTTCCACAAGGCACATGTGGAACGAGGCCGGCAGCGATTTGAAGAAAAGGACTTCGCAGGAGCTTTGCAGGACTTTGAGGCCGCTCTGACGTATCCGGAAAACATCGGCGTCGGACGCTCGAACAGACCTCAGGAGGCATCGGCACAGTACGGACGCGGAAAGGCCCTGGAAGCCCTCGGACGCCTTGAAGAGGCGCGTTCGGCCTGGGCCGCCGGAGCCGCCGGACACAAGGGTTCAGGCGAACAGGATAAATATCGAGAGCTGTGTGAACAGGCCCTCTCCATGTGAGAGTGACCGGCCTTGTCCCAGAAGGGGGAATCGTAGGGTGGGGCTTGCCCCACCATGATTGTCTGTGAACGGAGAGTAATATGGACTTGAGTGCTGCCGGGATAGAGACGAATTTCACCGCACTGGATTGGTACATCGTGGTCGGCTACGTGATTGCCGTACTGGTCGTCGGCGTGTACCTCAGGAAGTACATCAGCAACGTCACCGACTTTATTGTCGCCGGGCGGGGCCTGAAGACCTTTCTCGGCGCTGCGACGATGACCGCAACCGAGCTGTGTCTGGTGACGGTCATGTATTCGGCCCAAAAAGGATTCGTCGGAGGCTTTGCTGCATTTCATATAGCCCTAGCCGCCGCCGTCGTCACTTTTCTTGTTGGGCTGACGGGCTTTATCGTCGTGCCGCTTCGGCGTATGAACATCATGACGATCCCGGAATTCTACGAGAAACGTTTCGGGCGCGGCGTCCGCATTCTGGGCGGGGCAATCCTGGCCTTTTCCGGCATCCTGAATATGGGGATGTTCATCAAAGCCGCAGCGATCTTCATCACGTGCGTTACCGGAATGACCTCCCCGTTTGAGCTGAAGATCATAATGACCGCCTTGCTGTTTGCGGTCGTGCTCTATACCACCCTGGGCGGGATGGTTTCGGAGGTGGTGCTGGATTACGTCCAGTTCGTGGTGCTGACCTTCGGCCTTTTGCTCGCGACGGTGCTGTCCATCCAAAACCTCGGCTGGCACAACATCATTGAAACGGTGTCTGCACTGAAAGGCAGAGCGGGTTTCGACCCGTTTGACGCCGAGGGGTTTGGCGCCGCCTACGTGGTGTGGATGTTCTTTCTGGGCCTGGTCAGTTGTGCGGTCTGGCAGACGGCCGTGATTCGCGCATGCGCCGCCAAAGACACCGCTACGGTCAAGCGCCTTTATATGTGGTCTTCCATCGGATTTCTTATGCGTTTCCTGCTGCCGTACTTCTTGGGAATATCCGCTTTCGTTTATATCTCCCGGCACGAGGCCCTGAAGGGTATGTTTATGCCCGCCGGCGGTCCGGCTGACCCGCAGGTCACGCTGATGGCGATGCCGGTATATCTAAGCCAGATACTTCCCGCCGGCATTATTGGAATCATCACCGCGGCAATGCTGGCTGCTTTTATGTCCACCCACGACAGCTACCTTCTGTGCTGGAGCTCGGTGCTTACCCAGGACGTGGTGGCGCCATGGTTTAAGAATGGACTATCATCGAAGACGCGTATTACGCTGGTGCGAATATTCATCGTCTGTATCGCCATCTTCATCCTGGTTTGGGGCCTGTGGTATCCGTTAGGCGAAGATTTATGGGACTATATGGCTATTTCCGGGGCTATTTACTTTACGGGGGCCATTGCCGTGCTGGTTCTGGGAATCCACTGGAAGCGGGCCAGCCGGGCGGGGGCGTATTTGGCTCTGATTGCAGGTTTCGGCGCGGTTCTGGGATTGAAGCCCGTGCAGGGCGTGCTGGGTATAAATGTTGCCAGCGAGGTTGTCGGGCTGAGCGTTATAGCGATTGCCCTCTTTTTGATGGTGTTTGGCTCGTTGGCTTTTCCTGATCGCAGCAGGGTCAGTGACACTTAAGGATAGGCAGAGATGAATTTCTGGATACAGTTCTGGTCGTGGTTTTTTTTCATCAGTCTGGCGCTTTTTTGCATTCTGGAAGTAGTTGTTCTGGTCGGCGGTTTCCTGAATATCCGATCGCTCTTCAAAAGCCTCAGCAGGCCGGCCGAACGCCGGGAATCAGATGCGCCCCATCAGGTCACCGGTGAGACAGACCGTGCCGAGAAATTGCCATGACCGGGCGCGAACGGCTGATGGCGACCTTACGCGGCCAAGCCGTGGACCGGCCGGCGGTCAATTTCTATGAGATCGGCGGTTTTGCCGTTGCCCCGTCCGATCCCGATGAGTTCAACGTCTATAACGACCCATCGTGGCGGCCGCTGCTTCAACTGGCGGAGGAGCGCACCGACCTCATTCGGATGCGCAGCCCCGTCAAGGTACGCTGCCATGAGGTCGATGTCCGGCCCGACGAGCGCGCCGCTGACAACCTCCGCAACGAGTTCTTCAGAACGGAAAAATATGTGGAGGATGGGCATCGCTTCAATCGCACAATCCTGAAAATAGCCGGCAGAACCATGACGTCGCTGACGCGCCGCAGCCCCGACGTTGACACCACGTGGATGGTAGAGCCGCTGCTCGAAAACACAGACGATCTGAAGGCCTATCTCGAGCTGCCTGACGACATTTTCGCCGAGGAGGTCGATGTCACCGGGCTGGTCGAGGAAGAGCACAAGCTCGGCGACCGCGGCATCGTCATGGTCGATACGGAGGACCCGATCTGTGCCGCGGCGTCTCTTTTCAGTATGGAAGACTTTATGATCGTCGCGTTGACCGAGCAGAAGCTATTTCATCGGCTGCTCGAGAAACTTTCCCGCCACATATACGCCCGGACGCAGGCGACGGCGGAGGCGTTCGGCGGCCGTTTATGGCGCATCTACGGGCCGGAATATGCCACGCAGCCTTACCTGCCGCCGCATCTGTTCAAGGAATATGTGGTGCGTTACACCGGCCCGATGGTCGAGACGATCCAGAAGCACGGCGGCTTTGCCCGAATTCATTGCCACGGCAGGATTCGCGCCGTCCTCGATTACATTGTCCGGATGGGCACCGCCGCCATCGACCCCATCGAGCCGCCGCCGCATGGTGACACGCCGCTTGCATACGTTCGCAGCAGGTACGGCAGAGATCTGGTCCTTTTCGGAAATATAGAGTTCGCGGACATTGAGAACGCCGAGCCGGCTGAGTTTGAAAAGCTCGTTAAGAGAAGCCTGGATGAGGGGACGCAAGGCGAGGGTAAAGGCTTCGTCCTGATGCCGTCATCGGCCCCCATCAGCCGAAAGATCACGCCGAAGATGATGGCAAACTATGAGACGATGGTCCGCCTGGCCACCCATTTTACGTAGGGGCAGGCCCGCGTGCCTGCCCTGGGCAACCACACAGGGTTGCCCCTACCGCGGCGTTGCGTCAAACACCAGAACCTCAAAAGGCTTCAGCTCGAACGTGTGCGTTTTTCCCGCTGTGACGATAATCGCCGGCTCATCAGCGTCTTCTTTCCAGGGGCTGTGCAGAGAATACGTCTGTGCCGCTCCATCGGGCAGCTCGAAGGTCTTGCCGACGTCTATCGTGATCCTGCCCGCTTTGTCACTCGGATTGCGAAACGACAAAATGCCTTTTCTTGCGGACCATGATGCCCAGCCGTAGGTTTCTCCTTCGGCAGGATCGCCGCCCACCCAGTGCGTGTCCACTAACACGTCCGAATTGTCGCGGGACCATTTTGCCGCCTCCGCCAGCGCGTCCCAGTCGGATGGCGCCATCATGGAGGGGGTAACGTATAGCTCCTGGCAGTCCGTGCCGCTGGCGAAGAAGGCCCGGACGTCGTCGGCAAACCCTTCGGTCCGGCCCGCCAGACGCTCGTCGGGCTGGTTTGGAAGTCCGTGGTTGGCGAGCATAATGCCCTGCGTCATGAGCGAATTGAGCGGATGCAGCGGTGCGCGACGGACGACGTTGTGGTAGGTTTCCTTGTCTCGGTAAGTGATCTGCTGCTGGCGTTTCGTGCCCGGGCCGTGAGTGCTCCAGTCGGACCCCGACCGCCAGATTGAGTCGCTGTACCACAGCCAAAAAGGCGAGGCCCACATGCCGGTTGTGGTGTTGACGAATACATCAGGCTTGACCTGGCGCAGCTCGCTGATGAGCAGCAGCAGAGCCTCCATGTCCTGGGCGAATTCAGGAGCGGCTCCGGTGGGCCTGCCGCCGACGCCGATGCCGTCGAACTTAAAGTAGTTCAGTCCGTACTCCCGGATCATTTTGACACAGACGTCGCGGAACCTGCCGTAATACTTGGGACCTGCCAGAGAGAAGCCGCTCTTATTCGTTTCGAAGCCCTGTTCCTGCCCATACTTCAGCCTTGCCTTTTTGGCTTCGCCGTAGCCGCCGAAAGGAGACAGCCACGCGCCCAGAACCGAGTCGTATTTCTTCACCGCCCCGCACAAGGGAACAAGGCCGTCGGGGAAGCCCTCGTGAAACTGCCACAGCGAAGCGGGGTCGTCCCAGCCGTCGTCCAGGACGAACGAATCCATCATGACCCCACGCTGCTTGACCAGCTCCTTTCCGAACAGCTCGATCACTTCGGCAAACTTCTGCGGCTGTATTTTCTCCACTCCATAGCCAATGTCGTACCAGCTATTGTAATGGAGGAAGGGCCTGTACGGATGCGCCCTCTCACGCTCGACGTAGTACAAGAATCCGCGGCGCAACTGTCCTTGTGGAACAACGCCGACGACGGAACTCTCTATTAGGGGCTTGCCCGGCTCGAGCGGACTGCTGCGGGGCAAAGTGCATCGAAACGAATTTGGCTCTCCTCGCACCACCTGGCTCTTCGAGAGGGGATGTTCGCAAGCGAGGAATATATTGCCGACCGCTGCCGGCGAGCCGTCCACAGTCCCCATGACCTGTGCGCGGGCCGCTGCAAGCTCCCACAGCACGATTTCCTTTATCTGGATTGCTTCGTTCTTTGCGGTGAAGGTCATCTCTTGTCTGAGGTAGTTCGAGCCGTCGCGTAGAATCCCGCGCCATTCGACTCTGAGATTCCCGTCAGATGAGGCCAGCATGACGGTCGCTTGTTTGCCGGCAAAGCGTTCAGCTAATCGGCACGCCTGCGGCCTCGGCTCCAGATTCGTCATCTCCGGCTTGCCGATGATTCTCAAATCGGATGCCCTCACGATTTGTTGGCCGTCCAGAACCAGTTGAAAACATTCTGTTTTTCGCAGCTCAAGCATGGCTGCCGACAGCTTGCCCGCCAGACGTACGGCGGACTTGTCCGTCACACTTTCCGGCTTGAACCTGCCCTCGGAGACGCTCCATCTGCACGAAAGAACCGCGTTCTCCAGGACGATCTCGGTCGAGTCCGCCGTCCCTCGGGCCTCGCCCGGCTCAGGACCCGGAAACTGGAGCTGGCCCGCCGGACGCAAGGTGGGCTGGAATTGCGCCCACGCCTGACTTGCTGAAAGTAAGACCGCCAGAGCCACCAACGCTACGAATGAATGTCTTGAAATTCGTTCGGCCATTTGCCGTCCCTTTCTAACCGCAGAAGTATTGATGTATTGCCGACCATTGTTGTTGCTATTATACTTCTGCTACGTCGAAAATGCAGGTATTGAAATGAACATAAATTATTAGGCGGGTCGAAACATGAAAATAAGCGCAAGTTACTGGATGTTCAAAGGGGGACTTGAGGCCGAAAAGCCGGTAGCCGAGGCGATGCAAGAGGCAAAGGAGCTTGGATTCGAGGCCATCGAGCTTGCTGTTGCCGGCAAGGGCGTATTGACGCACCGGGCCACTGCGGCCCAGTGTGAAGCTATCGCAGCGACAGCCAAAAAAATCGGCATTGAAATCTCAAGCCTCGCCTCCGGCGAGAACTGGACTTGTTCCCCGACGTCAAACGACCCGCAGGTCAGAAGCAGGAGCATCGACTTTAACCGCAGGGCCCTGCAGATCGCCAAATGGCTCGGCACGGATGCGTATCTTTTCGTGCCGGGCGCCGTCGATGTGTTCTTCCTGCCTGACGCCGAAGTGATTCCCTACGACGTTTGCTACCAGAGAGCCTGTGAAGCGGTCCGGCAGATTCTGCCGGCTGCCGAAAAGGCCGGCGTGGCAATATGTATCGAAAACGTTTGGAACAGATTCCTGTTAAGCCCGCTGGAGATGCGGGACTTTATCGACAGCTTCGATTCCGAAATGGTCGGCGCATATTTTGACGTCGGCAACGTGCTGCTGACCGGCTATCCCGAACAGTGGATCCGGATTCTCGGCAAGCGGATAAAACGCGTGCACGTGAAAGACTTCAAGCGCTCCGCCGGGACCGCGGAAGGCTTTGTCGATTTGCTGGAAGGCGATGTGGATTTCCAGACGGTCAAGGAAGCCCTTGCCGGCATCGGCTACGACGGCTACGTCACCGCCGAGATGCTCCCCTTTGCGCCCGGAAGACCTGAAAAAACGGCACGGGCAATGAAAAAGATTTTCAAATGAGCAAGCCGTCGTAATCATTTTGAGCCCTGTTGCCCGGGTGCAGGCACATTGCTGACCGGTAGTTTATTTGAAGTCTCCGTCCGAGAGTCACCCTCGTGCAGGACGGACGGCATTCCGTGAGCGTCGAGAAATCTTGACTCCACCCTTGACTGCTGAATCCGGATGTGGTATCCACGCACATTGTACGCCCAAACGTTCGTGACGGAGACGGGCCATAGTTGAGCTGAGGCCGTGGTAACGTTGCTCCAAGGCGAGGACCAGACGCAACAACACCAGCGGGTCAGGGGAGTGGAGAAAGAACAATGCCCAATGAGAGGAAAACCGAGGCGGAATTGCTCGAAGAGCTGGCTCGGCTGCGCCAGCGCATTGGCGAGCTTGAGCAGGTCGAGGATGAGCTGCGGAAGAGCCAAGAGCGATACCGCTGCGTGGTTGAGGACTCGCCGGGTTTGCTGTGCAGGTTTCTGCCGGACGGCGAGATTGTTTTTGTCAATGCCGCCTACTGCGAATACTTCGGAAAGACCAGTGAAGAGCTGGTCGGCCGCAAGTTCACATCTCTGATTCCCGAAGAGGACAGGCAGGCCGTTTTGGACAGGATTCTTTCGCTGACCGTCGATTCGCCGTCCATGACGCACGAGCACAAAGTGACCGCTCCGGACGGCCAGGCCCGCTGGCAGCGATGGACCAATCGTGCCCTTTTTGACGAGCAGGGCCGGGCCGTCCTTTTTCAATCCTTCGGGCAGGACATCACCGAGCAGAAAAAGGCGGAGGAGGCCCTGAGGTACAGTGAGGAGAGATTCCGTTTGGCCATGGAGACGACCAATGACGCCCTGTGGGACTGGAACATGGTCACAGACGAGGTCTATAGGAATCCTCGTCACGACACCATGTTAGGGTACGAGCCGGGGGAGCTGTCCGCTTCACAAGAGGAATGGGACAAGCGAATTCATCCCGATGACAGGGCCCTTGTACTCGGCGCTATCAAGGCACACTTAGCCGGCAAGAGCGACTCGGTCAAGATCGAGTATCGACTCAAGACTAAATCAGGCGACTACATCTGGGTGCTGGGGCGCGGCAAAGTGGTCGCCCATAATGACGATGGCGCACCCGTGCGGATGATTGGCACAAACATTGACATCACCGAGCGCAAGAAGGCGGAGAAGGAGCTGAGAGATTCCAAAGACCTGCTTGAAAAGACATTCTGTGGTCTGGATAGCGCCATCTTTATCTTGGATTATGAAAGGCCGCCTCACATCATCGATTGCAACCCCGCCGCCCCTAATATTTTGGGCTACGCCAAGAGCGAGATGCTCGGCCGGACCACCGATTTTCTGCACGTCAACGAACAGACCCTGCTGGAATTTCAGAAAGCATTGTACCCGGCCGTCAAGACGCAGGGGCATCTGTCATCGTTTGAATTCAGAATGAAGAGGAAAGACGGCCGGATCTTTCCAACCGAGCATAGTGTATTCCCACTGACAAACAACGAAGGTGAACACACCGGATGGGTCAGTGTCGTACAGGATATTACCGAGCGCAAGAAGGCAGAGGATGCCCTGCGCATAAGCGAGGAGAAGTACAAAACACTCGTGGAGAGCTCGAGTGACTCTATATGCGTGATCGACGAAGCTGGCGTCTTTGTGTTCGCCAACAGAAGCGCGGCTGAGGCCATCGGAGCCAGGCTTGAAGACGTGGTGGGAAAGACGATGTGGGACCTTTTCCCGAAAGACGTCGCCGACCGGCGGATGGCTGATGTGTGGGAGGTCATCAAGACTCAACAGAGCAAGAGCATCATCCGGTTGACTGAACTGAGGGGCCAGATCCTCTGGTACCACACCAATCTTCTGCCCATCAGAGGCGGCAGCGGCAAAACGGTCGTGATGGGCGTCGCGCGAGACATAGATAAACTAAAGCGGGCCGAAGAGAAGATAAGTACCCTGAGCTCTGCGGTCGAACAATCCATTGACGGCGTTGCGATGGGTGACGTGGAGTCACAACTGCTGTACGTGAACGACGCGTTTGCCCGTATGCACGGCTACACGCCTGAAGAGATGGTAGGCATGAAGGCCGCTAATCTGTACGCCCAAGATCAGGTGGATAGATACGAGAGGGTTTTCGCCCAGATAAGAAAAGACGGATCATACACGGGCGAGGTGCGGCACATTAGAAAAGACGGGACCGATTTTCCCTGCTACGTGTCCGTTACGTTGGTGAAAAACGAGGCAGGAGAGGTCACGGGGACAGTTGCCGTGTGCCGGGATATGGCCGAGTCCAAGCGGAGGGAAGAGGAACTCACCAGGTACCGCGAGCAAATGGCCCGAGCTGAGCAGTTAGCCTCCCTGGGGACCTTGAGCGCGACCGTCGCGCATCAAATCACGCAACCGCTGACCGTCATTCGCCTGTCACTGGATAATCTGCTGGATGAGTTAATGGGTACATCGTGTTCGAGCACGGCGATCAGAAGGCTCCAGGACAGTATCGGTCAGGTCTCCAATATCACCGCCATTATCAACAGATTCCGCCATTTTGCACGACAATCCTCGGACACGAGTTTCGGCGAGGTGAATCTGAATGTGATCGCAGAAAGAGTGGTGAGGCTCTTAGAGGAAAGCGCCCGGCAGGCAAGGGTCGCATTACGCCTCAAAAATGTGGGAAAGCTCCCGCCTGTGTCGATTAACGAGACAGATTCGGAGCAGTTGTTTTTCGCCCTTATTGAAAACGCGATCCAGGCGTCCGACGGCACAAAGGCCCGGCAGGTCGTTATCAGCGGCGCCGTGCGCGATAAGCGGATTGAGCTGCGTTTTTGCGACGACTGCGGCGGGATTGCCCCGGAGAATCTGGAGCGGATTTTTGAGCCGTTTTTCACCACCAGGCCCCGGGGCCGGGGGACGGGTCTGGGACTCTGTATCGTGCACGATGTCGTGACCCGTGCCGGTGGTCACGTTCGCGTCGAAAGCGAATTTGGCAAGGGGTCCACCTTTTTCGTGACCTTGCCCGTGAGTGAAGGCACGACACCGTGATTGAGCCTTATGGACCGACAGTCCGAAAAAGACGCATGACGCATGTTGTGGGGTGATACCGACGAAAAGGCCGGCCCTGGAGGCCGGACTTCCGCCAACATTTCCCAATCAAGCAGAGAACAAGAGCCGCCGGCTTGATAACGCCCCGTCGCGACAATTCAGCAGATTATCCGTCATTCGGAACAGCAGAATCCCGCGTCTGAAAGACTGGGGAGTATCCTGAGAACCTCGTTTTTGGGCAAAATTCAGGCTTTTGAAAAATTTTTTCAAAAAATCCAAAAAAACCATCTACATTTTGCGGTTGAGAATCGCTTTTATCTATAAAGTGGCAAATATGCAGAAAAATACGTAGTTACCACAATAGATTCAGGAACCGGGAAGTCATAGGATAAAAGGTTTGTATATCGAGAGCCCTGTGCCCAGCGGATGGGCGTGAGGTCGTGCCCTTGGCATGGCAAGGCCATGATTGAACAGCAATGGCGGATATTGTAGAGCAACATATTTTCTTCCTTGATGATGAGCCGGAGATCCGCGACGTCGTCAAGGAGACTCTCGAAGGGCCGGACATCAAGGTGACCTGTTTTGCCTGCCCACTCGAGTGCCTTGCGCAGTTGCGTTCTCAAAAATGCGATTTGCTTATTGCTGACCTGAGAATGCCCGAAAAGGACGGCCTCGAGCTGTTGACGGACGTCAAGCAGATCATTCCTCATCTGCCTGTTCTGATGATCACGGGCTACGGCGACGTGCCAACGGCTGTCAAAGCCATCAAAGGCGGGGCCGTGGACTTTATCGAAAAACCGCTGGTCAAAGAGGACTTCCTACAGAAGGTCAGATCGATACTGCAACAGAGTGCTGCGGCTGTCATGGCCACGGGCGAGCCTTTGACCAGGGCCGAAATGAGCGTGCTGAGACTGGTCGTTGAGGGCAGGAGCAACGGGGAAATAGCCGATTTCCTCCACCGCTCCCAAAGGACCGTTGAAGTGCATCGCGCTGCCGTGATGCACAAGCTCGGTGTCAATAGCTTAGTCGATCTTATCAAGACGGGTGCGGCGATGGGCTTGGTTGACCTGAAGACAAAGCAACAACCGGGCGAAGCCGCGGGAGATTCCGAGAACGGCCTCCATAACAAATCCTGACTTCTAAGTGAGGCTTTGCAGGAATTCGTCGTAAGCCTTGCTAATCACCTTCCGCTTTACTTTGTCAAGGGCAGAGGACGCACCTTGCGAATAAAGCTCAGTATCAGCGAACAGAATCTCCAAGGGCAGCGCATCAGGTTGAATTTGCGGGCCTGTTGTCGCGTCGCAGGCATGTCTAATGGCATCGGCGAGTTCCTGAACGTTGCCGGGCCAGGAGTAATTCAGGATAAGCGTCCTGGCATCCGGACTTAGGGTTTTGTCCGTCTCGCCGTTCAAGCCCGCGTGCTTCGCCAGAAAGTGTTCCGCCAAAGGCAGAATATCTTCCCTGCGTTCGCGCAGTGGCGGACCTTCGATATCGACCGGGCTTGATTGATGGGACAGGTCAACATTCACGTCTTTGAGCCGGGCGGTAAGACCATCCAGACCTCCGATGACCGTATAGACGCTCAAGCCATCCGTGTTGTCTTCATATATTCCCCGGTAGATCGTGGCTTGGCCGGTCACCTCCGACAAGACATCAAATGCGTAGTCGATATTGTCCTGCAGGCCCTTGATATTCGCCATCAGCTCATTGCCGCCAACAACAACGCAACCTCCTGCTTTGGCTTTGGTCAAGTCCTCTGCGCCGGCAAACAGCGTTGTCCGGAGACTGTCCTCCACCGCCTTGGATATCGCAAGTCTATCATCAAGCCGGTCAACTTTAGCCGCGCCCATGATCAGGCAACCGCCGGACCCCATAATGCCGTCATAATCTGCAGGGTCAAAGCAGGTGTACGGGCTGCTCAGACTGCTGAGCCTGTTGAAAATATCAAATAAACTGGCCACCGTCCCGTTTACGTCAGCCCAGAACGACTGTACCGTCGTTCCGGGATACATCTTGCTAATCTTGTCATTATCCACGATGACAAGCGGTGATATTTCCCCCGCCGCGGCCATCCGACTCAATGCGGCGGCGACGTTATGCGTGTTCTGAGCTGCCCGTGGGGAAGTGGCTTCGCCCACCGTGGGCAAAGTCATAATCACCCCCACAGTCTTATTCGGGTTCTTCAGTCCGATGGATCGCGCATATCTTTTAGCAATCTCAATCAGCTCAACAGCGCTTCCGCTGCCGGCATTGCCGCCTGCACCGAAGCAAACCATGATACGGTCCACTTGAGTCCCGAATGTCTGTCCGGCAAGGTGCAGGATGTTTTGCCTATGCTGTTGGACGGCCCTTGAAGCTTTTTCCATGTCCCTGGCGGACCCTTCCTCTTGGTTTATCTCCATGAGGAGCTTCTGACTCTGGGGAATATCAAGCAGGTCCAAATCACGTCCGGTTGTGTTTACAGCCAGCACCTTCTTGTAGCCCAGGTCATAGAAAGACTTCACCAACCTTCCTCCGCACTGCCCGGCGCCGATCCAGGCATAGCGGGTGGAGCCTTTGCTCTCGTTCAAGTCATAAGTGCATAAGCCAAGATTCTGGCTTGTGCTCTTAAGCTTCCGTGCACCGTGCTCCGGCGTAGTTGAGGGCCGCAGCCATGCGTCAAAATCAAAGTCATCGGTTGTTTCGGTGAGGCAGTCCTCTATGACCCTGCAATCCGCCTCTGAGCGTCGATGCCCTGGTTCTCCCAGGCAAGGATCGCGGTCCTTAATTTTGCATTTTGCTTCTTGATATTTGATTTCTTTTGCCGGTCTTTTTACCATTTTGGCTCAATCAACGAGCACACAGGGCCATGCAGCTTCTGAGCTCTTCCAGACGGGCTGCAGGACTGTTCAAGCCTCCGATGATCGTATAGACCCTGAGGCAATCTCTGTCGTCGTCATATATCCCTCGGTGGATGGTCGCTTGGCCGGTGATCTCCGACAGAACGTCAAATGCGTAGTCTATATTGTTCTGCAGACCTTTTGCATTTGCCATGAGTCTCTTTCCGCCAACAACGATGCAACCAGCCAGTTTGGCCGTGGACAAATCGAAACCGCCGGCAAGCAGCGTCTTCTCGAGATTCTTCTTGACGGCCTCGGATACGGCAAAGGGGTCGTCAATTCTCTCGACTTTGGTCAGACTCATCGTTGCACATCCGCCCGCCTCGATAATGCTGTTATAGTCCACCGGGTCAAAGGACGTGTACCGGCTGTTCAGTGAGCTGAGCCTGTTGAAAATATCGAACAGACTGGCCACCGTGCTGTTGATGCTCGGCCAGAACGACTTGACCGTCATGCCGGGATACATCTTCTTGATTTTGTCGTTATCCACGATGATAAGGGGCGATATTTCACCTGCCGTGGCCATTTGGCTCAACGTAGTGGCGACCCGGTGCGCATTCTCAGCGACCAATGGGGAGCCGGCTTCGCCCACAGTAGGCAACGTCATGACGGCGCCAACCTTCCTGTTTGGATTTTCCAATCCGATGTATCGCGCATATCTCTTTGCCACCTCGATCAATCCAACGACGCTGCCGCTGCCCGTTCCACCACCCGCACCGAAGCAGATCATAATATGGTCAACTTGAGTTCCAAACGTTTGCCTGACAAGGTGCAGGATTCCCTGCTGATGCTGCTGAACAGCTCGTGCACCTCTTTCCATATCTTTGCCGGCTCCCTTTTCTCCGGTATCCATCAGGTACTTTTGACTCTCGGGAATGTTGAGCAGATCAAGATCATGGTGAGTCATGTTTAGGGCCAGCACCTTCTTGTAGCCCAGGTCATAGAAAGACTTCACGAGTCTTCCTCCGCACTGCCCGGCGCCGATCCAGGCGTAGCGGGTAGAGCCTTTGCTCTCATCCCGAACACCGGCCTCTTCCTTAACGTCAGGCTCATAGCGTTCCAGATCCAGAATCGGTACGAGCCATTCCTTCAAATCAAACTCACGTTTTGCCCTTGCCGGCTTTCGCTTTTGGGAAACGTCTTTCATGGATTTTGTGGCTGCCTTGGTTTTCGTTGCTGCTTTTTTGGCGTGTCTCGCTGGTTTCTTTGCCATTTTTCGTTCTCCTGCTCTAAGACTCTTTCGTTAAAGCTGTTTTTGCCGTTTGGTCATTGAACACTTGTTGTGCGCGTTTGAAATAACATAGGTATTTATCGACCCGTTAGCCCAGGCACATAATCTCTTTTTTTCCTTTTTCCCACACCGGGAGCGATTTGCACGCCGTCCCCCGGGCCACGGGCCGGGACGCTCTGTTGTTGCTTGCCGGTGGCCGATTTGGGGGCCATAATCCTGCAGCGATGACAGCGTTCCAGGTCTTCCTCCTGCGGCAGGTCTTGTTCCCGGACTCGCCCACGACCTGCCGTGCTTACTCCTCTTGCCAGCGTCTTACCACGAAGGGTCCCCCCTCGTCGCAGGCGATGACATTATTTCTCAGTGCCTCACCATAATAAAATGTGCAGCCGCTCTTAAA
Organism: uncultured Pirellulales bacterium; assembly: GCA_964462945.1. GTDB lineage: Bacteria > Planctomycetota > Phycisphaerae > Sedimentisphaerales > Anaerobacaceae. Next base: position 23,285 of record CAYWZW010000073.1, read on the forward strand.
TGTCACGTTCCCGCCGACAATGGCTCCGCGCATCTCCACACTTGGATACGGGGTGATATCCACATTCGGGGCATACATGGCGCCGAATACCGACCTCCTCGCCTTCAGATTCAACACCCAATCGCCATTGCCGGCAGCGTATAGCTGAAAGTCCCTGACATGGCCGGCTTCATTGTTGAAGCCGACCGAATTGTCGGCAGAGATTTTCGCGTTCAATTCAAACTCTGCGTTCTGGGCGGCGTCGCCGGTGAATCGGTCGGCAACGACGCCGTCGCGCCGGAGCCGGGATTCTCTCTCACCGAGTCCTCGCTGCCCCGCGAAGGCTGCTGTGTTTCTCTGAGGGCGGCCAGCTCCTTCTTGGCCGTGACGTCGTACAGGACGCCCTGACTTCCGCTGATTTCGCCTCGGATGTTCTTGGTGTGGGTCGAAAACAGAGTGACAAACAGTCTCTGGCCCTTGGCGCTTCTCAAAGTCAGTTCCCTGACCTCCATGCTCGCTCTCTGTAACTGGGCCAAGAGCTGCTGCTGCTCCCGAGGGTTGTCCCAGAAGCATTCCGGCAGAAAGGGCTTATTGATCAGCTCGTCCGGGTCGGTCACATCCAGCAGCTTCATAAACGCAGGATTAACGTAGGTCGTATTAAAGTTGGGATCGACCATGAAAATACAGTTGCTCGACTCGCTCAGAAGCCGCAAGTAGTTTTCTTCCTCTTCCTGCAAATCGGCTTTGATTGCCTTCAGGATATCCGTCTGAGTGACCAGCCCGTACAAGGTCTCGCCGTCCATGACAACCAGCCGGCGAATTCCAATGCTTTCGAGCATTTTCATGGCGCTGAGGACTGACTGCTCGCGGGATATGGTCACCACCGGGGAAGACATGACCTGTTTCAAGCGTGTCTGATCCGGATTTTGTTTCACCGCAATGACTCTCCTGAGAAGATCGCGTTCCGTAAAGACCCCCACAACGGTGCCGTTATTCGTCGCGACCAGACAGGAGATGTCTTTCGATGCCATCAGCTCTGCGGCTGCTCTGACGCTTGCCGAGCTGGCGATCACGGTCACGTCATTGGTCATTATTTCCGAGATTTCTTTCGCCAGCGTGTACGACCCCAGGGCGCGAACCATGTCGGTTTGCGTGATGATGCCGACTGACCGTCCCTTATCCAGAACGACAAGCCGCCTGATGTTCGCGGTTTCCATGATGCCGCTGGCCTCCATGACCGAAAGGTCCCGGGGAATGCTCCGGACGGGAGAAGACATGATCTGTTCCACCTTCATCTGGCAGAAATCGTTCCCGTAGGCAACCGTTTTCTTCAGCATGTCCGTCTCGGTGACAATCCCTAACACGTCCCCGTTGTCTGAAACAATGAGACAGGATACGTTGTTGCTCGACATGATCTTCGCCGCCGAAACCACGGAGCTTGCCGGACTGACCGTAGCCACGTTCGTGCTCATGATATCCCCCGCTTTCAGCCAGGTCCGCGGGGGCACGGTCCGAGCACGGGAGCCGTTATCTCTTTTCAGCCAGGTCCGCGGGGGCACCGTCGGAACATGGGAGCCGTTCGGCCCTGAGCTCACTGCCGACCCGTCAGGCAACTCATCGCCGGCGTGGAATTGCCGGACTGAAGAGCCGCTATCTCTCATCTGGCTCTCGACCAATTCACTGGGTAATGACCTGATTGCGTCTTCTGCCATTGTGCTCTCCTTTGTCTCCAGTCAGACTAACTGAACCGCCCCAGCAAGAATCCCAAAATGCCTTTTCTTGTCCTGATCATCCCGGTCAAGGGATTATACTGCTGATGTCGCCCACAATTCGGGCATTCGAAACGAACAAGACCGTCCTTTTCTTTTCCTGATAGCCGGGAATCCGCCTGGCCGTGGGAAAGGCTGCCTTCGTAGCCACATTCGCAACGCAGATGTACTTCAACATTCTTGGTCTTCGTCAGCAACCACTCAATTGACATGGAAATCACCTCGCTTGTTAGCTGAAAAGTCCAAAAGGCTCATCGCGGATCTTCGTTAGGAATTCTCGATGTCTCGCACGCTTCCAACGTCGGTTGATTGCTCTGTTTTTCGATATCGGTTCACTACTGTCCGGTTATAAGTTGAATAATGGCAATTGTTTATAGTTTTGAGAAA
>CAYWZW010000074.1:0-25390 GCA_964462945.1 uncultured Pirellulales bacterium
GAAGTCATACACCTTATCCTTCGCAGGGGGATACGATGTTCCTTGGCCATCCCAGAAAATCGACATTTTTCCCTTGACAGACATACGAATAATTTAGTATAAGAACAGGTGTGTGATGGTAGGGGTAGGTCCGCGTATCTGCCCTGGTCAACAACATAGAACTGCACTCACGGATTCCGGGCGATTGACATGCAAGAAGCCCGTAGTTACAAAGCAGGGAAGCGCAAAATTTTGACGCGACCAACAGACCTGCCTGACAGCCAGCAGGCGAGGTTGGAATGAGGTTGATAGAAGAGGAGGTGGTATCTTCAGTTTCAGCCTATGACTCAAAAACGGCGTTCGCACGGAGGTGGCTGACAAACTGGCTCCTCCTGTTACGAAGTCATCTTTCAGGAGGCAACAGAATGAAAAAGAAAACGGCCTTCACCTTAATTGAATTGCTGGTCGTGATCGCTGTCATAGCAATTCTGCTGGCGATTCTGATGCCGGCCCTGAGGGCCGCGAAGGACCAGGCCAAAAAGACCGTTTGCACGGGACACATCCAGGGGCTCGTACTGGCCGTGAGAATGTACGTGGACGACTACGATGGAAAAACACACATATCACCTAACAATGGACTGTGGGACAATGCCTGGCAGCACCCGACGGTGATACGCAAGTACGGACCCAATGAATCTCTGGCCTACTGGGGGATTGCCTACGAGCCCTACGCAAAGAACAAGAAGATTTACAATTGCCCTGGCATGAAGCGTGGGGATGATTGGCCGGAATCGGGGGCAAATTGGGGACGTCAGGCGCAGCAATACTTCAAATATTGCTCTTACGGCCTCAATAACTACATCACAGACAAAAAGATCGACCTCGAATTCAAACATCCGAGCGAAGTGATTGCTTTTCAGGATCATATTGAGCAGAAACTGGACGACAACGGAGACATGTTTCACATTCGGCCCACAGACAGAATCAATTTACCACAATGGCGTCCGAGCAGACAAGGTGGGAACGGCTTTGTTGACAGTTATTGGTCGGGAGAACAGTGGCATGACACGGTTCAAGAGTGTTTTCGCCACCGCGGCACGTCCATGACCGTCTGGTTGGATGGACACGTGACGGAGATAAAGGAAACTACCGGCGAAGACATCCCCCGTCGATGGTACACGGGCAAATCAGAGTAGAATCGCTGGTATGGTTCCATGTCGAAAAGGTGGTCTGGTTGACAGCCAGCGATGGCAGCGCTGGGCAACCCTTCGACTGCGCTCAGGTGCTGAGCCTGCCGAACCATTCTCATACAATTTTTCTTCAGGACGGCTGTTTGTGGGGATTTTTCTTGACGGGAGGGCGGATAATCCTGTATAAGGAACGCTGATGAGGAGCGTCAGTAAAATTCACTGTCAGTCGCTTTGGTGTGTGGCCAAAGCATTGCTATTCCTAATAACTCTTTTTGAAGGAGGATTATCATGTGTAAGAAAACGTTTTATCTGGTCTGTTTGACTTTGATGCTGGGATCGGTCGGCAACGCTGCGGACATGCAGTGGACCGGCCTTGGCCCCGATCATCTCTGGGGCACTCCAGCCAACTGGGACCTGGGCAGCGTTCCTACTTCGGCGGACGACGTCCGGATCGACGTACCGGCCGCCGCAGCGCCGAACGGCCCGATTATCCAGGATGGAATCACGGCAGAGGCTAAAGGGATCTTCACTGAAGCGGCTGGCGAATCCACGCTGACAATGACGGGTGGTTCGCTTGTCGTGGCGGACTATATTTGGTGGGGCGACGGAGCGAATTCCTTCCCGATCTGGACCATGAGCGGCGGTACGGTCACCGTTACGAATGAATTTGAGCTTGGCTGGGGCGGCGGCGGGGGTACGTTGACCATGACGGGCGGGACAATCAGTGCCGGAGAGGCAGTAATTCCAACCGCCAGTGGAGCATTTGGTAAACTGTTTCTTAACGGGGGTACCTACACTGTCACTAAGCCCGGCGGGCTCAAAGTGAACGAAAGGGGCCTGATTGATATAACGGCGGGCATGCTGGTGGTAGAAGGTGATGAGACGGCGAAAGTCAACGACCTCATTACGGCGGGCCGGATTACCGCCCACGGCGGCAGCGGAAAGCTCAACGTGGACTACAATCAAAGTAATCCCGGCAAGACCACCGTAACCGCTATCCAGAAAGTCATCGTCCTTTCCGAGGATTTCGAAGGTTTGCCGTTGGGTCCGAACATCGATGAGGTGCTTGCGGGCAATCAGGTCTGGACGGACACACCGCCGGACGGCTGGGCCGTCGATGAAAGCGGCGTTCCCGGTATCGGCGATCCGGCGACCGACGGAGTGACCGAGTGGGCCGGGTGGGCCTTTGCCAACAAGGACTGGTGGGTACAAGCAGCAGGCAATCAAAGACGTGTGGAATTCGTGTTAGGACAGGGCACGGTTGCCATAGCCGATCCGGATGAGTGGGATGATGCGCCTCATCCAGGCCCGAACTCTGCGAACCCATACGATACCTGGCTCAGTACCCCTGCCGTTGACATCTCCGGCTTGGAGGCCGGCTCGCTCCAGCTCAAGTTCGATTCGAGCTGGCGTCCGGAGTACGATGACAACTATCATCAGACGGCCAATATAACCGTTTCTTTTGATGGAGCACAGCCTGTCGAGGTGCTCCGGTGGGAATCCAACGAGGCTAGTCCTAACTTCAAGCCGGACACGTCCACCAATGAGACCATCGTTGTCGATTTGGGCAATCCGGCAGGGGCCAAAAGCATGGTTGTAACGTTTGGTTTGTTCGACGCCGGAAATGACTGGTGGTGGGCGATTGACAACGTGGAAGTCGCCGGAAATCCTCTTCCAGAGCCGGTCGATCCCGGAATCGATGGTCTGATGGCGTTTTACGCATTGGACAATGATGTGCTGGATGGTTCCGGCAACGGTAACAACGGTACCATTATGGGCAACCCAGCCTTTGTCGAAGGCGTGGTAGGGATGGCGCTCCAATTTGACGGCGATGACTACGTGGAGACCGGCAACACGCAGAACTTGGCTAGCTGGACGATCAGTGCCTGGGTGAAGAGCCCGGCGGCCCCTGCGGCAGTCTCAGCGAGTGGACCGGTTCATCGCGAGAAGAACTTCCAGTTCAACTGGAACCATACCAACGCAACTTTCCAAGGAGCGGCCGCCTTACGGGTCGGAGGAACATGGTATGCTGCGAAGTACGAGCCGGTAGAGGCTGATACATGGTATCACCTTACTGCCACGTATGACGGAGAAGATCTCAAAGCATACAGAGATGGCGCTTTGATCACGACGAATCCAGCACCCTCTGGAGCCCCGGATGCTGAGACTGGGACTCTGAAACTTGGAAGGCATGCGACGGCGGCGCCGCCTCAGTATTTTACCGGTACGGTCGACGAGGCCGTGGTTTACAGTAGAGCGTTGTCCTACGGTGAGGTTCGTTACCTTGCGGGCTATCGTGCCGACACCGGCGAGGGGGATCCGTCCCAGGTGATCTACTATTCCTTCGATGACGTTGGTGGAATCGTCGCAGACCAATCCGGCAAAGGTCATGACGGCGTTGTCGTTGGTGGCGTCACGGCAGAGGCCGGTGGCAAGTACAACGGAGCAGGCAAGTTCTCAAATGCCGGCTATCTCGATCTGGATGGCCCAAATTTCCCCGTTGAGGATATTCCAGCATCCGGCATGACGCTCGCGGCCTGGATGAAATGTGCGAACACGGGCGACCATCACGCCATATTCAACGCCAGAGCATCCGACCAAACCTGGGTGGTTCACCCCGAGGCCCGCAGCAACGGCGAGTTTAGATGGCTGCTCCGCTCGTATGGCGGCACCACGATGTTCGATATACGCGGCGGGGCCGTGACATGGGACGAGTGGCTGCATTTCGCAGGCACGTACGACAAAGCGTCCGGCAAGGCAACCCTCTGTATCAACGGCGAATTGGCCAAAGAGTTCGACGTTGCAAACGCGGCGGACATAGCCGCAGACTGGGGCTTGGGTGCTCGTGTGGGATACAATATTGACAACGCCAGACCTTTCACAGGGCTTATGGACGAGTTCCGCTTGTTCACCCGGGCGCTGTCGCAGGATGAGATTAAGAAGATTATGCAAGGTCCGTGATTTCCGTTTACCTTTGGTCCTGACTTGGCAGCCGGAGTAGGCTGTAATCAGCATAGCCGAAGCCAAGTCGTCGGCCAATGATTCTGCATCAGTTCGGGGCCTATGCTGATTCTTTCGGCATGGGCCCCATATCTTTAGGTCAACGGGGGACTTCCTGTCTTGACAGGGAAGCCGATTGGCGGGTATGCTTCGCAACATTAGATAACTTCAAACAGTCTTCAAAAGCATTGAAAAGAACGTATGTGGTTGCATCCACGGTACAAGAAGGTCTCTGCTCTCCTGCTCAAGTGGTTCGGCCACAATGCAAGGAACTTACCCTGGCGGAGAACGAAGGACCCGTACGCGATCTGGGTGGCAGAGATCATGCTTCAGCAGACTCAGTCCGATACCGTCAAGCCATATTATCACAGGTTTCTCAAGCGTTTTCCCACCGTCCGGCAATTGGCCCGAGCACGGCTCGATACCGTTCTCAAGATGTGGGAAGGATTGGGTTATTATTCTCGTGCAAGGAATCTGCATCTGGCGGCAAAAAAGATCGTCCGGGACTTTGCCGGCCACTTGCCGCAAACCAAACAGGACTTGCTGACTCTTCCGGGTGTCGGCCTCTATACGGCTGGGGCGATAGCCAGCATCGCCTTCAACCAGGATGAACCCGTCGTCGATGGGAATGTGACCCGCGTTCTGTGCCGCTTGTTTCGCATCCGCCAAGACCCACGTTCGGGCAAAGTTCGAAGGAATCTCTGGAGCCTGGCTGAAGTGCTCCTGCCTTCCGGCAGAGCCGGATCGTTTAATCAGGCGACGATGGAGTTGGGGGCGACGGTCTGTCTGCCCCGAAGTCCGCGCTGCCAGGTGTGTCCGCTTCGCCGACTTTGCAGCGCCAAAGAGCACGGCGAGCAGGAGAAGCTGCCCGTCCGCGTGAGGCGAAAACCGCTGCCCCGGCACAAAGTCGTCATCGGGGTAATTCACAAGAACGGGAAAATCCTGATAGATAAGCGTAAACCGAACGGATTACTTGGTGGCCTGTGGGAGTTCCCGGGCGGAAAAGTCAAGAAGGGTGAATCGCTGAAAACAGCGTTGACGCGTGAAGTCCGCGAGGAGCTGGGAGTCACCATCCGAATCCTGCGCCCTCTGGCTACGGTGCAACATTCGTACTCTCATTTCTCCGTCACGCTCCATGCCTTTGAATGTGCTCACACTTCGGGAACGCCGAAGTGTCACACCTGTACTGATTACAAGTGGGTACATCCAAAGCAACTGAAGAACTTTGCCTTTCCGGCGGCAAACAAAAAAATTATGGCGGCATTACAAAAGAACGGGTAGGATGGGTAGGCTCCCTGCCCATCCGGTCCAGGTCACGTTACATTGGCGGCTAAGAGAACAGCCAAAGTCAATAAAAGCTGGCCAGGAACTATCCGACGGCGTACAATCAGATGCCATCAGGGCATTAACGCGCGGTGACGGTAAGGTATGGGCAAGATACTCACGGTCAACAGATACGGGTTAATCGTCGCGTCGATGGCGATGAGCCTCATGGTCAACGTGGCTGAGTCAGCCGTCGCCGAGAAGCCAAATGCGAAGTGGCCCCAACACATACAGCTCGTGCTGACTGCAACGGAACCCCTTAAATTTGACAGAGGCAATCGCCTGCCGCTCTACCTCTGGCAGGCCATGAATCCGGGTTTGCTTGATCCTGAAACCGCGGAACAGCTTGTCCACCAGCTCGACGCCAGAGGCATCGGGCTGATTACTTCCTGGGACCCGAGGAATCGTGAAAAAAACCTGGAAGAGTCGCTGATGATGGCCCGAGCCCAGAAGAAATTGGGCTTGCGAGTGAATATCGACGCCACCAAGTGTCTGTATTCGTTCTTCGATGGGGACCCGCGTACAGCGCACGTGGACGATGAGGGCCGGCCCTTTTGGGACGCATCGTTCGGCCAACAGAAGATGGGCTGTCCATTCGCGATTGATTTTCGCCGGCCGATTATCCACGAGCAGGTTGAGTACTTTATCAGAGCGTTCAAGGAAGCAGCGTTGGACGTTGATTTCATTTTCGCCGACTGGGAAATTGACGGTCCCATTGAATTCAACGAAGCCCATGCTGCCTCTAAGCGATGCCGTCGCTGCCGGGAGAAGATCAAGAATATAGATGATTTCGGAGATTTTCAGACAGCGATTCGCAAGCTCAGGTGCCAGTTGCAGCGCAAGGTTTATGCAGAGCCTGTAAAACAGAGTTTCCCCGGCGTGCTCGTGGGCAACTACGGCGTTTATCCGCACAACGGCTACCGCTATTGGTACGACTATTACGAATACTACGTCGATGGGCAGCCTTACCAGGCAGACCAGCGGGCCAAGTACAGAAAATGGTACGATGAATTCCCCGAAACGGGTTATACGTTTGCCATGCCGGTCATATACCCGTGGCGCAGAATTTTCGACTGGTACGACTACGCCGACATGGATTATCGATGGTTCTTCAATATGCTCTTGGTTGCCAGCAATGCAGGGCAGCATACGCCGTCCGAGATACCTATTATCAGCTTCGTGCATTGGCATACTATCGAGCCCGAGAACTCTACCGGGGCGGTCACGCAATTTAGCGAAGCCAAATACCAGGAGCTGCTGTGGCACGCGTTATTGAGAGGGACGGACACCTTCTTTGTCTGGTGCCGGCCCGAAGAAGCAGAAAAGGAAATTCGATTGGTGCATCAGGTATATGCCGAGGCCCTGCAGTACGGGCGGTTCCTTTCAGAAGGACAACCGATCAATTTTGGCGTCCCCAAGCAGCCGGGACCTGTGATTTCCGGGTTGGAATTGGATGGCCGCATTCTGGTACGCCGAACCGATTTCGGAGAATCAACGGGACCCGCAGCCATCACAGTAAATAATAGGAGAATTGAAGTCCCGCCCGCGCCCGGCCGGTGTCAGATTATTTCGCTTCGCTGAGTTGCGTTCGTCATGTATCGTATGGGCCTTAATTTGAGTAGAGTGTTGACCGCGCGTTTGTCCGACAAAAACCAAATGGAGGCAAGTTATGAATAACAGACTTATTACCGTTGTGAGCCTGTCTGTCTGTGTTTTGGGTTCATCCGTATGTTCCGGGGCTGAACCGAAAATCAAGCTGACCGCATTGAACAGTATGCAGCGGATAGGCCAGGATCAGGAACCTTACGGGGCAACTGAGGTAAAGATCAGCGCCGCCAGAAATGAAGTGGAATCGTTTCAGGTTGTGGTCGCGGCTCCGAGAGAAAACATTAGCGTGGTCAAGGTGAATCTCTCCGACCTGACCGGGAAGAATGGGGCGAAGATTGGAAAGGAAAACATTCAGCTCCTCCGGGAAGAGTACGTCAGAGTCAGAATGTCCACTGCCCGGGCGGAACTGCCCCCGGGACTGTACGCAGACCCGCTCGTCCCATTCATCAACCCTATCACCGGCCAGCCCATCGAACCTCTGACCGAGAGCCGCAAGCGATGGGGAGAACCAATAACACGGAGCGGCTACGATATGTACGCTGTCCCGTTCGAGGTCTTCAAGGGTCAGAATCAGGCCCTATGGGTTGACGTGCGCGTCCCTAAGAATATCCCGGCAGATACGTACCGCGGAGAGCTCCACGTTCAGGGACAAGGAGGAATTTCCGGACAGATTGGCGTCTGCGTCGCCGTATGGGATTTTACGCTTCCCGATGGTCCGACTCATAGAAACCATTTTGGGAACTTCAGTAACGTCTCGCGCTATTTCAATATCGAGCGCGGCTCCGACAGGTTCAGACAAATCGAAATGCAATATTGTCAGGCGATGGCCGAGCATCGGATCAATCCGCCCATCCCGGACCACCTGCTGCCGCGAGTCAATGACGATGGCTCGCTGGAAATCGTGCCGGAAAGACACAAGGCCCTGAAGGAGTTTATGGAGAAATTCCACGTCACCGACTTTGAAATACCCAGGGCCTCTTTCGCGCGGCTGCCCAGCTCCACCACGAGTCCCGATTACAAGACGATATCCCCGGCCAATAGAGAAAAGGCGCAGCGCTACTACAAAGACTTCTACAAATATTTGCAGGATAACGGCTGGGAAAAGCGGGCTTATCTCTATATGTTGGATGAGCCGAACCTCCGAGAGAACTACGAGCAGGTGCTCGTACTCGGTCAGCTTGTTCACGAAGCCGTTCCTCAGCTCAAATGTCTGGTGGTAGAGCAGACATATCTGCAGGACCCTTCCTGGCCGGACATGGACCCGGCTGTGGATATATGGTGCCCCTTGTGGTCCTTCATTGACCGCCAGACCATCGAGGAAAAAATCGCCCAGGGCGATGAGGTCTGGTCTTACACTGCCCTGGTGCAGCGCTCGCCGCAGTATCATCCGCAGTACGAAAGCGTCAAGGATTACGACCCCCCGTACTGGCACATTGACCGGCCCTTGACCGTTTATCGCATCCCGACCTGGATCAACTACCAGTATGACATTACCGGGCTGCTCTATTGGAGCACTGTCACTACAGTGATTGAACCCTGGTGGAATCCGGCCTTTGCACATCCCAGGCATTACAACGGCTGCGGATTTCTGTTCTATCCCGGAACCCCCTGCGGGATCGACGGGCCTGTTTGCAGCATGCGTTTGAAGAATCTCAGAGACGGTATGGAAGACTGCGAGTATCTCGCCATGCTTGAGAAGCTGGCAGGCAAGCAAGCGGTCAAGAAGATCGTCGATACGATTGCCCCAAACTGGTGGAATTTCTCGAAAGACCCGAATGACTTCCTCGCCGCCCGAAAAGAACTCGCGGAGCAAATTCTGAGATTGAAGAAGTGATGTGAGTGCCAATAAAGGATTGTATTATGAAAGTACGCACGGCTCTCTTTCTTTTGCACGTCCTCGTTTTGCAGGTGGGATTCGTTCAAGCCGATGAACGGGCGGACTACATCCGTGAGAACTACACGAAATATGAGAAACGAATCCCCATGCGTGACGGGGTGAAGCTCTTTACCGCTATTTACACGCCGAACGATGCCTCAAAAAAATATCCGATACTGTTGTTACGAACTCCCTACGGCATCAGTCCTTACGGGCCTGATCGATACAGAGGCCAGATCAGTCCTCATGAAGAATTCGAAAAAGAAGGATTCATCTTTGTCTATCAAGACGTGCGCGGCTGTTTCATGTCGGAAGGCCGGTTCGTTCACATGACTCCGCACGTTGCAGACAAGAAAAGTAATTCTGACACAGACGAAAGTACGGATACCTACGATACGATCCAGTGGCTCTTGGAGCACGTCCCCAACCACAACGGTAAGGTTGGCCAATGGGGCGTTTCGTATCCCGGATTCTACACGTCCGCCGGGGCTATCGATTCCCACCCCGCCTTAAAAGCGATCTCTCCTCAAGCGCCGGTTTCCGACTTCTATTGGGACGACGTTTACCATCACGGAGCCTTTCTGCTGACCCATTGGTTTGGGTTTCTCAATAATGTGCAACAGAGACGTGAAGGGCTCACCGAGAAACGGCCGGATCCGATCTATAAGATTGAAACGACGGACGCATACGAATTCTTCATGGACGTAGGACCCTTGAAAAATGTTAATAAATCGTATTTCAAGAAGAAATCCAAATTCTGGAACCAGGTTACACGCCACCCCAATTACGACCAGTTCTGGCAAAGACGCAATATCCTTCCTCATCTGAAGGATATCAAGGCGGCGGTCATGGTAGTCGGCGGCTGGTACGACCGGGAAGATTTGTTTGGACCGTTGCATACGTACAAAATGATTGAGAAGCAGAATCCCGACACGTTCAATATATTGGTCATGGGGCCCTGGGATCACGGCGGCTGGCTCGGCAGTAAAGGCAGCGAGCTGGGAGATACGGATTTCGGCTTTGCCACCTCGCAATACTATCAGAAGAACGTCGATTTGCACTTCTTCAAGCACTTCTTGAAAGACGAACAGGGTGAACTGAACCTGCCGGAAGCCTTGATATTCGAAACCGGCGCCAACCGCTGGCGACGGTTTGACCAATGGCCTCCGTCTTCCGCGGAGAGGACATGTTTCTATCTCCACAAAGGCGGCAAATTATCATTTGACGAGCCCACGGAAGATTCTGACGCTTGCGATTGCTATGTCAGTGATCCGAACAAGCCGGTTCCTCACACAAGAGATAATTCGAGGTGGATCAATAACACGTTCTATTCGGAAGACCAGCGATTTGCGTCTCGCAGGCCCGATGTATTGGTGTACCAAACAGACGTTCTTGAAGAGGACGTTACGTTAGCGGGAACCATCCAGGCCAATCTCTTCGTATCCACCAGTGGAACGGATTCGGATTGGATTGTGAAGCTGATCGATGTTTATCCGGACGATTTGCCGGAAAAAGCAGCTCAGCAAACCTTGATTCGCGCGGAAGTATTTCGGGGCCGTTTCCGGGAAAGTTATGAGAAGCCCAAGCCATTCATACCCGATCAGGTAACGCAGATTTCGTTCGAATTGTGGGACGTTCTGCACACGTTTAAGCGGAAGCATCGGATTATGATACACGTGCAAAGCACGTGGTTCCCATTTATCGACCGCAATCCGCAGAAATTCGTGCCGAACATCTTTGAGGCGGACCAAGAAGATTTTATCACAGTCACCAATCGCGTGTATCGATCCAAGCAATACCCCAGCCATATCGAAGCCGGCGTGTTGGAGCAAATGTTTTGATGTGGAAGACAGCCAAGCGGGTCTGTTCTACGAAGAGGATTTAGGGCGATCCTATCCAGGAATTGCTGTCCAGTGGATCTGTCCCTCTTTTTGTCTCTTCGTAGTCGCTGAATCCATCATTGTCATTGTCGGTATCGGTGTTATTACCGACGCCGTCACCGTCGGTGTCGCGCCATTCTTTCGGGTCTAACGGGAACGCATCCCACGGAATGGATTTTGCCCTGTCCACTCCGTCAGCGTCAAAGTCCAGTTCCTGGTAATCCGCAGTCCCATTCTTGTTGTGGTCGTCTCCGGCGCCGTCGTCATCGGCGTCCAGATTGTCGCCGATCCAATCCATGTCCTTATCTTCCCATTCCTCGCAATCCAGCGGAAAAGCATCCTGCACGTCGGGCACGCCGTCCTGGTCGTCATCCGGGTCAAGATGGTTGGCGATCCCATCTGCGTCGATGTCCGGCGGTCCATCCGGCGTAATCAGAATCGCGATATCCACTGTGAAGCCGGGCACTTCGATGGTATTCGTCCCTTTGGTTAGCTCCGCCGTCTCAAGAATTGCCGCACTCTCGGGCGAATACCAGTACCCCCTCGCCTCTCTGGGCACATCCAGGCCGATACGGACACCGTGCACCGACTCGCGGTGGTTCTCGAAATGGTGCAGATAGACGCCGGCCCTCTCTGGCGAGGCCAAAGCGTAAGCGCGGACCCTCGTCGGCTCTGAGACGTCCACGGAGACCACGCGAACGTCCTTGTCCAGTCTGTAGGCGAAGTCCTGCATCGCCCGCACATATTCGCGCTCCTTGGGGCCTAACCAGATATTCATGTTGTGGCCGTCCCGCGCATAGCTGGTGTCCCAGAAGATGAACGATATTTCGTTGAAGAACGCTGTCCAGTTGCGGATGCGCATTCGCAGGGCGGAGCGGTTATCCCATACGCCTCCGACGCCGGGAGCCGGAGGATTCTTGCGGTCGATGTGGTTGCCCTGCTCCCCTACGACGACGGGCTTGTCATACTTTTTCCAGTTTCTGGCTCGCCCCGCCGTCGCAGAGTCCGACTCCAATTCATTTTCCCTTTGATACCAGTGTGGAGCGCTGATTTCGATGCCGTCGATCTCGGGTTTTTCCCAGCTTGTGGTGACCGGATGCCCGTACGGATCGATGGATTTCAGGTACGGAATCACGATCTCGTACCAGCCCTTCGCGGCGTGTTGTTCGTTGAGAAACTCCCAGAAATCGACGGACGCCCCCCACCGATCGACGCTGTACTTGATGAATCGCCTGACTTTCGCCATGTTCGCTTCATTGTTCGGATCGTCGTTGAACACCTTCTGAAAGCCGAAGATGCCGTAGAAGATGCTAAAGCCGTACTTGCGCGCGCAGCAGAGCATCTCGTCGGTCATGATACTTTCCTGGACAAGGTAACGATCCAGGTCGTGGTTGAGCGGATAGGAACAATTCTCCTGAGAGAAACGATACAGGTTGAATCCGCACCGCGAGAAGTGCCGCAGGTAAACGTCGGCATTCTGTGGATTCTCTGCGGGCCCGCGCACAAACATCGGCCCGGGCGGCAAAGGCGGGGGGTCTTTCAGGTCTGTGCGGAAAGGACCCTCCATCGAGCACTGGTCCAGCACGGAGCCGTTGCCCGAATTATCACCCCAGCAATTCTGGAGCCCGATGGGAAAATAGGGGCTGCCATCGTCAAACACAAATCGGAAGGGATTGGCCGGATACAGACGGACAAAGCCGCGGCTTGGCCTGCGTCCTTTGATGCAGCTAAAGGCTCCTGTGCCGCGTGCCTCCTGCCCATCCACATTCGTGAAGACAAAATCGTATCTCCACCGGCCAAGCTCTGACGGAGCAAACCGGGCCTTCCACAGGTCCTGCTTGTCAAAATGATAGGACACCTGCTCTCTTTGCCCTCGGGCGGTCGGGACCTCACTTTTCTGGATAGTCGGTCCAGAGGAGGAACCATAGTGAAATCCGCCGACGCGAATCTGCTTTCCTGACGGAGAGTTGAAGACAACATCAATCGCAACGTCAAAGAAAGGGTCGGTATAGCGAACGTCGTGTTTGAAAGTGATTTCGAAAACCTCGTACCTCGGAATCGTGCCGGTGTTCTGACTGTACTGAACCGCGAGTGCGCCCACAGCCGGCCTGGCTGTGAGAACCCGCTCTGATGGAACCCGGCATGAAAAACCGGATACGACTAATGCCATTATGGAAAACGACGACGCAATCCGTGACACCATGGCCTAATCTCCAACTCACGTAGAATTGAGAATTCTAAACTCTAAGCTCTGATTTCTAAACTTCTATTTTATGCCTCGCCTGTCGAGTTTCGAATCGCATCTCCGGCCCTTCTTGCCCTTTATGCCGGATTGAGCAGCGGCAGGCTTCGGTCTGATTTGAGTCAGCTTATATTGTCGATTGTCTATCTTTCTCATGGCCGCCCTACCACCAGAAGGATGGATTGCCGTACTGCTGCCAGAACCAACGGTGCTCCATTTCGTTGAAATGCCGCCATTGGACGTGGCCGTCCACGAACAGGACGTTTCCTCCAGCGGGCCGCGAGCCTCGTTTGAGGTGATTGGTTCTGTCATAGACTTGCCAGCGTGACCAGCATCCGCCCGTGGCCTTGGTGAAGTCGGATTGGTTCCGGTCCGCTCCGTTGCTGGCGGTCACATCGGCGATCAGCTCCACCGTTGCCGGAGCCCTTTGTGTCGCAGCCAGAGACCTCACCCATTCTTTGTGCGCGTTGTCGGGGCTCATGGGCGGGTGGCTTCTGCTCTTGACTGTATCAATGAACCAGAAATATCCCATAATACGATGCATGTTCTTTCGAGTGGCCTCATCCTGCGGCTCGGGCCGCGGCTGGTTTTCAGGCGTCCCGGCTGGAAAGTTCTCGCCGTAGCGCCAAAAGATAATATTATCCCGCTGACGCCATGACGGGCAGTAGAAGATGTGCCGGTCAAAGGCACCCGTCTTGAGGATGATATCCGTCGTCCAGTACGAAACGTCAAACAACCAGCGATCGACCTCGTTGAGAGGCAGTTTGCCATCGTAGTCGTTGGCGTACAAGAACAATCCCAGCGCGGTGTTCTTTTCATTCTGGCCGCAGACGGCTCGCCGGCCCTGCTCTCGCACGACACCGAGCGCGGGCAGCAGAATGCTCAGCAAAAGGGCAATGATGGCAATCACAACCAGAAGCTCGATTAGCGTAAACCCTTTTTTCTCACCCATAAGGACACCATCCTATTCTTCGCGGCCGCCCGCGCGACAACGTTCGGTTCCTATTCAATACCGGGCTGCCATAAGTACAGAAATTGAGGCCCGCTGGAGGTCAGCCAGTCTGGCAGCTCAACATTGATCAGCGGCCCCAGACCGCCTGCCGAGCTTGTCGTCAGGCCGTATGCGTTCGGCGTGTAGCTTAGGGGCCGGTGATAAATAACCACCCGCGCCTTGTGGACGCCCGCCATTTCTTTGGCCCATTCGACTCCATCACTCAGATAACCGATCTTGTCGATGAGCCCTTCATGCAGAGCCTGTTCGGCCGTGAATACCCTTCCATCCGCCAGCTCCTGCAGCTTCTGCTCGCCCATGGACTTACGACCATCCCGAACCACACTGAGAAACTGTTCAGAGAAGTTCTTAGTAATGCCCTCCAGCACCTTGCGCTCTTCGTCGCTCAGATCGTGCAAGGGTGACGCGAGGTCTTTCAATTCGCCGCTCTTGATCGTGACGGCTTTGACTCCGATTTTTTCCATTGTCCCGGCCACGCTAAACGTCTGGAATACCGTCCCGATGTTGCCGGTTACGCTGCTCGGCTGGGCCATGATCCCGTCGCAGCCGCACGCCAGATAGTACGCACCGCTGCAACCCAAACTCAGCACGCACACCACGACCGGCTTTCCGGTTATCCGCTTAAACTCCCGCAGGCTGTGATACATGATGTCGCTGGCCGCGACCGTCCCGCCGGGCGAATCCAGACGAAGCACCACCGCTTTCACGGACCGGTCGGCGGCGGCCTTGTCCAGCTTTTCAATGAACAGACTCACCGGGTTTTCGCCGGCACGCATGAATCCGTGTTTGTGCCTGTTCGCCATCACGCCGTCAACGTCGATGATCGCGATCTTGTCAAAGACAAACAAGCCCTTGTCCCTTTGTACTTGGGTCTCTTCAAGCTCCCGGCTGGTGGGCACCAGCTCCACCTGGAACGCCGCCGGCCCGCAGCCGGCCAATAGGATCGCCAATACCGACGACCCCAAATAGAACCAAATACGTCCTTTAGTCATGCTGTGCTCTCCCACGAAAACTCTCATCTTACCCAACCGGCGTGGCGCCCTTGAGCACTTCGGCGACGTCCGTAATACCTACGCCGGGCCCTTTGGGAACTGTGAGGGCGCCGTTATTGATTTCCAAAGGTGGATCGAACCACGTGCCGTATTTCTCGATGTTCATCTTGTATTCCTGATACCGGCCCACATCCGGCGTGAGCGAGGCGAAGTGCAGCATATAGATAAACCCGAAGCCGCCCGAAATGTGGACCGTGGTCGGCATCCCCGCTAAGGCGGCCATCCGCGCCACGCGCGTCGAACGGATCAACCCGCCGTAGTAATGGAGGTCCGGCTGGACAATGTCCACGCCACGATTGTAAATCGCCCAGCGGAAACGATACTGACTGTATTCCTGCTCGCCGCCGGCAACCGGTATCGTCAAAACATCCGCGACCTTTTTTGTGTCTTCCAGGTTGTCGAAGGGGCACGGCTCCTCGAAATAAACCGCGCCGATATCTTCCAGCATCCTTCCGACCTCAATGGCTTTCGGCGGGTCGTAGGAGCTGTTCGAATCGGCGTGGATGTCGATGGCGTCGCCCAAGGTCTTACGCGCCAGAGGAATCAGCGTCTCGGTCCTGCCGGGCATGGCGTCGGCGTTTTTGCTCATCCGTCCGCCGACCCGGAACTTGACCGCCTTGGCGCCTGTTTGTTCAACCAGCGAGGCGAGATACTTCACCTCTTCCTGCGGCGTCGAATCCCGGCGGCCGCTGGCGACGTAAAACGGGACCTCCCGCCGAACCACGCCGCCAAGCAATTGCCCCATGGACTTGCCGGCGATCCTGCCCATCATATCCAGCAGAGCGAACTCCACCCAGGCCACGGGACACCACAACGCCAAACCCTGGAGCTTGTAATTGCTCTGATACCTATAAACCTCGAACAAGTGCGTTTCGAGGTCTCTGGCGTCTTTGCCGATGAAGTAGGGAATGACCAGCTTGTTCAATATCGGATACAGATATGGCGCTCTCTCATTGGTGAGGGCGATGCCCTCCGCACCGTCTTTGGATCGGACGCGAATGAAGTACTCGCGATCCTTCTGCAGCAATTCAATCGACTGTATCACGACCGGCGAGCTTAAGCCGTCCAACTGCAGGACGGACTTCTCGGCGGCCTTGTCAAGCTCCTCCACGCTGACCTTTGTGCGGATCTGGGCTGCTCCATCCCCAAAGCCTTCGGCTTTGAGGCTGCCACCCTTGGAATGACAACCGGATAGAATCGACAACGCGCCGGCCCCGGCGGTCAATCCCAAAAAACGACGGCGATTCACGTGCATAAGAACTCTCCATTCATCTGATTTCAGCCTGTTTGTCCCAAATCCTTCAACATTGCAATTTCCTTTTTCAGGACCCCGGCTTGTTCGGCTTCGGGGAATTTTCCGAGCGATTCGTCTTCGAGGCAAAGGTCTCCGCTGTAGCCCGCCTTGCGGAGAATCGCCGCAACCTTTCGAAAATCGATGTCCCCCTCATAGATGGGACAGTTGTACTTGGCGTATTCCCAGCCCATCGGCCGCCGGACGTTCTTCTTGTCGTCCGGATACCGTATGCTTTTGCAGTGCGTGTGAAAAACCTTCGGAGCAAAACGCTCGAAGTTCTTGTACAGCTCATCCAACGGATGCCCAAACCAATAGAAGTTGGCCGTATCGAGCGTCAGACCGAGATGCGGCGAATCGACAGCGTCGAACAGCTTTTGCAGGAACTCCGGGTCGTTCGTCACGCTGCCGTGATTTTCGATGCCGTAGCGAATGGACGTGCCGTCGGTTATCGCGCAGAGCTGCTTGCAGAGTTTCGCCGCAAAGGCCTGGAATTCTTCGCCTTTAGTTTTCCGCGAGACGATATCGATCCTAATAACCTTCACGTCCAGCGCCCCAGCAGCTTTGACCAGCTTTCTGGTCCACTCAAGCTCCTCGTCGAGACGCTCATCGAACCGGTTGTGCATCAAGAAACCGGTGATAACAAGCCCTTGTTCGGCGAGCTTGTCTTTGAGGGCCGCAATCCCGGAAACTGTCGCCAGACTGTATGTTTCGTTCGGGGCGTAAAGGGCCGGACAGGCCAGATCGGGACTCACTTCGACTTCTACGCCGGCTGCCCCGATTTCTTTCAATGCCGACCAACTGTCGGGCTTGCCGGTTGCTTTCAAATGACCGTCGCGACAGGCAACGATCCAGGCTTTCGGCTGCGCAGGTGGCGAGTTGCCCTTCCGGCAACCCTGCACCGCAGAAGAAAGCATCAGCCCCGCCGTCCCTTGAAGTAAACTACGGCGGCTTAACTCGTAAGAGGAATTCATGGTCTGCTTTACTCCTTTCAATTTAGTAGGGGCAACCCCATGTGGTTGCCCAAGTCGCGAGGACGGCCACGTGGGGCCGCCCCTTCAACCAAATTATACGGGCCTCTGAGACTGCGTCCAGTGAAATTGACGATTGACAATCCACACCCGGCAATCGACAATGTGAAAAACGTGGCGAGGCCGTCCCGGCCTTGTGTCCCGTTGGCATCTTGCCAGCGGCAGGAAACAAGGGCAAGCCTGTCCCGAGTGAAGTCGAGGGGATGCCCTTGCCACGTCGAGCATCGAGCACCGTTTGAAAGGACAATGAAATGGCAGGAAAGCGCGTCCCAAAGAAAACCGAGAAATTGGCCATCGACGGCGGTCCCAAAGCGGTGACAAACAAGCTGCCCGGCTGGCCCCAGTTCGACGAAAAAGCCATCAAGGCCGTCGAGCAGGTCCTGCGCTCCGGCAAGGTCAATTACTGGACCGGCCCTAAAGGCATGGAGTTCGAGCGGAAATTCGCCGCATGGCAGGGCAGCAAATACGCGATCAGCGCCTCGAGCGGCACCTCGGCCCTTCACATCGCGCTATCGGCGCTGGGCATCGGCCCCGGCGACGAAGTCATCGTGCCCAGCTACACCTTCATCGCCAGCAGCTTCTCCATCGTTCAGGCCGGAGCCATACCCCGCTTTGCGGACGTCAATCTCGATGACCATTGTATCAGCGTCGAATCGGCCGCCAAGCTCGTGAACAAGCGCACGAAGGCCATCATGCCGGTCCATCTGTACGGCAACGTCTGCGACATGGACAAGATTCTCGCCTTCGCAAAGAAACACAATCTCTTTGTCATAGAGGACAACGCCGAGGCATTCGGCGGCGTTTACAAAGGCAGGAAGACGGGCACGATCGGCCACGTCGCCGCGTGCAGCTTCTGCCAGAACAAGACCTTCACCACCGGCGGCGAGGGCGGCATGGTCACCACCGACGATGAAGATCTCGCCTGGCAGGCCCGCAGCTTCCGCGACCACGGCTACGACGTCAAGCTGCGCCTGAGCCTGCTGGAGTTAGAGCAAAAGCTCCCCTACATCCATAACGTGGTCGGCTGGAACTATCGCATGACCGAGATGCAATCGGCCATCGGCCTTGCCGAGATGGAGCGGCTCGACTCCTGGAATCTGCCCGCGCGAAGACGCAACGCAAGGATTATCATCGAGGCGATCAAAGACCTGCCCCAGGTCCTGCACAGCCCCATCGACACCGACGACCGCCGCAACGGCTGGTACGTCATGGCGTTTTCCCTGGACATCGAGAAGATGACCTGCGACATCGGCAAATTCGTCGCCGCCTGTGGCGCCGAAGGCGCCCCCTGCTGGAAGGTCTTCTGGCCCCAGTGCCACACGGAAAGGGCCTACCAGAAATACAATTCGTTCGGCAAGAGCGGCTTCCCCTTCAAGTCCAAAGAATACACGGATCCCAAAAGCATCGACTACGGCAAAGTGGAGGTGCCCAACGCAATATGGCATCAGAGTCACACGTTCACGTGCTTCGCATTTCCGACCTACAGCGAAGACGACTGCCGGCAGATCGGCAAGGCGCTCGCCAAAGTTATCAAGGCTTATTCGAAGTGAACGAGCTGAAAGGATTGCCGCTATGCCTGAGAAAATCAAATGGGCCGTTATCGGCTCCGGCGGAATTGCCAGAAGAAGAACGATTCCAGAGGGGATCGTTAAAGCACAAAATGCTGAATTGGCCGTAGTGTTCGATACGAATCAAGCGGCCAATGCCGAGGTGGCCAAAGAGTACCGCGTTAAACAAGCGCGGAGCATCGACGAATTGCTCGAAGCCGGCAGCGACGCCGTTTACGTCGCCACGCCCGCTCACGTTCACGCCGAACAGGTCCGAGCCTGCGCCGAAGCCGGCAAGCACGTCCTCTGTGAAAAACCTCTTGGCATGACGGTCGCCGAGGCGAAAGAGATGATCTCGCTTTGTCGAAAAAAACGCATCAAGCTGGGCTGTGCGTTTATGATGCGATTTGTCGCCCAGCACCAAAAGGCCCTCTCGCTCATCAGGGAAGGCAGGCTCGGCCGGCCGGTTTACGCGCGGGCGCAGCTTTCATGCTGGTACCCCCTTATCGAGGGCGCCTGGCGCCAGGACCCGGCCACCGGTGGCGGCGGCGCCTTGATCGACATGGGCGGGCACTGCATCGACCTGTTAGAGATGTTCTTCGGAAACGTGGCTAAAGTCAGTTGCTTCGTGAATAATACCATCCACGATTATAAATCCGAAGATAGCGCCACGGCGATGCTATTCTTCGAAAACGGGGCGCTGGGCACGGTCGATACGTTTTTCTGCATCCCGGATAACAGCAGCAAGAACGCCCTGGAACTGTACGGCTCGAAAGGCTCCATCCTGGCCCAGGGAACCATCGGCCAGGGACCCGCCGGCCGGATGACGGCGTTCTTAGAACAAGACGACAAGGATTACGACGCACAACAAGCCAGAACAGAAGCTCAATCGCTAACCATCGAGCCGCCACCAGTCAATACGTATCAGGCCGAGATCGAAGAGTTCAGCCAGGCCATTATAGATGATCGCGAGCCGGCTATAAGCGGCGAGCTGGGCCTGCGAAGCCAAAAAGTCCTGACGGCCTGCTACGAGTCCGCCAAGCTGGGCAAGGTCGTCACGCTCGGCTGAAGCTATGGATTTTACCGACACCATCACCGAAAACACGCTGCGCGCCATCCGCTTCGAGCGGCCCGAGCATATCCCGATGATCTTCTGGATCAATCCCGCATGTGAGCATCACTATCCGAAGGACGCTTTGCTCGAGCTTATAGACGAACACCCGCTTTTATTCCCCGAACTCGCTTCGCAAGACTACATCTCGACGAAATTGAATCCGTGGGAACAAGCCGGAGCGCCTTACACCGACTCATGGGGTTGTGTCTGGGAAACGACCGATGATGGCATCACCGGCTCGGTGACAAAACACCCGCTGGCGGACTGGGACGCTCTGCGGAGTTTTTCGCCGCCCGATCCCACACAGACCAACGGCATGGCGCCCACCGATTGGGCCATCGTCAAAGACAAAATCCTCAAGGCCAAAGCAGAAGGCAAACCCAGCGCCGGTTCCCTCGAGCATGGCCATGCCTTTCTGAGGCTCAGTTATCTTCGAGGATACGAAAACCTCCTCTTCGACATGGCGGATGCAGATAAGCGGCTTTGGCGATTGATTGAGATGGTCGAATCCTTCAGCACCGCGATTGTGCAGCGATACGTTGACTTAGGCGTCGCGATGATGCGCTATCCCGAGGACCTCGGCGCTCAGCATGGCCCGATGCTCTCGCCGGAATACTTCCGTACGTACATCAAACCCATGTACGAGCGATTGATAGCGCCGGCCCGTCAGGCGGGTTGTCTTATCCATATACACTCGGATGGTGACATTCGCGAGCTCGTGGGCGACCTGATGGCCAGTGGCGTCGATGTGCTGAATTTGCAGGACCTTGTCAACGGGGTTGACTGGATAGCTGCGAACCTCAAAGGCCGGCTTTGCATCGACCTGGACATCGACCGCCAGCAAATCACCCGCTTCGGCACGCCGGCGCAAATCGACGAGCTGATTCGCCGGGAGGTGCAGATGCTCGGAAGCCCCGAAGGCGGCCTGATGATGATCTACGGACTCTATCCCGGCGTGCCCCTCGAAAACGTCAAGGCGATTGCCGATGCGATGGAGCAATATGCCACTTTCTATTCGTGAGGATTTGGTTTATGATGATGTTTGCCAATCACGATACTCGATACCAGATGCTCGATACTCGCTGATCAAGAATCGAGAATCCAGAATCCAGAATCGAGTAAGAAAGGAGACCGAATATGAAAAAGCTTGGTGCAGCAATCATCGGTTGCGGCTGGGTCGCGGAAGAGTACGTAAAGGCCTTTCAAAACGATGAACGCTCCGAGGTACGGACGTTGGTGAGCCGAAATCCCGCAAACGCCGAACGATACCGAGACCGCTACAACCTGCAGTGCACCATTGAGACCGACGCTTCCAAGATGCTCAAGCAAAAGGACGTCGATATCGTCGTGGTCTGTACGCCGCACAACGCGCACACGCAATACGTCGTCGCCGCCGCCGAGGCCCGCAAGCACGTCATCATTGAAAAACCCGTGGCGCTGACGCCGCAGGACGTGCTCAAGCAGCGTAAGGCCGTCAAAAAGAGCAAGGTCAAAACCATCGTCAGCTTCGTGCTGCACTGGAACCCCCTGCTGATGACCATCGACAAACTCATCGAGCAGGGCGCGTTCGGCAATATCTTCATGGTCGAGGTCGATTACCTGCACCGGATATGGAACTTGAAATGGTACGGCAGCCTGGAGATGAGCGGCACGGCCCTTATGACCGCAGGCTGCCACGCCGTCGATGCCCTGCGATGGTTCGCACGCTCGCCCGTCGAGGAAGTCAGCGCCTATCAGGTCAAAGGCGGCAATCCCGCCGACTACCCCGGCACAATCTCAATCAACGTGAAATTCAAGGATGGCAAGATCGGCCGCAGCACGACGAGCTTCGACGCGAAGATGCCCTACCGCTTCAATATCGGCATCTACGGCACCGAGGGCACGCTGCGCAACAACGAGCTGTTCGCTCCGAAGCTCTTCCCCGGCCAGAACGACTTTATGAAAATCCCCTGCATCCTGCCCGACAGCGGCGACGTCTCACACCACCCCTTCCGGGGCGAGGTCTCCCACTTCCTCGATTGTATTATCGATAACAAGAGACCTTATCCCGACTTAGACGATGCAGCCGTGACGCAGGCCGTCTGCTTCGCCGCCGACCGCTCCGCCGAGTCCGCCCAGCCCGTCCCCATCAGCGAATTCAAAGAATTGTTGTAAACTGAATTAGCCACGTATAAACACGAGTAAACACGAAATGAATTCGTAGGGTAGCGGCTTGCCCCATGCCAACTTTATTAGGCTTATAAAAAACCTGTCGTTTGTGTTGGTGGTTTAAGAGCTATCTGATTTTCACAGAACTTCCCTCAACAATGATAAACAGTCCTGATTTCTTATATTGACTCTTCGGCTCTTGCCATTTATTTTGGTTTCGAGTAGAGATTTGACGGTGGCTATTTCTTTGAGAGTGAAATTCAAGGCTGTACCTTCAACACGGCTGACCCCTTCGAGTACGCCAGGAATTCCAAGGGCGTCCAGATTTTCCTCAGCATATCCAAAACCAAGGAAGAAGACTCTGGTTGTCTTACTGATCAGTTCTTGGGCTTCCTTCAATTTGGGGTTCTCACCTTCTTCATAGACTATCTTGATGTTTCGGCAAAGGGAATCCACATCGATGTAATTAACGTCCACCCGGTATGGAATCTGATCGACCTGGGCTTGCCATTCCAAAGGTGCTACCTGTCCGAAAACGTGACAAATCTTAATTTGGCTTAGCTGTTCTATAATCTTATCTTCCCGAATACCACTGAATGAGTTGACAAAACTATCATATAGAAAATGCTCCAAAGACCTGTCGTAATTAAAAGTAATAAAGGAGACATCGTTCTGGCTGAAGCGACTATAATCTTCCTTTTTAACAAGTTCGTCCGTCATCTGTTCGAATAACCATCTGTACCAGTCTTGCTTCGTGTCTTCTGCTTCTTCTCTGAAACGGCTCACATGTTCCGCAGCGAGAATCCTGAAAATGATAGCACGTTTTCCTACAATACTGAACTCTGGGTTCCGAGCCAAGAATAGGTCAATAGACGGTGTGGAGGACTTACGGAACTTGTTGACAAACTCCTTTGCTCTGTGTACTTCCTGAGTTATAAGCGGATCACCTCTGTTGTTGTGCCGCAGATAGTTTTCAACATCTGCAGTGTACCTGGAAAGTACCTGGTCCCGTAATCCTCTACCCGTAGGAAATCCATACGGACAGCTTGCCCCGGCACCTAAAACAAAAACAGCATTCTGAATCATTGGCCTCTCCTTATTTGGACTCAATGACCAAACGGATAATTAGACCTGTCATGTACAAGTACGCTTCGGCCTCTTGTCTTGTCATGTCATGTCTTTCCGGCGAGGCATGTCGATAGTCGTGAGCATACCTGATATAGACCGCCAATAGTGACTTCCACCCGTCCGACAAACTCATTTTTCGCAGTAACTCATCCTTGTTGTTGTCCAGGTTCTTTCGATTTCCAAGCACATTCTTCGCCACCCCCTCTAAGGCAGAATAGCAATTCTTTATCACGTCGGCCAAGGAGCCTCCTTGCGAATAGTTTTGGAGCGCTATTCGATAGTCTTGTCTTTCATTCGGATAGTCTTTCAGCCATGTGAAGGTTTGCTCGATAAGGGCTTCATCCAGTTCGCCAGCCCCCGACGGATAGAATAAGCCATCCTTCCATTTGACTCCGATATCCCGGGTACATCGGGACAGTATGCCTTCAATCCCCTTGGACAACCATGCACGGCCCTCGTCCGAATCACCCTGAATCTGAATACGTGCATACAAGACGCACAATAGTTCAAGTGTCTTTGTAAAATCATTTCCTGTCAGGATTACCAACTCGGGTGGTGGAGGTGTGAGGTATCGCCCTCTTCTTCTTGGTAATGAATGAGCATCGACGCCCATTTCAAAAGAAAGAGCCTCAAAGAGCTCGTCATATTTGAAAGAAAGAGGTACGAGCGTATCTATACGGTGGAAGATGGCCTGATTCACTCGTTGCACAAATCGGTCTCTTTCATCAATAATCCCATCTTCTATGCCAAGGATTTCATTAAATCTTTTGCGTATGCTCATGACTTGAACCTCGGTCTTACTCACAGTCCGGTTTGGTCTTGGCCAAGAGGAACTAAAGGGGTCATGCCGTAATCCTTAACATTTTTTGCACTTTCTTTGTTTGTTTTAAGCCTTTCACATCGAATCAAACTTAGGGACACGTCGCTTATTTCATCCTTTTGTTCAGATCGTCTTGTCTCTCGCATAAAATTCTCCAAACAAA
Organism: uncultured Pirellulales bacterium; assembly: GCA_964462945.1. Taxonomy (GTDB): domain Bacteria; phylum Planctomycetota; class Phycisphaerae; order Sedimentisphaerales; family Anaerobacaceae. Next base: position 24,405 of record CAYWZW010000074.1, read on the forward strand.
TACGTCAAAACGAACTCGCCCGGCATCTTCGCATTTTAGCGTAACACATTTGATTCTGTTTGTCACGGATTTCCCGGCAAAAACGTGAAATTAGATCCCTCGGCGGTCCCTTCGACGGAGTTTACCCTGAGCGGAGTCGAACGGGCTCAGGGCTTCGGCTAATTCGGGACGGCTTCGCCGGATTGCCGCGTCGCCCGGTCGGTCCGACTTCGACATTCGATATTCGCTATTCAATATTCATTATTTAGCCTGATGGTGGGGCAAGCCCCACCCTACCTCTCGTCCCTCGCCCATCGTCCATCATCCTCCGTCCCGCGTCGCTCGCCCCTTAGGGCAATGACAAACCGGCGGATTGAACACTGTACGTACTCTATGGCGTACGCAACTCAGCCTCAGCTCGCCGGATATCTCTCAGGGCAATCCAGAGAGGTAATGCAGCAGCAGGGGCGAATGCGGAATCAATCCAGAACCAGGCCAGAGGCAGTCCTCGAATTGGAATACAGATTCCCGCCAAAACCGGAACGAGGGCACATATAATCAGTCCACATTGCACAATCCAGACATTGCGGACAGGATCCCTGATCGCCCCTGCGAACAGGATTGCTAACATAATGTGAGCGAAAGCAAGCCAATCATGTGCATACAACATAAAACGATGGTTCGCCTCAACGGACTCAAGGCCCTCAATCGCCTGTAGTATGAAACTGTGCAACACACCGGCCGGTTGGCCATCGCCCCAGACGATGCGAACGGCCATTTTCAGTTCTGGGACTGCGGGCCATATAGTTACGCCGGACAAGACAAGTCCGAACGTGACCATTCCCAACATCCACTTTGCTCGTTTCAAGTCCTTCATATTGCAGGCTTTCTGTTCTCTGTAGGGGCAACCCCATGTGGTTGCCCAGGGCGGACACACAGGCCCGCCCCTACATGCGGTCGGCGACGGCGACGAGGTGATGCTGCGTGCGGAAGAACAGCGTTCCCTG
>CAYWZW010000075.1:0-25194 GCA_964462945.1 uncultured Pirellulales bacterium
CCGAAATAGACGGTATGCAGCTTGGCTCCGAAACCCGCGGTCCAGCTCAGCGTCAGGTCCGTCGTGCCAATGAACTTGGACCCGTCCGCTGGGACAGGGTTGTAGGCCTTCTTGGGCGGGACCGAAAAGCTCCAGACGGGACCTCTCCACGGACTGTTCGGGTTGGCCTGGTTGACCTCATCGATTCGCCAATAGTAGGTCGTGCCCGGAACGAGGCCGTCGGGATAGGCAAATCCGGGGAAGCCGGCCACATAATACGTCAAGGCCTGGTTGCCCCGGAACGTACCGGCGGTGCCGCTGTTCACATCGGCAAAACTCTCGCCCAGATACACGTCGTGTGAGACGGCAAAATCCCCAGCGGTCCACGACAGGGTGACCCAAGTGTCCGCATGCATAGCGCCGTCTTTGGGATTCGGACGCCGGACGTACGGGTTGCCGGCGGCAACGAACGTGAGATACCAGTTGTTAATCCATTCACTTATAACTTCGCCGCGCGGGTCATTGTCCTGACCGGATGTCTGGTAGAAAATACCCAAGCGACCCCCCGTAACCGTATTAACAACGATAACGGGGTCGGCTCTCGTTCCAGCAGCGTTTTGAGCAAGAATCAGCTCCGGCTGCCAATCGCCTGTAAGCTCATTAAGATGGAATGGGCGATCCGTTGCGAAATTTTGTAAAGTCGGAGTGTACTCCTGACCTTCGGCTGTAACAGTAACAGCAGTATCATCGTCCCACATTGTAATGCCGGGGATGTCCATCATTGCCCGTATTCCACCTTCGCCATTAGTTCCAGCACCATTTACGACGTAGAACATGTAGTCCCCGGTGTTGATAATAACATTGCCGTCATCCAAAAATAATTCGGCTAATGAGTTATCAGCCTGACTATTACCAGGTGCATAAATGGTGTCTGGGAACTGTCCGTTGAGAATCAAAAGGTCTGCCGCACCATCACCTGTGTGGTCTCTTACCCAACTTGCAAGAGCAGTTTGTTGAGTGTCTGTGAACAGTTCAATAGAAACAGCCTTTACGTTGTTAACAATTTCTTGCATTTCGCGGTCAGCCGCAGCTTGCGAATACCAGCCTGCTTGTGTTGAAATCGCTATGTCAGAAGCCATAGCCGTCGTGCAAAATGCCAATGCGACGCCGAATACCAACACTATATTTTTCATTTTTTTGCCTCCTTAATTTTAACTGAGAACTGATAGGAAATTTCGCTCCGGCCACACGCCAAAGCGGACGGCATGGGTCCTGACCCTGCTTCGCTCTTTATCCCGGTCGGGTCAGGACAGCTCATTTTGACTTGATTCCACCTCCTTCCTTACCACCGCCCAATACAGGCGATTCACCGAAGAGTCAGAATCTGCACGTGAGGATAGAAAATTTCTCTGCTATGCAGTCCAAAAACGGCGAATCCTCATAGTTCTATTTTTACCAGATTCTTCCCCTTCCCGTCAAGAGAATTTTCCACATTCTGCACGTCGGGATAAGGGTTCTTGACAGGACGCATGGAGAATCACCGACGGTTCTTGCGTTTGTGACAGGATTTTGCCAACTGCCGCGACTTAGAAAATCTTCCTATAAATGTGGCAGTAAGGCGTTTTTCCATTGTTTTTGTAGTAATCCTGATGGTATTGCTCGGCGGGCCAGAACTTCCCCGCGGGCGTGATCTCAGTTTTCACGTCAAAACCCTTCTTCTTCAGGGTTTGAACCAGCCCGGCGGCGATTTCCTTCTGCTTTTCATCCAGATAGAAAACGCCGGATCGGTACTGCTTTCCGATGTCGGGCCCCTGACGATCCAACTGGGTAAAATCATGGGTCTCGAAAAACAGCCGGGCCAACTGCTCGTAGCTTGTCTTCGACGGATCATAGATCACTTCGACCGCCTCGGCATGACCCGTCTTGTCCGTGCAGACCTGTTTGTAGGTCGGATTGTCAACGTGCCCCCCCGTGTAACCCACGGTCGTGGATATGACGCCGGGGGCTCTCTGGAAGTAATACTCAGTCCCCCAGAAACAGCCTGAGGCGAAAATTGCCCGTTCCGTCTGCGCCGCTGCGGCTTCGGCCTTCGGCAAAACGAGGGGCTGTCCGGCGGGAACAAAATTCATCGAAATCGAGTTGACGCAGTAGCGGGTATTCTTGGGGGTAAGACGCTCTCCTGCGAACACGTGGCCGAGATGAGCGCCGCAGTTGCTGCAAACGATTTCCGTCCGGACGCCATCGGCGTCGAGCTGCTTTTTCACAGTGCCTTCTATCTGGTCGTCGAAGCTCGGCCAGCCGCACGTAGTCGGAAATTTGCTGGAAGAATCAAAGAGCTTTGCCCCGCATCGTTTGCAGGCATACACCCCGTCTTCAAAATAGTTGTAATACTTGCCGCTGAACGGTGCTTCCGTTCCCTTGTGGAGGATCACCCGTTCTTCTTCGGCGGTGAGCTTCTGCCGTAAGGCGGCGCCAGCCGTCCCCGGGCGGACATCCCCTGGCGGATTGTACATGTTCGTGTCCCTGTAGAAAGCAATCTCATCGACAAAAATGTCCGCATCGAATTCTCTTCCCGCCGCCGCGACGGCAATACTCTCCAACACTTTCGTGTTGAGTGGTGCGATTGGAGAATTCGGCCTGAATAGTGTAAAAGGAATCTCGACCTGCTGCCAGCTCCCATCTGTTGAAAACGTGGCCTGATAGAACTGCCCGGGTAACCGCGTATCCCTTGTTCGCAGACGAACGGCGTATGACTGCCCATTGCCCATGACCGACAGCCTAACGCCTTTGAACCTGTGAGCATCGAAGCTCCTGCCTCTCGAACTAAGCCCGCCATCCGCGTGGCGGGCAAGCCCGGCCCCGGCCTGGATGAACCCTCCGTTGTTGGCCAGAGACACCGAGCCGGTTATATGCAGACACGAGCGGCCGTCGTGTTCCCCGAATTCGATTCTCCCCGTGGAAACCCCGCCCACCACCCGGTCCGAAACGAACTCCCATTGGGCGGCGAGTCTCTTGCTGGAGCTATCGGATGAAAAACTATCTATCAGCATCTCGCCGGGCGGTTTTTCCGTCCTCAACGTCGGGCGATAAGACTGTGCTCCAGCACTTCCTTTCAGGACTACGGCCAAAAGAAGTGGAAACAGAACCAACGGCAGAACGGCAACATGCCTTCTGAGTTTCATACGCATAATCCTTAACTTCTTTGTGAACGTTACCTCTATATAATACCGGCAATCGGCGGAGTTTGTTTGAACAAATCTGCGGAAGACCGGGCTTCCGGCATCAACCAGATTTCATCGACACGAACGCAGGAATACTGGCGTGAGCCACGAGAAAACCTCCGGCTATTCTTGCGGTCCTCCGGCGTCGATGGGTATGCTTCCTTTGTCAGAGCTTGCCCGCCACGCGGATGGCGGGCTTGCCCGGTGAATCGCACGTGGGAGATATTTAGTCTGCTCTGTTTGTTTGCAGGAGCTTGCCGCTTTGCTTGTCCCAGATGACGGTGCGGACCTTCATTCGGTGGTCGCCGTGGCAATTGGTGCAAACGGTTCTGCCGGGATCGGGCTTGTCGAGCTCGCCCTCCTTGCGGCCGGCGTCGTCCTTTTGGGGAGCTTTATGGCAGCCGCGACAGAAAGGACCGATTTTGTCGGCTGAGTACATGATCTCCGGAGCCGTTGTGTTGTTTTCATCGTTTTGGTGTGCGGCAGATTCGCCGTGACATTTGACGCAGCCGACGTCGGCCTCGGCGTGGCGGCTCACAAGCCATTCGGTCCTGTAGTTGGCGTGGCACACAAAGCAGGCCGCATTCCCGGCGGCAGCCTCCGTAGTTGCAGCCACAGGGGTTTCTTGCCCTTCGGCCGGCTCGTCGAGGAGCAGCGGCGAGCCCTTGTCAACTACAAGGGGTGGAGGTCCTCCTTCGCTTGCGGCCTCCTTGCGGGTGAGAGAAGCAGCCTGGGTGTCGCCCGGCTCAGACTCGGTTGCAGGCGTGCAGCTCAGAAGGCTCGAAACGGCAAGCAAGAAAGGCACGACAAGTATCCCGGAAAGACCATCATCTGTTCTCATTCGTCGTCCTTGCGCCGAGTCTTAGACGTATTCCCAGTCTTTGAGCCATTCATAGCTGGGCGGCAATGAAGCCCAGGCGCGATCCATGGCCTGCTCGAGCTCGGCTTTCTCCTTCACGTCGAGCTGGCGGCGCTCCTTGACGGCAAGGGCGATGTTGTCCACCTGCTGGACGCTGATCAGCCCCGGCATCGGCGCCGTGATGGCCGGGTTGCAGAGGATATAGCGGATGGCAAGCCGCGCGATGTTATTATCCTGCTGGGCGTAGGGGCTATCGGCCGAGCTGTCGCCCTTGAACACAGAGTTACTGGCGAAGGGCTTTATGCCGAACCAGCCGACGTCGTACTTCTTGAGAGCGGCCCAGAGACCCGATTCGTCGGTCACGAGTTTGGTCTTGGCGGTGTACGGGGTCAGGATGACCTCGATGTGGTCGGAGTATTTTTCGATAGTCTGCTTCAGATGCGGCCTGTCATGCGACGAGAAGCCGACGAATCGGGCGCGGCCGGTTTTCTTCGCCCAATCGAGGGCTTTGACGGCCTCTTCGACCTCAGCTTCAGTATGGGCGGTGCTGTCCACAAGCAGGCTGTTCCGCCAGAGGTCCACATAGTCAAGGCCGGCCTCTTTCATCCCCTCGTCGAGGCCCTGCTTGAGCTTCTCGGCCGACCGCCATTCCTCGAAGCGGCTTTCTTTGATATGCCAGGAATAACCGAAGTACATCTTGTCCCGGCGGCCTTCGAGAGCCTTGGCGTAGGCGAGGATTTCCTCCCGGCAGCAGGCGTCAACGTAGTTGATGCCTCGCTCGATGCAGCGGGTGACCACATCGCGGCGGTTCTTTTGGAAGTCGCTCTGGTCGATGTTCGTGGTCATCCAGCCTTCCGGCTCGTCGCCTCCTATAATTTTCACCAGGCGCTTCCAATGACCGCCCAGACAAACAGCGGAAATCATCAGGCCCGTTCTGCCGCACCGGCGGTATTCCATATCCGGGTTGTAGTTGAGGATTTTGCTCGTGTCGATCGTGCCTGTCTCGGCAGCGCGAGCACTGTGGGCAAGTGCAATGCCGGCACCGATGGCGGCGCCAACGACAGCACCATCCCGAATGAACCGACGACGTGTGAGTTTATCATCCATTCTGCGAACCTCCTGACTTTCCCGTAGTGTTCCGGGATACTACCATAGCTGACCTTTGCGTTTAACGCTTACGATAAGTTCTATACCTTTCGTTTGCCCATGCTACCAAAGACCGTACTGAATCTCAAGAGAATTAGGGCATAATTTCCGGCGGGGGCTCAGAATAGTTGCATCAGCCAAAAAAAGGTGTTAATATCCGGCATTGGGCGACTAAGGACTCGTGCAGGAGTATTTTAGCAGGAAATATCAAAGGAAACGTACGCCTGTGAAGCCGGGAGAATCGTTTGGAGGCGCTCGTAGCAGATGAGAACAGCACATCGAATCGCGGTTGCGTGCACATGCTGGCTGGCGGCTTTGCCGATCATCCAAGGTGACCCGGCTTTTGCTGAGAACTGGCCCGGCTTCCGCGGGCCGAGCCGGCAAGGCATATCTCTTGAAAAAGATGTCCCCATAGAATGGAGCGAGACCTCGAACATTGCCTGGAAAACACCCATTCCAGGAGAGGGCTGGTCGTCGCCCATCGTGTTCGAGGACCGCGTATTCGTGACTACTGCAACGGACGAAGGCGTTTCGTTCCGCCTACTGTGCCTCAGCCGGGAAAACGGGGCTGTCCTCTGGGACAAAGAAATCTTCCGACAAAAAGCCGGCCATAAGCAACAGTTCAACTCGTATGCCTCCTCTACGCCGGTGACCGACGGCCAAAGAGTCTTCGTTGTGGCCGCAGATGGGAGTATCGCCGGGGTTTCGATGGATGGAGCCGTTGTCTGGACAAATCGCGATGTTGATTTCTATAGCGAGCATGGGCTGGCCGTCTCGCCCGTTCTTTATGAAGACCTTCTGATCGTTGCTTTTGACGGCAGCAGCTCCGGCCCGGACACCAAACTCGGCTGGCAGAAGCCCTGGGACCAGGCTGTGATCATGGCGCTCGATAAGAACACAGGGAATGTCCGCTGGAAAGGCAAGCGAGGTCTTTCCCGCGTCGCTCATGTCTGCCCGCAAATCTTTCGCCAGGACGGCCAAGACCAGCTCGTCAGCTCGGCGGGTAACGTCGTGCAGGGTTTTGATCTCGAAACCGGCCGGAGGATATGGACGGCCTCAAGCCCCGGCGAAGGCGTCGTACCTTCGGTCGTCATTGGTGAGGGCCTTGTCTTTACAACTTCGGGTTTTGGCGAGTCAACAATCCGCGCCGTCCGCACGGGCGGCGAAGGCGATGTCACGGACACGCATATCGCATGGGAATCTACCGAAGACGTGCCGAAAGTCCCGTCGATGCTCTACGTCGAACCCTTCCTCTTCCTGATCACCGAAGGAGGCGTCGCGAAATGCTTCAAAGCCGCAACCGGACAGGTCATCTGGCGGGAGCGTTTGGACCCGAAATACTCCGCCTCGCCCATCTGGGCCGAGGGCAGGATTTATTTCCTCTCCGAGAAAGGCACCACCACGATAATCCAGGCGGGGCCTGAATTCAAAGTCCTCGCGCAGAACCCGCTCAACGAGAAATGCTGCGCCAGCCCGGCGATCTCACGCAAACAGATTTTCATCCGTTCCGAACATAATGTCTTCTGCATCGGCCGGAGCCGGTAGCGCCAATCGTGGAGTCGATTCTCATGATCAGAAATCTCACGTCGCAATTGAGAGCATCAGGGGCTTTGTCGGTATTCGTCCCGGCTTTGCTTACAGCGGCCGCGTTGTCCATCGGAGCACCCGGCCCGGTCTTTGCCGAGACTTATCACGTATGGGAGAAGATGGAGATTACCTTGCAGTCAGGTAAATCCTATGACAACCCGTACACGGACGTCGAGGTCTGGGCCGATCTCAAGGGCCCGGGGTTCGACAAGCGATGCTACGGATTCTGGGACGGTGGCAACACGTTCCGCATTCGTGTTCTGGCGACCGCTCCCGGAACGTGGACGTGGAGCACCGGGTCAAATCAGGACGACGCCGGTCTGAACGGCAGGAGCGGCCAGTTCACCGCAACGGCCTGGGACGAGGCCGGGAAAAAAGAAAATCCGTGCCAGCGCGGCATGATCAAGGCATCCGCAAACGGTCATGCCTTCGAATATGCCGACGGCACGCCTTTCTTCCTTGTGGGTGACACCTGGTGGGCCACCCCCACCTTCAGATTCCCGTGGTACGACGACAACAAAACACGCCCTATGGGTCCGGGCGCCGGGCTTAAAGACTACGTCAAATTCCGCAAAGACCAAGGTTTCAACTGCGTCGCCATGATCGCTGCATTTCCAAACTGGGCCAACGACGGCAGTCCGGCAACACTGAAGATGGACGACGGCACGATCCTGCGTGCCGCCTGGCAGCAGCCCGGCACCGAAAGTGCAAAGGATATGCACGATGAGGACGGCAACCGCGCGTTTTTGTTCCCAGGCAAAGTGACGGGCTATGAAAATATCTTCCCGGACATAGACCGGATTAACCCCAAATATTTTCAAAGTCTCGATAAGAAAATCGACTACTTGAATGCGAGCGGTCTTGTTCCCTTTATCGAAGTGTCACGCCGCGACATCGGCCAGGGCTGGAAGAAATATTACCAGTGGCCCGAATCTTATACGCGGTACATCCAGTATGTCTGGGCCCGCTATCAGGCGAATATCTGCCTATTCAGCCCGATTCACTTCGACACCAGCAGTGCCACAATCCCCGCGGCCGACTACAACCAGGCCGCCAACAAGGTCATCGAGCAGTACGGCCCCCCCGCCTTCGGCACGCTGGCCGGCACCAATTCCAACCCCTCCACGCTGCGCAACTTCGGCCACGTCGATAAGGCCAAATGGCTCACGTTCCATCAAATCGGCAACAGGCGAACGCACAACAACTACGCGTACCTGACCGAAATCTTCAACACCTCCCCCGCCGTGCCGGGCATTAACGGCGAGCCCTATTACGCCGGGATGAACGACGCGCCGGGAGGAACGCCGACCTCGGCACTGTACTGCCGCTCCGGGATGTACGGCAGCGTTCTGTCGGGCGGATTAGGCGGCCACATCTACGGCGCGGGCGGCTGGGACGGAGGACTGTGGGGAGGCAACGTCGAAGAGGCCGCCGAGAACCATATCTGGGATGCGATGAGATGGCCCTCCGGCGACCAGATGCGCCACTTGGCAGCGTTCGTTCTGTCCGAAGGACGCAGATACCAGGAGCTTGTCCCGAGCAGAGAATTGCTCCAACCGAATGAATCGGGCGAGCCGGAAGGTTACACCGGCTGGGCCTATTGTGCACGAACCGGCAAGAAGGACCTCTTCCTTTTATATTTCGAAAAAGATTGTTCCAGAGCAGTGCTCTCTGAGGCTGTCGCAGGCGGCAAATACGAAGCCGAATGGTTTAACCCGCAGACCGGCGAGTGGATCAACGCCGGCGTCGTAACGGCCGATTCCTCCGGCAATATCTCTTTGCCTGATTTTCCGGATAATTCCAGTGTGTCCACGACCGATTGGGCTCTAAAGCTCACGTTGCATTGAGAGGAGTGAAGAATGAGTTATCGACGCGTTTTGTTGCTCAGCGTATCCTTACTTGTCGTTCATGCCGGGGATTTGAACGGCCTCGCAGCACAGGACAAAAGCATTCGTTTGATCGTCCGCGGCGATGATATTGGGTCCTGTCACGCCGCCAACGTGGCGTGTATTCGGTCCTATAAGGAAGGGATCATGACCAGCGTGGAGCTGATGGTGCCCTGCTCGTGGTTCCCGGAGGCAGTCAAACTGCTCAATGAGAATCCGGGGCTGGACGTCGGCATTCATGTGGTCCTGACCAGCGAATGGGACAATTACAAATGGCGCCCGCTGACCTCGGCCCCCAGCCTGACGGATGCCGACGGCTATTTCTATCCGACGATCTGGCGGCGCAAGGGCGCCCCGGCCGGGACGGCTCTGCGAGAGGCCGACTGGAAAATCGAGGAAATTGAAAAGGAAATACGCGCTCAGATCGAGCTGGCCAGACGCAAAGTGCCGCGCGTCAGCCACCTGAGCTTTCACATGGGCTGCTCGGACTGGGACCCGAAAGTCAAAGAGGTCTGCACGAAGCTAGCGAAGGAATATAATCTCTACGCTGAGACTTCGGCGGATAACGTGCGAATGGCCGGCGGATTTGGGAACGCCAAGACTGCCGAAGAACGAACAAAGAGATTTATTACGATGCTCAAGGGGTTGAAGCCGGGGACGCACATTTTCGTGGAGCACCCCGGCCTGGATACGCCGGAGATGCGCGCCATCGGGCATACCGGATATGAGAACGTGGCTGAAGATCGCCAGGCCGTCACGCAGGTCTTCACGAGCGACCAGGTCAAGGAGGCGATTAAGAAGCTGGATATCAAGCCCATCAACTACGCAGACTTGAAAAAGACCGGCGCGAATTGACCTTCAAACCCATTCTGCCGGAACTCATCGCAGACAGTGCGCAACGATCACAATGCCGTGTAATATCTGACGGAATATCGCAAGGAGAGAAACATGAGAAAGGCACCGACGCTTGCTTTGCTGTGTGCGCTCGTTTTGTTTGCTGAGACAACAATCGCGCAGGCCGCAACAACTTCGGCGGCCTCCTCCCAAACATACGACGTAGTCATCTACGGCGGCACCCCGGCGGCAGTGGCGGCGGCCGTCCAGGCCAGGCGCATGGGTAAGACGGCGATCATCGTCTGCCCTGAAAAGCATCTGGGCGGGCTTACGACCGGGGGGCTGGGCTGGACCGACTCCGGCAACAAAGAGGCCGTCGGCGGTATCGCACGCGAGTTCTACCGCCGCGTTAAGAAACATTACGACAAACCGGAGGCCTGGGTCCATCAAAAGCCGCAAGAGTATTCCCGCTACCGCCCCGACGATGATGCGATATGGGTCTTCGAGCCCCACGTCGCCGAACAGACCTTCGAAGAGCTCGTGACGGAATACAAGATTCCCGTGCACCGAGACCAGTGGCTCAAACGCAAAGGCGGCGTCGAAAAAGTCGGCACGCGCATCATCTCTATTACCATGCTCTCCGTAAGGAGTCCCAAGGACAGCGGCAAGACGTACCGAGGCAAGATATTCATCGACGCGACATACGAAGGCGACCTCTTGGCCGAAGCCGGCGTGAGCTACCACGTCGGTCGCGAGGGCAATGACGTTTACGGCGAGACGCTGAACGGCGTCCAGACGCGAAACGCCACCAAGCACCAGTTTGAAAAGCTCGTCGATCCCTACGTCAGACCCGGCGAGCCGGCCAGCGGGCTGCTGCCTCGAATCCACGGCGGCGAACCCGGCGAAGAAGGCCGAGGCGACCGCCGCATACAAGCCTACAACTATCGTATGTGCCTGACAACGGTGTCCGAGAACCGCGTGCCCTTTCCTAAGCCGGACAACTACGACCCGATGCAGTACGAGCTGCTGGGCCGGTATCTCGACCAAGGCTGGCGAGCCTTTTTTGCCAAATTCGACCCGGCGCCGAACGCCAAGACCGACACCAATAACCACGGCGCCTTCTCAACCGACGACATCGGCATGAATTACGATTATCCGGAGGCCACTTACGAACGACGACAAGAGATCCTCAAAGAGCACGAGGATTACCAGAAAGGACTTATATGGTTTCTTGCCTACGACCCGCGCACCCCGGCGGACGTGCGCGAGAAAATGAGCCACTGGGGCCTGGCGAAGGACGAATTTACCGACAACGGCCACTGGCCCCACCAGATTTATGTGCGCGAGTCCAGGCGAATGGTCAGCGATTTCGTCACGACCGAGCTGCACCTGCGACGGAAAAAGCCAACGCCGAAACCCATCGGCATGGGCTCGTACAACATGGACTCGCACAACGTCCAGCGCTACGTCGATCAGACCGGCCACGCCCGCAACGAAGGTGACATCCAGGTCAATCCCGGCGGCCCCTACCCGATTTCCTACGGCGCGATCGTACCGAAGGCCTCCGAATGTACGAATCTGCTCGTGCCCGTCTGCGTCTCTTCGTCGCACATCGCGTACGGCTCGATCCGCATGGAGCCGGTCTTTATGATCCTCGGCCAGTCCGCCGCCACCGCCGCCGTCTTTGCCATAGACGACAATATAAGTGTCCAGGCCGTCGATTATGCCAGGCTGCGAGAACGCCTGCTTGCCGATGGCCAGGTACTGGAACTGCGTTGACGTACAGCGCACGCCGCACGAAACGGAAAACGAACAGGAGAAACAGCAGATGAAAAACGTGAAGCGTGGACTTGTCGCACTATTTTTTATCGCGCCTTTGACGGCTGTATTTGCACGAACAGGAACAGGCGAGGCGCACGTGGCTGAGCCACCGGAAATACGCGAGATTCCCGTGGCGGAGGGCCTGGCCTCCCATCCAGTCAACGGCGGCGATTGCCTCATTTCCGACGGCCAATATCAGTACATCGCCTTCTATGACGGCCAGCACCAGCTTACTGTGGGAAAGCGAAAACTGAGCGAGACGAAATGGGACTTCGCAAAACTGCCCGAAAGGGTCGGATGGGACACGCACAACAAAATCGTATTGTTTCAGGACCGAACGGGACATCTGCACGTAACGGGCAATATGCACTGCGCGCCCTTGCGGTATTATCGCACGACGGAAGCCGGCGGCATACACACGTTCGAGGGCGTTCACACGTGGACGGGGGATCGCGAAAACAGAGTGACATACCCGGCTTTGTTTAAGCTTCGCGACGGCTCGATTTACATGATGTACCGCCACGGAAGCAGCGGCGACGGAATGCGAATTTTGGTCCATTATGACGAGCGGACGCAACAGTGGACCAAGACCGTGCCGGTTCTGACGAACGGCCGGGACCGCAAGCCGCAAAACCCGCGAGAGCCCACAATGATTTACGTCGTCGAAGTCAGGAACAAATAACGGAATTGGAGCGATTGAAACACGCGTCATTGGCTGACGCGCGTGAGCAATTTCGTGAAATCCTCGGCCTTCAGCTCGCCCAGGCTGTCCGCGATCATATCCGCTGCTGACAGGGCCGCCCGGTCTCGGGTCGTTGTCAGCGCAATGACCGGCATCCCCGCGGCCTTGCCCGCCTCGATGCCCTGGACCGCATCTTCAACCACGACGCAGCGGTTGGGTGCCAGTGAGAGTTTCTGTGCGGCCGCCAGAAATGTGTCCGGCGCCGGTTTGCCGTTGGCAACGTCTTCCTTCGTCACGCAGGAGTTGAAATAGCGACGCAAGCGCAGCCGCTCCAGGACAAGGTCCAGGTTCGCCCTCGGCGCCGAAGTACCAATAGCCAACAGAAAACCCGTGTCCTTGAGCTCATCGAGCAGCCGGGCCCGCCCCCGGCGGCAGGGCCAGCTTCTCCGCGATAAGCTCACGATACCGCCGCTCTTTCCAATCAGCCATTCGGTCAATCTCTTCGCAAGACAAATCGCGTCCGGCGAGCATCGGAAGTATCTGATAATTCTGCATGCCGAAGGTGATGGTGAAGAACTCATCCGACATGCGAAAACCTTCCCTCTCGGCCAGGTCGCACCACGCCTGCCTGTGCGCCCAGCCGGAATCAACGAGCACCCCATCCAAATCGAAAATTACACCCATGCGGCCATTCACTTGTGTCATACTTTGTCATCCGACTTGCAGTCTTTGTCTGAGCGTCTGAAGATTGACAACATCTTCGCGATTATATTCCAGCAGCATCGCGAGCGCCCGCCGGTCGTGGTTATTCACGTATTCGTACCAGAGCTTCACGGCCATGAATCCATCGACGCCCTTCAAACGCCGGTCTATGCCCAACTGCCGCTCGACGGCCTTGAGCCCCCCTTTGAGCTTGTTCCGCCAGCAATCGTACATCAGGTCGGTGTGCTTGAAGCAGGCCCTTAAATCCACGCCGAGCCTGGCCGCAATAAAGGGCAGATCAAACCGGCTGCCGTTGTAGCTGTAAATCTCATCCACGCCGCGAAGGGCCGTCAGCAGCCGGCTTTCGGAGAGATTCGCTTCGAGAAGCTGAATGACGCGGCACTGCCCGCTTTTTTCCAGGGCAATGCCGATCACCGTCAGGTCGGCATAATACCGGCTCAGGCCAGTCGTCTCGATGTCAATATAGGCGCGGTATTTCATGGTATCACGATATTTCAATTCGCTGCCCCGTTGCCAGCTTCAACCTCTCGTTTGCATTGGCGTTCTTGAGGCTTATCTCCAAGGTCTTGCAGGAGCCTTCGATCAGAAACAGCTCGTTGTCCGGCGCCGCGTTATAAGTCCAATAAAAATTCATTTTCCAGTGCTGCTCACCGACTTTCACGGAATACAGCCTTTTGCCTTCGGGCGGCAGGTTCGTGACGATGTTCCCGAATCGGTCAATTCTGACCACGATTCCCACTCTGCCATTCCGATAAAGCTCCAATCGCTCGATGCTTTCCGTCTTTGGTCCTAACATCTCAAACCCTCCCAGACCAATATTGGCCGCTGCTCCTGCAAAAACATCGCGGCCGTGAAACGTATAGCTCGCACCCTCGGGAATTGGAATCACCCTTGTTTCGACGATTCCCTGCTCCTTGAGCGTCTCCCAGAGCAGGCCGTTATCCGGGCCGACGAAATAATAGTCCGCCGTCTTCACCGCTAGCGCTTTCCTCTCGGTGCCGACGCCCGGATCAACGACGCAGCAGAATACCGCACCTGCCGGGAAGTATTTGTAATTGTTCTTCAAGACCCACGATGCCTCGATGACACTCTGAGGCGAAATATCGTGGCACAGATCAACGATTTTCGCATCGCTGTCGATGCGATAAATCACCCCCTTCATCACACCCACATATTCACTTTGCCCAAAATCGGTCAGCAGGACGATCATCCTTCGCTCCACGTGCGATTTTCTTTACTTACGTTTCGAGACATGTGTAGATTCTAATCCCACGGGCCTTCTGAGGAAAGCAGCTCCCCGATACCCGATACTCTCGGAGCATCGAGAATCCCGGCTCGCGTTTTCGCAACATTTCCGCGCGCATTTGGCTTGCCTGGCAAGAATCCTCGCGCACCAAGGCCAAGAACGAGGCGGCAGCCGCGTACACTTAAGACCAGTTTAGAGCGGGCCTTCATCGGGCTTGAGCTGGTATCAGCAGTTGTGCAACGCTCCGCACGACGGTGCTCCGGTCGTCGAGAGCCGTCGCCAAGTCGTCCGCATCGCACGCAAATAGAGCGTTCAAACGCACCTTCCAATAGCTGTCTTTTTGCAGCGTCCGGAGCTGCTCGCGAGGCCATTCGTACCCGAGGCTCGTCACGCGCCACACAATGAAGGCACGCAAGGAGTCGTTACCGGAATCCAATTGCTCCAACAGCAGCGGAATCGACTCAGCGGTCAGATGGACAAAGACCGCATCGAGGCATGGTGGAGCGTTCTTGTCGCGATGCCGCGTTAGTCTGATGGTGCGCTGCTGCTCAGACTCTGCCGCAGGTGCATCGGACGATTCGGCCACTCCCGGCAACGCCGCCAACGCGGTGACGACCTCTTGGGCCAGCTCTCTATCGGCGTCGGCTAACAGGTCCGCCAATTGGGTTATGGCGCCACCCCGGTCCGCAGAGAGGTCCACGAACTGCGTCTGCCGGAGGTACGACTTGATCAGTGCCGTCGCCTGGGCCGGGGGCAGCTCGCCCAAAGACTCCCAAAAGGGCCGCATGACCCGATCGGTGTACCGGGGATCACCAAGGGATGGTCCCGTACCTAAGCTGCGTGTCCTGGCCACGACCTGCTCCGTCAGGTACGAGAACCGCTCCTGCGCCTCGGGTCCATCGCTAACACGGGCCAGCGTGCCGGCCAGCTCCAACAATTCACCCAGACTCGAGGGATCGCCAGGGCGCGGCTCCGGCTTGGCTTCGCGGAACGTGGCCAGTCTCTCCTGAAAGATGCGCTCTAACTGGTCTTTCACACCTCTATCGCCCCATTCGGCCCTGATGACAAGCACCTCGTAGGCGTTCGGGTCTGTTAGCTCAGCGAGAAAAATCGGCCGCAGGTCGCGGTTGCAGTTCTTAAGCAGTTTCAGAAGTTGCTGTTCAGGAATTGGTTGAGCCGCCGCCCGGCGATCTTCGATGAAGTCCCTCAAATCGTCTGGTGCAGCGAATTGGATATGATCCCGTAAGGGGAGGCGGGAACCCTGATCGGTCGGTCCCAGTCCTAAAATGACACGATTGTAAGTCTCCTCTGTGGCTTGCGGAAACGGCCTGAATCGTGCCAGCGGATCGGCAAACATGCGGCTCATTTGTTCATAAAGCGGGCCGCCGATATGGAGGAGCATCAGGACTACCACCCAATACGTCAGCAGAACCACGGCGTGACGATACTTCGGAGCAGCCGTGTCCGTCCTATATGCCGCACGGATCCAAACCAGCACGCACAGAATCGACCAGCCCAGAAGCCCCACGCCATACGTTAGCCAATTGATGACACTGTCTTCCATCGAGAAGCCCAAAGTGCCGACCGTCCAGAAAATAGCCCCCTTGAACCATAGAGAACCGCACTTCGCCGCTATCCATAATTGGGGCCGCCGCAACTGGGCCAAGCTGATATGATGCGTGTCAGACAACCCAAGCGCGCTGGACAATGTGAACATCCCTGCCAGGAACATCAGAAACGCGCCCCACATTCTCAGGGGGCCTTCATCCCAGAGCGCCGGCAACCCGATCAGAACCAAGACCAGGACCAAGCCGGCGTCAATGAGGATCCAGGCCCTGATATATTTCCAGACCTCTACTTTTCGGCGACGCCGGGGAACGGGGATGAATTCAAACACGATTCCAAATAAGAAAAGAATCGCCAGAACAAGCAACATAGGCATCAGAGACACCACCATGAGACTGTTGAACGGAGCTTCCATACCCAAGCCGAACGATTGACTATGCATGGCCAGCAACGCCAGTCCCTGGGCCGCACGTAACCGGCTTTGATGCGCTTCAGCTTCGGGCAGGTCCAGCTCTTTGAGCCTGATTTTTTCGCCGGCTCCGAGTAATAGGGCGCCGGCAAGGAAAGTCTCAGAATCATAGGCGTTTTCGACGAGCCGGTCACCGATTTTAGCCACCGAGCCACTCAGGTCGCGGAATATATTTTCATCGAGTCTCCTGCGCGGTCGGCTTGAATAGAAAACGTACCTTGCGAGGTCTGTGTAAAAGGAGCTGAGCCAGGGCCGTTCCCAGAGAATGGCGGCCTTCTCATATAGCCGGTCCAGACGCTCCTTGTACTTGCTGTAAGGCAGATAGAACTGCGGCAGGCGATGACTTAACTCAAATTGCTCCAGAGCCTCCCGCTCGCGGCCCGGACGATTCGGGTCCGTCAGCAGTATCCAGCCCCGCAGGTATCGGTAGTGGGCATTGTCGCCGTTCAGCTTCAGGAGATTGTCAACAAAAACCAGGGCGGCTCGCGTATCGACCACACCGAGCCTGGTCAGCTCTTCGGCCAATTGCCCTAAGAAAAACTCGTTCTGCGGATATTTCCCCACCAGAACAGCTAACTCTTCGACGTTCGGATCCTGCTGCGAATACTTAAGGAGGTACTTGAGCATGTCCCCTGCTTCGGGGTCCGACGCGATAAGCCTGTCGGTCACGACGGCCGGGATATTCAGCTTGCCGCTGCCGGTATGCCGAGCCGACCGCATCGTGCCGTATGTAAGCCGCCAGATCCGCACGGCGTTGGGGATTTCGTAGATCGTCGCCGCAATACATACGGCCGCAACCGCTATCCACACTTTGGTCCAAACTCGCATCGTTGACTCCCTTAATCAGAGGTCACCGAATCCAAACGACAATTCGCACACTCGCTCGCCCGAAGGCGTCTAACGATTATTATAGACCCTCTTCGCCGCGCACGCAAAAGAAATTCCGCGTTCACTTGTTGAAAGTCCGCGTGTGCAACAAGTTGCACACCCTACAGTCTGGCCAATCCGGCGCGATTAATGTATATTGTCGGGAAAAGGTCCCGTTCTTGTCTGCGACAAGAAGACGCGGGATTGCGAATCGTGGAGTATAAAGATGGTGACACGAAGAGCGTTTCTCAGGAACGCGTTAATCGGCTCGGCGCCGGTGCTTTGTGGTTCGGTGCTCTCCTGCCGGCCCATGCTTTCAAATCCGGCGGCGAAACGACGGCCAAATATCGTTATCATACTGGCCGACGATATGGGTTTTTCCGACGCGGGCTGCTATGGAGGCGAGATCCGCACGCCGAACATCGACAAGCTGGCCGGCAAGGGCCTTCGCTTCACGCAGTTTTACAACTGCGCGCGCTGCTGCCCGACGCGCGCCAGCCTGATGACGGGCCAGTACGCTCACAAGGTCGGCCTGACGCTGAACGGACAGAGCCTGACGCGAAACGGCGTGACCATCGCCGAGGCGCTCAGGCAGGCCGGCTACAACACGGCCATGGCCGGCAAGTGGCACGTGTCCAGCACAACGCCCCTTGCGGACAAAAAGCTCCACCAGAAATGGCTCGATCATCAATACGACCCCGGGCAGCCATTTGCCCCGCTGGAGACCTATCCGGTCAATCGCGGATTCGACAAGCACTACGGCGTGATTTGGGGCGTCATCGACCACTTCGACCCCTTCTCGCTCGTGGACGGCGCCGAGGCCGTCCGGGCCGTGCCGGACGACTACTACTTCACCGATGCGATCACCGACAAATCCGTCGAGTATATCCGCCAGCTTGGCACGTCGGATAAGCCGTTCTTTCTGTACGTCGCGCATTGCGCGCCGCACTGGCCTTTGCACGCGCGGCCGCAGGATATTGAAACGTACAAGGACACGTACAAAGACGGCTGGGAAAAACTGCGCGCCGACCGGTACGAGCGGATGTTAAAGATGGGACTGTTCGGCAGGGAAAACACCCCCCTGCCGGCGATCCAGGACAGGGGCAGGAAATGGGACCAGCTCTCGCAGGAAGAAAAAACATTCGAATCGGCCAAAATGGCGGTGCACGCGGTCATGGTCGATCGCGTCGATCAGAGTACCGGCAGGATCATCGAGGCGCTCGAACAGGCCGGACAGCTCGACAATACCGCTATCTTCTTTCTTGCCGACAACGGCGCCTCGCCGGAAGTGCCGACGCAGCCGGGGTATGACCGCAGCTCGCTGACACGGGATGGACGCGCAATCCGCTACAAGGATTTTCCTGAGCCGGGTCCGGAGACGACGTACACCGGCATCGGCCCGGCCTGGGCCAGCGCCGCGAACACGCCGTTTCGCTACTGGAAAAAAGAGTCTTACGAAGGAGGCTGCCATACGCCGCTGGTCGTGCACTGGCCTGCAGGACTCAAGGCATCGCCCGGCTCAATCACGCAAGACGTCGGCCACGTGATGGATATTATGCCGACGTGCCTGGAACTGGCCGGCTCGCGTTACCCGGCGCAATACGCGGGACACACACTGACGCCGCTGGACGGCAGGAGCCTCGCTGCGTTTCTGACAAGCGGCAAAAGAGAGGGCCACGAGAGTCTTTTCTTCGAGCACGAGGACGGCCGGGCCGTTCGAGCCGGGGACTGGAAATTGGTAGCCCTGGAGAACGAGCCGTGGCGGCTGTACAATCTGGCCTCCGACCGCACGGAGACCGACGACTTAGCCGCACGCTACCCCGAGCGAGTAGAGTCCCTGGGCCGCCAATGGGAGCAGTGGGCTGCAGAGGTCGGTCTAAAGAAAAAATAAAAAAAGACCGGCCAGCGAGGACGCCTCATACGAAGCCGCAGCCCGCCGAAGCCTCAAAAAGCCGAAATTCTTCTTGACCGCAGGATAGCCCATCTGGTATAAAGGACATAGATAAAAGATACATGTTGGTGTACTGCGCTCTGGGAGCTCAGAGGGTGAGTCTCTGATGGGGTGGCGCCGTCCGCAGGCGGAGTTTTCGCTCTCTCTGGACCTTCCAAGCGGCAGAAACTGGCATTGGAGCAGACGGAAAATGCCGTGCTTGTGTGCTTTGGGAGTGCGATTATTGCCCTCATGTGAACAGGGCGTGAACCTATCTGTTGTTTTAGCATTTGTGAAGTGTGAAGGAGGATTTGTATGTCCAAGAAACTGATTGTCTTAGCCCTCGCGTTGGCCCTTGGCCTAATCTCGTTGGCGCCAGCCGCCACGATTATATGGGTCTCGGATTCCTATGATGACAACGCGGACGGCGCACCGGACGACCAGGGCTGGATCGACATGCTCACGGCCAGCGGCTACACGGTTGATCTGAGCTTCCGCAACCAGCAAGGCCGGACCCTCGATGCGGCCAAAATCGCCGCTCTGAACGCCGCCGACCTGATTATTTACAGCCGCAACAGCGACAGCGCCAGCTACGCCACGAACGTCGCTGAAGTGACCCAATGGAGCTCGCTCACGGCGCCGCTGATTTTGCACGCCACGCACGTCGCCAGGAACAGCCGCTGGCTGTGGCTGAACTCCACCGCCATCTCGGCTCTTACCGCCCCCGCATTGAGCGCTTCGGTGCCCGCCCATCCGGTGTTTCGGGGCGTCACGCTGGGCGCGAATAACCAGGTGCAGGTCCTGGACGGGGCCGTGGGTCAAAGCTCATTCATGACCACGACCGACGTGGGCAACGGGACCCTGATCGCCCAGCCGGTGGGCACCGCCGCGACCTGGATCGCCGAGTGGCAGACCGGCGTGGAATTCTACAGCGGCTCAGGCCAGATCGCCGGAGGCCCGAGGATGATCTTCGTCGCCGGCACACAAGAGGTGGCGCCCACCGTCGGCCGAGGGGAATACAATCTCCTGCCCGAGGGTGAAAAGCTATTCCTCAACGCGATCAGATATATGATAGGCACCGGTCCTACGAAGGCCTCCAGCCCCCAGCCGGCTGACGGGGCCGTCGTTGTGGACACGTGGGTCAGCCTGAACTGGACGCCGGGCGATTTTGCCGTCTCGCACGATGTGTACCTGGGTGAGAACTTCGATGATGTGAACAACGGCACCGGCGATACGTTCCGCGGCAATCAGACGACAACGTTTTTTGTCGTGGGTTTCCCCGGATATCCTTATCCGGACGGTTTGGTCCCCGGCACAACCTACTACTGGCGAATCGACGAGGTCAATAACGCGGATCCGAACAGTCCGTGGAAAGGTGACACCTGGAGCTTCTCGATTCCCTCGAAGAAGGCGTATAAACCCGCTCCGGCCAATGGGGCCGAGTCCGTCGCTCTGAGCGTAACGCTTACCTGGACGGCGGGACTCGGGGCAAAATTTCACACCGTCTATTTCGGCGACAATTTTGACACCGTGGCGAACGCCGGCGGCGGCGTGCCCCAGGGCATTGCGACCTACACCCCCAGCGGGCTTAAAATGGCCAAGACGTATTACTGGCGCATCGATGAGTTCGACGGCACGGCCACCCACAAGGGCGACGTCTGGAGCTTTACGACGCAGGGCGCCGTCGGGAACCCGAATCCGGCGGATGGCGCGGTGGATGTGAGCGCGACAACGGTTTTGACCTGGAGAGCGGGAGGTCTGGCCGCCTCGCACGAGGTGTACTTCGGCACGGACGCCGATGCGGTCAAGAACGCCACCAAGGCCTCGTCCGAGTACAAGGGGCCCAAGGCCCTCGGCGACGAGAGCTACGCCCCCGGCACCCTCAAGCTCCAAGCCGCTTACTACTGGCGAATCGATGAAGTCAATAACGTCAATCCGGATAGTCCGTGGAAAGGCAACATCTGGAGCTTCACGACCGGCGATTTCTTCGTCGTGGATGATTTCGAGGACTATGACGCCGGCGACAACCAGATCTGGTACTCGTGGCACGATGGGCTCGGCTACGGGACACCGGGCGCCCCCGGTTTCTTCGGCGGCAACGGGACCGGTGCGGCTGTAGGGGACGAGAACACGGCTTCGTTCACGGAGGAAACCATCGTTCACGGCGGCGGACAGTCGATGCCGCTGGCCTACGACAATAACAAGCAGGGCTTCGCCAAGTATTCCGAGGCGGAGCTGACGTTAACCGTTCCACGTGACTGGACCGCGGAAGGCGTCGCGGAGCTGTCAGTGTGGTTCCGCGGTCTTCCGGCCTCGGTGGGCAGCTTCGTCGAGGCGCCAGTAGGGACCTACACCATCACCGCAACAGGCGCGGACATCTGGAACCTGGCCGATCAGTTCCATTATGCGTTCAAGACGCTCACCGGCGTTGGCTCGATTGAGGCCCAGGTGCTCAGCGTCAGTAACACGGACCCATGGGCCAAAGGGGGTGTGATGATCCGTGAGACGTTAGATGCCGGCTCGAAGTTTGCCGCCGTCTATATCACGCCCGGCAACGGATGCCGGTTCCAGGCGCGAATGGACACGGGCATTGCGGCCACGAGCGACACTGCCGTCGTGACGACCCAGCAGACGGCCATTACGGCGCCCTACTGGGTGAAGTTAGAGCGCGACGTCGCCGGCAATTTCAAGGGTTACTATTCCAGCAACGGGACCACATGGATACCGATGTCATGGAATCCGCAGAGCATCACCATGGGCTCGAACATCTATGTCGGCCTGGCCCTGACCAGCCATAACAACAACGCGACGTGCACGGCCAAGTTCTCCAACGTCCGGACGACCGGCACGGTGGGGCCGCAGTGGGCGAACCAGGACATCGGGATCGTCAGCAACGCGGCGGAGCCGTTGTACGTGGCGGTCTCGAACAGCGCCGGCCAGCCAGCCGTGGTCGTCCATCCCGATCCGGGCGCAGCGCAGATTACCACCTGGACGCAGTGGGTGATTCCGCTGCAGAGCCTTGCCGACAAAGGCATCAACCTGATAAACGTGGACCGGCTGGCGATTGGCCTGGGCACGCGGGGCAATCAGACGGCCCCCGGCGGCTCAGGTAAGTTGTACATCGATGACATCCGACTGTATCGCTCGAGGACCGCTCCGTAAAAGTATCCTGGACTAACATCAGGACTTGAATCAGTTCGGGGCCTATACCGATTCATTCGGTGTGGGCCCCCGTCTGTTCTGGACGATTGCCGAAGATGTATAGATTCTTGCGACTGGTATCGCTTGGCATGTTATCATTGCTGTGCCCGGCCGGTTCGGCACGGGCGGCTTGTCCGCCGGCCGATCTGAATGCCGACTGCCGCGTTGACCTGCTGGACCTTCAGATTCTTGCCGGTCAGTGGCTGTATCTTCCCGAGAGTACCGCGGACCTCAGCGCGCGTGACGGCGTGAATCTCGCCGACTTCGCCTTGTTTGCCGAACAGTATCTGGAGGAGGGGATCCCGCTGGTCATCAACGAGCTCATGGCGGCCAACAGCAGCGTCGCCCGCGACCCCCAGGGACAATATGACGACTGGATCGAGATCCACAATTACGGCGCCGGCGTCACCAACGTCGGCGGCATGTACCTGACGGACGATTTGTCCATCCCCACCAAGTGGCGGATTCCGGACAACAATCCGGCGGCAACCATCATCGGGCCGGGCCGCTATCTGGTGATATGGGCCGACGGCGACATCACCGACGCCGGACTGCACGCCGGTTTCAAGCTCGACGCCGACGGCGAGCAGCTCGCGCTGTTCGACAAAGATGGAATGACTCTGATTCACAGTGCCGCTTTCCCCGACCAGACCGCCGACATTTCCTTCGGGTGCTTCCCGGATGCCAGTGATAATTGGCGGTTTTTTCCCGTTCCTACGCCGGGCGCGGCCAACAATGACGCGTATCTCGGCGAGGTCGAGGCCGTGCAGCTCAGCCGCGAGCGGGGTTTTTACGAGGCGCCGTTTTCCGTCACGCTCGCCACGCAGACCAAAGACGCCGCCATTTACTACACGCTCGACGGAAGTGAGCCGTACGATCTGGCCCGCGGCGGGCGGTTCCCGGCGGGTTACGTCTATACCGGGCCGATTTCCATCAGCCAGACAACCTGCCTGCGGGCCAAGGCCATCAAAACGGGCTGGAAGCCCTCGGACGTCGAGACCCAAACCTACATCTTTCTGAATGACGTCGTTCGCCAATCGACCAGCCCGCCCGGCTTCCCCGGCTCATGGGGCGGCCAATCCGCCGACTACCAAATGGACCCGGACATCGTCAACGACTCCCGGAACAGGAGCACGATCAGAGACGACCTCAAGTCGCTTGCGACAATGTCACTGGTGATGAAAAAGGACGACCTTTTTGACGCCGGCCAGGGCATCTACGCCAATTGGAGCAGCGAGGGTGTCCGATGGGAACGGCCTGCATCAATCGAGCTGATCCATCCGGACGGCTCCAAAGGATTCCAGGCGGATTGCGGCGTTCGCATCTACGGCGGCGTCGGACGGCGGGAAAAGAAGAAATCGTTCCGCCTGCTGTTCAAGGGCATCTACGGGCCTTCGAAGCTGCGATACCCGCTGTTCGGCGACGATGCCGCCGAGGATTTCGATACGATTATTCTGCGTTCCAACTTCAACGACGGCTATCCGTTCGGAAAAGAGGTGGCCCAGTTCATCCGTGACGAGTTCTGCCGCCGGCTCCAGTTGGCGCTGGGCGATCCGTCGGCGCACGGAGATTTCGTCCATCTGTATGTGAACGGCCTGTACTGGGGTCTCTACAATCCCACGGAACGGCCCGACGCCTCTTTCGCCGCATCGTACCTTGGGGGTGACAGCGGCGACTGGGACGCCTACAACTCCGGGTCCCCGACGGGCGACAGCACCTCGGCTTCGTGGAGCACGTTCCAAAATGCGATGCGCTCAGGGATTGAAACGAACGATGGTTTCCAGCGCTTCCAGGGGAACAATCCCGATGGGACGCGAAACCCGGCATACACAAAGTATCTCGACGCCGAAAGCTACATCGACTACATGCTCCTGAACATCTTCGTGGGCAACACGGACTGGCCCGGCCACAACTGGTACGGGGCGATGAATCACCTCAACAGCACCGGCTTCCAGTTCTTCTCGTGGGACGCCGAGTGGGTCATTTGGCTCGTCGTCGGGCACGGCCTGGACTCCGACCTTTACGAGGACGTTACGAACAAGAGCAACAGTCTCTGTGAAGCCTACTCGCGGCTCCGCAATAACGCCGACTTTCGCCTAATGTTTGGCGACCGCGTGCACCGGGCCTTCTTCAATCAAGGGCCTTTATATGTGGAGCCCGGCAATTCGCAGTGGAATCCGGCCCGGCCGGAGAGCAACCAGCCCGCCGCCCTGTATGCCGAGCTGGCCGATTCCATCGAGCGCGCGATGGTCGCCGAGTCCGCGCGCTGGGGGGACGTAGATGGGGGCAGTCCGCGTACCATTGAAGACTGGCGGACCGAGCGGGACCGGATACTGAACACGTACATGGTCCAGCGGCCCTCGATTGTCCTTGGCCAGTTGCGGAATATCGGCCTTTATCCTAATGTCGAGGCACCGGCCTTTTTCGTCAACAGCGCCCCGCGGCATGGCGGGCTTATCTCGAAAAACGACCGGCTCTCCATGACCGCCCCGGCCGGCACGATATGGTACACGCTCGACGGCTCCGACCCATACCTCTCAAGCGCCGCCCAACAAGGCAGCACGGCAGGGACCACCCTCGTCGCCGAGAACGCCGACAAGCGAGTGCTCGTGCCGGTCCGCGCGGTCAGCGACAATTGGAAAGCCATCAGAGGCTTTGACGACTCGGCCTGGCTAAAGTGCACCGGCTCGCCCGGCGGCGTCGGGTACGAAAAAAGCTCAGGCTATGAGCAATTCATTACCCTCGACGTCGCAAGCCAGATGTACGGCAAGAATACCACCTGCTATATCCGGATTCCCTTTACCTTCAGCGGCAGCCAAAGTGACTTCGACGTTTTGACGCTGAACATTCGATACGACGATGGCTTTATCGCCTATCTCAACGGCCTCGAGGTGGCCCGGCGCAATTTCAACGGAACGCCGAGCTGGAACTCCAGCGCCGCCACCAACCAGTCCGACACGGCCGCCGTTCAGTTGGAAAGTATCGACGTCTCCGCCGCACTCAGTAACCTAAAGCCGGGCAGCAGTTTACTGGCCATTCATGGTCTGAATGTTTCCACGACCAGCTCGGACTTTCTGATTTCCGCCGAGCTGGTGGCCGGCAAGGGCAACTCCTCCGGCGCCGGCGGCGTCTCTCCAAATGCGATCCGGTATGTCAGCCCGATTCTGCTACCCCATA
>CAYWZW010000076.1:0-25103 GCA_964462945.1 uncultured Pirellulales bacterium
TTTCATACCACCCTCCGGAGAGGGCGCTCCTTATTGGAACGGCAAGAAGCCAAAAGACCTGCCTAACCTCCTTTCGCGTCACCAGGTGGCGGAGGGTCAGCCGGGCGCAGGCAGTTTTTACTGGCAATCTCAGCACGGGGAGGGCGATCTGAACAATTGCACGGAAGCTGCGATATTCGCCACGCTTGGGCTGGTTGCTGCCTCGAAGGCGAACCCTGCTCTGAACCTGGATTGTGCCATTCTGGCGGCCCGCGACGCATTACTGGGCGGCGTCAGTTTTCAAGGCATGGTCTGGGAGCGCCTCTCTCAGGAGGGCAAAGACTACTGCGCATGCGCGCGAGAGATTCTGTGTACATGAGTTCACCCGGTCGCCCAGGCGGTGGATCTCGTGAATATGCGGCCGAAGAAGTTGTGGTCGACCGACGGGGGCGGAGCTTGCGCAAGCTCGGCCAACCATCAATGCGTAATCGTATAGAGGAGAGGAATTGAAGAACTTCTGGTTCAGCACCTGTCGCAGGTAGCGGCATGGCGAACAGGCTCGCGAACCAAGTTTGGTCCCATGAGAACTGTCGGATGTAGAACCAGTGCGGAATCTGGAGGATTGCTTAGTGTCGAGCATCCTCAAAGGTAAAAACTCGGCTTTTCGCAATTGAGTTTGCTCGTCGCGACTGGACGAGAGTCCTTGTGCTTTTGGAGGAGGAATGAAAGGTCATCGTGAGCCGGTCTTTGGCAGATTATGGGCCCTCATGGTAGTGGCGGTCCTGGGGAGCACACTGTTACTGGGTTGTCAGTTTGAACCGACTGAGCCAGGTTATCCGCATCCAAGCGCCTCTGAAATGAGAGCGGTAACTCCATCCCGAGTAGCTTTGGTACCGGGAGATGTCCTTGAGGTGAAGTTCTTTTACACGCCCGAGCTTAATGAAAGTCAAACAGTGCGCCCCGATGGCAAGATCTTGCTTCAGCTAATAGGGGAGGTCGAGGTTGAGGGAAAGACCCCTGCCGAACTCCGGGACGAATTGCTGCGATTGTACGCGCCACACCTGAATGCTCCAGAGATTGCCGTCGTGGTTCGGTCGTTCCAGGAGCGCCGTGTGTTCGTTGGTGGCCAGGTAATGGCACCAGGGACCATAGAAATGCCTGGAGAGATGAATGTGCTGGAAGCCATCATGCAAGCTGGTGGTTTCAACCTGCGAGAAGCGGAACTCCGAAATGTGGTTGTGATTCGCCACAGGAACGGCCAACGGTATGGATACTCGATTAACTTGAAGCCTGCCCTATCGGGCGATGAAACTCAGTCGTTCTATTTGGAACCGAAGGATATTGTGTATGTGCCTCGAACCGAGATCGCCCAGGTCAATCAGTGGATTGACCAGCATATCAATAAGATCATCCCGGATACCGGCCTATTTTTCATGAGGACATCGGGAAAGACCACTATTGGTGTGGGCACTTATCGTTGATCTTGGAGATGAAGAGAATTCAATGTCAGAAGAAGTAGGTGAGCTTCCGGAAGAAACTCCGCAGGGTTCATTGCGGGACCTCTATTATGTTCTATTTCGGCATAAGTGGAAAATGACCCTGTTTTTCTTTGGCGTTCTCGGTGTCGTGATTGTGGGTACTCTTTGCAGACCTGAAATATACCGCTCTGAAGCGCAGTTACTGGTGCGCCTTGGCCGCGAAAGCGTAACCCTGGACCCGACGGCAACAACCGGTCAGATCGTTGGTATCAGTCAATCTCGCGAAAGTGAGATCAACGCAGAGCTGGAGATCCTCAAGAGCCGGGAGTTGGCGGAGAAGGTAGTTGACGCCATCGGCATCGACGCATTCCATATAGGTCCTGGCAAAGAGCCCTCGCGCTCGGATAAGAACCTCACCGTAGGATGGACAGGTTATAAAGTGGTCAGAGACATTAAGAGCCAACTACGCGGCGCAGCAAGAAAACTGCAAGGTCTCAGAGCAGATGTAGATATGGTCGAGCAGGCGAGCAATCGCGAAAAGACCGTGCTGGGGGTTTTGAGGGGACTCGAGATTAAGGCCGTAAACAAGAGCAGCATCATCAGCGTCTCTTACGAGGCGAAAAGCCCGAAATTGGCTCAGGAGGTTATCACCAAACTGATCGGTTTGTACCTCGAGAAACACATTGCTGTATATCAAACCCCTGGCTCGCACCAATTCTTCCTCCAACAGTCTGACCATTTGCGAAGTAAACTCGAGACGTATGAGAATGAACTTCGAAATCTGAAGGACGAAACCGGCGTTTCGTCGCTGGAAGATCAGCGTCTGGTTATGTTGAACCGCATTGGCGACCTGGAGCAACAGACAGGGGCCGCAGAAGCTGAATTGACGGCTTCCGAAGCGAAGGTTCAGGCATTGCAGACGACCCTCACAAGCATACCTGAGGTACAGGTGACACAGGAGACTACAGGCTTTCCGGATTATGCCGCCGACCTGATGCGTGCGAAGCTCTATGAACTGCAATTGAAGGAGCAGGACCTTGCGTCCAAGTTTGCCGAGGGAAGCCAACAGATGCAGATGGCCCGTCGAGAAGTTGCCGAGGCGAAGGCGCTACTTGACAAAGAGACAACGAAGGCGGGCCGTACAGAGGTGACTAGAGGAGTCAATAGTGTTCACCAGCAAGTGCAATCCGCATTGTTCACCGAACAAACAGCTCTCTCATCACTCCAGGCCAAAGTTGAGAACCTGATGGGGCAATTAGCAAAGGCACGAGCGGGGCTGAAGACAGTGAACGATGCAGAACTGGGAATAACGCGATTGAAACGAGAGATAAGTGTCCAGGAGACGAATTACCGCAGATATTCCGAGAACCTGGAACAGGCCCGTATTGATCATGCTTTGGAAGGTGAGAAGATATCGAACATCGGTGTGGTGCAGGCAGCTACTCTCCCCTTGAAGCCAGTTGGGTCGGGGAGGTTACTTGACATGGCTTTAGGACTTTTCATGGGTACTATTGGCGCGATCGGGCTTGCACTATTCTCCGAGTACATAGACCACTCCATCAAGACACCTGAGGAGGCGGAGAGAATACTCCAATTGCCAACTCTTGCTTCTATCCCGCGTGTGCGGGCCAACAAGGTTCACGCCGCACGAAAGCAAATAAAGCGAACCAAAACCAATGGTGAGAGTGCAAACGGTGTGTCACAGCAGTGGATTATCCCTGCAAAGATCAGAGAGCACTACGGTGCTCTCCAAGAGGAACTCTTACTACAGTCGCAGAAGAGTGCAGGAGCATCATGTGTTCTTGCAGTTGTAGGTTCGTACCGTGGTGAAGGCGCTAGCACAGTCGCTGCAAATATTTCCACCGTGCTTGCGCAACATAGTGAGGGATGCGTCCTCCTTGTGGACGCAAACATCCGGTGTCCTTCGGTACACCAGATTTTCGAGACCAGACTCGCACCCGGACTTGTCAACGTAAGCGCACCAGACAGAAAAAGCAATGAAAATATCATCGTGTCTTGGTGTGCACGGAATCTCCATATCCTGACAGCAGGCATAACGAACGGGTATCCATTGCCGCTTTTCCATTCTGATTATTTTGCCAAGCTGATCAATTCGATGAAAGAGTATTACCGCTACGTGGTGATTGATATGCCGCCTTTGAAAGAGGCCAGTTCGGCAGCCAGACTGGCTAGCTTGTGTGATGGCGTTGTCTTGGTTGTTGAGGCGGAGCGGCTGCGACGGGAAGTTGTGCTCAAAACCAAGGTGCAATTACTGAAGTGGAACGCCAAAACTCTGGGAGTCGTCCTCAACAAGAGACGGTTCCACGTTCCGGGGTGGCTCTACCGGAGGTTGTAGGAGGTAACTTAGAGGTGACGAATCTGGGCAAGTTGAGGGCTTGCGGGAGATGGTGTGTGTCTATGTTCAGGGCAGGGTCCTCAACGGACATCCAACCCCGAGGGCAATTCCGTGCCCTCATTATGCGTGAGCGAATCCGAGCTGATCGCAACCAGCATTTGTTTTCCCTCTTGCTCTTCACGACAGGAGCAGGTGCAAACAGCATCGGAGTGCAGCACCTGGCCCGTGTACTGGCTGACCGTGTTCGGTTGACCGATGAAGTCGGATGGTTTGACAATAGACGCATAGGTGTGCTCTTGCCGTACACATCTGCAGGCGGTGCTCAGACGTTAGCCGAAGATGTCTGCAAGACAATCACGACAAGGGCAGCGCCGCCGGAATACACTGTTCATACCTATCCATCGAAATGGTTCGCTGAAGGCAATGGACATCCAGACCAATATAGTTCCACAGATTTCTCCCCAGGATCGAAGACGAAACGATCCCAGAGACCTTCTGCACCTGCGAAGGACGGTGACGACGAAAACACGCCGCTCAGCAGCGAAATAGCCTCTGCCTATATGGCTTCGAAGAGCGGGACATTGACACAGGGGATTGAACCGTTCTTCGCTGGCTCTTTGCCCAGGTGGAAACGTGCCATGGATGTCGTGTGTGCATCACTCGGACTCGTGGTGTTATCTCCTCTTCTGATTCTTATTGCTCTCATCGTTAAGGTCTCGTCTCCGGGACCCGTCTTTTTCAAGCAACCAAGGGTGGGCCGCTCGGGGAGACTTTTCACAATGTTGAAATTCCGAACCATGAAGCCAAATATCGACAAGTCTGCCCATAGACAGTACATGTGCGCGTTAATTAACGGTGGAAGCAGAGATAAACCTATGACAAAGCTGGACGATGTTTCCCAATTGACGGCGGTCGGCAAAATACTCCGCGGCACGAGTATTGATGAATTGCCGCAGCTGATTAACGTGCTGAGGGGCGAGATGACCTTAGTTGGACCCCGTCCGCCTGTTCCCTACGAAGTAGACGCGTATTCGCATTGGCATCACGCGCGCTTCGATGTTGTTCCTGGAATGACAGGGCTGTGGCAGGTCAGCGGGAAAAATCGGCTTGCCTTCTCTGAGATGGTACGGTTGGACATCCGGTATGCAAGAAAGCTGTCTGTATGTTCGGACGTAGCGATCCTGCTGAAAACACCGCTGGCCATTGCCTCTGACATCAAGGATAACCTCACCGCGCGGAAACAACGATCCCTGTCCAGAAAGGTTGGTGAAAATGCTTAGCATTGCAGTTGCAGGCTGTGGCTACTGGGGTCCGAATCTCATTCGGAATTTTAGCTCCCTTTCCGAGTGTAAAGTGAAATCAGTCTGCGATAAGGACGCGGGCCGCTTGGAGCACATGAAGATGCTCTATCCTACCGTGAACACTGTCTCTGAGTTTGATGATCTGGTCGAAGACGAGGACATCGACGCTATCGCCGTCGTCACCCCTGTTCGTTCGCACTTTGAGTTCGCCAAGAAGTCTTTGCTGGCCGGGAAACACACTTTCATTGAGAAACCCATGGCTTGCTCTTCAAAAGAGTGTGAGGAGTTGATAGAGCTGGCCGAAAGGCACAAGTTGATACTTATGGTAGGACACACTTTTGTCTACTCGACTCCTGTAAAGAAAATCAGAGAATTCGTTCAAAGGGGGGAACTGGGGGACCTTTTGTATATTAGTGCACGTCGTTTGAATCTTGGCTTGGTGCAGAAGGACATCAACGCGGCTTGGGACCTCGCACCACATGACATCTCAATTATACTCTATGTTCTTGACTATGAGCCGGTGTCTGTCAACTGCCAGGGCAAGTCCTATGTTGCCACTGGGGTCGAAGAGGTGACGAATATGACACTGAATTTCGCCAATGGTGCTTTTGCCACGATCCAGAGTAGCTGGCTGGACCCCAAAAAGGTCCGGGAGACAGTGTTTGTTGGCAAGAAAAAGATGCTCGTTTACGACGATACAGAGCCAGCAGAAAAGATCAAAATACACGACAAGCGAATAGATGTTCCTCCACACTATGACTCGTTTGCTGAGTTTCAATATGCCTACCATTATGGGGACACATACTCTCCTTATCTCAAACTCGTTGAGCCGCTGAAAGCAGAGTGTCAGCACTTCTTGGACTGCATTAGGACCGGGGCGGAGTGCGAATCAAGCGGCATGCAAGGCCTGGCGGTCGTTCGAATTCTCGAGGCTGCTTCCGCGTCACTGAAAAATGGTGGTGGCATGGTGCCAGTTGTCAGGCCCTCAGTGCCTGCTGGACATAATTGACGGTGACTGCAACATGTGAAAGCAACATGTAGGAAAAATCATACTAACATCAGCGTAAGTCTAACTTGTAGGGGAATCTCAGATGAAAAAACTACTTGTAACCGCATTTATCATCAGCATGGTATCTTCTGTAAGCGCTGTTGGGAAGGGCAGTGCCGTTGTTAACGGGGGATTCGAGCAGGACACGGACGCAGATGGGATGGCAGATTACTGGTTCTTCTCAGGCGACGAGGGCGCGACCGTAACCTGGGCAAGGGATAGAGGATTCGAGGGGCAGTTCAGCCAAAAACTCACTTGCACGCGCTTTGCCAATCTCTCGCCGGCCAGTCATGCAATGCTCTGCCAGAAAAACACAGTGCAGTTGGATCGGGGAAACTGGTACAGGATGTCTTTTGCTGCAAAGCAGGAAGGAATCCTCAGCGAAGGGGCGCAGGTATCTGTCGTGAACATGAAGACCTGGCTCGACTGTGGATTGACAGAATCCTTCCGTGTAACTCATGAGTGGAGGCAGTTTGAGTTCGTTTTTCAGGCTACGGAGACTATTGTGCAGAACATCCGTATTCAGTTCTGGTATTTGTCGACTGGTACCTTCTGGCTGGACGATGTTCGATTGGAGCCGTCCGAGCCGTTAGTAGGAAGATTCACGGAGGTCGTGCCGCCCACCACTGCTGTGAACCTTCTGCCCAACAGCAGCTTTGAATGTGGAACCAGTAATTGGGGAAGCATTGCCGATCTTCCCGATTGGGGAGGTAATTTGAATCTACTTGTGGGCCAAGTAGACACCGCGACATCGCAGTTCCATGGGTCAAGTTTCAAAATCGCCCTTACAGAAACAACTATTCCCGTTTATCACTATGACTATTTTCCGCTCCAGCGCGTTCCTGTAAAAGCTCCGTTGTTGGCCAATCGAGGCTGGGTCACGGTCGAGCCTGGTGAGGATTACACTCTGAGCGCCTGGATGAAATCTGATTCCGATGGGTTGGTTGGAGTGCTCTCCGTGCAGCAGGCCTTCGTAGGGAATTTGCAGCAACAAGTGCGGCTTTTCACAGAGTGGAACCGTTGTACATTCACCTTTCAGCCCGAGGCGGGGCAAATTTTCATCGCTTTGGGTTTGGACTTAGAGGCATCACAGAGAGAATCAGGAACCGTGTGGATTGATGGAGTTCAACTTGAAAAGAACTATAGGGCAACGCCCTATCGGCCGCGGGCACCTGTTGAGGTCGGACTGGAAACGAATCGCCTGGGAAACCTTTATCCTTATGGCGTTGAGCCTGAGATGACGGTTACAATCTTCAACTCAGATGAAACCACTCACTCCATTACCCTCTATCTGACGACGACGGACTTTGATGACTCCGTCGTCTTTGAGGCTGCTCTTGCGGTTGATGCACCGCCTGGGCAGACAGTTGGAGTACCTATTGATCCCGGAGTCCGACGGAAGGGTTTCTATCGCTTACACCTGAGTTGCGAAGGAGCTGACCTGGCACTGACACGATCGTTACGTTTCGCCATTATTGAGCCCTACACCAGATCAGACAGTTTGTTCGGGATGAATCATGCTTACCCATGGCCACATTTGTTGGATCTCAGCAAACAGATTGGCATCTGCCGGTTCCGTGATTGGTCATTGAAATGGCAGGATGTGGAGCCGGAAAAGGGACAATTTGACTTTACAGAACCTGATCATCAAATCAACCGCGTCTTAGAACAAGGGCTGGACGTATTCGGACTTCTGCCTTTTCCGTCCAGCAACTGGTCGTCGAGCGCAGGTCCGGAAGTGAAAGTTACCGAAGACTATCCGGGATGCAGGGCGCGCATGTTGTATATGCCGCGTGACTTGGATGAGTTTGCTACCTATGTTCGCCGGACTGTTCAACACTATAAGAATCGGTTGGGCGCATGGGAGGTACTGAATGAACCCATTTACACGTCTTACGCCCTGCCCGAACAAGAAGGCTATAAGGTTGGGGATTACCTGAAGTTATTACAAGTAGCCTATCAGCAGATAAAAGCAACTGACCCTTTCGCATTGGTGATCGGCGGCATTTCCGATGGCTCAACCTATACGGAGGAATTTATCAGAGGTGGTGGTTTAGCCTGGGTTGATGCTCTGAGCCTGCACATCTTCCCGCGCTGGACATCGCCTGATGCATACGAGGGACCCCTGTACCAACTCCGTGAATGGATGCATTCCACCGGCTTAGATAAGCCTATATGGTTTACTGAGGGTGCGTGCTATGGAGACGATGATATGCCTTTTGAACCCTATCGTGCATGGCTGACACCACTCGACTGTGAAATCGAAGCCGCAGAACGTCAAGTCAGGTTCAATACACTGTTACTAACGTACGGGGCTGAGTTAGTTATGTACCACTCGGGTAGTTGTGGCAGTCTTAATAATGAAGATCTTGCGGGGGTCTTCTTCGAATGGGCTGGAGCGCCCCGAAAGATGTTGGTCACTCAGTCGGCGATGGCAAATTTGCTTTCACCGCCAATAACGTCTCTCGGCCCCGTTAGAAGCCCTAAAGAGTTAAAGGCATATGGATTCGAGAGCGATGGGCAGACAGTAATTGTTGCCTGGACTCAAGAAGGTGCAGGAAGGAGGGAAATATCTTTGACTGGAAAACCGTGGCGAGCGGTTGACTTGCAGGGCAATGAGCTTGAACTCGATAGGATTCTGTTGGCAGACCGCCCCGTCTATTTTACTGTCAAAGGAACGATGCCTGAAGAATTGCCCTGGTAAGGAACGTCTTTGATTTTGAGGGCCTTCCTGAAACAGATTTTGGCTTTTCCCTTCAGGAAACGGTTTATCGCATGGAGAACTGTGACAAGGTCAGCATTTGATGTGAGAAGTTGTCGATTCCAAGATACCTGTTGTTGTCTTTGACGGTGCACGCTGGCGAATTATCGATTCGATTCCAAACAAGGTAAACGACCCCACACGAGGATGACCCAATGTGGTGTCCATGCGCGCCTTGTAATACTCCTCAAGAACTGGACCACGGCTTAAGGTGTATCCGTCGCTTGGTCGATACAAGATTCAGGAAACGAATTAGGCAGAACAAACGAAGGAAGTGGAGTGCAACATTCGAAGCGAAGGGTGCCATGACAGCAGCCAAGAGCAACAGGACGATGACCAAACGGGCCCAGCGTGCCCGGTGTGTACCCAATCAGATCACCCTGTGGAAGAGGCAACCGCTTGCTGGAGCGTTGGGAGTCTTCTCTCATGGATGCCGAGGCCCCTTCGGCAACAGGGGCACTCTCCGCAGGTTGTTGAAGCGCGGTATTGAAGTGAGCCAATGGCCGTCTTGTGTACTGCATAATCACTAACCATCTCGGCTGCCGGAATCCCACGTGGACTTACGAACTTGAGGGGAAAAAAGGTGCTCGTGCAGCGGTGTCCCGTGAGAACGGCAAGATTCTCGCAGAAAGAGAGTCGTGGCGACTAAGCCGTCGCATGTGAACATATGATAAGAAATATTGCCCTGACAATTCTTGCGTTGATTAGCTTTGGTTTGACCAAGCTGATATTCAACACCGTAGTAATTCGTTCTTTGGGTCCCGAGATACTCGGTAATATCAATTTGGCGATTTCAACTGCTCTTCTTTTTTCTCTGGTTAGTTCAGCCGGATTAGGTCCGACGACGACAAAGTATATTGCCCACTACATAGGCAGAGGAGAGAGGGAAAATAGTAAATACGTTTATACAATCGCCTTACTTCTAACCGCGACTCTTTCAGCAGCAATGTGTCTCTTGATGTTTGCGTACAGTAGGCAACTGGCGAGGGCGATGAACGGAGAGGCATCCTGGTTTATCAGAGCGGCTCCTATCGTCTTTTCATATAGCCTTTACACATTGTTCAAATGCACATATTACGGTACGGAGAAAGTAGGGAATTACTTCAAAAATGAGATGTTTGCCGATGGTGTTTTTTTCTTCGCGTTGTTCGTATTCGTATTATTCGGACTTACCAGTTTCTTGGTCACGCCGTTTATCTTACTTTACTCTGCGTTTGCTCTATGGGCGATCTATGCTCAGAGGTCCCTGATTTCGTTCTCACTACTGACAGATCGCACCGTGCTAAGAAGAATAGTCAAGGAAATGCTTTCGTTTTTCTCCATATGTTTTGCGGGTACGTCGGCAGATATGGCGGGGTTGTATATCGGAACGATACTTACAGGTGTGTACGGCACGTCGGCAGAAGTGGGCTATTATTCGGCCGCTCTGTCTGTGTCCATGCCTTTCCACCTTATGTCGAGGAGTACAGCGTTAGTCGTTTTTCCTTCGATGGCCCATTACTATGGTCAAAACGATTTTGAATCCATTGGAAGACTTCTGAGCAGAAGCACTAAATGGCTCATTATCGCATCATCATTTTCATGTGGACTTGCTGTAATTTTTGCCAGACTTATATTCAATATCGTGGCGGGGATTGACCATGCGCCAGGCGTTCTTACTCTGCGGATTTTACTTGTGACTGTCTACATAGCGATCAATGGAGTTCCTGCGGTAAATTCATTGTCGGGGACAAAATACGTCCACATTCCTGCTATTGCGAGTACCATAGGCCTGATTCTAGCCTGTATTTCCTGGAGTCTATTGATCCCTGTCTTAGGAATTGTCGGGACAGCGCTGGGCTTTCTCATTCTAACTGTTACAGGCATTTCCGTTTCTGTCTATTACGCACAAAGGTATTTTGGCGGGGACTTACGTGAAGGCATCAGAACTGCTTTGACCGTTGGCGCTTTGGTGGCGGCCAGCGCATTGTTGGGGGAAATCCTTTTTGTTTCTCCCTTATATTCTCAGATTGTAGGGGGAATAGTGTTTATCGTCGCATTGACTGCAATTCACTGGAGGGATTTGTCTATGATAGAAAACGTTTGGCGGAAGAAGATGCTTTCTGACCATATGGAGATAAGGAAGCATGGCTCATGAAGCTTGAACATACCCTACCTAAGATAAAAAGTGTAGACCGCACGCAGTTCTTAGTAGAGAAGGCAAAAGATCGAATCGTACTCCACTTAGGTTGCGTCGATTCTGGTTTCTTGGACGAAAATCTTGCCTCGGGTGGTCTACTTCATATCGAGTTGTCGAAGGTGGCTAAGAGAGTCTATGGTGTGGACATTGATGAGGAAGGATTAGACAGACTGAGGGCCTTGGGTATGAAGGATTTGATAGTCGGCGACGTAGAGCATCTTGATGAGATTGAGGGACTCAGCAAGTGCCGCGTGGACATCATAGTTGCCGGCGAGATAATAGAACACCTATCAAACCCAGGACTTTTCTTAAGGAGCTGCTACAAGTCTATGTCAGATGACACTCTCTTGATTATAACAACTCCCAATCCCTTCTTTTATCGTAATTTTGTTTTTACTCTTCTTGGAAGAGAGATCATACACCCTGATCACAACTTTTATTTCTCTCCTAATGCTCTGAAAAACTTTTTGGAAAGGGAAAAACTACAAGTACAGAGTATGGCTGCCTACGCTTGGAGGGAAAGATTGTTTGCGTTTAAGAAAGGCAGATCTCCTTTAAAGAATGCAGCAAGATGCGTTCTTAAAGTGATTGATCTTCCTTTTCGCTATATTATAGATA
Source organism: uncultured Pirellulales bacterium (assembly GCA_964462945.1). Lineage (GTDB taxonomy): Bacteria > Planctomycetota > Phycisphaerae > Sedimentisphaerales > Anaerobacaceae. Next base: position 11,721 of record CAYWZW010000076.1, read on the forward strand.
GAAATTGGCCGTTCTTTTGTCCCGGCCTAATCGTCGTAGCTAAGAAGCGAGTGACATGAGAACAACACAAATCGTTGAGTTAGCTGGTCCAATGGGAGTTTCCTCAAAGGCAGACATCCTGGGAAGGGAGCTTGGCACGTGAGTCTGGGGCTGGCAACAACAGCGCCAGCTATTGTCAAACCGCCAGATGAGAAAAAGAATGATGTGCATAATCGTCCGGACGACAACCAAGAGGTTCCTTGGCATTATTCCGCACATATCCGACGCAAAAATGGGATCGTTTTTGATAGGGGCCGTGGCAGGGATATTCTGTCTGGGGCCTATGATGTGCAAGTACTTTGTATTAGGATGCCTGTTCTTGCTGATTGTTTCCATTTGCTTTCTCAGGTTCCCCAGAGAAACTGTTATTGCGTTAGGCATTTTGTTGGTGTTTCAACCCCTACTCGTTTCAAATATCAACAAGGTAAGCCCTGCGGTGGGTACGATGGTGAAAAGAAGTGAAGAGCTTTTCATCATCCTCTTTTTTCTCCTCATGATCGTGAGGAGGATGCTGAAACAGGAGTCGCTAATAGACAAACGGATCGGCCTTCCGCTTTTGGGTATTTGTGTGGCTGGGGTCTTGAGCAGTGTAATTAGCGGTGTTCCTTTTCTCATATCAGCATTCGGGCTATTCTTAATGATTAAGGGTTTCCTGCTGTTTTCCATTGTCGGGAGCCTGCATTGGGATGAAGCCAGTGTAAAAAAATGGGTCAAGACATTCGGTACCTTGGCAATAGTACTTCTCGCTTGTGGTATCATAGATTTGTTTGCCCCTGTCCAATTTAGACGATTGCTGGGAAACACTGAGAATCCAATAATGTACGAGGCAGGTATGCCCAGCGTAGTTTCTTTGTGTGTCCACCCTGGTGACTTTGGATGGATGATGGCAGTAGCAGGTATCTTTTCGTTAGCATTCTGTGTATTTGCTCCTGATAAAAGAAACCTGATATACAGCCTCTTGTTTTTTGTTGGCATGCTCTTCTCTTTCCGTGTTAAACCCATTTTGGGAGTCGCGGGAGCACTAGGAATAACCTTCTTGGTATATAGCAAAGCTAGGCAGTATTTGTGGAGAGTGCTCATTCTACTTCTCATCGTTTATGTCTTGTCCTTTAATCTAATATGGCCTGTCATTACTCATAAAATAGGAGGGGTTTTTTGGCCTGAAGAAGGGGTAACAAATGTAAGGAGAGTCTTATACCTAACAAGTTTTGAAATAGCGAGGGATTACTTTCCTTTTGGTGCCGGCTTAGGAAGGTATGCAGGGTGGATTTCCAGCCTTTACTATAGCCCTGTTTATGAGCAGTATGGGCTGTCTACTCTGTATGGTTTGAGTGCGGAAACGGGTAGCTTTATTATGGATACCCAGTGGGCAAATATCCTGGGAGAGCTGGGGATATTGGGATTCATTGCCTATGTTGTACTATGTCGAAATATGCTTCAAAGGATTTGGGTCTATCTGAATAGTGCAAATACTGTTTACTTAAGGGCCTTTTCTCTCGGGGTGTTCATGGTTTTTATGGAGGCCCTGTTCGAGTCTATCGCCTATCCTATATTTCAGCGATCAGAAGGAGTCTACTTTGTATTTGGGACTATGGGCATAGTCTGGTCGTTGGCGGGCACAAAGAATCCAACCCTCAGAATAAGACACTGGAATCACGTGAAACTTCTTGAGTCGTCGTCTTTGTCATCCATTTTGTCTGCGAGTAGCCGGCCATTACTCCGCATGTGAGGAATTCTCTCTCCAATGAGTCTCCCGTCAAAAACATATAGCAGGTTGGATGACAGGAACTTTTTGGGCCCGATGGTTTATGTACTGAAAATATAAATAAAAGGGAAAACTCAATTGCGGATTTTGCTGGTAAATACGCGTCACTTCCATGGAGGCGGTGATAGCACATACACATTTCATCTCGCTGATCTGCTCAGAAGTAAGGGACATGTAGTCTCCTTTTTCGCTATGCAGGACGACAGAAATATTCTTGATCCTAATGCTGACCTGTTTGTGAGCCACATAGATTTTAGCAAACTGAATAGGAATAAGAACCTATCGAATGGATTTCGCGTGCTGTACCGAGCTATCTACTCTGCGGAGGCGCGGCGAAAGTTCAAGCGATTGTTGGACCGTTTTCACCCGAATATTGTTCATCTCCAAAACATACATGCACATATTACTCCATCTGTTATTCTTGAAGCAAAAAGAAATGGTTTGCCCGTAGTGTGGACACTACATGATTATAAACTAATATGTCCAAACACACATTTTCTAGTTGATCGAACCAGCAAAATTTGTGTCAGCTGCGGCAGGAATTCGTTTTATAGAGCTATGTTGAAACGATGTAAGAAAGGTTCACTCTTGGCTAGCGCAACGGCTGCAATAGAAGCATACGCCCATCATATTATGGGTCTGAGGCGCAGCGTAAACCTTTTCCTTGCCCCCAGTGCTTTCCTTAGAAGAAAAATGATAGATAGAGGTATCCCTCCTCAAGAAGTGGAACATTTGCCTTTGTTTTTACCTGACAATATGTTTCAGGAACAAAACCAAAACAAGAATTACTTACTCTTCATGGGCAGAATAGAACCGATTAAAGGAATCTTTCCTCTGCTCGCTGCTTGCCGCGAGGTTCCGGAAGTGAATTTAGTAATAGCTGGACAAGTGAACGAGCCAGTAGCTAGTCAATTACCGAGATTGCTGCCTCCCAACGCGCGATACGTTGGCATGAAACAGGCAGGTGAAATAAGGCAGATACTCTCCAACTCAAGTGCTGTGGTACTCCCTTCCCTTTGGTTTGAAAACCAGCCTTTCAGTATTCTGGAAGCCTTTGCCGCAGGAAAGCCGGTCATTGTCTCTGATTTGGGTGGGATGACGGAGCTCGTTGAGAGCAGCGACGGTGGCCTACTGGTCCCGCCAGGCGATGTACAGGCATTGGCTGCGGCCATGCAATGGATGCAGAAATACCCTGATAAGGCAGCCCAATTGGGCCAAAATGCAAGACACTACGTGCGTCAGGAACACGCAGCAGACAGGCACTATGAGCGCTTGATGAACATATACGAGCGCGTCATGGAGAAGAATCGGAGATCCTCAGAAAAACTTCAGAGACAATTGGTGACCAATAGAGAATTCAGTGGGTCATAGTGGATCCGTACGCGGCAGCCCCTGTTTCTGGTTTCCTTGACCCAATCGTGTCTCATGCCGTGATAAAGCATATGGCGAATATCCCAGGGCTTGCAAAAGAACACGCTCGCCTATTCAAGGCCTTGGTCGAACCCATAAGGGTTGCGGAACGGAACGCTAGCACATGCCTCTAATGATGACGACGTAGCCAATGAGATCACTTTGCTGAAAAACTTGTTTTAGGAGAGGAAACGAAGAGATGTCTGTGATGAAGAGAATATACATTGCTGGTTGCGGTGGGATGCTTGGGGAAGCGTTTTATGTCCAATTCAAGAGAGACTACTGCTTGAAATGCACCGATATCAACCTCAACGAAGAGTGGCTCACTTACTGTGACATTAGAGACTACGAGCTATATCGCAAGGACGTCTTGGATTTCGAGCCGGACTACTTGTTCCATCTAGGTGCTCACACGGATCTTGAATATTGTGAGCTGAATCCCGATGATACCTATGCGACAAATGCGTTGTCAGTAGAAAATGCTGTCTATATTGCAAATGCGTTGGATATCCCCTTGCTGTATATAGGCACGGCGGGGATCTTTGACGGCAACAAGGAAGTTTATGATGACTGGGACATCCCCAATCCCTTGGGACACTATGCGAGAGCTAAGTTTGCCGCAGAAGTCTTTGTGAGAGAAAATGCCAAGAGATATCTTATTTGTCGAGCCGGATGGATGATGGGCGGTGGCCCCCAGAAAGACAAGAAGTTTGTCCAGAAACTGATGAAACAGATCGTCGAAGGCAAGAGGGAGCTGTTCGTCGTAAATGACAAACTGGGTACACCCACTTATACACACGATTTTGCAGAAAATGTAAGACTGCTGCTAGAGAAGGAGTTGTGGGGGCTCTATAATATGGCATGTCAGGGCGGTACGAATAGACTGGAAGTGGCTAAGGAGTTGGTATCCATTTTAGGCTTCGAGAAGCAAATCAAGATAACGGAAGTGCCTTCGAGCTTCTTCAAGAAAGAGTACTTTGCCCCACGTCCCGATTCGGAGAGACTCCTCAACAGAAAACTGACTCTGCGCAACCTGAATATTATGCGCCAGTGGAAGGACGCTTTAAGAGATTACCTTGAAAACTACTATCAGAACCAGCAGAATCAATCGTTCTTCTTTTTGCCCAGAGAGCATCGAGCTTCTGAGGCGTAGCCGTGCTGAGCCGTGAGACACATATGAGTGGAGCACTGAGTGTCGTGCGGGGACAGATCCTGCGGGGATAGGAAGCAGGGGAATGTGTCACGCTATCGTGACACTGCTCTCTGGCCAGCAACGATCAGAAGCATATTTGAGAACCGTGAATAGTCAGAGAAAGAAAATCGCAGTTTTCGGCATCAGAAGTCTGCCGCCGTCGGACGGAAGTGGAGGCTCAGACACCATTGCCGAAGCGTTGTATAGCCGTCTGGCAGATCGAGGCTATGCCGTAGTCGTTTACTGCCGTAAGTACGGGGGCGCCGGCCAAGAATGTCCCTCGCGCTACAAGAATATGAGGTTGATTCATTTACCCACTATCAGAAGGCAAGGATTTGACACGCTGATACACTCATTTCTTTGCACGTTGCACATTATTTTCTTCAGTACCGGTGAGTTAATACACATTCATAATGCGGGCAATATTATATGGGTTCCCCTTCTGAAGCTCTTTGGGAAAAAATGCTTTATTGGTGTGGACGGTCTGGACTGGAAGAGAACCAGATGGCCTGTCTACGTAAGGGCCTATTTGAGAACCGCTGTGTATCTGGCTGCCTACCTGTCGGATCGCATAATAGTCGATAACGTCTTTGCCCACAGGCACTACGTGGAAAGACTGGGCGAAAAGATCGTCTACATTCCCTATGGTGTAGAGATAAAACCCACCAGCGGTCGCCGGATATTGGAGCAATTGGATTTGGAACCACACAAGTACATCCTATTCGTTGGACGGTTCATCCCGGAAAAAGGTATCCACTATCTGATTGAAGCCTTCGAAAAACTGGACACGGATATCAAATTGGTGTTAGTGGGTGATAATCTGCTTGACAAACGTTGGGTAGAGAAGCTGAGATCGACCAAGGATAAAAGAATAGTCTTCACTGGCTATCTGTATGGCCAATCCGTAGACGAACTAATGCAACACTGTTACTTGTATGTCCAACCCTCAGATGTGGAAGGCCTCTCGCCCGTCATCTTGACAGCGATGAGTTTCGGCAAGTGTGTGCTTGCGAGTGACATCCCGGAAAACAGATTTTTGGTCCAAGAAAACGGGGTTCTATTTCAGAAAGGAGACGTCGGATCACTCTTGTCAGCGCTGCGGATGCTTTTGTCCGCGAACGAAGAGGTAAGGGATAAGGGAGAGCGCGCACAGAGATTCGTCGCAGAGAATTTCTCCTGGGACAAAATAGTTGATCAGTATTTAGAGGTCTTTCTGAAAGGCTGAGGGATACTGGTGCATTCATAAGTGAGCGAACGTTCACAAATTACGTCCCGAACCAAGGCAATTATTCCGGTCCACCTGTGTAGCCAAATGGTAGACAGGGACCGTATCATGAAAAGAAAGGCATCGTAAAAACGCTTGTGCACCAGGATAGCATGCGGAGAGCCAATTGGACATGCAAAACGAAATGATGTGGACAGCGTGTTATACGTAGGAGCAAGTGCACGCCGTGAAACTTCATGCGTGAGCATGCCGAATGAGAAGGGAATGGTCTTGAAGTGAGGCGAAATTGACAGTCGCCAGAAGGTCGTACCACAAAGCTTGGGGCATGGTGTCGAGGTAACAAATAGTTCATGCCATGTGAGTTATTTCGAAGACTTTCAGATCCTAATGACGTAGGTTCTCTATCTAATAGATTTCGACTAAGACGCTTCACCATTTTTCGCCGTCTTCTAGCGTCTGTGCCGAAACCGGTAACGATCCTTGACGTTGGCGGGACCGAGAAGTACTGGGAGAACGTGGGCTTCGACAAGGAGGCAGGTGTAGAAGTAATTGTCATGAATCTCCACCGCATTGAATTCCACCATAGCAACTTTCAGAGTATTGTTGGCGATGGGCGGGACATGAGAGAATTTCGAGACAAGGAATTGGACGTGGTTTTTTCAAATGCGGTACTACAAGCCCTGGGCAACTTTGAGGACCAACATAGGATGGCAAATGAAATAAGACGTGTAGGGAAACGATATTTTGTTCAAGCACCTAACCGCTATTTTCCGATAGAACCGCATTCCCTTCTTCCTTTTTTTCAGTTTCCCCCTCTGTCCGTTCAAGTATGGTTAATCACTCAGTATGGCGTTGGATGGTACAAAGGGGTATCTGATGCCCAACAAGCAAGAGAAATGGTCAGTTCCATACGGCTTCTGACGAAGAAGGAAATGACCGCTCTTTTTCCTGATGGAGAAATCATAGAAGAGCGGTTGTGTTTTCTGGTGAAATCATTTATCGTCTACGGCGGGTGGGGCGGGTCAAGACTTGAATCTATGAAATGTCCTACGATGTGCCCCGTTCTTCACACCGGTCCATCATGTCACGCGAACAAGTACTACTCATAGATGTCTCAGATGACGAATCGACTCGTGGGCATGAGTTCGATCTTGCGTGCGCATTTTGCGGCTTAGACATCGCACGCTTATTTGTAGAAGGTAGAGATTGCCGCCATCTGACGGATACTCTCAAGCAGAAGCACACGCAGGCGATAGTCATTTCGGCGAAAGCTCTGGTCGTTCTCGATGTCCGGCATCTAATGTCCGCTCTTGATCGCCCAGATGGTAGGAAGCCCCCTCTTATGGTCATAGGTGTGACTCCAGATCTCGGTGCAAGTTTGCTCAGTATGCTATCTGGTCAAACAATCGTAGGATGCAGAAGCTGTACTAAAGTCCCATTTAGCGGAGTCGCCAGGGTCTCGGCGCTCAAGGAGGTTGCTCAGCAACTGGTCGGTACCGACATCCCAGTTTCTTGTAAGGACCTCGATTATTTTCTTCTAGACGAGACTCAAAGAGCTGAGCAGGTTATCAGCATTGGAATAGCAAACCGTAATGTCCTGTTTCCAGTGTTCGTAAAGACTATGTTTTGCGGACATGAGGCGTTTTTTCTGACACACATCGGCACCTCTGCAGCATCTTGCGAGCCGAAGTACCATTCTACGGAAGTGAACTTCCTGGAGATTGCACCGTTCATACTGTTCTTGCGGTACACCTGTGGCGAGCGGTGCTGGCACAGCCCAGGATACTACGCTAACCTTACCATTGATGATGCGTGGTTGATTGATCCCTATGGCTTTCTGAGCTATAAGGGACTTCTAGAGCAGATGGAAAAAGCTGATTTCCACACCACAATTGGTTTCATCCCGTGGAACTATGACCGTTGCCAAAGAGATGTCGTGAATCTGTTTCGCCAGCATACAGACAGATTCTCGGTATGTCTTCACGGCAATAATCACGATTCTTATGAGTTTTACAAGTACAAGACGGAGCCACAAGATCAATGGCAGGCACGACCTTTGGAGGAACAAGAGGCGAACATCAAACAAGGCCTTGCGCGCATGGAGAAGTTCAAGAGCTTGACGGGGATATCTTATGATCCCGTGATGATTTTTCCCCACGGAATTGCCCCTGCAAAAACACTTGGCCTACTAAAGAAGTATAACTTTCTGGCAGCTATGAAGTCAGAAGAAACACCCTTAGATTGTGAAGAACAAGCTGAGCTGTTGTCCAGATTGAGAGCAGTGACCTTACACTTCGAAAACTTTACATGCCTGAATAGGTATTGGGACACAGGACCAGGTCGAGCAGATTTAGCCATAGACTTGTTTCTTGGGCATGCTGTCATCTTCTGTGAGCATCACTGGTTTTTACGGTCTGGTATCGATTCATTCAACAAGACGGCGGACACAGTTAGGACTATTGAGCCTCGTATTCAATGGCGAAGCCTGGGACATATCGCTAGACATCTTTACTTGAAGAAACTTCGAGATGATGGCAACTACGATGTCCGTGCCTTTTGCAGATGCATTGAGCTTGAGAACACGCAGAAGCGCGATATCACCTATTTTGTCCGAAAAGAGGAGGCATTCTCTCCGGGAATAAAAGAGGTAACCGTTGACGGCAATCCATATTTCTCTGAGAAGTCCGGTACAGACCTGGGCCTTACAGTGACTATTCCCGCAGGGGAATCCCGACTCATCAACATAGAATATGAAAATGATGTTGACCTGGCGGCTGTCGAAACATCCAGAGATGATCCCTATGTAGATCGACTTCGCATGCTCTGTGACTTTCGAGACATGACGCTGTCAAAAAACAGGTGTGTTTTGGCTCTTATCTCCCTTTACTACGGGACTGGACTCTACAAGATAGGCTTGGCACGGAAAGTGATTACGCATACTGCACCCGTTATCATGAGGATCATGCAAGGACGGTATGCCCGGAAGCTAAGAGATGTGTCATTGAAGCGCGTGAGGCCAACGAACAACGGGCAGAATAACACATGAGAGGTGAAACCATGCCATGGCGCAAAATCGCACCGGATGTGAAACTCGGCAAAGGAGTGAAAATTTATGATTTTGTGAACCTCTATGGATGCGAAATTGGCGATAACGCCAAGATTGGCACGTTCGTTGAAATCCAAAAGGGTTCGAAAATAGGTAGAAACTGCAAGATATCCAGCCACACTTTCATTTGCGAAGGTGTAACAATCGAGGACGAGGTCTTTGTCGGACACAATGTCACCTTTATCAACGATGCCTTTCCTCGCGCAACCGCCGAAGATGGGAGACTGCAGACAGAGAATGATTGGACCTGTGTGCCGACATTGGTGAAACAGAGAGCATCCATTGGGTCAAGCGTGACGCTTCTATGTGGAATTACCGTCGGTGAGAATGCTATCGTTGGAGCAGGTAGCGTCGTCACCAAGGACGTACCTGCAAATACGATAGTGGTGGGCAATCCCGCGCGCGTACTAAGGAAAATCAAGGAAACCCAAGGGGAAGAGTAATGACAGTGCCATTTCTTGATCTTAAAATGCAGTACGTGTCCATCCGCGAAGAAATAGGGACCGCTTTGCAGCAAGTGTTGGATAATACCGCATTCGCTGGCGGGCCCTTTGTCGAACGATTCGAGAAGAGTTTTGCCTCGTTCTGCGGATGTGAGTCTGCAATCGGCGTTGACAGTGGAACAACGGCGCTGTGGATGGCTCTGTTGGGCCTTGGAATAGGGCCGGGTGACGAGGTTGTAACCACCCCTAACACGTTCATTGCCACCGCGGAAGCCATCACCTTCTGCGGCGCCAAACCGGTATTTGTCGATGTCGATGAGCAGACGTACACTTTGAATCCGGATTTGCTTGATGGCGTCATCACGCCGAAGACCAAGGCCATCGTTCCCGTCCACCTGTTCGGCCAGATGGCTGACATGGACCGCATTACGCAAATTGCGCGGGCCCATGGGTTAGTCGTGGTTGAAGATGCCTGCCAAGCACATGGGGCGGAGTACAAGGCGCGGCACGCGGGTTCTATCGGCGATGCCGGTTGTTTCAGCTTCTACCCCGGGAAAAACTTGGGAGCATACGGGGATGCCGGTGCCATTGTCACCAACAACGCCAAACTCGCTGAAAAGATGCGCATATTTCGTGACCATGGTCAGCGCAAGAAATACGATCACTCTATAATCGGCTGGAATGCCCGTATGGATGGTTTCCAGGGAGCAGTGCTGAGCGTGAAATTGAAACATCTTCCTGCGTGGAACCAGGCACGAAGAGAAAATGCTCAACTCTACAACGACTTCTTAGCAGATGTGCAAGGCGTAATCACACCGGCAGAAGCCGCACACGGCAAACACGTTTACCACATCTATGCGATCCGTGTTCGAAGCCGCGATGCGCTTATAAGCGTCCTGGCAGACAAGGGCATCTCTTGTGGGATTCACTATCCCGTTCCCATTCATCTACAAGAAGCATACAAACAGCTGGGCTACGGAAAGAGTAGTTTTCCAGTTGCAGAGAAGTGCGCGGATGAACTGGCTTCCCTGCCCATGTTTCCAGAACTAACTGGCGAACAGATCGAGCATGTCGTAGACCAGATAAAACGCTTTGTCGCTTGACGGTCAATCCTGCGGTATTAGCCCAAATGAAATGGGGGACTACTTCTCCCTTCCTCGCGTCTGCCTCTTGACAACTGCAGCCCGTTAATCAAGCCGAGGGTGCAACGTCTTCTCGTAACCTCGTCACAACCACTCTCTTCCAGAACCACCACCAAAGCCCTGCCGCCCACACGACAACCAGCATTCGCTATGCGCAGAATACTTCGTGTTTACGACGCCTTGCCCTGCAAGGACTCTTGGCTTAATCAACCGACAAGCTCCATATGCTCAGCGGCCACTATTCACCCAGAGTCAGTAAGCCGGTGAAGTCACCCGTACCGTCTCCATTGATATTGGCGGTTGCCGATGACACAAGTTCAATACCGTCGCCGCCCCCGAGGTTACGTGAGTACTGCTTGTCCAATCGATTGTTCCAGTGTTCGTGGACACCCAAGCTCACCAAACCGAGGCCATTATTTGCCGGGTCATACAAAGTGCCCGAAGGGGGATCATGAGCCAAAGCTGCCTCGTGCAGGTAATCGTCGGCACCGGAAATAAGAGGCCAATCGTCCCATTCTGTCGATAGAAAGTCATAGCAGACTGAATCAATGGCCACAGGGTCCTGGGAGACGAAAATACTCGACGGCCAATCCTCGTTAAACGGCGGCATGTCCCACTTCTTGGGTTCGGAATACCAATTCTGCCCACCGAAAAGGCCATCCACAATATAGAGTATGGTCTTACCACCTAACTCAGGATGGCCCATCAAGTCCACCAAACAGCGGTAGTGTCCCATGCCGGGCACGTTCTTTGCAAGGCTATCATGCATGTTGTAGTAGTCGTACTGCACGCCCCAACGCCACCCCGTTGGCTCTCTCAGAAGCGAGCCATAATGATTCTTAGCGCAGACCGTTATACCCGCGGTATCATGGCTCTTCAGAATGGCAAAGTTAATGATGTAGTCTGCCTCTGCAAAGGCTCGCGGCAGGTAGTCCTGCTGTTTCCCGTGCGCAGCGGGTGTACTCCAATAAAACTCAGTATCTGAGAACTGGGCCTGACTCCGTCCCGACCCGCCGAGATTGGCCATATAGCAAATGTCCGGATATTCTGAATGTACCGCGTCATAGTAGAAATTGGGCATGATCCTCGTCGGATCACCAATGGTAATATCGGGTTCATTCGCGCCAACTACATGTACTAACTGCCAGAGGATTGCGATAGTCAGTTGCGGTGAATTGTCGATCCTGTTTATATTTTCGGCTTTTTTCTCGAATGTGCTCGGATCAGCATTGGAGGAAAGGGTATTGTTGATCTTGATGGCAATCTTTTCACCGTCCGCAAAGCCAACGTCCCCTTTACCTCGCTCGCGATTGAAGTATCTGAAAATTGCATCCCAGGCGGCAGCCTCTGAGCTCTCCCCGGCCAGACTGCAAATTGCCCGTGAAACCATCTTATGCACTACTACTGGGTCAGTGTGGTCACCTTCGTACCAGTGTTCAGCAGAGTGATAGCCCTCCCAGTCAGTTGCATTTGGATCATGTATCCACACGACACGACCCGGATGTACCCCCTTGGGGATTCCTATCGGAGCGTTCGGAGTCTGGGGGACAGCTAAGGGTGCTTCACCTCCGGCAGTTCTGAGCCCCAGCCACATGGCTCCCACGCTCGCTGAGACACACAACACACCCACCGCATAGCGAACCCTAACAACGCTGCGTTGCGCTCTGCGGAAGAGTGCGACCGAGCCAACAAGGCCGAGAAACCAGAGAACAAATCCTGAAGCCAATGGAAAGGCTACTCTTTGACACGCATATGTCGCCCGCGCAGGCTTAGGCACGACACGAATCAGAAACCACATCAGCGATAGTGAGCCTATGGCTGGAAACATCCAGTTCGACCAGCGAGGTTTCCTCCCGTGCGCACAGCGCTCAGATGTGTTCCGACAGGCTGTGGGAACGTCTTTTCGTTTCACGGACACCATTGCAACACACATACAGACTTCGACACCACCTTCACCTCCGTTTGCCAGTCCTTACACAAGAGCCTGGATCGGGGCTATTCACGAAAACACTCTCTCTCTAAACAGCCAGCAGTGACATGCCTTAGCACCACTGTGGCCAGTCCAAATTATACCAAAATTCCAAGCCAACGTCCAGAGCGTCTTAAGGAACGTCGCCTTTCCACCCCCGATGCCGCGAGTGTCAGGGGGGCGCCTAAAACCGGTCATTTTGAGGATGGATAGATTGCCACAGAGATTCACCGAAATCCATAATTCCGGGATTTCGGGAGTCTGTGCTAACTTTACAGGCTACGATGAACCACGCCTCTGCCCCCAAAAACGTCGATAACAGCACCGAAACTGGCATTATGCCACGGTCAGGAAACGCAAGATGCCGTTTCGCGCGTCGGGGCAGGCTCAGACACACTATGATCGCATCCAGCACCACGCTTCGTGGCCTGTGCCAACCTGCCTTGCCGAGAGGGTCTCTGTAATGTTAGCCCAAGTTCGTCAGTTATAAGCTTGTTTTGCATTTATAGGGCCTCTCGTGACGTTTTAGGTTCAAAGTCTGTACTACCCCTATACCTTTTTACATACTGGCCCTCCGGTTCTCTAATCCCCCTTCACTGCTTCAGAAGCGCGTTGTGTGCGTCAAGCACCCCGGCCATTCCCTGCTTCAAGGATTTGCAGCTTCCGCGCCTTATTCGTGGGTTTGCCTTTGTATGTCCGGTGTTTTGTCTGCTTTTGAGACCCTTCCGGGGACATCCGGCTTCTGAGGCCGATGCTCATCAGTTTTCAAGTCCTCGAACCTCTGGCACTTGTAAGCCCAACCCCTGCGATACGTCAGCCTGATACGTCAGTTTGAACTCTGAAATTGAGTAGCGGCCGATTTTGAACCTTTCGACCCGGAGGGCGCGTTGACTAAATTGACGAACTTCGACGGAAGGTGGGCGTGTTTTAGGGTTTGATGACAAAGGATGCCGAACAGAAGTGCTTTGCAACGAGGCATTTACCGATGAGGGCAAAGATGGAATCGAATCGCCGACGCACGGATTGATTGTCCGTTGGGAGGTATAACCGGAAGTTGTGGATGGACGGATGATGAAAGCGGCGTACTCTAAT
>CAYWZW010000077.1:0-24797 GCA_964462945.1 uncultured Pirellulales bacterium
TTCGACTCGCGATGTCTTTCCTATTCGTTTGTTGCACTTACCATGTGAATTCGCCCCATCTTCATGTTTATTAGGGACAGTCAACCGATTTCTGTGTACTGTCCTCCAGTCACTATGGGTAGCTGTCCCGATTCTACCCAGTACCCTTTTAGTTCTCTATTTTGGCTTCTTTTTCTTTTTTTTCTTCTTTTTTTTTAATCGCTCTTGGAACTCATTGTATCTGTCAGTGAGATCATATATGTACTCGATGATTGCATAGACGAAACTGCGCAGATCGTCCGCATCTTCACGCGATATTGTTATGTCTGTGGGATGTGCTGCCAAATTGCGGAACGCGTGTAGTTGTTGACTCCAATCTAACAATCGTTGGTCGATTAGTCCATTGTCTTTCAGTTTACGGATCCCTTCCCCGAGCATCACCGGACGCTTGGGAGCGGAGGTGGATTTAGTTTCAACACCATTCTGAGCTTGTTCCAGTTGGTCACGACAAATGGCTTCGAGTGCACGTCCGAACATGACACAGGCGGCGATATTAGCGTTTGCCTGCAAAGACCTGACCGCTTCCGCAATAGATTCAGAGACCACTTTCGGAATGCGTATGCTTGTGAATGTCTTCGGTGGTTCTGGATAGACCCTGATGGCATCAGCCCATTCATCATGATAGGAGTCATATTGCTCGATCCCAATTTGCTGCGACTCTCCAACGAGGATTGTGCGGCACTTCGGGCACTTACCGAGGTAGACGCTAATTCCATAGTGTGGTTCGCCCTCATGATCTATCCCGCCAGGCCTCCTTACGCAGCCATGCTCGATAGCCGCGACTTTTGCTCTGCATACCGGACAATCAACAATGAACGTTTTTGGAACCGGTTCTGGCATTCTGTTGTCTCCTTTCGCGAACAATGTTTGTGGGCGAATCTAAGGTGTCCGGTAGATTTTCTCATACACTGCCCAAGTTTGGCCATAGTGAAGTCCGTTGGGCTGATCTATCAAAGGCGTAAGGTTCATGGTGCTTTCGCCACGGATTTCCTCTCGTTACGCAAATTCCCTAAGCATGCAACGTATTTTACCCATTGTCCCAGGCTAAAACAAACAAATTCGGGAAAAAAATTGAAACCGCGGATTAACGCTGATTAACACGGATAAGTTGAACTCTGTAATACAATCCATCAGAATGTTGTTTTTCGTGCGTGATTTTCTGCCGCTGCGTCTGCAACCTCTGTATTCCTGAGATGTTATGAGTTTTTTTTCAAAGAAAGAACGTTCGGCCTTTTATTTTTCGCCGTAGTCCGCTTTTCGCCGCCTTCGCAAGAAACTGAGGCGGTGAAAAGAAAGGCGCAGGCGAAAAACAATTCGCTGGATTCGCAGGAGCCGACCTTCACGTTTTTGGTTGCGGCTGAGCAAAGCGAAGCCGCGCTGTGCTCTCTGTGGCAAGAAAGACTGAAACCACGAATGATGAAGATCCCTCAACTTCGCTCAGGCCGGCGTCTGTGGTTATTACTTAGTGGCATTGAAGATTGCCGCGGCCTGCGGCCTCGCAATGACCTTTCCTAATAGATTCCTCGGTTACACTCGGAATGACTACGGCAAGCCTTTCTTTGTGCCTTAGTGTCTTTGTGGCGAAACTTAAAGAATTGCTGCAATCTCGATGAGATTTTGATATTGTATGGCTTCGGGTGTGTATGAGTATTTTGGAGACTCTAACGAAAAGACGCTTAGCCACAGAGTCAAGTATTTGATTCTTGGCCACAGAGAACACAGAGGACACAGAGAAATGCACGCAAAACAGTGTAAATCTGCGTGAATCCGTGTCAAGGAATGGGCTGTGTCAATCCGTGTCCTTTTCATTATGTCAGATGCTCTTAGATTTTTAATTTTGATCTTACTATGGTTGATCTGACCGAAATAGAATTACTGGCTCTGGACGTGGATGGTGTTCTGACCGACGGCACGCTGATCGTTCACGGCGACGGCAGCGAGAGCAAATGCTTCGACGTGCTGGACGGCCATGGAATTACCCTCTGGAAACGGGCCGGGCTGAAAGTCGCTTTGATCAGCGGCCGGGCGTCGGAGCCGACGCAGCGCCGGGCCGAGCAACTGCAAATAGAGTACGTTTTCCAGGACTGCCACGATAAGCTGCCCGTATTTGAGAAATTTCTCGAGCAGATCGGTCTTGCGCCGCAGAAGGCGGCCTACGTCGGCGACGACTTGACAGATCTGCCGCTCATACGGTATGTTGGGTTCGGCGTCGCGGTCGCCAACGCGGTGGACGAAGTCAAGCGGTACGCCGATTATGTCACCACGCGGCCCGGCGGGCGCGGCGCCGTGCGGGAAGTGGTCGAGCACATTCTGAAAAATTCGGGCCGATGGCCGGAGCTGATGAAGCGCTACCTGCCGTGAAGGGAAATAAAGAGGCTGCTGCAATGCGCAAACTGCTGATAGGTGTTGTTTCGCTGGGCGCCGTGCTGGGAGCCTACCTGCTCTACAGCCGCGTGACCGATACCCCTGTGTTCGAGACCGGTCCGGGCGTCGAAATCGTGGGTTCCGCCGCCGACGGCAATACGGCGGCGCTCGACAGCGAGATGGGCAAGATCGGAGAGGTGGGGCTCGGCACCGTCCGAAAGGCCGAATACATCACTCTCGACAAGAAGACCAAACAAGTCGAGCGCAAATTCGGGTTCGAGAGGCTTCTGCATGAGGCCGGCGATGTCTGGGAGATTGAGAAGCCGTACATGAATGTCTATCGGCGGAATTTCACGTGTTACATCACCGCCGACAAAGGCCAAGTGCAGGTTGAAACGGCGGTCGGCAAGACCACTCCGAGGGACGCGACGTTCAGCTCAAACGTCGTCATTCATATCGTGCCCGAGGGCCCGGGCAGCGTCAAAGAAAGCTTTGTATATCTCGACGACGTTGTCTTTCTGAGCGAAAAATCGCTGCTTTCGACGGCCGGCCCGGTCAAGCTCGTCTCCGAGGACGCCCAGATGCAGGGCACGGGCCTGGAGCTGATCTACAACGACCAGGCGGAGCGCATCGAGTATTTCAGGATCGCCGACCTGGAGAGCTTGCGTATCAAGAGCAAGCAGGCCGCTGCTCTTTCGGCGGGCAAGGCGCCGGCCGAGGCGCCCCCCGCACCGGGTGCCCGGACCGAGGCGCCGGGGCCGAACGAAACGGCTGTCGCCCGCGACTCTCAAGAGGTGAAAGCGCCACTGCCGGACACCCAACCCCAGGTCGCACAGGAACCGGGCGTATTCTACAAGTGTATAGTGAGCCGGAACGTGCTGGTCGATGCCCCCGATCAACTGATTTTCGCCGATGAGAAGCTCACCATCAACGATGTCTTTTGGTCAAAGGACTCGGTGTCCTCGTCTGATGAGGTGGATGCAGGCGGTGCGGATAAGAGCGGAACGGCGGCGCCCGCCGAGCCGGCTGGCCCGGGCGCAGAGGCTGCCGGCGGGCCGAACGTCCCGCTGTCAACGCCGGCCGGGCCGAACGAACCCAACGTGCCGGCCGAGCAGCCTGCATTTATTGTAGTCACCTGTGACGGCGGTCTTGTCATCGTGCCGAGAGACTCTGCCCGGGCGCTCGATGATTCCACGCCGGGCAGCGCCGATGCGGCCGCCTCGAACGGCAGACGCGCCGAGCTGCTCGACGCGGACACGGAACGAACGAAGTTCTCCGCCCGGACCATCGACTATAATGCGATAAGCGGAGACGTTGTGGCCGAAGGGCTGTCGGAGCTTGCCTACTATGCAGGCAAAGGCGCGCCGGCCGGGGCCAGCGAGCCGCCCGCACCGGTGAAGGTCACCGCCCGCGGGGGGACGAAGTATTTCAAGGCGTCGAACCAGGCGATCTTCCGGGATTGTCTGTGCCGAATGCCGCAAACGGGCTTGAGCGAACGTCGAGATGTCACGTTCTCCTCGCCGCAGATTACGGTCGATATCCCCCGGGACAGGTCCAAACAGCCTGACCTTTTTGCCGCGGGGCCGACGGAGCTGGTCTTTTACACCGAAGATGCGAATCGTCCTGCGGCCGGACAGCGGCCGGTCCCGGTCACGGTCAACGCGCGCAGGCAGGCGCGATACTCCGGGACCTCGAATCAGGTGGTCTTTGAAGGCGATTGCCGATGTACCATGCTGCGGGAGGACCCGAACGTCCTGGTCGAATACGTGCTCTTGTCGGAGCAGCTCACCGTCGATCTGGCCGGGGATGTAAATGCCCCCCCGTCCGGGCCGGCCGCCGACATCAGGCACCTGACCGCCTCCGGCGAGGTCGTCAACCTCGCGGCCACCAGGAGGGCCAAGGCCGGAGGCGCGTTTGCAGAAGCCGTACAGGACGCCGGCGGAACGAAGCTGCTTGGCGGCATCGAGCTGAAATGCCGCCAATTCGATTATGACGCCATCGAGCAGTTCTTTTTGGCGACCGGGCCCGGCCTTATCAAGCTGATCAATTCCAAACCGGCCGAGCCCAACGATCAAGCGGGCCGGTTGAGTCTGGCCAGACCGTGCGTGGCCGTTATCGACCGGTTTGAGACACTGACATATCTGATCCGGGAGAATCGAATTGCCGCCGATGCCGGCTCACAGAAGATGTTGATCGACTATTTCTCCACCGTCGGTGGCCGGCCGGAGTATATCCGGGCCGAGGCCTCGCATGTCGATGCCTTGCTCAATGCGACGCCGCAGGGCCAGACGGAATTGTCAACGCTGATTGCAACGGGCGGAATTTATTACGAAGACAGCGACAACCGCTTCCTGGGCGGCGAATTGTTCTACGACCACAAGACGGCCATGGTGAAGGTCAAAGGCGATGAATCTCAGGCGTGCTACTACAACGGCGCCCTGGTCGATGGGATCGAACTGAACCTGGCCACCGGCCAGGTCAAAGCCGGCGTCGTCGGCCCCGGCGCTCTGCAAGCCACCATGCCATAACCTTGCTCGGCTAACTGCAAAGCCGCTGCAAGTCGTCGATGGTCAATTCGTTTAGGCGGGCGACGACCTTTTCGGCCAAGGTCAGTTGGCCGGCTTCGTAAGAGTTGGTGACGGCGATGGTGTGCATTCCCGCCGCCTTGCCGGCCTGGAGGCCCCAGTGTGAATCCTCGATGACGATGCACTGGCCGGCGGCGATAGGAGGCTGACACGTCTTGTTTAGCATTTTCAGGGCCAGGAGAAATCCTTCGGGGCTGGGTTTGCCTTTCTTGACTTGCTCGGCCGAGACGATAACCGTGAAGAAGTGGCGCAGCCGGGCCTCGTCCAGCGTCAGCTCGATCTCCGTTAAGAGCGAGCCGGAGCATATCGCCATGGGGACATCGCTTTTTTTGAGCATCTTCAGAAACTCGTGCACGCCTTCGATGGTCCGGCCTTCGGTCTTTGCCAGCTCTTCGAAAATTCGGGCCTTTGCTCTGACGATATCGGCGACTCTCTGTTCGTCGATTTTCAGCAGGCCGTGATCGATCAGCGCCTTGTAGCAATCGAAATCGCTAAAACCCAGATAGTTCGTATAATAGTCTTTCGTCGATATCTCGATGCCGTAGGGGGCCAGCGACCGATTGAACGCCCGCAGGTGCAAAATCTCCGAATCGGTAATGACGCCGTCAAAATCAAATATCACTGCTTTGAGCATAAAATCTTATTGATTCCCAATATCCTCCAACTTGGCAACCCATTCGTTAAAATGCGGACATTCCTGACGCATTTTTGTTAGTCCGATCTTACAAGCTGCGATGATACCATCTACTGTTTTCACATAATTTTCAATATATTGTTTTATTCGTCGGGAGGGACAAGTATCATAATGATCATTAATTTCTTCAGGACATGAAAACGACTGCGGGACACCCTGGAGCTGAGCAGAAACGTCCGACTTCCTCGCGGTCTCGGCCAGCATCAACGTATCTGAAAAAAGCAACGCCTCAAATTCGTGCATCTGGACATAGGGAATAAAACGAGATTGATTAAAAGAGGGACCGAGTTGTGAGCAAATATCCGCAAATAATGCTTTTTCAACCGTTGCGCCTTTTTCTAAATATGCCCTACGCCTATCAGCGTTTTTCCTGCCAGGCCAATCTTTTGGCAATCCGTAAAAATCAACCAACATTGTACAAAAACAAGACCTATCGGATTTAAGGGTATTCAGGATTTGGTTTTGAGACCTCGGATATTTGGGAACACCTCCGCCCTCCTGAAACAGAAAAGGTCTGACAGATATTCCTTTTTCATAGAAATAGGGCTTTAAAACGTCGTTGACAAAGAGTATCTCGGTCGGGCCTTCCACGAGAATCTTTATACTGCTCATTGGCCGGCCGCCCCTTCAATGATGTTTCTGCTCCAGATATCCCCCAAAGAATATTCTTCCAGCCAGATTTTTAATTTTTCCGTGTCCGGACGGCTGAATATAGACTCATCATTCTTGCGTTCA
Source organism: uncultured Pirellulales bacterium (assembly GCA_964462945.1). GTDB lineage: Bacteria > Planctomycetota > Phycisphaerae > Sedimentisphaerales > Anaerobacaceae. The sequence goes on from CAYWZW010000077.1 coordinate 6,418, forward strand.
ACAAGAATCATATCTTCCGGCTGGAAATGGTCAATTAACGCCGCGGATTGTGTTGAAACAATCACTTGTGTACGTGCGCAGGCTTTTTGGATCAAGCCCGCCAATACAGCTAAAGCACAAGGATGCAATCCCAATTCCGGCTCATCCAATAAAATCGTTGAAGGCGGATTCGGCTGCAACAACGCGGTAGTTAGGCAGATAAAACGCAGCGTACCATCCGATATCTGGCTTGGATGAAACGGATAATCCGATCCTTTCTGCCGCCACTCCAATAATGTTTCGTCCGGATTTTTTATCGACTCCCTCAAAAGAAAATCATCAAAAAAAGGAGTTGCCAATTGAACAACCTCCCGAATCACCTGGTACTCCTTCTCATGCTTCTTTTTCAAATACCATAGAAAAGCAGCTAAGTTGCTTGCATCCACACGCAAATACTCGTAGTCACGAAGAGAACAATATTTTTTTACCCCTGCAGAGGTGCTTGTGTCGTGAAAATGATATAACCCTATATTCTTTTGAATATTTTTTTGAGCATTGTTAAGATATGCCCCATCATCATAAACACCCGTTGTCTCCCCTCCGAACATTCCGGGTCTCTCAGGATTTAATATTAACTCGTCCTCTGGATTTTCCGTCAAACAACGCCACAAATAAAAACCTGTGACCCCACCAAAATGTACCTTAAACTCGCAGGCTTTAGTGATCTTACTGCCCATATAAAAAAGGCGGTTGGCGGTTCCAAATCTTCTAATTTCTTTTTCATTATCTTCGGACAGCATTGCTTTCAGTAACTCAAAAAAGCCAAGGAAGTTGCTTTTTCCTGATCCGTTTGGGCCGATCAGGATGTTGAGATTTCGAAGCTCGAAATTCTCAAGATTTCGAATGGATTTGTAGCCTTTTATAGTTAATTTGCTTATCGCCTGTCCCATATCAAATCCAATCCGTATAACAAAAAGCCCCGGCTGCTTTACCGGGGCTTTATTATACGATTGACAAACGATAATTTAAAACGATTTTATCACGGTTCCGGCACCGGGCCGACGAGGGCTTCGTATTGTGTGAAGGTGGATTTATCGCCGGTGCGAATCAGCTTGGCCAAGGCGGCGATCTTCGGCGCATTTTTCGCGATGAACCGGCGGGCGAGCATGGCTTTACGTTTTTTCATCGGGATGGTTCTGCCGTTGCCGTCGCCGTTCCGGACAACGGGGACTTCCATATCGACTTTCGTGCTGGCCTGGCCGCAGAACAGATAGCCGTTAATCAAGTCGATGGCGATATCGACCAGCGCCCTGCCGTAAAGGTCCATGTATTCGTTGCCGTGCTCCTTGACATAGGCGACGGCTTCTTTGAGCCGTTCGGCGCCCTCGGCGAGCGTCTCCGGCAAATCCCTGACTTCGGGATCGTAATCCTGCTCTGCCAGCTCGGCCATGAATTTCTCGGCGGTGCCGCTGCAGACGCCTCGCACGGCGGCGACGACCTGCAACTGGCTCGTCCCCTCGTAGATGGTCGTGATTCGGGCGTCGCGGGCGTAGCGTTCGCAGGCGTAGTCCCGCATGTAGCCGCTGCCGCCGAGCACCTGGATCGAATCGTACGCGACCTTATTGCACATCTCGGAGCAGTAGTACTTGCTCATCGGCGTGAGCATCGCGGCGTATCGCTTGAACTTGCGAGCGTCCTCTTTGAGCCGTTTGAGCTCGTCTTTGTCCTGGGGCGGACTTGTTTCCAGCCGTTTGGCGTAGGCGATTTCCAAGTCCACGACGCGCGAGGTCTCGTACAGCAGCGCCCGGCCGGCTTCGATGGCAATCTTCATGTCAATCAGCATGTCACGCACCGCGGGCAGCTTCTCAATCGCGACGGCGAACTGCTTTCTCGTCGAGGCGTAATCGCGGGCGATGCGGTACGCGGCTTCGGCAATGCCCATCGACTGACCCGCGATGCCGATGCGGGCGCCGTTCATCAGGCTCATCACGTAAGTGACAAGGCCGCGCTGCCGTTCGCCGATGAGCTCGCAGGGCGTGTTGTCGAAGAAGATTTCGCAGGTCGGCGAGCCGTGGATGCCCAATTTATCTTCCAGCCGGCGAATGTGCACCGTCGGGCCCGGCTCGCAGACGAACAGGCTCAGGCCCAGTCCGCCGCTGCGGTCCGTCTCGCTGCGCGCCAGGACCAGCAGCACCTGGCCGCAGCCGTTGGTGATGAAGCGTTTGACGCCGTGCAGGAACCAGCGGCCGGCGGCGTCCTGGAACGCACGGAGCTTGACCGATTGCAGGTCGGAGCCGGCGTCCGGCTCGGTCAGCACCATCGCCCCGGTGACCTTGCCGGCGGAAAAGGCGTGCAGGTATTTCTGCTTGATGTCCTCCGAGGCGAAGGCGTTGATCGTCTCGGCGATGCCCTGCAGGCCGAAGATGTTCATCAACGCGGCGTCGGCGCGCGAGAGAATCTCAATCGCCATCGAATAGACGATGTTCGGGAAGTTCAGCCCGCCGAAGCGATGCGGTAGCGTGAAGCCCATCACCTCCGCCTGGCCGAGCTTTTCGAGCGATTCGGCGATGCCCTTGGCGCGGGTGACTGTGCCGTCTGCGTTCAGCATGTTGCCTTCGCGGTCCACGTCTTCGGCGCGCGGCGCGATGAACTCCGCGCAGAGCTGCCCGAGCGAATCCAGCACCATCTCGTAGTTTTGTATCGCCTCTTCGGCGCCGGCGGGGGCGCAGTCGAATTCGCCGGCGAACCTGAAGCCCTCCTCGCAAATCTCCGCCGACGCGGCCAGGTCTATATGCCTGAATAGAAACTGTATGTCGCTGTTATCTCTGTAGAAATTCGCCATTACCTATTTTCCTTTTGCCACAAAGACACGGAGACACGAAGGATTTACGATTGTCGATTTTCGATTTTCGATTTTTCAATCGTCATTCGGCAATCGAAAATCCCAAATCTACTTGTGCCTTTGTGCCTTCGTGGCTAAACAGTCTTTTCTTTGATTGCTTTAATCATCTTCGGGACGATCTCGTTCAGGTCGCCGATGATTTTGTAATGAGCGACGTTGAAAATCGGCGCTTCGGGGTCGTTATTGATCGCGACGATTTTCTGGCTCTGCGACATGCCCGCCTGGTGCTGGATCGCGCCGCTGATCCCGACGGCGATATACAGGCTCGGGCGGACCGTCGTGCCCGTCTGGCCGACCTGATGGTCGTGGTCGATAAAGCCCAGGTCCACCGCCGCCCGCGTCGCCGCCGGGGCCGCGCCGAGGCAGTTGGCCAGGTCCCATATCAGCTTGAAATTGTCCTTGCTGCCGACGCCGGCGCCGCCGGCCACGATGACCCGCGCGGCCTTGAGGTCCACTTTCTTCGGGCGCTTGTGCTCTTCGAGAATCTCCAGCGGCAGATCCGATTGAGCGGGTGTCACCTTCTCGTGGACGATCTGGCCCCGGCGATTGACGTCCGGCTCCGGCATCGGCATGACGCCCTCGCGCACCGTCGCCATCTGCGGCCAGCGGTCGGGGTTGATAATCGTCGCCACGATATTGCCGCCGAAGGCCGGCCGGATCTGAAACAGCAGGTTCTTGTGCACCTTCTTGTCCTTGGCGGTGGTGTGGTCGCCGATTTGCAGGTCGGTGCAGTCGGCGGTCAGGCCCGCCTTGGTCGCACTGGCGATCCGGGGGGCCAAATCGCGCCCGGCAATCGTCGCACCATAGAGCACGATCTGCGGCTTGTGCTTGTGAATCAAATCGCCCATCACCCTGGCGTAGCTGTTGGTCTGGTAGGCGCCCAGCAGCGGATGCTCGGCGACATAGACCTTGTCGGCCCCGTACTGGATGAGCCTCGCCGCTAAGTCTTTGACGCCGTCGCCCAAGACGACCGCGGCCAATTCCACGCTGAGCGTATCAGCCAGGTGCCGGGCCTTGCTCATCAATTCGACCGGCGTATCTTCCAGCCGCCCGTTATGCTGCTCGGCGAAAACCCAAACTTCACCTTTTCTATTCACTTCGATCATTATTTGTCGCTCGTATATCGTACGTCGTATTGCGTATGTCGTGTCACGCCGTTTCTGTGTCCTGTATTCTGTGTCCTGTATCCCGACTTATGCAATAATTTTGTCATTAATCAATTCGTGTATCATGTCCGAGATTCCCTTTTCGTCAGGCTCGATTTGTTTGCTTTCCTTGGCGGCCAGGACGACGCTTTGGATGCGATGGACTTTGGTCGGCGAGCCGCTCTGGCCGCACCAGCTCAGGTCGGCCTCAACGGCGTCCAGGTCCCATTGCTTCATCAGCAGGTCCTTCTGTTCCAATTGGCTGCATTTGTGCCCAACCAGCTCTTTAACGTCGGCCTCGCCGGCGCCGGGATTCTCGGCCTTGATTTTCTGCTCGACCTCGATGGGCGATAAGGCGTTTTTGTACTTCATCATTTTCTTGGCGGCGGCGACTCGTGGCTCGTTCGCATCGCCGGTGACGGTCAGCAGGACCGGCAGGGCGGCCCGGACCTGCTGCCAGCCGGCCCCGATGTTCCGCCGGGCCGTGATGGTCTTGCCCTGAAGCTCGGTAAGCGCCTCGACGTACGTAATCTGCGTCACGCCTAATTTCTCCGCCAACTGCGGGCCGACCTGGGCGGTATCGCCGTCAATGGCCTGCCTGCCGCACAGGACGATGTCGTAGTCGAGCTTCTTGACCGCACGGCTCAGGATGTAGCTGGTTGCCAGCGTATCGCTGGCGGCGCAGCGGCGGTCGGTGATCAGGATGGCCTCATCCGCCCCGCGGTAGAGCGAATCGCGAAGGATCGCGCTGGCCGCCGGCAGCCCCATCGTGATGACGGTGATATGCCCGCCGAACTTGTCCTTGATTTGCAGGGCCAATTCGAGGGCGTTGAGGTCTTCCGGGTTGAAAATCGCCGGCAGCGCGGACCGCTTGACCGTCCCATCGTCGTTCATCACGTCGCCCGTAATCCTTTTGGTATCAGGCACTTGCTTTATCAGCACAACGCAGTTGTAACCCAACTGGATTCTCCTTCATCTCTATTCGCCTCTTGCCAATAACATAGATTCCCGCTTTCGCGGGAATGACAATTCGCGACGCGATATACGAAATATGAGCAGGACATTGTAGCGGGATTTGTTCCCAAGTCAAGCCCAGCCCCGAGAGGATTAGTGGATTAGAGAACAGATCGTGGATTCTCGATGCTGGATACTCGATACTCGTCATCCCTGTTTTGTCTTTTCATCACCACAGCCTCCGAAGCCAGATAAAGACATCGGTGCAAGTTGAAGCCGCTGTGACAGTGACGGCGTTCGTTGATCTGGCTTCGGCTGGGGGGTGATGAACAGATGAATGGATCCGTCCAAGCAAAAAACGCTGGGCGTCCTGAGTAACTCTCTTACCCTGTGACTCCGCGATGTTTACGAAGGCTTTGGCCTAACAAAAATCAATACTGTCAAACCATTCTCACTTCTACTTAAATCGCTTTCCAATCCTGTAGGATTTCCTATCCGACCTTCAGGGTCATAAACAAAACAGAGTAGATTCTTGCAATCGGGATGTTCAGCGTATCTTCCGATATCAACAATCAATTGGTCACCTATTTCTTTGGCAGTTAAGTCTTTTCTTGTCTTCTTCACTTCAACAACAAGATTTTCTTTCTTGAGAAGAAAATCCATCCTTGAAGACTTACCTGCGTAGCTTGGTGTCCATTCTTCGGGTCGAACATCATCAAAGTAAATCTTCAACAATGCATGCAACAGGTCCTGAACATCGTATTCATCGTCAATAGATATAGTCTGGCGATTTGCATGTCTGCTTTGTAACTGTCTTGCAACCGAACAAAAACGGTCGAAGAGACGAGTCAGGAAGCCGACAGGATTATTTTGAATGATACCTTCTCCTTTTTGGTCCCAAAAATTTTCTATTTCGTAAATGATTGATTGAAGAAAAGCCCTCATTTGGGAATGACCATTTTCCCAACCCTTCTTGTTCAGTTCAATTTGTCTGTCTTCGTCAGACGTGTAGATACCTGGGGTGAAGTCAATCGTATCATATTCTCTTACTTGCGACGATTCTTTGCCAAAAACATTTTCCAAAATGACCCTTGTGTTTCGCCGCCATTTCCGAAAACGGGGGGCCGATGTGGTGAGGTCGGCAAGTTGTGTCAGGTCTGATAATTGCTGATTTACAGTTTGAATAGCCTTCTCTTTATCCATTCAAAAACCTTATTAGGTTCTGTGAGGGTTCATTTTCTATTTGTTTTCTGAACGTTCTTTTCGGGAAGGTTTTATATTTGTAGATCTGCTTTTAGCCTTCCTTTGATTTTTTTCCAGGAGCTCCACACGGCCTATCAGAGCTTGGAGTTCTGTCCTTAGGCTCTGTAGCTCGGAATCCATAGCTTCCACGGCGCCTGCTATTGCGCTGTTAAGGAACGCAAAGGGACTAAGCGAACCGCCGAGTAGTCCAGGAGCGCGGTCTTCCACCAAATGTCCCTTCTTGTCCAGACGCCGAGTTTCGATTTGTTGAAGGTGATCGGGATGTGGTCGGCGCGAATGTCCTCCAAGGCGGGTCCAACACTGGAGAACCAGAGGGATGAGACCCAAGAGCGACGCGATTGAGCCAAAGACGTACAGGATTTCCAGACCGGTTTCGTGCTGTACGACGATTATCTGATTTTTCCCATCCTGCAGTAAGTGGCCTTGGCCCTGCAAATCCTCATGGACGGGTGAGCGTACGATGCCCGCCTCACGTTCGAGCATGTCCGTGAGGAGGTCATACTCACGATACGAATGGACGATCTCCCGAAACTTAAGCGACATGACTTGCTCAGGCTTGACACCGAGGCACTTAGCAGCGTTGGCGAATTTGGTCTTGAACGCTCTCTGCCTATAGTCCATGTGAATACTCCTACGCTCGCAGTACCCAGTATTACTCTGTTGTGCCTCAACAATCAAGTTTTTGCGTTTGAGCCATAAGTACGCGTCGAGATTGTCAGACCCGCTTACGCCGATGATATGATGAACGATGCTTTGGGAGAATTCAAGGGAAAAAAGAAAAAGACAGAATTCGGGACACAGAATACAGGAGATCGAGCGGATCGGCGATTGGGGAATTAGTGAATTGGGTCCGGCTTATTGGTGATTCGCGAGCAGATTTCTCCGCTTCGGTCTGCCTTTGGCGGACCTCCGGTCGAAATGACACTGACGACTCGTGATCAGAACAGGCTGATAAGCCAGCTCCAGGGGGGCAGGTGGAGCAGGAGCAAGATCGGCTGGAGGCAGAAGCCGACCAGGGCGTATGTCCGCATGTCTTTGCACTTTCGGTGGAAGCCTTCATCGCGGAACCGCCGCCAGGCCGGGATGAAGAACACAAGCGGCAGTCCGAAATACAGGCCGCAAAGAAGAACCGCGAAGCGCCAATCGGCGGGCAGGGGCTGGGCGGCCTTGGCCTGGGCGGCTTCCTGCCGGACCTTTTCTCGCTGCTGCAACTGTTTATCGAGGTCGGCCAGGCGTTCGGCGGCCAGATGCCGCTCCGCCAGCTCGATTCTGGCAAATTCGAGGGCTTCCGGCAGGTGCCTGGCGGTCCTGGTGTACTCAAGCAGGTCGATATCCGGCAGGCCGTGTATATACTGTTCCACTTGCCGTTCCATACTTTGTCCCCTTCGCAAGACAATCTGCATGGCAGTGCGTGTGGTTGAGTCAAGGATGTCAGTCCCGCTCATACCGGGGCGGCATTATAGTCGAAATCCCCTGAAAAAGCAAGGGAAAAATCACAATATTAGGATACAGAATACAGAAGACAGGATACAGAGGGCGGAGCGGATTAGAGAATCAGAGGATTAGAGATTTGCTGTTTAGGGTATCGGAGCCTCAGCGTATCGGATGCGATCCATCGGGCGTAAAAGTGCTAAACCCGCCGGGCGAAAAGGCCGATTTGGTTGGCTGGGCCATCTTTCTGTAAGAATTGGCAAATTTTCTTTGACAATGTGTTCGGCGGACCGATAATTAGGGCAATCGGATTTTGTTATCGGGTGTATTTAAGGACAGTCAACGGATTGACTCCTCAGCGAGCGCATCTCGGTCTGCCTGAGTGGTACCAATGACGAACGAAACAAATTACGATACTGTATTTGGCAAGATGGCGGTGGAGCACGGTCTGTGCACGGATGAGGAGCTGCGTGACTCGCTGCGGGAGATGGAGGAGCGCAAGAAGACCAATCCGGTCGTTCTCAAAGACCTGATGATCGAGCTTGGATTTGTTACGGCGGGCCAGGCCGAGCGCTTGAAGGAGGACCTCGGAGAAAGCAAGGCGGCGGTCCGAAAGATTCCCGGCTATAAAATCCTCGGCAAGCTCGGGGCCGGTGCGATGGCCGTGGTCTATAAGGGCAAGCAGTTGAGCCTGAACCGAATGGTGGCGATCAAAGTCCTGCCGAAACGCTTCAGTGAAAATCCCGAGTATGTCGAGCGGTTTTATAAAGAGGGACAGGCGGCCGGCAAGCTGAACCATCCGAACATCGTGCAGGCCATCGACGTCGGCGAGGCGGGGGGCTACCACTATTTCGTGATGGAGTACGTCGAGGGCAAGACCATCGCCGACGATCTGGCGGCGGGGAAGATCTTCAGCGAGGCCGAGGCGCTGGATATTATCATTCAGGTCGCGCACGCCCTGGCGCACGCCCATGCGTGCAGCCTGATCCACCGTGACGTCAAGCCCAAGAATATCATGATCAGTACCGGCGGGGCGGTGAAGCTGGCGGATATGGGTCTGGCCCGCGAAACGACGGACATCGAGGCCGCCCAGAGCGAAGCGGGCAAAGCCTACGGCACGCCGTACTACATCGCGCCGGAACAGATTCGAGGCAAGATCGACATCGACGGCCGGGCCGACATCTACGGCCTCGGCGCCACGCTCTACCACATGCTGACCGGCCGGGTGCCGTTTATGGCGGACGATTCGGCCGATGTGATGCGAAAGCACCTGCGGGAGAAGCTCGTGCCGCCCGACCATATCAATACGTCCCTCTCGGCGGGCGTCTCGGAAGTCGTCGAGATCATGATGGCCAAGCGCCGGGAAGACCGCTACCAGAACATCGAAGAGCTGCTGATGGACTTAGAAGCGCTTCGCCACGGCCAGCCGCCGCTGCAGGCGCACAAGAGATTCGACCTGTCCATGCTGGAGAAGCTGGAAGAGGGAGAAACCGTCGAGGTCAAGGAGAGGGCCTACGAAGAAGAGACGATCGCGAACTACCGCATGGCGATACTCATCCTGAGCAGCGTCGCGGCGGTGTTCCTGGTCGTCATTATTCTTCTGCTGCTCAGATAACCAACGGCCGTGAGCCATCAGTCAATAATCTACTCTCGTGAAGCCTATGTGGTATTGCGGCTTGCGTAACTTCTGTCTCGTGTTTCCTGCTTTTCTTACTTGCTTTCTGGATAGCGGGCAGCGGAAGCTGCATGGCGAAACAAGTACTACAAAAAGCCAAACGAACCGATGAATGGTTAGATGTGACTGTGCGGCAGAAGGTCAACCTGTAGGGTAATCGTTTATTTCCCTTTATCTGGGTATAGATACTTCCATTTCTCCCTGGCGTAAACTTGTGTAGAGAGTTTGTCAAACAACTCCTTGCCTTCCGTCTCAACAAGGTCTTGAGGAAACTCAACGAGTCTGATCTTTGGCTCGTTCACATTGTCATAAAGGTTCTGCATCCAATAGAGATAAACCGATACCCTTTCCGTGCCCTCTTCTTCTAATAAAACGACGAGCGGCGGTCTGGCGTAAGTAACATTCTGAACCCATTTTTGTAAGCCAATGTTAGGCATATTGACTGTTGTATTCAGGAAGGGAGGACCTGTAAACGTAGCTAAAAGGCCCGACATTTGTGTTTTTTCTGCATGAATGATGATACTCTCTTGCATGAGCAAAATGACAGCAGCATCCCATACCTGGTCGAGCGTAGCCTGAGAATACCTTATGCTTACATTCGCCGATTTTATGGCAGCTGCATCCGGCACGACAAAGCCCTTGCAATCCTTTGCATAGAGTTGATGTACTCCTGTCTCTGCCGCGACCCAGTTAGACTCGTCTATCTTGGGCATACAACCGAGTAGCAGAGCTGGCAACAGCATCAAGATAGGGGCGATTCTTTTCATAATTTAGCTTCCTTCAAATTGGCTGTCAAGCCTTCAAAGAATATATTGTTGACCTGGCTTTCGTAATTCTTTCGGAAAGTCACGTCTTTGAAGGCCGATATTTTCTCTGGAACTACACGCGCGTAACAGAAATCTGAAATCGCGTCATAGGGTATCGCATATACAATGGCAACCGAACTTCCCATGCTCGGCTGTTTGATGTAAACGTTCAGATAAATATATGGCTCGGGATATTTTGTTGTATCGTAGCTTTTCCATATTCCCTCTCCAACACGACTCTTTGGTCCCGCTATTGAACTATCGGGGATCTTGCATGTGATTAATCCTTGCGTTTTGTTCTGCGTCAGGATGGTTCCGTTCATGCGCTCAATCAATTCCAAGCTGGATTGCCAGACACGGTCAGGTGATGCCAAGAAGACTTTCTGCATTGCCGCCGGATGTTCTGAGGTGGCAAGCTTAGGTTCGCAGCCGCCGGCCAGAAACAGACATGACCATATAAAGCAACAGATCAGTTTTTTGTTATTCATTTTTGTCTTCCTCAATTTTCGTGATCTCTTGCTGGGCTCGTTCAATTCGAGTTTCCAGGCTTGGATGAGTTCCCGTATCCTCTCTGAACTCTCCGCCAACGTATCTGGGTGCCGGCGTGACCTGGTTGATTACGGCCTGTTTAATCATGTCTTCCACACCGGGGTAAATCTGGTAGGCAGCTTGGTAGTGCTCAGCCGCCTTCTCAGACTTCCCTTGCCTTTTGTAAATGGCCATCAGTCCCAGATGCGTCGAGACCAGCGTGGCAGGGTCCTTAGAAAGCTCGATAACCCTCTCAAATTCACCAACAGCCTTAGCATCTTCTTTGAGCTTGTCATAAACATGAGCCAGGTTCAGGTGGACATCGGCGTTATGCTGGTCCACCTCGGCAGCGCTCTCCAACACCCTGACGGCCTTGGGCAAGTCCGGTTTTGGCTGCTTTTGAAGAGCCAGGGATAGCAACAGATGTGCCTGTATGTGCCTCGGATCGAGAAGCAACACCTCTTCAAACTCGCGGATCGCCCGATCAAACATACCCTCTGATAAATATATCCTGCCTAACTCCACCCGGCTTACTGTATCACCGGTATGGACGGTGATTTTCTCGCGGAGGTATTCAGCCCGTTTCTCGAGAGCCGGGTCCTTCAAGACGAGAGGCTTTTCTGACCCCGATGGTGAGCTACATCCGCACAAACACAGCACTGACCAGGCTACAGATAACAATGGCAGGATATTACGTCGCATTCTCACTTCGCGTTCTGGCTTACGAGATCAGTAAACTCTCCCGACATTTCCGAAAAAGACTTGCCTTTCTCTGGCTCAGAGAGAAACCCTATGAGAGTCTTCTCGCTAACTACTTCGATAAGTTGAAAAGAAGCCACCTTCACCAGCAAAGGCCTATCCTGCGCAAGTTCGACAATAACCGTGCCCGTTAATATGAAATCGGCGTTGACTGCCCTACCGATCTCCAGAGCGCTGACGGCACGACCTTCCTTTTCCTTGCTCATCTTGGCTATTTGCTCGCCAACGCTCTTCTCGAGCTTCTCGCGGTTCACAACTGTAAAACCCATGTTGCTCAGGTGAATACTAAGAGCATCTTCCATGATACCTGTAAGCAGGGCATCATTACCGTTCAGGAAGATAGCAACCGCCGCTGTTGTCTTGATCTTGGCCTTAGCCTCTTGAGCAATTGAAACAAGGGGACGCCCAGGGGCACTTGCCTGACCAAGCAATAACGGCGAAAGCCCAACAGATACTATGGCTATAGTCCCGAGAATCGCAATTAATTTTCTCATGTCCTGTCTCCTAACGTCTTTGTCCTATTGTGGAATAAGAAGTGCGCGGACGAGCATAGCTCGGCATATAGGAACTCGTTCCTGCACCGATTTTGTTATAGGAGTATTGCAACGACATATAGTACCTTTCCTGGTAAACAGAGAGCGGGTCTCTCATCGTAGAAAGCACCTCCCATGAAGGATAACTCGCCATCGTGGGCGCCGAATCATAACGGTTCCCAAGCAGCGTTGTTGCATCTCGCGGCTGAATGGTAAACTCTCTCATCGCCCTGTTGGTCAAGCTAAATGCGTCTGACCCGATATTATAGGCCTTGTTCACGTTCTTTATCGTGTCATACGTGCGGATGCCACGGTCTGCGAAAACCATTGACCTATACAACTGCGAAACTTCCTTGCTAAACTGTGTCAGGTTGTCAGCACGGAGAGCAGTATTCGCCTGCCGTTTCAACAAGTTTGTCTCTATGGTCCCCAGTCTTTTTGCGGAGGCAAAAGGGGACGAAACGTCCCACGCTAATCCTACTCCCGCACCCATTTGCTGGTATGTGCTGTATCTGTTCATTGGATCGATAGCCATCACAAGATGGTCTTCTATGGCCAGAGGACTAAAAGACGGGAATGGGAGGTTTCCGAAGTGCTCAATATACTTCCCTGCTAAGTCATACCCACTAGCCTGCATCCCTTTCCAAAACCAAAACTGGGGCTTCTGTTTTATGCTCTCCAATATCATATCGGCTCTTCTGTAGTAGTAGTTCATTGCCGTTCGGACCGGACGGTATTCTCCGCGGATTTCTCCCGCAAATACTACATTCTCCCAAGAAGGTGAGCGATCGCGCCAAGGCTCAACCTTAAGTGCACGGTTAAGCTCGCTTAGTTGGGTTGAGGACAGATTAATCCTGAAATCGTACGACCTCATCAGTCTGCGCTGGCGCTCAAGTTCAAAGAAAGCATAGTCTTCGCCGAATGCGCTTAATCCAATTACTGCGTTGATGCCTTGACCGGTACCTAACTCCACTTTTGAGCGTAATGAGCTTGAGACATACACTTCGCGCTCTTCTGTCTCACCGTCGCTCATCAGCTTTTGTTCGGCGATTGCTTTGCTGACTTGGGAGATAGCTTCAGGATCAAAATCCTGTGCTTTTGTTGTCAAAACAGCGAATACGATAACCAAGGCAGCGAAATATATTCTTGACTTGCTCATACTATTCCCTCCTTTTTATCACAAGTACTCTTATTGTGTTTTTGGAATCAACTTTTCTGCCTGCTTTATTCTCTCTTCCAACCCTGGTTTGGCGTTTATCAGGCTGGAAACATACTTTGGCTCAGTTGCTTTAAGCTTATCTCGAAAGGATGTCAGTCTCGTAAAGAACTTCACCAGTGCGTTGGGGTCGTAACCCGCCTTGCTGCTGTACTGAATTGCCAATGCGTCAGCTTCCGATTCTTGCTCTCTGCTGTATCCATTTATCATGGCTATAAGCATCGCGTCGCTCAAAGGATATGCCACGGCACCTGTGGCTGTACCAGCAGCTAAGTAAGCAAAGTCCTTGCGTGCAGTGCTGCCTCCAGGACCCAACGGGACGCTCGCTGCGGCAGCTTGAGCTACGACCTTGACTGTAGCATCAACTAATGCTTGCTTTATGATTTGCTTCTGGTGGGCTGAACGAATAGACTTGATTAGGTGGCTCTTGGTGATATGCGCTATCTCATGTCCTAAAATGGCCGCCAGCTCATCCTCGCTTTCAAGGATGTCTAACAAGCCGGTATTAATGTATACGAATCCCCCGGGAACCGCATAAGCATTGATTGTAGGATCGTTGATTATCCGGAAAGTGTATTCTATTTCGGGCTGACCTGAGGCATCTGCAACGCGATTGCCTATCTCGTTGATTCGCCTGTTCAAATTCTCGTCAAGAACACACGTCTTGATTGAAATGGCTTCCTTGTCTATGTGAAAGCCGAATTGCATCTCTTTGGTATCTGCTGAAAAACCGGCTCTTGAGAATAATAAGACGCATAAAAGAGAACCGAAGATTGTTTTTTTTTCTGTCATAATAACACCTCTGTCTTGAATTGGTGATATGTGGTCACTAACCCAAAGAATCAAAACCGCACACCAGTATTCTATGACAATTTCAGGTAGATGCAATCAATTTCTCGAATTTTTTGCAAAATCCTTCCCTTCTCTTACATCCTCGTTCTTGCCCCCGAAAAGGGCAAAAAAAGCCTCTGCGCGGGTTTCGAGCAGAGGCCGTAACATCATTCCGCGAATCGCGGGTTTAGCTCTGTTGGTTCAGTTATCCTTTGAAGAAAATCACGAATGCGAGGATAGAGGCCAGTGCAATCGCACAGGGCACTATGAAAACAGAGCGCCACTGGAACTTGCCTTCTTTCCTGAATGTGTCCATGATGAATCCGGCGAACGGCGTGCCGAGGAACAAGCCGACGCCGGTGGTCGCGGCAAAGAGCAAAGACTGCACAGAGCCTCGTATTTCATCCGACGCCAGGTTGTTTGCAAATATCTGGCCGACAATGACAAAAAGCACGTAGGCCAGGCCGTGGAACGGCTGGCAGGCAACAATAATCCATCGCGGTTTCTGTCTTATGTAGGCTACATACAGTATGAACCAGCACGTTGCTCCGACGATCAAGGTCCATTTCGTCCCAATCGCACCGAGCAGGCGGGCCATCAGGACGACGGTGGCTATTGCCTGTACGGCCTGTGCGATGCCCATTGAGGCAGGGACGTTCTTGTTCGGGATTCCCATGTCCTGCATGAACGGCGCCGTGCCGAGGAAGTAGAACTGCATCAGGGCGAAAAAGATCATGGAGACGGCAATAAAGATGAGGAAGTTGGAGTCCTTGAACATTTCCATAGCCTGGAGGATCGGGGCCGTGCCGGCGCCGGCGGGTGGTGTATCAGGCAGGAAGAAGCAGCCCACGCCCATGACCACTGAAAGGATAGCCGCCAGGTAGAGGCAGTCGCGTCCCTGCTCTCCGGTTTTGAAGATCCATCGCCAGCCGGTCAGGGACCAGCCGATGAGCGCCCAGGCGACAGGCGCCCAGATGAAGATCCACGTTGAGTGAACACCGGGGTCGAGGTTGTTCTTGGCCAAGTGGGCAAACATGATGGAGTTGACCAGCGGCAGCGTGGCGGCGTAGCAGACCGAGTAGAGAAACATGACCAAAAGGAGGCTTTTGAACGTGGTTTTGCGCGCGGCGACGAACATCAGAATCGCGCCGCATAAGTGAGCGACGGCAAGAATGACCTCCGTGTTTACATACTTGTCGGCGAGCTGCCCGGACACCAGGGGCATGAAAATACACGCGATCGGGAACGTGGCGTAGATCCATCCGGTCTGCTTGCCGCTCATTTTCAGCGGTCCCAGAAGTCGTGCGGCCAGCACGGGCATCCAGGCGGCCCAGACCGCGTACTCCATGAACATCGCAAAGCTCAGAGCGAGGTACAGTTTCCAGTCCATTGTATTCTCCTTAACTTATGTCCGTGTTTGAACCGCGGGGATTCGAATACCCGGCGGCTTTGATTAACCGACACTGCTCAATCGCTCGGCGGCCAGCTTGACATCGCCGAAGCGGTTGTCGCCTGCTTCCCGCTCGATCGCCAGGGTGCCCTTGAAACCGATCTCTGCAAGTGTATTGAGGAACGCCGCGGTTTGCACCTGGCCGTCGCCCCAGGGGACCTCCTCGCCCCACGTGCCGGGCTTCCTGGTTCGGATCGCATCCTTGACGTGGAGGTGCTTGACCCACGGCGCCAGGACCTTCACCGCTTCGATGGGATTGCCCTTGTCGTAGAGGATCATATTGGCCGGGTCGAAATTGACGCCGATGGCGGGATGATCCAATTCCTCCAGGAAGTGTCGCAGCTCTCCGGCGGTCTCCTGGCCCGTCTCCAGCAGCAGCATGATATTGTTTTCGCCCGCCACGTCGGCCAGGCATATTATCCGCTCGTAGAATTTCTCGGCGTAGGTCACGTCGCTATCATCAAGAAAGCCGGCGTGCATCGAGAGGTACTTCACGCCGAGATTGACGGTCACCTCGACGGCGCCCAGAAACAGCTCCTGATTTTTCTCCCAGTATTCATCGGGGGCCACCCCGCCGGTCACCTTGATGGCCTCGAGCGTCGAATAGTCCTCCTGCGGAAAGTCGATCATCGTCGCGCTGATGGTCCATTGCTGTCTCTGCACGTCGGCGAGGAACTCGTGTCCTTTCGCTTCCAGAGCCGGCCTGACGCCCAGGTGCACGTGGTCGATCCCGATTTTTTTCATCGCGTCCGCCACGCCGTCAACGTGGGTGCGCAGCGACCAGCTACAAACTCCTATCGGCCAATTCTTGCACTTCATAGTACCTTTCTCCCATTCAAATCTTCATCTTCTCTTAGCGAATCGACACCTTCTGTCCCTTGCTCGCGGATTCCTTTTCGGCCGCGACGGTCTTCACCGAGTTCATCGACTGCTCCAGCGTCGTGATCGGCTTGACCTTTTTGCCACGGATGGCCTTGGCGAAATGCACGATTTGCAGGCCCCAGCCGTCTCCTGCCTGGACCTTCGGCGTAAACGCCTGGCCTTTCGCCGGGCAGACCCGCAGCGCGGGCTGGCGCGTCAGGTCGTAAACCAGCGTTGCCTTTTCCAGCACGATGTTGAAGCTCATCTCGAAGCCGAACGTGGGCATCATCGCCCAGCCGCCTTCGGCCGTGACGACCTTGTCGTCATCGTAGAGATACTGTGTCACGATATGGGCGATCCCTCCGCCGGGGCCTTTGGCGCCGAAGCTGCAAACCGCCTCCGGCACGCCGAACAGATACTGCACGTAGTCCGTGTCGTGGATGTGCAGATCGAGGGCCATTCCTCCGCTGCGCCGTTCGTCCAGGAACCAGTTGTCGATGCTCCAGGTCGGGGCCGAACCCAGGCGCTGAAACGTCGCGGCAATGACCCGGCCGTACTTGCCGCTGTCCACGATCTCTTTGGCCTTGGCGTACTCGGGCCAGAATCGAACGCAGTGCCCGATTTGCAGGACCTTGCCGCTGCGTTTGGCCGCCGCGATCATCCGCTTGCAGTCCGCGGCGGTCAGGGCCATGGGCTTTTCGCACATGACGTGGACTCCCGCCGACAGGGCCCTGATGGAGTAGTCGGCGTGCAGATAGGTCGGCAGCGTGATTGAAACCGCGTCGAGCTTCGCCTCGGCCAGCATCTGCTCGAAGTCCGTGTACAATTTCAGGCTGTTGAAATCGACCGTTTCGCGGGCGTCTCCGATGTTCCCGACGGCTCGTGTCGTGTCTATGTTCGGATTGATGTCGCAGATGGCCGCAATTTTAGCGCCTTTCAGTGCCTTCCAGCACTTGTAGTGCGTCCGCCCCATGAACCCGAATCCTGCAATGCCCACTCTTACCATCGTCGTAATCCTCCCGTTCATTGTCCATCGTTCGGCTCTCACGCTTCACAACGTGGGCATTCTAACAGAGTCCCGAACGTTCGCAAACTCATTTTGTATAAATTTGTGAGGGATAAGCTGGCCTCAAGGGGACCCTCGGCTGGCCCGCCGGACAATAGACGGGCTGGTTTGTTTCGAGGGTTCAGCGGCCGGGGGAGGGTACCGAAGCGGTCCAGTTGTCGGGGTCGTTGCCGTAGTCCGTCGGGACTTTGCGGGTTAGCGACTGGCCCTGGCCATCCGGCTCGGCCGGCCAGAAGTCATCTAAGCCGGAGCCGTCGCTGTAATTGACCCTCTCGAGGCGGATATAGTAACGCTGGCCCTGGTTGTCAATGTCGCCGGGCATGCTCAGCTCGACGCTCTCGCCGGCGTTGTTCAGCCTGCCGTCGTAAGGGCCAAGAATCTTTTCTGCGGGCACAGCCGGATACCGCCACGAAAACGCCTCCGGCTTCTGGACTACTAAGAGATAGCCGCCGGCAGGAATCGTCACCGGTGGATCAGCCGGGAAGGTGAACTCGACGCCGTCCGTGAACTTCCACGGCTCGCGGGTATCATGATCATAGAGCGTGACCGGCTCAGTGCTGATATTCTGAAGCTCGATGTACTCGTACTGGTCATTGGTGTATGAGCCGCCGACGGGCCAATCGGGGTTGTACATAATCTCGCTGATCACAATCGGACCGACCTTCGGATAGGCATTGGCCGTTCCCGGCGTATTGCCCTCCATCGCGACAAAGTTGTAACTATTGGTGCTGGCCTTGTAGTAGCGGCCGAACGAGACGCCGGTCGCTGAAGCGCCGAAATCCTCTGTCTCGCGATAGCCGGTCAGGACGCCGTTCCGGGCCGAGCTGAGATATATTTGTTCACCGTTTTCGCTCAGGGCAAAAGGCTCGTGAGAAGCCGGGTCGTTGGCATTGCCGAAATGCAAATCTTGATAGAAGACGAGGTATCCGTCTGGGCCAATTGTTGTCCCGTTGGCGATCTGGTACTTGAACAGAGTGTCCT
>CAYWZW010000078.1:0-24738 GCA_964462945.1 uncultured Pirellulales bacterium
TTAGGACATCTTGATGTCTTAAAGAGCGAATTGGTCAAAAAACTCTGCAAGAGTTTCGAGGATACTGTCCAAAGGCCCGTCTCTCCTGCCAGTTCTTGGGCAGCCATGCCGTCGAATGAAAAACCTTTGCCCTTAGTATTTGGTGTTGATGGCTCTATGCAGGTCATTGAGTCAGAAACTCCGCCCTATAAGGCACTTGCATTTGTCAAGACTGCACTTTTGAGGGTTGATCAAGTTGCACTTTCTTCGATTGATGAGGAGTCCCCTCATCCACTTGCGTTGCGGGACATATTAGCTGATTCTGCTTTATATCATGCGACAGTCCTTCCCCTAAGACACGTTGTTGTCCCGGGGATGTCTCTATATGACGCAGTTCGCGAAACAATCTTTGAATCAATAAAAGATGCTTCATTAGATAGCGAACCATTTGAAACACTCAAGTGGATAGCTTACGAAAAATGGGATGGAAAGCAAAAAGAGCTTCCTTTGTTCGAGTGTCCTCACTGTGAAAAAACCATTGCAACTTTGCCCTACGATGCGGAAGAAGGGAATTGCCCAGATTGTAAAGGGAATCTATTTCTCACTGACATGCTCGGTTTCCATCAAGAGATGGCTCCAGACTCGGCTCCTGAAACAGTTGCGACAGCGTATATGAGTATTCATGAAACATTATTGTTGTTTACAGGAGTTAGGTACTTCTGGGAGAGAAAGAAAGACATACTTTCCAATTGTCTATTTGTAAAAGATGGGCCTCTCTCAATTCGGGCGCAGTATTCAAAGCTTGTGAATCCAATCCGCCGCTTCTTGGGCTTTTCAAAGCAACAGGGTTATCCTGTGCACCTCATTGGACAAGAAAAGACTGGAGCCTTTACTGATCATTTGCAGTTGATTGGGGCCAATGCGCCCCTCCAATCGCTGTTTATCCCCGGCAATCAATACATCAAAGAACAGATTCAACATAGACCGAACAGAGGTGCCCCCTATGGCAAGGATACAAACTACGGAGCCAAAGTTTTTGTTCGGATTAGTCATTACCATCAAATGGTGCTAAGTATCCCTACCGGAGACTACGTTGAGAATCCTACGCTCTCTACTCTCATCGGTGCTGAAAGAATCTTTGCGACATTACCGACCATTTTGAGTAGCCGGTTTGAGGGAGCCCTTTTACCGATTGAGTTGGCTCATGGGGTTGCATCTCTCTCAACATATCCTTCTGCTAAAATCCTCAAGATTTTTGCAGAAGCGAAGGGCCAGCGTGATTAGTAGGATGCGGCGGTCTTTTAGGGGCGGAAAAGGCATATCTGGCTCTCATTCGGCGATTCCTCTTGACGGGGAGGGCGGGGATTTGGTATAAATGTCATCGGGGGAATTGCTGTCGCTCGGGTCCTGGGCCACAGGGCACGGCTTGGGCCGGGTTCTCGAAGGAAGGAGGCGATTTCAAGCCGCCGGACATACGATCAAAGTGGTGCGAAATATCGTACCCTGCAATCTTAGAAAGGAGAAGTATCATGTCCACAAAATCGTTCTTTGGGGTTTCTTTCGTCCTGGTGCTTAGCCTGGCTGCAAATGTGGCAAGCGCCAGGCCGCTCAACCAGGACCCCGGCCCGGACGGCATCGTGTCGGTGGAGGCCGAGCACTACGACAACAAGACTCCGGGCCAAAGCGGCTCGCAATGGGTGCTGGTCGGGCGGACGGGCAACTTTACCGGCGTGGCCGGCATGCAGGTCGCCGACGGCACGGAGGGCACAAACAGCACCAACTACGCCGTCGAAAGTCCGGGTTTGGAGTTTGAGGTCAACTTCGTCAAGACCGGCACGCACTATACCTGGATCCTGGCCTGGGGTCCCGACGGAGGCAGCGACTCGTGCCACGCCGGCCTGGACGGCCTGGAACTACCGACCTCCGACAGTCTGAGCGGCTGGCAGGATAACTACCATTGGAGCAACGCGAGGTATCAAAGGACCGGTGCGCCGAGTTTTGAGGTCACGACCGCCGGCGTTCACACCTTGAATATCTGGATGCGAGAGGACGGACTGATTGTCGATAAGGTCGTTGTGACCACCAATCCCAACTTCACGCTTACGGGAGCGGAGCCCGGCCCCGCTGAAAGCATTCGTGGTCCTCGTGTGATGGCGTTTAATCCGAGCCCCACCGACGGCGCTACGGACGTGCCGCGAGATACAGTCCTGAGCTGGACGCCGGGGGCCTACGGCGGCAAGCATGATGTGTATTTCGGGACCGATTCGGACGTTGTGAGCCAGGCAACGGCAGCGGCGGCCAGCCCGATCAACGTTTACCGGGGCCGCATCGACCCGAACACGTACGCCGTCGAGCGTCTGGCGCTCGGCCAGACGTACTACTGGCGGATTGATGAGGTCAACGCCCCGCCGGACAATACCGTACACAAGGGGACCGTCTGGAGCTTTACGGCTGAGCTTTCCGCTTACGCCGTGCAGAACATCGCCGCCACAGCCTCCAGCAGCGACGCCAGTAAAGGGCCTGAAAACACCGTGAACGGCTCCGGCCTGGATGCCAGCGGCTTGCTGCACGGCAACACCGGCGAAGGCACGATGTGGCTGAGCAGCCCAGACGCCGCCGGGCCGGCCTGGATTCAATATGAATTCGACAGGGTGTACAAGCTGCACGAGATGTGGGTATGGAACTCGAATGAGAGCCTGGAGCGGGTGATCGGCTTGGGAATCAAAGAGGCCGTCATCGAGTATTCGACCAACGGGACCGACTTCACGACGTTGGGGACGACCCATCAATTTGAGCAGGGCACCGGCGCCCCCGGCTATGCCCACAATACGACGATTGATTTTGGCGGCGTCGGCGCCAGGTACGTCAGGCTGACGGCCAAGAGCAACTGGAAAGGTATCCTGCCCCAGTATGGTTTGAGCGAGGTGCGTTTCTTCTATATTCCCGTTAATGCCAGAGACCCGCAACCGGCCTCCGGGGCAACAGACCTGGGTCTGGATGTGACTTTAGGCTGGACCACGGGCAGAGAGGCCGGCAAGCACGATGTCTATTTCAGCTCTGATATACAGGCCGTGACGGAGGGGACGGCCCCGGTCGCCACCGTGACCCAGACCCGCTATGGTCCGGTCGCTCTTGATCTGGGCACGACGTACTACTGGCGGGTGGATGAAGTCAATGATGTCCAGACGCCGGCGAAGTGGCAGGGCGACCTCTGGAGCTTCAGGACGCAGGAATTCTTTGTCGTGGACGATTTTGAGAGCTACGACGCCGCCGACAACCAGGTCTGGTACACCTGGAAAGACGGGCTGGGCTATGGCTCGCCGAATGCGCCCCCCTATTATCCCGGCAACGGCACCGGCTCGGCGGTCGGCAACGAAAACACGGCGTCCTTCACCGAGGAAGCCATCGTTCACGCAGGCAAGCAGTCGATGCCGATCTCCTATAACAACAACAAGCAAGGCGCCTTGAAGTATTCCGAGGCGATTATGACGCTGAGCTCCCGGCGGGACTGGACGGCGCGAGGCGTCAAGGAGCTGTCGCTGTGGTTCAGGGGCCATCCGGGCTCGGTGGGCGGCTTCGTCGAGGGGCCGGCCGGCACCTACACGATGACCGCCGGTGGTGTCGATATCTGGGGCACGGCCGATCAGTTCCACTTCGCCTACAAGCAGCTCGCCGGCGCCAGCTCGATCGTCGCGAAGGTCGAGAGCGTACAGAACACCAACGTCTGGGCCAAGGCTGGCGTGATGATTCGTGAGACGTTAGATGCAGGCTCGAAATTCGCGGCTGTGTATATGACCCCCACGAACGCCGATGGCACCCCCACCCAGGGATGCCGGTTCCAGGGCCGGACGGATACGAGCGGCAGCGCCACGAGCGATACCTCGGTAGCGACGGCCGAGCAAATGGCGCTCAAGACCCCCTACTGGGTCAAGTTAGAGCGTGACGCCGGAGGCAATTTCAGAGGCTATTACGCCAGCGACGGCGTGAACTGGAAGCCGCTGGTCTGGAGGCCGAGCATCTCGATGGGGACGAATGTCTATATCGGCCTGGCGCTGACCAGCCACGATGCAGCGTTGACGGGTCAGGCCAAGTTCTCGAACGTCACGACCGCCGGCACGGTGACAGGTCAGTGGCAGTCGCAGGACGTCGGCATCCTCAGCAACAGCGCCGAGCCGCTATATGTCGCGGTCGCCAACAAGACCGGAGCGCCTGCTGTGGTGACCTATGAGGCCCCCGCTGCAACGCAGATAGACACCTGGACGGAGTGGTCGATTGACGTGCAAGCGTTTGCCGATCAGGGCGTGAACCTGGCCGACGTGGATACCCTCTCGATTGGCATAGGCAGCAGGGCTAACCCGCAGGCGGGCGGTTCGGGCATCCTGTACATTGACGATATCCGGCTGTACCCGGATCGCGTACAAATAGAACTGGAAGCCGAATCCGCCGCCCCCCTTGGGGCGAGCTGGCGGGTGTACGACGACCCGACCGCATCGGGCGGCAAGCACATCGGCTCGGAGAACGGCGACGGGGACGACAATAACGCGGCCCCCGGAGCCAACTGGATCGCGACGTACAATTTTGCCGCTCCGGCCGGAGTCTATAAAATCCTGCTTCGCGGCCGGGAGGCCGACAGCGATTCCTTCTGGGTCCGGATCCCCACCGCTGCCAGCCAGACGCACGAACATCCAGCTCAACCCGGCACGGGCTGGGTACGGTTTAATGAGATGGATGCCGCGAGCGGCTGGGCTTGGGATGAGGTTCACAGTAACGACCACAACAACGCGGTGGTAAACTGGACACTGCCCGCCGGACAGCACGCGCTGGAAATCGCCAAGCGTGAGGATGGCACGTATCTGGATGCTGTTGTGGTTACGAACGTTCTGGACCTTGACCAGGCGACGCTGCCAAATGCGCTTGCTCAGCCGTAAAAGGCCAAATTGCATGGAGCGATGTTTTCGCATACGTTCGGGGCCTGTGCCGAATCATTCGGTATAGGCCCCGTTGTTATACGGCGTCAAATCGCAATAGTAGAAACCATTCTCGCGCAGAACAATCTCGCCAACCGTGTGCAAGACTGGCCGGCTGAATATCGGCCCATCGTATGCAAATGAGTGGAATTCTCCGTTCTCGCCGCAAGGATCAACCGCGGCGGGAAGTGTGGATAAGAATTGTTTATCGAATGTTCTGCCGACACATCCGCTTTCGAGGCAGTTGGAGTCGGCGGAGGTGATAACTGCCTTGAAGCCAAGATGCATGAACGTACAGGCAAGCTCCACCGTGTCCCTCTTCCACAGCGGAAACAAGCCCTTTATGCCTATCGTTGAGAGCTTCTGTTGCCGATACGCTCTGAGCTCTTCCAAGAAGATGTCACCGAAAGCGACCGAGCGAACGCCCGCCGCCAGATGTCTCGTCAGGACCTGCCGCATTTGAAATTCATATTCGTCGTTGGAAGCATTCTTCGAAATGAATACCGTTTCAAGAGGCAAGCCAAGGGCTTTCGCCTGCTGCTCGAGCAAATCTCTCCGTACGCCGTGCATACAAATCCTGTCATAGTCCCGGCTGATTGTTGTCAGCAGGGTCACTATCTCATAGCCGCCCGCTCTCTGAAGCTCGTGAAGAGCCAAGGCACTGTCTTTCCCGCCGCTCCACGAAAGCATCACCTTCTCTGGCATGTGCTGGCCCTCTATTTCAAATCATACGGGCTGTTATCCACAGGTTCGAACCAGCCCAATTTCATCTGGGCCGAATCGACGCCATAGACATTCGCGCCGCCGGATTTCGCCATTTCGCGCGGGTCCACGTGGCCGTCGGCCCAGCCGACATTGGCTCGATCTCCGTGGCGAAAATGAAGAGAGGGTGACATGTAAAACTCGGTCACGGGCCGGCCGCTGTGAACCGCAAAGGGCGGCTCGGCAAACGAGTATTCAATGAAAGACCTTCGATCATTCGCCATGGCCGTATCGGCAAACATCAACGTCTGGCCCGGCGCCGCGACCTCCGTCATGCGGGTCGTCAACGCATAGGCGTCTTTCCAGGCTTGCACGCTATCGAGACCATTTTGCCAGATGCGGCTGCCGATATACGTCATGTTGTATCCGTAGCCGCCACAGCCTTGCTCGAAGCTCGCGTTCCAGTCCAGCCCCTTCACGAAATCCACTCGCTCGGGACATTCTTTCACGCGGCCATCCGCCAGATACCCCGCCAGCGGCCCTCGCAGCGGATCAAATGGCTCGTCAAGAGTGTCCCGCCGTCCGTGCCAGCGATGCAGGCCGGCGTTGTCCCACATATCGCTCGCCGCCGGGACGTACGAGCCATCGTTCTCAGTCGCGTAGCCGAGGCCGGCTATCAAGAGCTGGCGAAGATTGGACTTGCAGGCCAAGGCCCGGCTTGCGGACCGTGCCGCAGTCAACGCCGGCATCAGTATCGCCATCAGCAGAGCGATGACGGAGAGCACCACCAGCAGCTCGATCAGGGTGAAGGCTTTTGTTTGCCTGTCATTCATAAAACCAAACCGAAGAAATCTTCTCGCTAGCGCCAGTCTTCAGTTTTTTGCCATTGATCGATCAGGACGGCCAAATCGGAAATGTCGATGATTAGATCCTTAGGCTCAACCAAATCGCACCGGGCTATCCACTCCGGCTGGCCGAAGCGACTATTAAGGGCCGAAATAAACAACTCGAAATCCAGCACATCGACCACACCGTTCAAATCGATATCAGCACTGTACTTTTGTTCGTGGAGCACCGCGACCGCTTCCAAATCCAGGCCGCCCGAGCCAAACGTCACCCAGGCATCGTAGATTGGATGATTATGTGAGTAGCGGTTCCAAACAGGCCCGCTCAACGGATCGATGTGGGCCGAAGCGCTGTCGTAAAAATCTCCGCTGCCCGGGATATCAACTATTCGCACGTATCTTATGTCGTTCATATCAACCAGGCCCGAGACAACGCTTGCGTCGTCGGCAATCTCCTGCAAATCGAACGGCGTGCCGGTACAGATGCCCCCGGCGTTGGGATGCTTGCCGGCCAGATTATACACGTTGCTGATTTCAACTGTGCCATACCGGCCCGTAGGCGCCGATGTCAACGAGACGGCGGGGAACCGGACGAAATCAATACCGTTGGAAGAGACTTCCACGTATCCTAACTCAGTGAACATTTGCCCTGCAACGGAACCGTTGTCCGAATCTATGTCGGAGACAAAACCATTCTCGAAAACAACAAAATCGTAGCCGTTGGCCTGGCGAATCGGCTCGTCGAATGACAGCGTTATCCGGCCAGGCGGCGCCCCCTGGCTGATGAGCTCCTGATTCAAATCGCCCAAGCTGACGATATCGAGCTTGTCGCCCGTAGCCGGCCCTAAGGCTTTGTTCGGATCCGCCCATTGAGCATCTACTCCGGGCGCAGGGCTGTAATCGACCACCGCGGTGGCCCAGCCTCGAAATATCGGATTCGTGACCGCGTTGGGGTCCTGCGGATCGGCGTGGCGCCCGTGGTTATGAGGATCTATATACCCGTTTACGCCAGCTTCGGTATAAACCACGGCATCGAGCGAGGCCGATGGGCCCACAATGCTATCGACCGCAAAAGAAGCCGGAGTATTCATGCCCCAATCCCCGACGTCACTCGAACCCAAAGTAAACTCGAGACTCTTCACCTCGCCCAATGAGGTCAAATCAACGTATTGCCACGTGTCCACGATATAATCGTTGCCGCTGCCGGCGGGCCGGTAATCGGCCAGGTAGAAATCGACCTGGCCGGTTGCAACGCCGTCCGTATTTTTGCCTGCAATAGTC
Organism: uncultured Pirellulales bacterium; assembly: GCA_964462945.1. GTDB lineage: Bacteria > Planctomycetota > Phycisphaerae > Sedimentisphaerales > Anaerobacaceae. The sequence goes on from CAYWZW010000078.1 coordinate 7,775, forward strand.
AGGATAAACCAGTCGGGGTCACTGCCGCCGGCGCCGCCGAACTTTTTGGCGAAGGCGTCGCCGTTGAGCATCGAATAGTAAGCGTAGCTGGTGTTGGTCACATACAGTCCGCCGACAACGCCGGGCGCGTCCAGGGTCACAGTGGGCGGCACCGCCCAGCCGACGTACCCTATCGCATAGTTAGGCGATCCGCCCTGACCTGCCCCGGCGATGGCATTGTATTGGGCCGCCACCCCCTGCGTGGTGGTGTCGGTGATGTTGGAATACGAAAAGCCGTCCCAGGAACCCCAGTCGGCATTATAGGCGTTGCTGAAGCGCGCGCTTCCGCTGGTAAAGCCGCCCGAGCCGTCCGAGCCGTTCCAGTACGATTCCGGCGGCAGGGTCAAATCCTCAAAAGTGGCTATCTGAGCGTCTGCCACACCGGCAACGGCTGAGAGGACGGTTAGCCATACTAAATGTCTCAGTTTCTTGGTCATTTTGCTTAACTCCTTCCGTTCTGTCCGGCCCTTATCGCGAGGGCATACCAATAAAAAAACCGCCGTTCCCACGAGAGAAACGACGGTTTTCTTCATTTAATCCAAACCGGCCTATAGCCAAGTAACATCAGGCCACAGAGCTACAACTGCGTTCCAGCTCGCGAGAACACAACCAACGTGCAGCCAACTACAGGCAGGTTTTCTGACTTGCGTCTTACCTTGAGACTCCTTCCCATCCGGCACCGATTTTCAGGCGTGGACAGTGGACAAAATATCTCTCGGATTTCCGATTTGACAATCGGAACAGGCGCTCACAGCGGCGCGACCGTCGCGGATTTTAACCGCGTTCCCGTTTCCTTATCCCGAAGCACAAAGCCCCGGGACCTGCAATTGGGTTATCTGCTTGTCAAAGAGCAAACGCAAAACTACCAGACACCCCGCCAAAAGTCAAGCGAAAAATTTTGCATTCACTGCACATCGTATCATCGAAGCATATTGGCTTGAGCTTTGAACAGATCTATCGATCAAGTCTTTTGCCTTCTTACTTTCAGGGACGGGAGGCGTCATGTTTGCCACCTTATAGATAATCTCCAACTTATCGTAGTGATCTTTGCGTATATCATTCAACTTATCTCTGTCTAATCCTAATGCTTTGATGGTGGCTTTTCCTCTTGGATTATCGTCTATGGCAAAAATCACTTCCGCTCGAAACGATATGAATTTCTCCGCGTCCTCGGCGGGATTTATGAAAACAGGCTTCTCTACCCCTATGTCGTCGTTATGAGATTTCGCTCTGTCATGTGGCTTTATCAGTGGAAAAAGATTTTCCTTGTAACGTTGATTACAAAGCTGGCAGGAAAAAAATAAATTAGACCACTCGTATGCCAGCCAATAATAACCAGGTCTTTCCAGCGGTGCTTCTGATTTTTGCCTTGCTCCCGCCTTCGGCCTGAAATGCTCTACATCACCGTAGGAGATGTGAGTAACCTTGGATTCACAAAAGCAACATTTATCGTGCTGGGCTTTTCTTAAAGCAGCTTTTACAGTTGTATGGCCATATATCTTCGAATCAAAATCAAACTTCTTCCGGCCTTCATTATACGCCTTGCTGCTCCGCGTATATGACTTGCAATTTGCCTGCGTCTTCTTCTTGCCCTTGGTGCGAAGTATTTGTGGAGCCAGCTTTGGCTTGTCGACCCTTATCACTTTTTACTACTCTCCCTGTTTTTCACACTCTTTGCAGCTTGCCTTATGATCTCCATCGCTTCTATGTCCTCCGGCGTTTCAGCTACCGGCAAAGCACCCATCTGAGATTCTACCTTCTCGAGCTTTTCCTTGTCAGCTTTGGTGAGTTTAGCTTTTGAAAGCAATTTCCTGCGCTGTTTTTGTAGTTCTGCGATTTCCACTGAGCGGCTGCTTTCCAATCCGAACAGGCTCGTTAGTATTTGATCCGTTCTCCACCCCCAAACAGACAGTGGATTGTTATCTATGACGACATGATCGCCTTCCCGCCTAAGGAGCACGATATTTGCATTCGCAGCTCCCTGAACGACAAGCGGACTGTGAGCCGTCACAATGAATTGTGTATTGACGAAACGTTCGCTCAAGTAACGCATGATTGTCCGCTGCCACTTAGGATGAAGGTGCAAGTCGATTTCATCAATCAAGACAATTGCGGGCTCCGCCAGAGGGTTGCGGCTCCTGGGATATCTCTCGAACATTCGGCTTGCCAAGTCAACCATCCACGTAATCATTGCTCTGTACCCAAGGCTCAGGCCACCTAACCTGACCCAGCCATAGGGTGTTTCAAATTCGACTTGTGGTTTGAGATTTTTCTCCGTGGGCGTGGTGACCCTGATATCATGAACTTCCGGCAGCAGGTTTATCAATACCTCTCTAATCTGGTCCCGTCTCTTACGGGCACTTTGTCCGACTCTTGACGAAGTTTCGCTCGCTTTCGCTGAATAATCAGCCTGGAGCAACCATTCTTCTGCGTTTATCAATTCAACGTTATCTTTAAAAAGGCTTGCACTTGGATCATCAAGCTCTTTCTCGGAAAGTGAACTTTCTCCCATTATCCTTGATGCCCCATAGCCATAACAACTCAGCCCACCAAACGTTTCTGGGTCACAATCTGTGCAACTTCCGTTCCAGTTCATTTTTCCAAGTTGTCTATCAGCAGGAGACGAAAATACAACAGACATACTTTCTTTCTTCATTTCTTTTTCCATTCTTGTGATTTTGGCTGAAAAACAAGCTTTTCCTGAAATGGAGAGTGTGTCTTTTAGCTTATCTCTATGTAGATTGAACTTATGCTCGTCATAAAACAATTTTGGAACCATAATACGTCCATCAGCAAATGAAGTTGGTTCCAAGGCAACAAAACATTGGAGGAGGGTTGTCTTACCTGTATTATTGTCCCCTAAAATAACTGTCCACTGTGATGGCCTACCTTGGCCGTCAGAAACATCGATAGTCTGTTGCGGACCGAAACATCTCACATTTTCAACGCTCAGTGATAGAAAATACGCTGGAGGGTATGCTTTGCCCTTGGCAGACTTCTTTTTGAGAACTGTCTTCTTCTTGGCAACCTTTTTCTTTGTCATCTTGTTATTTCCTTAGAGTAATCACAGGTTGACCGCCTATTCTCAGATTGTTGGTGTATAGTAGATGATGTCTGAAACCACGTCAAGCAAGAACATCGGAGAGAGGAGGGATGCCGCACTATGGTAGCGAGCGAGTGTCAAGTGCTCGCGGATGCCTGGACGGTGTTCCATTGTGATATGTTTCGTCCTCGGGGAGCTTCATGATTTTGTTGTTGTGGGTCCAGCTTGGGAATTGTTTTGTGCGGTCTTCATCCGGGAATTCACGATAAAGAATTCCAGGGACGCCTCTTTCCAGCGATTCCAGCGAACCATCGGGTCTGGCGATACACGTCGGCCACGATGAATAATGGCCGGACGAATTACTGGCAACGACCCACATCAAGTTATCTGAGGCCCTGACTCTGATTTCCGCGGGGATGATCTCGTCAAGTATGGTCTTGCCTTCGTGGTGCGCGTTATAGAACGAATGAAACATGACCTGCACGCCTTTATGTCTATATATATTGTACATCTCCGGGAAACAAGAGTCATAGCATATCAGAAAACCCAACTTGAACCCTTTGAGTTCATGAACTACGGTATGATTGCCTGGAGTATAGAATTTCAAATCTCCACCTGTCAACATGGACTTGTCATAACGACTGACAATCTTGCCCTGGTCTGAGATGATATACAGGCAATTCAAGGGCTTTTCATCTTCGCTAATGTAATGAGCCGACCCGAGAACAACCCAGATGCCCTGTTCCCGGGCAAGTGACATGATACGGTACGTCTCATCTCTTAATTTGGCCCAATTGAAATCCTGAAACGATGGCACGTCTTTAGGCGGGTATCCACTGAGAGCAGCTTCTGAAAAATGAACGATATCCGCTTTGTTCAGAGCGGCCTCCCTGATGAATCGCTTAATGTAATCTGCGTTGCTTTCGATATCCCCACAGACAGGGAATTGGCACGTAGCCACTTTCAGCTTTTCTTCAGAGTGGCTTGCCCCGGAAGAGCCTGTCAGGAATAGGGCAACCAACAACAAATTTCGCAATAGAATGGAAGTCGCGTGTTCGATCTTATACCAATATGGTTTCCTTTGTGTGGACATATTTCTCGGCCCCATGTACGTCTCATGTTCATTTCTCTGCCCAAAATCGTCAGGGGTAGAACGAAAGCCACGGTCGGATGGTTGCTTTAGAACTTCTTAACGTAGTCGAGAAAGGCTCTGGCCGTCTTGTCCAGGTTTTCGATGTCTCCGCCGCCGGCTAAGACCGCGCACATCTCGTAGCCGATATAACCCTGGTAGCCGATTTCCTTCAGGGCGTTGAAAAAGGTTTCGTAGTCGATAATGCCCTCCCCCATCGGCACGGCTCGAATCAGGCTTTCCTGCTGTGTGTAGTTAATCAGGTTGTCTTCGTAACGGTATCTCGGCAAGCGCACATACTGGGCTGCGGTGGTGTGAACGATGAAGGGCCTGAGCTTCAGGACGGCCGCCCGGATTTGTTCCGAGCCGGCGCCCTGGAGCGTGGGACTCCACGCATCAAAAGCAGCCTTGACGTTCGGCAGGTTGACTTCGCCCAGAAGCCAGTGCATCATATCGTGGCCGGATGCGATGTCATGATGATTCTGCACGGCAAGGGTCAAGCCGTACTCGGCCGCCTTTTGGCCGGCGAGCTTTAGTCCTTCGACCACCATAGCATATTGTTGGTCAAAAGGTATGCCGGGCCGTTCATAGCCGGTGAATATGCGCACCATGTCCGTCCCCAAATCACGCGCTAACTTGGCCAGTTCCCCGACGTAGCACGCCTGAATTTCCACGTTGGGAATCCCCGCCTTATCCACTCCGGCTGTAAAATCCGTATATCCCGCCAGGCAAACCAACTCAAGACCGAGACTTTCGATCTTGTTTCGCAAAGCCTTCCGGGCCGCAGCATCGTAGTCCAGGGGCGAAACGTGGGGCCTCTTGGCCGTCAACATCACGCCGTCAAATCCGAGCTGCTTTGCCTTGTCCAGGAACTCAGCGACGCTCAACCTGGCCTGTCCTCGCCAGAAACCGGCATAGCTGACAGAATGTAAACACGTTTTGACCTTGAAATCCTTCGGATTACCCGTCGGCAACCTGTGCATGATCATATCCTTTTCAAATATCCGCAGCGAAAACGTCCGGCGTTACTGAAATTGCCGGCCCGGCAGAAAACCTCAATGCCGAATATCGTGGACTATCAATGACCGGCCGTCAACGAAGAAACGGCAAGCCATAGTCTCGGGGCCGGTCACCGCTGTTCTGTGCCCTGCTCGTGAGGCAGCTTGGCCCGCCATTGCTCGGCCTGCTCGGGCTTGCCCCAGGCTTCGTAAAGCTTGACCAGATTGCCCATCGAGTCCAGCGTGTCCGGGTGCGTTTCTCCAAGCATATTGCCTCGGCCCTCGACCGCCTTGACCAAGAGCGGCTCCGCTTCGGCGTGCCGGCCCAGAGTTGTGTATAGCATGGCCAGCCTGTGCATTGATTCGAGCGTGTCCGGATGGGTCTGGCCCAGCACGAGCCGTCTGCCCTGCAGGGCACTGACCAGCAGCGACTCGGCCTCCTCGTAACGACCCATCCGGCTGTACAGCCAGGCCAGGCAGTTCATCGAGCTCAGCGTACAGGGATGCTCCTGGCCCAGCGTGAGACGCCCGGTCTCCAGCGCATCGGCCAGGAGCTTCTCCGCCTCATCGTAACGGCCCTGGGCCGTGTACAGCGTAGCCAGGCCATTCATGGAATAGAGCGTGTCCGGGTGCTCAGCGCCCAACACGACAGATTCGAACTCCAGCACTTTCAGTAAGAGCGGCTCCGCCTGGTCGTAGCGGCCCTGGGCGATGTACAGCATGGCCAGACCATTCATGCAGTACAATGTATCGGGATGCTCCTCACCCAGCAGACGGCGCGATTGCTCCATCGCCTCGAGGTACAGCGGCTCGGCCTCGTTGTAACGGCCCTGGGACTTGTAAACGGTCGCCAGGTTGCCCGTAAACAGTATCGTGGAAAGATCCTCCTCGCCTAACACGGCACGGCTGACCTCGAGCATCCTGGTGTACAGCGACTCCGCATCTTTGTACCGGCCCTCAGAGAAGTACAGTACAGCCAAGCCGTTCATGGAGTATAACGTATCGGGATGCTCTTCGCCGAGTACCTGCCGTCTGCCTTCGACGGTCTCGGTGAAAAGGGCCTGCGCCCGGTCGTACCGGCCCTGCCGCCAGTACACTCGGGCAAGGCCATCCATCGTGCTGAGCGTATCGGGGTGCTTCGGGCCGAGCTGCTCCCGCCGAATCTGGGATGCGCGCTCGAGGTGCCTCTCGGCCGGGCCGAAGTCGCCGATGTTCCGATACGTGGTTCCCAAGGTTTGACGAATCGAGGCTTCAACGAGGGGCTCCTGCTCGAACTTGCCTTCGAGCTTATTTGATGCGGCGTCAAGAAATGAGCGCACGGTGACTTCCCGCCCCTGGGCGACGTACGGGTCCACCGATGCCAGCAGGTCATTGCGTAGAAAGTCGCTTACGGCTTGTGAGGTTTCCGCCTGCCGCTTGGCTTGGTCGCGGGCGACCAGCGCATCGGCGCGAGCCCGAGCCGCTCGGACGGCAAAGACCGTCGAGACGATAATCCCCGCGACTAAGACCGCCAGCACCACTGCGATGCCGGCAACCAGCGCTCGATTTCGATGAACAAACTTTCGCAGACGGTACGCCGCAGATTCAGGACCCGCAATCAGCGGATTGCCGTTCAGATAATTCGTGACGTCGTCCGCAAGCTGGGAGGCCGACCGATAGCGCCGCGTGCGGTCCTTCCGCATCGCCTTGAGCGGAATCCACTCAAGCTCTCTCCGCAGCCGTCTGGCCAGGCTCACGACATCAGTACGCCGACTTTCGGCGACCCCCGAGGCCTGTTCGCCCAGGCTTGTCAGACGCGTGCTTGGCTTCTTGGGGTCCTGCTCGCTGATGACCTTTCGGATGTGATCCACGCCGCCCTCACGAAGCGCCTGGGCATCAAACGGCAGCGCGCCGGTCAGCAGCTCGTAAAGCAGCACGCCCAGCGAATAGACGTCCGAGCGCGTGTCGATATCCTGCGCGCCCATCTGGGCCTGCTCAGGACTCATGTACTCCGGCGTTCCGACAAACTGACCCTGTTCAGTGTAGAGTGTCCGGTCGGTCAAGGGCTGCGTAATAGCCTTGGCAACACCGAAATCAATAATCTTGACGGTTGCCTTCTGGCCCTGGACGGATACCAAAATGTTCGACGGTTTAATGTCCCGGTGGATGATACCCTTCTGGTGGGCGTGCTGGACACCGTCGCATGCCTGCAGAAACAGTTGCAGCCGATCTTCAATAGTGAGCTGTTGCCGGTCGCAATGCTCGATGATGGGAATGCCTTTGACGTTTTCCATCACGAAATAGGGCAGGCCGGCTTCGGTCGCTCCGGCGTCGAACACGGGGGCGATATTCGGGTGGCCCAGCAGAGCCAACGCCTGACGCTCGGCCTCAAAGCGGGCAATCACCTGTTTGGTGTCCATGCCGGGTTTGATGACCTTCAGCGCAACCCGGCGTTTCACGGGCTTTTCCTGCTCCGCTAAATAGACAATGGAAAAACCGCCCTCGCCGAGGATGCCCAGCAGCCGGTAAGGACCGATCTGCCCGATCGGCTCTTTCCCGGAGCTTCCGAAGGAGCTGGTCGCACCGGCACCTTCGCCGTTCGGCTTATTGTCATTGCTTGTCTGAGCGTCGGTCATTCGCAGTCCTCGTCGCCAATGGCGGTTCTTCAGGAGCTTTACTGGGTAAGACGTTTGCAATACCGCAAAAATTCGAAAATCTCAAAAAGAGCTTGACTGTAGTGCGAATGGCCAATACTATATTGGTCTATCACGATAACGTCAAGGTGACCGTAGATTTGGGCCGGTGTGCGTGCATCCGCAAGTGTTTGTCAGAAGGAGTTGTAATGGCCTCTATTATCATCACATCCGGAGAGCATAAAGGCGAGTATCTGCCGCTCGGCAGGCGGACAAATGTGATTGGAAGAGCCGAGGCCCTTCCGATGCAGATCCTGGACGATATGGTCTCTCGCAAGCATCTGCGAATACGCTATGATGAGAAAACGAATGAGCACCTTGCCGAAGATATGAACAGCAAGCACGGCGTGCTCATCAACAATCGGAAAATGACCACGCAGACCGTATTGAAAGAAGGGGATCTGATCCATATCGGCCAGACCACCCTGATGTTCACAGAAGAAGACTTCGATGATCGTGAAAGCGCTCTGGCGCACTATAAGAAGGCCGGTGAGCGACAGCGCCCCACCATGATGGAGTGAACTGAGAATTTTGAATTCTAAACGTTCTCGCGGGTGATTTTTGCCCCGAGCGGATTCAATCTTTCTTCGATTCTTTCGTAACCCCGGTCGATATGATACACGCGGTCAACCGTTGTCGTTCCTTCCGCAGCTAATCCGGCCAGAACCAGGGCCGCCGATGCCCGCAGATCCGACGCCATGACCGGAGCGGCGATAAGTTTTTGAACGCCGGCCACAATCACGGTCGGCCCTTCTTTGCGTAAATTTGCGGCCATTCGATTGAGCTCGGCAACGTGCATGAAGCGGTCGGGAAAGACCTTTTCGATCACGACACTATTGCCCTCACCAAGCGACAGAAGCGCCATGAACTGAGCCTGCAAATCGGTGGGGAAACCGGGATACGGCTGCGTGGTGACATCGGCGGGCCTGATCGGGCCGCGGCGGGCGACGACGCACCCGTCCCCCTCTGCGTTCACCGTCACACCGATATCCCTTAACCTGTCAACGACGGCCATCATGTCATTGAGCCGGCAGTTCAGGAGCCGCAACTCGCTTCCCGTGATGGCCGCCGCAACCATGAACGTCCCGGCTTCGATCCTGTCCGGAATGACCTCGAATTCGACCGGGTGCAACTGGCCGACCCCCTCGATAATCAGCCGAGGCGAGCCGATACCCGTTATCCGGGCACCCATCTTATTCAGACAATCCGCCAGATCCGCTATCTCCGGCTCGCACGCCGCCGATTCGATGACCGTTCGACCCTTGGCCAGCGTTGCCGCCATCAGCACATTGGCCGTCCCCAGGACCGTCGAGCCGAACGGCCCACCCATGAAGATGTCCTTACCTCTCAGACCGTTCGGAGCTTCGGCGATGATGTAGCCGTTCTTGAGGTGGACTTGCGCGCCGAGTTCCTGCAGGCCCCTGATGTGAAGGTTGACGGGCCTGTCCCCGATCGCACAGCCGCCCGGCATCGAAACCTCCGCCCTGCCGCAGCGGGCGAGTAGCGGGCCAAGGATACAAATACTCGCTCGCATTGTGCGGACAATTTCGTATTCGCCGACCGGATTATCGATAACCGTCGAATCGATGCACAACCGGCCGTCCGCCTCTCGGGCAATCTTGCAACCTAATCGGGTAAGCAGCTCCTCGCACACCGAGATATCCGAAAGACGAGGCACCGCTTTGAGAGACGATTTGCCGCCGCCCAAAATGGCAGCCGCCATAATCGGCAGAGAAGAGTTTTTCGAACCGTTTACTCGGACGCTGCCGGAAAGCCGAACCGGTCCTTCGACGCGAAATATATCCATAGTCTATCCTTCGACTTCGCTCCATTCGGCCCGAGCTCATGGCCGAGGGCAGGATGGTGAGCCTGTCGAACCATTTTCCTTTGACAACGGCTGCTCGACGACTGACAATCGGAAAATAGTATATGTTCAGCCGTGAACAGTCAATTGAATTCGCCAAGACCCTAAACGCAGAAAACCTTATTTGCGTCGCCGGACTCATCCTGTTCGGCGGCTGGCTGCTGCGAACATCTCTCGGCGCCAAGGCTCTGGCTGATGCGGCGCCCCGGCGCAATAATATGCCCCTCTACCTGCCGCTGATTCCGCTGCTGATCTGGTTCGGGCCCGTTCCGATGGCCGTCCTGCTCGCCCAGGAGCTGACGCAGGACGTCCTGGGGGACTGGCAAAACGCCTTTCTGGATAATTGTATCTTCTCTGCCGGCGCCATAGCGACAACCGCCGTGATTCTTCTTCTGGCAAGGGCCCACTTTGCCCGGCGGCTGACGGGATTCGGCCTGAGGACCAAGACAATCGCGGCGGACTTCTTCGCCGCCCTCGTGAATCTGCTGACCGTCTGGCCGCTGATCTTGACGGCCATCATCCTGACGCAGATCATCGGCGAGCGAATCTGGGGCCAGGATTACCAAATGCAGCAGCATCAGGAGCTTGAATTGATCACGGAATATCCGCAGTTGCCGCTGCGAATCGTAATTGTTATCGTTGCCGTGATCGTAGCCCCTGTGCTTGAGGAGCTGCTGTTTCGCGGACTCGTTCAAACGACGATACGCTCGTTTTTCGAGCTTCGAAACGGCCCCTGGCTGGCGATTGCGATGAGCTCCGGCCTGTTCGCCGCCATGCATGCAAACCCCGGACACTGGCCGGCGCTTTTCGTGCTAAGTGTGTGCCTGGGCTACGCTTACGAGAAGAGCGGTTCTTTATTTCGACCTATTTTTATCCACTCTTTTTTTAACACGGCAAGTATCGCGGCAGCCTTGAGTCAATCGTAGGGGCAACCCGATCTCTCTACGGCATCAAGACACTGAATTTGAGCTTCTCCCCACCTTTGACGAGCAGGGTCTCGCCGAATTGCATCTCGCCGAATCCGTGGAGGATGAACCTCGAAAGACCCAACTGGCCATGCAGAACCGACAGCTCGACGTTCACACCCTTCATTGTCCGTTTAAGCGAACAGCTTCCCCACGCATAGCCATTTGACCAGAAGAACGTGCCTTCACGGGCGGCAAATGTCATCGATTTGGCCACGCCGGAGTAGTTGAATCCCGTCATTGCGAGCACCGCCGCCCAGCTCGCCATGGCGCGGGCGTAGTGGTGGCCGCATTCGGCTTCATCGAAGGGGCTGCGCTTGCGTCCGTCGTAGCGGTCGCGGATATTCCTGATGCACCTTAGTCCATCGTCGGTCTGGCCCTCGTACAGCATACCGACCGCCGCCGTGTACTCAAAGCCGGTCATCACCTCGGTGAAGTACGAGAAAGGATTCTTCGGCCGCTCGTTCGGATAGCTGGCCATCAGCAGCGCCGACTCATCACCGAGCACAAAACTCCTCATGCAGTTGAAATGCCCGTAGAAGCCGTCCCTGAGATTGTACTTCATAATGCTGGACAGCGTCTTGCGGACGTTGGCCGGCTCGAGCAGGTACCCCAGGCCGCAAACATGGGCCATGTACTGGCCGACAAGCTGATCAACAAGACAACCTGAGCCGAGCTGGTAGTCAGGATTTGTGGGGTCTTTTGCACCCATCCCGACCAGCAGGCTCGGTGCGATAGCCGACTTGTCCTTCGGCGGGCGTATCTGGTGCTCGTAGTACTCTCCATTGAACAGGTTCTCGTCGATCCACTTTTTGCCCTGCTCGAATAGCCGGCGGCAGATAGCGGCGAAATCCTCCTCGCCGAGATAGTGGGCCATTTCCTCGGCCGCCCGCAGAGCCCCCAAGTACCACACGCCCATCTGCGGATTCGGCCCATAGTACTCGACGTCCATCGTGTTGTGCTGACAGCCCTCCATGACGCCATCGCGGTCGGCGTCCCAGCCGCCTTCGATCCAGCAGAATTCAAGGGCCTTCTTGACGTGGGGCCAGAGGGCTTTGAGCATCTGGTCGTCGCCGGAGAGCTGCCAGTCGCGGTACATCTTCATAATACAGCCCATCTGGCCGTCGGCTGCGGCTTTGCCGAAACCATGCGAGCGCTCCAGCGGCAGGTTCACGCGAAAGCTCATCAGCCCTTTGTCATCCGTCGCGTGGGCGAACTCGACCTCACGCATCGACTTGGCCTGCTCCCCAAAAAGAAAAGCTGTGACCTGCTCGTAATTCCAGACGTGGGTGCATGAGCCGTGGCAGCAACCTCGCTTGTTGCTGGAGCCTTCCCAGCCGTAGAAGCGGCCGTCCTCCGTGCGAAAGCAGGTCTGGGTACGCAGCGTACTGAGATTGAACAGGGCCGCCTCCTTGACGACCTCGGGCAAATCGCTTTGACAGAAAGCCCGCACGAAATTGACCGTTTTGGCCTCCAGCTTTGCAAGCTCGGGCGCGAACTTCTCAGCCACGTCCCAGGCGTCGCTGTATTTGGTTGCATAATAGTTGCCGATGCGGTCCTGCTCGTTGCCCTTCGGCGTCCAGGTCTGGCGATTGGGAAAGTGCCACGCCAGCAGGAACGTGACCTTTCTTGTCTCGTGCGGCGGCAGCTCCACGCCGACCGCCAGTGAGGCCATCGGCGTATCTTCTGCGGCGGCGTTACGCTCCTGCAGCTTCCCGTCGTCGCTGAAGTCGTCCCAGAAATCGAGCGCCGAGCTGCCCCAGCCCTCCTGGATCCATGCCGTACGATAGCTCACGTCTGCTTCGGCGGTGGTTATCAGAGCCATCGTGCCCCATTGCTCGGCCCTGGCGGCAACTCCCTCGGAGCGCATGAGTATCCCTCGGACAGTCCCGCCCTGGCGGAACTCGTTGCGGTTGGCCTTGCCCCCGACGGCTACCAGATCGCCCTTCCAGTCCTTCGTATTGCCCGAACCATCGATGCCGATAAAGTTGGGCATGCTGCCGCACACGGAGGCGGTCACCGCTTTGTCGGTCTTGTTGACAAGCACGTATCGCAGCACGGTTGCGGGGATGCCGCTGGCCTCAGCGTCGCCGGGGACAAGCGGATTGAACGCCTCGATCCGCACGTCCACCGGCACATCCGGATCCGAAAGCATGACCTGCCCCAACGGGTAGGCGGCGGCGAACGAACACCGGCGAAACCGCGGCAGGCCGTGGTTGGGTACCGTGCTGCCGTGGCTTTCTTCGTAATCCGACAGCTCAATCGGACCCTGGACTGCTCTGGTTACCGTCTGCCCGTCAACTGTTTTGATAAAAAGCGCAAAGAACGGCCCCGTGCTCCCCCGCAGCGGGACAAACCCCTTGGCGGCACGATTCATGACCTCCCAGTCGCGCAGGTCGCCCCTGCCGCCTAACGAGACGGTCCCCGTGCCGATCCCGCCCAAAGGAAGTGCAATACGGGCAAGATGATTCTGGTCATAACGCTTCAGAACGGGCCACTCTTTGGCAGCGGCGGTATCCGCCTCAACCTTCTCTATCGTCGCTGTAACCTGTGCCGACGCCGGGCCGCCGGAAAACAAACCACACACCGCAACCAGGGTTGAAATCAGCGATAACGTTTTCATATTGTCCTCCTGTGCGAGGGATAAATGAAGGGCTGCTTTTCCTGCAAGAAGCGGGCCAAAACTGTACGTTTCTACTTATCTACGGTTCCACTGATCGATCATTTGCTGGATTTTTTCCCGATTCCAGTTTTCAGGCTTGGGATAGCCCTGGTTCGCTTCGAGCTCGTCGATAGACGGCGTCTTCGACGGCACACCGCCCGGCGGGACCTCGACTCCGGCGATCCAGACTAGCCCGTTGAGCACGACTTTGCGAAAATCATCGTGCGCCCAGTTGTGGTGCCAGTGCCCGCCGGTGAAGCCGAAGCCGCGTCCACCGTTCGCCCGCTCAACAGCCCAGGCGACGTGTTCGGGCATACCCATCCGGGCGCGGACGTGCGGGTTGGCGCCGTGTTCATCGTTTCCTTCTCTGCGGGTACTGTCCGGCGGAACGGTGGTCAAAATGGGCGTAACGTTCTGCATGTTCTCGATGAAGCGGATATGGTAATACCATTCGTCCTCGATGGCGAATGGTTTGACGCCGCGCGTGATCGGGTGCTCCGGCAGCTCTTTGAATTCGGCTTTGAAGTGCGGATTGACCGACCAGAACGTCTCGAAGTATCCGCCCGTCCAATCGAGCATGTAGTCGCCGGGCTTGCCCTTGGGCATCTCGACCGCATAGTGGAGCATGGCTATACCCACGCCGTTTTTGGCAAGCTTGTCCAACTCTTCGAGGTGCGGCATGGCCACGTGTCCTTCGCCCCCATCACAGTAGATCGCAATCGCATCGGCGTTGTCCAGCGCGGTCGGGTCCTGGGGCCAGCCGTTCGTGTACACGGTCGCATAAACGCCGGGCACATTCTCGTTCAGAAGTCTGGCCAGCAGCAGGCATCCGGCGTTGTGCGCGTGGGCGCCGTAGCCGTGGCTGGGCGGGCCGGCCACCAGGACAATCTTCTTTCTGTCGCCCAGCTTCAGGCGTTTAAGCTGGATGTCTTTGAATTGAACCGTCATGGAGGGGCCCGAGTGCAACTGCAGCGCGAGCACGCCGGATAAGTCGCGCTGGCTCTTGTCATTGTCGAAAACCTCCGCCGTGACCTGGCCATTGACCTTCAGGATAATGTGGCCGCCCTGGGCGATGATATGGTAGTTGTTCCAATCGTCCTTTTTAATACTGGAAAACAGGGTGCCCGGGTCGCCGAGCAGCGTATGGGTCATCTTGCCGTCGGAGCCGATAACGGTTTTTTGCCCCCGCTCGGCCAGCATCCCGCGGCCCCGCTCATCATAAAGCGCCCCGGCATATTGCCCCGCCAAGTCGATGTCCGCCTGATAGCCGACGGCGTGGCCGTCTTCTTCGACCCGGCTGCGAATCTGAATGCCGGAGTTGGCCGCGGGCGTGCCGCTGATGCGGTACTTCAGCGTCAGCTCGAAATCGTCCACTTGGCCTAACTGCCAGACGAGGAACTGGTTCTCCGTCACCGGATGCTGCTGTGTCGAGCTGGCGGTGATCGCCCCATCCTGCACCGACCAGTAGCTCATGCCTGCCCTGAGCGCAGTCGAAGGGTCCGAGGCTTTCCAGCCGTCCAGCGACCTGCCATCGAAAATGGACTTAAACTCAGTCTCTCGACCGGCGGCATCATCTGTAATAAAACCCAACACTGTAAACAGAACAATCCAAACACCCTTCAGGTAAGATGAACGCATAGGTCCCTCGTATATCAGATGTCGCATTTCGTGTGTCTGCCAACTGTAGGGGCAACCCTATGTGGTTGCCCGGAGCAGGCACGCGGGCCTGCCCCTACGACGCGGCCTTCCATTGCTTCTTGATGAACTTCAGGCCCTCGGTATAGACGCCGTCCCGGCTGGGGAAGAAATCGCGCCAAACGCGGGTGGCAGCGGCCAAGCCGGGCAGCGCCCGCCCGAAGGCCTCGATCACCAGCCACTGGTCGTAGCCGCCCGACCGCAGCGCTTTGAACGTGCCGGGCCAGTCGATGTGCCCTTTGCCGGGCGTGCCGCGGTCGTTCTCGCTGATATGGACGTGCTTGAGCACGTCGATATGCCGGCTGATGCAGCCGACCGGGTCCTTCTCTTCGATGTTGGCGTGGAACGTGTCAAACATCACGCCGCAGTTGGGGTGGTTGACGCGCTTGACGTAGGCGGCCGCGTCGGCCATCGTGTTGAGAAAATAGCACTCGAAGCGATTGAGAAATTCCAGAGCCAGAGTGACGTTCGCTTTGGCGGCAAGCTCAGCAGCCTGACGATGCACTTCGACCCCACGCTGTTTTTCCTCTTCCGTCGGCCCCTGGCCTGAGAAGACGCCTAACGGCTGATAGAACGGCCCGCACAGAAGGTTGGAGCCCAACGCCTCCGAGCAATCAATTGCCCATTTGAGATGCTCTACCGCCCCCCGGCGATGCCCGGCGTCGGCGCTGATGGGATTATGCTCCTCGTCCGGAATGACGGTCACGGACGTGCAGCCCAGCCCGTTGTCTTTGATCGCCCGGCCGACCTTCTCGAAGTGTGCGGGCTTGCCCTCGAAGAGCGGAATCTCAACACCGTCGTAGCCGGCCTTCTTGATCGCTTCCAACAGCGGAAAATCATCCTCCGTGACGTGGGTGGTCCACAGTAACATGTTAAATCCAACCTTCATCGCAGTTTCTCCTTCTACTCAATATTAATCCAAAGGCTTCAGCCCAGCGCCCCACGCACAAGCGCCGCGAAAGAGCCGGGCAACATCAGGACCGGCCAATGCCTGAACATCATGCCCGAGCACACAGTGAAAGACCCGTCCCTTGCCGTAGTTCAGTACAAAGGCTATTGGATAATCTTTGTTATCTACGCTTGAACGCGCCGTTGCCAGCACTTTGATCGGCGTCTTGCTGGCTAAGCACGTGTACAGCTCATCGGTCGTCTCAAAATCCTTCATTCCTTTCATAACAGGGTGTTGACCGTCTGCGATCTTGACATTGAACTTGCCGTACGGGTCGTGGCCCCTTAGCTTGGGATCCCACACTCGCCCGGCAAGCTCAACGAATTGCGGCCACTCCTGAAACGCTCCGCAGGCGAAATGAACCAGCACCAGACCCTTGCCGCTGCGAACGACGCTTTGAAGGTTGGCGCGGGCCTTGGGGCCGGGATCGGGAACTTCCCAATTCATGAAGTGCAGCACAATGACGTCGTAGTCACCAAGCTCATCGCTCGCCAGGTCGCTCGGCTTTTCAGTGATCGTAACGGCCAACCTCTTGTCTGCTGCTATGGCCTCAGCCAAGACGGGCGCCGTTAGTTTCCACTTGTGCCCCGGATAGTCTATACCTGTGACGATCAACACCTTTTTGATGCCGGCTTCATTGCGGCCTTCTGCCGGGGAGACCCCGACCAGACTGCAACCTGCCGTAAGAATGACCAGTGTTAGAAGTGCCGCTGCGGACTTCATGCCTACTCTCCTTCAAAATCCGGAACCAAGAGCCGTTCATGACTCGTGTACTCTAACCGTCCAGCGAGCATCTGTCAATTTCCAAATCATCCGCTGTTATGCCTTCGAATGAGTTCTGTAAATTGAAGGTTAGGCATATATTATTTTAGGTTATCCAGTTAGATATTAAGTGTCACTACTGTCCGGTTATAAGTTGAATAATGGCAATTGTTTATAGTTTTGAGA
>CAYWZW010000079.1:0-22960 GCA_964462945.1 uncultured Pirellulales bacterium
GAAAAACAGAAAGCGTAGTACTTGACAGCAGGCAGCCTTTCATGAATAGGGTGGGCCACTCGTTGCCCACGCCGTTCCTCATGGGTCCTTCGCCTTCGCTCAGGACGCCTGCGCGCGCAGGGCTGCGCCCGCGTGCTCGGCGCTTTTTTACAGAACATTTACAAAACTCCCACTTTCATTTCGGCTATAATGTAGAATGTAAGCAGAGGTCGCCATGGGACAAAAAGCATCTGTATTAGTCGTTGAAGACGAAGAGAAAATCCGAGCGGCTCTGACGGATTTTCTGGAGTTTCACGGCTTCAACGTGGCCGAGGCGGTAGATGGGCTTGAGGCCGAGCGAACCGTCGCCGAGAGGCAATTTGACTTGATTCTGCTCGATTTGATGCTGCCGAAGATCAGCGGCGAACAATTATGTTCCAAGTGGCGCCACGAGGGTCTGCAAACGCCCATTATTATGTTGACTGCCAAGGGGCAGGAAAAAGAGAGAGTAGCCGGGCTGAATCTGGGCGCAGATGATTATATCACCAAGCCGTTTTCACTGGCTGAGCTGCTGGCCCGGATCAACGCTGTGCTTCGCCGGATGGATCCAGCCAGGGCTGTAGGACAGACTTTCAAGTTTGCAGATTTGGACGTTGATATTGCCGCCCTGAAAATCAGGCGGGGAACAAAGGAAATAGAAATCAGCAAGCGTGAAGCGGCAATAATCCAGTACTTCGCCGCCAATCCGAATCGGGTCGTCAGCCGGGAAGAGCTCTACAAAGAAGTCTGGGACGACACGATGACCGAGTTGGGCACAAGAACGGTGGATATGCACATCGCCAAGCTGAGGAGCAAAATCGAGCAGGATCCGGCGGCCCCCCAAATCATCAAGACCGTCCGCGGGGCGGGCTACAAATACGAAATTGGCGGATAGAAAACAGGCGGCATATTCTGCAAGCGCGGGAACGAACGTATGTATAAACGACTTGTTATTCTGTCGGCAATTATTCTCGCGGCCCTGTGCGGGCTGGTCTGGATGGGGTACCATTCGATCCGGATAAGGGCCCACGGGATGGAGGGGGCTCGCTTGGGGGAGTTTGCCGCCGTCGCCGAACAAATCAGGCAGGACGTAAAACGCAAGCTTGATCAGCTCATGCAGACCGAACAGAATCGTCTGTACACCGATTATCAATATTATTATGTGCCGGAGAACGTCGGGCCCAGTCGGCAGCCACAGATGCCCGTGCTGCGTTCGCCGCTGGGGGGGCGATTGGAACATGGTCTTGCCTATGGCAATTTCCAACTGGAGCCGAACGGCAGCATCACCACGCCAAACGACGGCTTCGAGCAAAGACAGGATGCGAGCAGCTCTGATGATGATCTGTATGCCAAGGTCCTTTTGAACAGGAAGAACATAGAGCGCAACCTGCTGCCTGTGCTGAGCGGAACGACACCCGGTTCGCTGAAAATGAATCTGTACGGTGCGGGTGCGTACTCGCCGACAGCGTCAGCGGGAAAAGCCGGGCCGGTTGAACCGGCCGGAGGCGTACACCAGGTCATCGGAGGCCCGAAAAGCAAGTCGCCGCAGGACCGGCAGGCCAAGAATTATCTTATTGAGAGTCTGCAAAGTCAGGGTCAAAAGACTCAGGTGATCGAGCAGAGGCGTTCTGTTGTCGAGCAGAATATTGCTTCCAATGCGGCCGCTGAGTCACAGCAGGCAGTCCAGGAAGGGGCGGATCGGGAAGCGGCCCAGGCTCAGCCGCCCCCGGCGGTCCCAATGCAGCAAGCGGCTGATGTGTACGATAGCCAGCCTTCGCCCGCGGAAGAAAGGCAGGTTGAGACGGTGCAGGTACGAATCGAGCCGTTTGTGCCGCTGCTCGTTCCCTGCGAGCAGGCCCAACAATCTATCTTTGGCGGCCAGGTGTTCCTGCTCAGGCACGTACAAATCGAGGACAAACACTTCCTGCAAGGTTTTCAGCTCAATGAGAAGAAGCTTATTGAGGAGGTCGAGGAGTCCGCATCGCGATTCATACGCAAAGGTATGAATTTTGAATTGTCACAGACCGAAATCGCCCAAGGCAAGGGCGGCGTCGCGTACGCCGCCATATTGGACTTTGGCTTTGGTGATTTGACGTTGAACCTCAGGGAAATCGATCCCGGCTGGATTCACAAAGAGATACGTCATCTGCGATTATGGTATTTCAGCATTGTTTCGGTTGTGTTCCTGGCGGTGAGCCTGGGGCTGGTTAGCTTATGGGCCAACGCCGCGGCGCAGATCAAGCTGGCCCGGAAGAAGGATGATTTTATTTCGGCCGTCTCGCACGAGCTGAGAACCCCTCTGACCTCGATTCGCTTGTACGCGGAGATGCTGGAGAAGAACTGGGTCAAATCGCCGGACAAGGCTGCCGAGTATTATAGAAATATGCGGCAGGAAAGTGAGCGGCTGAGCCGGCTGATCGAAAACGTGCTGGACTTCTCACGCATCCAGAGGGGGCTGAAAAAATATGCTTTCGATGCAGGTGACATTAACAAGTGCGTTGCGGACGTAGTCGAAATGATGAGGCCCTGCGCTTCGCTGAGAGGATTCTCGATACGAACTGAGCTTGGCCGGATCGAGCAATCGGCTTTTGACGGTGACGCGGTGACGCAGATCGTTGTGAACCTTCTGGACAACGCAGTCAAATACGCACGAGATGCCGGGGATAAGACGATTACGGTCCGAACCGCCGGCGACGAGCGATTCACTTTCATCGAGGTCGAGGACCACGGCCCCGGCGTTCCGCATCGGCAGCGAAAGAAGATATTCGAGGCGTTTTACCGCTCCGGAGCCGAAGCCACCCGCGAGACCACCGGAACGGGCCTGGGCCTGGCGCTAGTGAAAAAAAGCGCCGAGGCGCACAAGGGCTTCGTCGAAATCCTCAACGCTGAGCCCACCGGCGCGATTTTCAGAGTCGCCTTAGCCGCACGCAGATAGCAGTTCGGCAAAGCGCCCTGGCCCGTTTGCGTGTATGTTTGTAGTCCGACGATCTTTCATCGGGTAATTTGGCCGATTTTTCGCCAAAAAAAGGTTGCATATTTGCGTTTGTTAGTATAGAATACTGATTATGAGAGGCTTTTCTTTTTGAGGCCCTGAAGTATGTCTTAAGCCTCGGTATTGGCGTATGGGAGGTAGGTAATTATGGCCGGTATGTTCTATTCATTGCAGGAAGCCGCCGAAAAGCTCAACAAGACAGAGGAGGAAGTAAGGCAGTTAGTCAAGGACGGCAAATTACGTGAGTTTCGGGACGGCCCAAATCTGCTGTTCAAAGTAGATGAAATTGAAGGGCTGATGCCGGATGTGGACATTATGGGACTCGCGGAAGCTTCGGAGCTTGAAGTTTCTGAGCCTGAGTTTCCAGAAATGGAGATTCCGGAATCGGAGGTTCCCGAAGCGGAGGCGGCAGGAGAGGAAATGCCGATGCCTGAGATGGCGGAATCGTCAGAGCCAGCGGCGGACACGGATGAAATCTTGTTGGCTCCGGAGACGGGGGCCCCGGCTGTACCCAGTGATCTGACGGATGCTGACACGGCCCTGACCGGCTTGGGAACGAGCGTTCTTGGCGAGACGGACCAGGATTACGCGGTAACAGATGATACTATGGCCGAGACGGCAATTCCGACGGGTACGGCGGGCACAACACCTGAAGTGCCGCTGGAAGAAATTGAAGAAGATGTGAACCTGGATTCTTTGGGCAGCGGATCCGGGTTGTTGGACCTCTCACTCCAGGCTGATGACACTTCCTTAGGTGGTATTCTCGACGAAATCTATACGGCCGAAGGCGAGGGCAAGGAACCTGCTGAGGCAGAGGCTGAGCCTGCTGAGGCGGCAGGTGTTGAGCCGGAGCAGATGATCTCCGAAGAGGAGCTTGTTGCTCCTCAACCGGTCTCTGAGGCGGTGGCATTGGCTGCACCTTATATCGAGGCGGCCCCCGATGCGCAAAGCAATACACTCGGACTGTTGTTGTTCTTGCCCCTGGTCGTCGTTATTTACACCACCGTCGTGGCTGTGGCGGGTCTCAAAGGTGTCATGCCTTCGATTCTGGAGTCAATCCAGGGCTTCATCTGGTACATTATGGGCGGGGCTGCCGTGCTGTCGCTTCTGGTTGTCGGTGGAGCCTTCTTGTTTACCGGCGAGCGCAGCGCCGCCACGAAGAAGGAGAAGGAGCCAAAGGAGCCCAAGAAGCCGAAAGAGCCGAAGAAATCCAAGAAGGCCCCAAAAGGCAAAGAGGCCTGAGAGACCGAAAACAGCCAAGGAAGGCCCGCTTCTAACGGCGGGCGGGGTGGTTACTTAGTGTTTTTCACGGCAGTGTATTCAGCTTTTGCCCAGAACATCCGCCATTGAATAGAGAGCTGCCTTTTTCCCGACAAGCCACATTGCCGCTCGCAGCGCGCCCCGTGCAAACGTGTCCCTGCTATGGGCAGTATGATTGAAAGTGATCGTCTCGCCGAGCGCACCGAAGATTACCGAATGAATGCCGGTGGTATCGCCGGCACGGACTGCGTGCATCCCAACCGTGCCTTTTTGCCGCAGAGCGTCTTTGCCTGACCTGCCGTGAGTGAGAGAACCGGGGAAGTCCCGCCCCGTTGCCTTGCAGATATTCTCAGCCAGTGTAAGAGCACTGCCGCTGGGAGCGTCCTTCTTAAAACGATGATGTTGCTCGACTATCTCTATGTCGTATTCGGCACCAAGCGTTGAAGCCACTTTCCCTACCAGAGAGAACAGAACGTTCATCCCCACGCTCATATTGGTCGCATACAAGATAGGGATTTTTCTGGAGGCAGCTTTGATTTTCTCCCGCTGCTCGTTGCTCAGGCCGGTCGTGCCCGATACCAGGGCGACATGGTTCTCAAGGCAGTAATCAACGGTTCTGTCCAAGGCTTCGGGCTGGGAGAAGTCGATTGCGACGTCGGCAGCGGCGGCCGGATAGGCATCCGTTAATGTAACACCGATCGGTCCTGATGCCGCCGCAAGGCCCGAATCTTTGCCTATATCCGGATGGCCCCGTTTTTCGACCGTCGCAACAATATCGAAATGGCCGGATTCGATTGCCAGCGACAGGATACGCTGGCCCATGCGACCGCCGGCACCTATAACAACGAGTTTGGTTCCCATTTTGCTGGCCCCCTATCTTGTTGCCAATCAACCGAAAAGAATATAACCGTCGTATGCTGCAATTGCAAAAAATTTCTCTTGAAATATCTGCGGGTATTGTTATAATTCCGGGTTTAGGTATTTCGGAGCGTTGCAGTTATGAAGAAAGACATACATCCAAAATATGACAAGGTAGTGATTCATTGCGGCTGTGGGAACACCTTCGAGACGCGCAGCACGGCGAAGGAAATCCACGCCGAGATATGCTCGATGTGCCATCCGTTCTACACGGGCAAGCAGAAATACGTTGATACTGCCGGGCGGATAGAGCGGTTCCAGAAGAAGTACGGCACGAGTTACATCAAAGGGCTGGCATCGGGCAAAAACCCGCCGGATGCGAATCTTAAACAGAACAAGAAAGACCAGCGGCAATAGCTGATTCTTCAATTGCGGTTTGTGCTCCCATCCTGCCGACAGCCGGGTGGGGGCTTTTTGTTGTTCTGGTTAAAGGTACACAAATCGTTTCGTGGCGGGGCAGGGGCGTTTAGTTCTCATCTCGTACCGTGGGCGGGCCGTGTTTATGGCAGAACAAAAAGACAGTTTAGTGGCGAAACTTGACCAGATCGAAGCTCGCTACAGCGAGATAGAAAAACAGATTGCTGAACCGGAAACCGCCCGCGACTCATCCAGGCTGGTATCGCTGTCCAAAGAGCAGGGCAAGCTCAAGGCAGTCGTCACGAAATATCGCCAGTACAGGAAACTGGCGGCTGATATCCAGGAGGCCGAGCAGATATTGGCCGACGGCACCGCTGACCGGGAGTTCAGGGATCTGGCAGAAGAAGAAATGCGACAGCTTGAAGACAAGAAGAACGCCCTGCTCGAGCAGATGACAAATAGCTTGGTGATGAGCGACGATGTGGGTACCGATTCGGTCATCATGGAAATAAGGGCGGGCACCGGCGGCGAGGAGGCGGCTTTGTTCGCACGCGACTTGTATGACATGTATATGAAATATGCTGAAACCCGCAAATGGAAGGTTGAGCAGCTTGATTTCAGCACGGCGGAAAGGGGCGGTTTTCGCGAAGTCATCGTCAGCATCAAAGGGCCGGGCGTATGGTCCGAATTGCGATATGAGGGTGGGGGGCACCGCGTCCAGCGCGTTCCCCAGACCGAGTCCCAGGGCAGAATTCATACTTCGGCGGCTACCGTGGCTGTATTGCCTGAGCCGGAGGAATTGGACATTCAGATAGCCCCCGGCGACGTGGTCGAGCATGTCAGCCGGGCAAGCGGGCCCGGCGGCCAGAACGTCAACAAGGTCAGCAGTGCCATCAGGCTCGAGCACATCCCAACGGGGATCACCGTCAATATGCAGGATGAGCAAAGCCAGCACAAGAACCGCGCCAAAGCCTGGCGGCTTTTGAGAAGCAGGGTTTATGAACATTTCCAGAGCAAAAAAAGGGCGGAGCGCGATTCGCAGCGTAAGACTATGATTGGCTCCGGCGACAGATCCGAGAAAATCAGAACCTACAATTTTCCGCAAAATCGCATAACCGACCACAGAATCAACCTGTCGCTTCACTGCCTGGACAGCGTATTGGGCGGTGACATGGCTGAGCTGGTCGCGGCGATGAAAGACTACGACAGGCAGCAAAGACTGAAAAACCTCTAATTGCAGCCTGTAACTTGTGCCCGAATAAACCGCGAGATTCGAATCACGAAATGCGAGAAACGAGATGATAGTCGTCGTGACTGGAATGGTCGGCGTTGATAAGAAAAGCTACCTTGAAAAGGTCTGTCGGCTTGCTGCCGGAAGAGGAAAAGAGGTGCTGCTTTGCAACGTCGGCGAGCGGATGTACGCGGAAGCGCCCGATATTCCGCCGGGCAAAATCTTAGACATCCCGATGAAAAGGCTCAACTCGCTTCGCCGCAGCATCTTCAAAGATATCATCGCCAAAGCCCGGAAGGCCCCGAATCTGATCGTCAATACCCATGCCACTTTCCGTTGGCGGCACGGCTTGTTCCCTGCGGTGGACTTCGACCAAATGCGCCAGCTCAATGCCCAGATGTATGTCTGCCTGACAGACGGCGTGGTCGCTTTGCACACGCGGCTTGTGGAGGAACATACCGTCGAGCACAGCCTTAAAGATCTGATTGTCTGGCGCGAAGAAGAGATTATCAGCACGGAAATGCTCTGTAAGGGCATCAACGATACGATCCCTTTTTATTGCCTGGCCCGCGGGGCCGAAGAGGAGACGGCTGAAACATTCTACGGGCTTGTTTTCGACGGCCGAATCAAAAGAGCGTATCTGAGCTTTCCCATGACCGCTGTGAGTGACATGGAAAATGTGCAAAAAGAGATTAGCGAATTTCGGCGATTGATGAAGCAGTGGTTCATCTGTTTCGACCCGGGTGATTTGGAGGAATCCTATCTGCCGCAAAAGGCCCGGCAGGCGAGCCAAGAAGGGCTGGATTACGTAGAAGTGACGGCGCTGGGGCGTAAGGTCCGGCTGGATTTGCACGAGGTCCGGCAAATCGAACGTGATATTAACAGTCAGACATACGCCCGCGATTTTATGCTGATCGACCAGTCGGATATGATCATCAGCCTTGTTCCGAGTCTGGACGATGGACGAGCCGCCATATCCAGCGGCGTCGAGAGAGAGCTTCAGCACGCGCACGAAGCGGCCAAGGAGGTCTATGTCATCTGGACGGCAAAACAGAACCCTTCAGTCTTTGTGACCCAAACCGCTACAAAGGTGTTCAACAACACAGCCGGCGCAGCGGACTTCTTCAAAAAGAAACAATACGTGAAAAGAAGGTAGATGCTGAATACTGAGAATTGGAGATCAAGAAACGGCGTTTGAGTGACCGATGTCTGACACAGAACGGAAAATATCGGACAAGGAACTGGCCGGCTGTATCGACCACACGCTGCTCAGCGCTACGGCAACGAAAGGGCAGATAGAACAGTTGTGCCGGGAGGCGAAAACCCACGGGTTTCATACCGTATGTGTCAATGGGCGATGGATCCCTCTGGTAGCCGAGCTGTTAGCCGGGTCGAGAGTTTCTGTCGGCGGCGTGGTCAGCCTGCCGCTCGGGGCCGATTCGACCAAGATCAAAGTCGCCCAGGCTAAAGATACGATCTTTGCCGGGGCCGATGAGATCGACATGGTGGCTGATTTGGCGGCGATAATTGAGGCTGACTCGAAATATCTGTCCCATCAGCTTACAGCGGTGCTGAAAGTCTGCCGGTCTATGCGGCCGGCGGTGGTTCTGAAGGTGATCATCGAATCGGCTACTCTGAGTACCGATCAAAAGATATTCGCTTGTCGAATCGCCCAGGAGGCCGGCGTCGATTTCATCAAGACCAGCACGGGATTCCACCCGGCCGGCGGCGCCACGCTCGAAGATGTGAGGCTCATCAAAGAGACGGCCCCAAACTGTAGAATAAAGGCCGCCGGCGGGATTAGAACTGCAAAGCAGGCCCTTGAAATGTTGGCCGCAGGCGCGCACAGGATAGGCACCTCGTCGGGCGTGCAGATTATGGAAGAATTCAAGGCGGGACAGCGAGCGTATGAGTGAGGAATTTGTCAGCGAGCTAATCAAGCCGGTCGCAGGGGCGTTTGACACGGCGGCCATGACCAGAGGTGAGCCGGGGCTTCCGGAACGATTCGTATGGAGAGAAGAGGAGTACGCGGTCGCTGATGTGCTCGAGACCTGGAAGGAGCTGGGGCCCTGTCGAACGGGCGGCCCCGAGAGGTATTTGCGTAAACACTGGTTTAAGGTCAGAACCGAAAACGGGCTGGAAATGACGCTGTATTTCGAGAGGCAGGCGAGATCGAAGAATGGGAGTAAAGCACGGTGGTGGCTATACACCATTAATAGAAGCCAGGAAAGATAACGCAACCAAGATATGAAACTCCAGAAGGGACTGCTTTGGTGGGTCTGCCATGACTGATGGAAGTGTGATGACAAACCCGGCTGCTGTGAATGACAAGTGCATTCTTTGCAGGCTGCACTTTAGAAAAATGCGCGCATCAATAGATTTGGCCGCCTTATGTGAGACTTTTGCTGCGCTGAAGTCAGCCTCAATTCTCGGCGGCAACGCGGCAAAGGCAGATGCGGACGGGTTCAGCTACTGGGCCGCCGAGCCAAGGGAAGTATTCGAATTCACAGCAGGGCAAAAAAACCCTTTTGGAAAACTGCAGAGGGTCTTGTCTAAGTACAGAATGGCAGACGGCGAAGGCGCTGGCACAGGATTGCCCCGGCGAGGGATTTTTTGTGGCGGATGGATAGGGTATTTCAGCTATGAGCTTGGCAGATATATCGAAAGGCTGCCGGAGACGGCAATAGATGATGTGGGGGCGCCGCTGATCCGGCTGTGCTTTTATGACCGGCTTATTGCTTACGACCATATCGAAGGAACATTGTGGCTGCTCGCTCTACAGTTGCCGGGCGACGTCGAGGAACCGCAGGAGAAGCTTTCGGCTCTGGAGCGATTGTTAGTTGAATCTCAAAGGATTCATGTCCCGCAGCCTGTCCCCGGCGACCTTGACAACATTGATTTTTCGCAGGTCAGATGCAACATCAGCAAAGACTATTACCTGCGGACGGTCGAGAAAATAAGGCGGTATATCTACGACGGCGATGTCTATCAAATCAACTTCTCACAGCGCTTTGAATGTGATTACGGCACGCGGCCGATAGAGCTTTATCACTGGCAGAACCAATATAACGCAAGCGGCTACGCGGCTTACATCGAGGCTGGCGGTTTTCATATTGTCAGCGCATCGCCTGAGATGTTTATAACAATCGCCGACGGCGTCATCCGGACAAAGCCGATAAAAGGCACCCGGCCCCGAATCGGCGAGACAGTCGCAGCGTCTTTGCAGGCAAAGCGAATCAATGCCGAAAATTTCAACGAGCTGCTCCATAGCCCCAAGGAGCAGGCCGAGCTGAATATGATTGTTGACCTGGAACGCAACGACGTGGCCAAAATCTGCGTCCCCGGCACAAGAAAAGTGGTCCAGCCCAGAACGATCGAGGCCTATCCGACGGTTTTTCACGCTGTGGCAACTGTCGCAGGGCGGCTTCGCAGGGAAATCACATTCTGCGACGTTCTAAAGGCGATGTTTCCCGGCGGATCGATCACCGGCGCTCCGAAAATTCGTGCGATGGAAATCATCGACGAGGCCGAGCCTGCTGCCAGAGGGGTTTATACCGGCAGTATCGGCTTTATCGGGATAGACGGCAGCGCGTGCTTGAATATCGCCATACGAACGATTATTATCAGAGGCCGAAAGGCATTCGCGCAGACCGGCGGCGGCATCGTCGCGGATTCCGACCCCCAGGCCGAATGGGAGGAAACCATTACCAAGGCAAGAGCACTGCTGGCGGGAATCCGAAGCGTAACGTGTAATATGTATCGCGCACGACACAGTACAAAATATGGCTGAAAAAGTCTTTCTAAACGACAAGCTGGTCGATATCGATAAGGCCTGCATACCCGCCTCCGACAGCGGGTTTTTGTATGGAGCAGGATTGTTCGAGACTATGCGAAGCCACAAGGGGGTGGTCTTTGCGCTGAGGGACCATCTGGACAGGCTCTTTTTCAGCGTCGGCGCCTTATCGATCAACAGCTCGTACGACAGAGGACATATCACCGACGCCATCTACCAGGTTCTGCGTGCAAACCAATTGACCGACGCTCGCGTGCGTCTGACGCTCACCAATGGGCCGATGGCCGAATCCGAACAGCAGCGAAAATCGACGCTTCTGATCACCGGCACAAAGTTGCAGTCTTACCCTCCCGAATATTACAAAAAAGGCGTTCTGGTGGTGCTTTGCCCGTACCGGCAGAATCCGAACGAGCCGACGTATGGCCACAAGACGACAAGCTATTTCTCACGCATGATTGCGCTGAATCTGGCCCACCAGAAAAGGGCGGCCGAGGCGCTGTGGTTTACGGTCGATAATCGCCTGGCCGAGGGGTGCGTAAGCAATGTGTTTTTGGTCAAGGATTCGGTGCTCTACACGCCGCCGATCGGAACCCCGGTTCTCGCGGGCGTTGCCAGAAAGACCGTCTGCCAGATCGCTGTGAGGGATTCGATCGGATTTGTCGAAAAAGACCTCTCCATAGACGACGTGCTTGGCGCCGACGAGATTTTTCTGACAAATGTTATTATGGAGGTTATGCCGATAATCAAGGTAGAGAGGCACACGGTTGGTGACGGCAGGGTCGGGCCGATGGCCAAGAAGCTCAAGGAAGACTTTGATAGGCTGATCGAGAATGAGTGCCGAATCTCGAAGAAGAAATAATGAATATCGATGTCTGAAGCGCAGAGTCCGAAATGAAGATAGAAGATGTTGCACGTCGAATCGAAGAGATGTACCCGCTTGAATTGGCGCAGGACTGGGACAATGTGGGTTTGTTGATTGGTGATCCGCAGGAAAACGTCCGGAATGTTCTGCTGACTATTGATGTCACAAACGATGTTGTCACTGAGGCTAAGAAGCTAAAGATCGACCTGATTGTGAGTTATCATCCGGTGATTTGGGACGGGCTAAAGAAGATCACCGCCCGGTGGCCGACGCGGGCCGTGTATGAGTTGATTCGCTGCGGAATTTCGGTTTTTTCGATACATACCGCCCTGGATGCGGCTATCGGTGGCGTCAACGACGGTCTGGCGGAGATTGTCGGCATCGTGGACGGTAAGCCGATCGGAGATTACGTTGCCTATCCGGCGGGCGATAACTACAAACTTGTCGTCTTTGTCCCCGTCGAATCGGCGGCCGAGGTCTCCAATGCGATTTTCGCCGCCGGGGCGGGGGCAATCGGCAATTATAGCCATTGCGGTTTTGGCGCTGGGGGCACAGGGACTTTTCTGCCTCAAAAGGGTGCAAAGCCCTCTATCGGCAGACGGGGCAAGCTGGAAAAGGTCACGGAGGTAAGATTTGAGACCATTGTGCCCGCAGACAGACTCGAAGTTGTCATTGCTGCAATGAAAAAAGCACACCCTTATGAGACGCCGGCCTTTGACGTTTTCAAACTGCATAATAGCCAGACGCCGTTTGGCTTAGGCAGGATCGGCGAATTGGCCCGGCCGGTGCGAATCGCACGGATTATCAAGAAAATAAAGAAGGTCACGGGCGCCAGGGCTATCGGCCTGATCGGCGACGAAAATAAGTTGGTCAGGCGAGCGGCGGTTTGTGCCGGCACGTGCGGCCAGATCATCAATTCAGTCATCGCGGCGAAGGCTGATTTGTATCTGACCGGCGAATTGAAGCATCATCAGGCATTAGCGGCACAGGAGGCCGGGCTGACCTGCATCTGCTTGAGCCATACCGTTTCGGAGCGATTCATATTGAAAAAAATCGGCAAACAGTTGCAAAACCGAATCAAAGGCATCAGAATTAGGATCAGTAAGAAAGACGCTGATCCGTTTAAATGGAAAACCGTATGATAGAAGAAAGCCGGGAAATACAAGAAGAAATGGAAGAAACACAAGATGTGCAAGATGTGCAGGAGGCACAGGATACTGAATGTCAAACGCTGGACGAAGAACGCCCCGATGTGTCTGAGCCCGATCAGGGCATTGAAACAACGGTCGAATCGGTTGTAGAGGCGGTCTTGTTTGCCAGCGACGAGCCTCTCGCGGAGGCTCGACTGGCCGATATTGTCGAGACGGGCGTAAAACAGGTTCGCCAGCACATTGAAAACCTAAACGCAAAATACCAGGTAAACAGCAACGCTTTTAGAATAGAGCAAATTGCGGGCGGCTACCAAATGCTGACACTGAGCCCCTACAATTACTGGCTTAAGAAGCTCTTGCGGGTTCGCAGTGACAATAAGCTCAGCCCCGCAGCCCTGGAGACGCTTGCCATCGTCGCATACAAACAGCCGGTCATGCGGGCGGACATCGAGGCCATCAGGGGCGTTGCCGTCGGCGAGGTCATTCGCTCGCTTTGCTATAAAGGATTGGTCAAGATCGTCGGCCGGGCCGAAGTCTTAGGCAGACCCATGCTCTACGGAACGACAAAAAGGTTCCTGGAAGTCTTTGGTCTAAACACCCTCAAAGACCTGCCAAAAGTCGAAGAGCTCAAGAAGCCTTCTTCTTAAGGCCATACCGAACATGGCAGCCTGATGCGAACTGCCGCTTCCACCGGCATAAGCTAATCCCAGGGGAGGTTCTCGGTGTCGCCGCTGACGGCGTGTGCGGGTCTGGGATGAGCATCGTTGAACACGTACATATCTTCCTGCTTTTCGAGCACAACGAAACTCTCGTCAATTGAGCCATCCGGCTTGCTCACCTTGTCGAGCGACAGTCCTAAGTGTTTGGCCAGAAACTTATAGGCGCCGAGGCGCTTCGAGAGGCCGTAATCGTGCCCCTCATCGGGAAGGTGCAGATACTCGATGTTGGCCTGCGCCCCATAGAGAGCATAAACGCTGCGAATATAGGGAAATTCGACATCGGGCGTGTTCTTGGTCCAGTCCTTGCCGTCGGAGATAAGCAACTGTGGGCGCGGCGCGGCCAAAGCGGCAATATCCGTATTGTTGGTCTCGTGCATTTCGCTCTTGTGGATGGGCATGCCGCTCTCGCAGTTACAGCCGCCGAAAAAGTGGGCTGAGACCATGACCGTGGGAATCGAGACGGCGATGCGGTCATCGACGGCGGCCACGAGGAACGATTGTGTTCCTCCGCCGGATGCGCCGGTGACGGCAATGCGCTTGGGATCCACGTCTTTGAGGGAGGTCAGAAAATCGACGGCACGAATACTGTTCCAGAGCTGCAATTTGAGTGCCTTTGGCCTCTTGTGCTCCCAGCCGGCATTCCCCCAGTCGCCGTATCCCACCATATCATAAGAGAATACGACCGCGCCCATGCGGGCCAGGGTCGCACATCGTTTTTGCATGTCGGGTCGAAATCGCCCGTAGTCGCCGGGACTGTTGAAATGGCCGTGCGGACAAAGCACCGCCGCGAAAGGTCCCTTGGCGTTTCGTGGCCGATAGAGATTTCCCGTGACAAAGACGCCGGGCAGGCTCTCGAACGCTGCGTTCTCGACCGTGTAGCCGTCATATTCCCGCTTGCTGTGGATGATAGGGTTGAGGGCGCGCTTGGCGGGCAGCGGCCAGAGTTCGGCGCCGCGAAGGATGCCTTCGCGAATCCGCTTGGCCCTTGCCTTCCATTGCTCCAGGTTCGAATAGCTTTGGGCAAACTTGGCAAGCTGCTCCTTGGCGGCCTCCTCGCTGTGATAATTTCCCTGGCAGAGCTGAGGCTTCTTTTCTTCTGCGCTTTGGGCCTGCGTTGCTGAGAACGCGAGCACGAGCATTGAGACGCTGATAATGACCGTTTTGCAGATACCATTTAATAGACTTTGCATTTCTAACCTCCCGACAGAACATCTTCGATATATTCGTATTACCGGTTCGCCCGTCTGCTCACCACTGTGCTAACGGTTGAACCTCAGCCGAACTGACGTCACGGCCATCCTTCCATACCGGCGAGAGCAGAACCGCCACTCGCACGTTATCTTTCGCATTTGGCAATCGCACTATCAGGCGACGTACACCCTTGTTCGTTTTCTCCGGCGGCTTCTGCTCGGCGGACTCAACGGTAAACGCAGCGCGATCGGGTGATAGCACCCGTGCGATGAGCTCTTTGCCGCCGAGAGTGAGCTTCGCAACTGCTTCCTTCTCGACAGAGATTTCCGCATCGGTCGTCATCGCCCAGACGAGTTCGCATGGCTTTTCAATCTCGAATTCATCCTGTACGAGCACCGCATTTCTGCCATTTAGCATGGCGACGCCTCGCGTCACCTTCTTGGCATACTTTTCATACGCGCTGGTCAGATCGATAAGAGCAAACGCGGAGGATTTCTCTGACTCAAATTTGATGAAGCTGGCTTTTGCCATGGGGTCCTGGTCCTCGCCGTTCAGCAGCGGGACACTGTGACTTTTCGAGTTCAGGCGATAGTAGGACCACCGTTCTCCACCTCTTTTGCTGTCCCAGTAGCCGGACAGATTGTAGTCGTCTGAGCCGAGGTCGCGTGCCCACCGGACGCCGAGGGCATCCAGCTCGAAGTTGCCCAGGTCGAGGTGGCCATGATTGACCTGGTTGTAGCCGGCCTTGACACCCGCAAACAGGGCCTCCGGGTCGTTCCACGAGCTGCGGAATACTGCCACCTCCACCGGCCCACGAAAGCGACGGTCCAGGACTCTCGATTCGAGCGTTTTTTCCGGAGCGGGGACGTACCAGACCACGTGCTGGGGACTGGCGCTGCGCCTGGCAATCTCGGCGTGTTCAGCCTCGGCGTACAGGGAATTGCCATAAGTGCGGGCCAGCCAGAACATGCAGGGCATGGGTCCTCTGGAGCTTCTTTCTCCGACGTCAGCCAAATTCAGATAATACCCGGTCGGGCCGGCCGTGTAGATCGGGAAATTTCCCGCATCTGCCAGGCCTTCGATTTGCAGCAGCCCGAAGTCCTTGCCCAGAGCGGTTTGAAGCGCCGCCAGCCCGTATGCGGTGTAATGCGTGGCGTAGCTCCAATAGCCGGGGCCTTCCCCCCACGCGCCGTCGGGGCCGTAGCTCTTGATCGCACGCGGCAGCGACTCCACGGCAGCAGGAATAATCTGCTCGGCGTATTGCGGGTCCGACTCGGCAATCGCCAGGGCGCCGATCATCAGCCCCCCATTGCAGACTTGGTTCCAGTTGTATTCGCTCCGAACCCACCATGCGCTTTTGTACGCTTTCAGTCCCGGCTCCAGACCGTTCTTGATTAGACCCGCCTTGATTTTCTCCCTCGTACCGGCGTCCAGATAGGAATACAGCCAGTCATAACCGAGTCCGACGGCGTGGGACATCTCGGCCGTGTCGAGAAAATGCGATGGATTCCAGTCGTCAAACGCACAGACGGTCAGCAGGTTTTCAGCGGCCTTTTGGGCGTATTTCTCCTGCCCCGTCCATCGGTAAGCCAGGCCGAGAGCATAAATCCGACGCAGACATTCCCTGCTGACCTGCAGAAGCCGGGGTCCGATCTTTCTGTACGTGAGCATCGGTTTGCCGGCGCATTCGTCGGCCTCCTCGAGAACGTCCCTCAGACACTTCTGAAGAACCTGGTCTTTTGCGTATTGTTCTTTCAGATTCTCAAGGTCCTTGTTTTTCAGCATCAATCGGGGATGGCTCTTATCGAGCGTCTCAAGAACCCCGGAGGAAGCTGCAACGGCCTTGTCAGCCGGCGCCAAACTCAGAAGACAACAGGTCACGGTAGTTACCGATGCGGCAAACCCGCGTACATTCAACAACATAATTAACCTCCATTCTGTCTGACTGGATTCATATCTTACCGTCCTTTTACAAAATGGGGTCGCAATAATCAAATGAAAAATTACGTTTGACAGACGGTCGGCGTGGTGCTAACTATTGGCCCCAGGACGGTTACAAAGGCCAATGGCAAAAAGCTTACGTTAATCGCACTTATTAGTGACTCAAGGACAACATGAGTAAGAAACCTCAGGTTTGTATTGTTGGCGGCGGGATGATAACGCAGGTGCAGATTCTACCTTCGGTCTATCAAGCTCAACGCCTGGGTATTTTGGGCGAGGTTAGCGTGTGCGCGTTGAACAGCGCTGCGCTGAACGTGCTGGCACAGGATGAGACGCTCAGAAAAGCGTTTCCCGGTCACAGCTTCACGGCGTATCCTTCTTTGGATACCGACCCGCAGCAAAGCTTCCCTGATCTATTCAGGGAGGTAATCGGGAAGATGCCCAAAGGTAGTATCGTGGTTGTTGCCGTACCGGACCAACTCCATTATCCGGTTGTACAAGCCGCCCTCGCCGCAGACCAGCATATATGCTGTGTAAAGCCGTTAGTGCTGAAGTATTCGCAGGCCCTTGAAATCGAAAAAATAGCCTATGAGAAGGGGCTTGTCGTGGCCGTGGAGTATCACAAGCGTCTCGACGACCGGGCCTTGATGGCTCGCCGCCTGTACAGAGAGGGCAAGTTTGGCGAATTTCGCATCGGCCACGCAGAAATGAATGAGCCTTACTACTATCGGCATTCAAATTTCCAAAACTGGTGCACGGTGGAAAATTCCGACATGTTTACCTACGTTGGCTGCCATTACGTTGACCAGGTGCATTTCATCACGGGGCTGCTGCCCAGGGCCGTATCTGTTTATGGCATAAAAGACACATACCCCAATGGGAAAATCGGTTACTTGTGGACCGATGCTCGTGTTATCTGGGAAAACGATGCGTGCCTGCACGTGACAAACATAATGGGTTATCCGGATGAGGGGCCTGGCGGCAATTTCCAGGGCATCCGTATGTACTGCCGGGGTGAGGATAAGAGCGGCATGCTCGTACACAACGACCAGTACCGCGGCATTGAACACTGTTATATCAAGAAGGGCAGCGAGCCCGGCGACACATACTATTCTGAGCCGAGTCCGGATTATTTCAAGTATGTCGAGCTTGGCGGCGAAGGGCTGACACCGGTTGGATACGGCTATCGTTCGATCGAACATATACTAAAAAATATCTGCAAGTGCATTGACGCATCCGCCGGTGTTGACAACAAGCAGGCTTTGGCCCGCAGGCAGAAATTGATCAGGCAATTTGATAATGACGGTATCATGGCAACGCCTGCAAACAGCTCGTACAATGAGCTGGTGACGGAGGCGGCTCGGCTGTCCATTCTAAATGGCGGCAGAGAGGTCCAAATCACCTACGGCCAAAACGCCGGCGTCGGTTTTCAGAAGCCGTACTATAGCGGTCCATTTTGGGAGACAGACCGAGGCTAAGATGGCAAAGGAATTTCCGCTGGTCTCAATTGAAGTAAAGCCGGTGTCAACGAAGTTTCGCAAACTTCGGGGGCCTATTCCAAATCCTGCGACAATACGACAGCTTGAAAAGCTTCGTGACGCTGAACCGCTTAGTATGCGGGGCCAGCCGCCGGTAATTTGGGACCGCGCTGAAGGGGTGAATATTTACGATGCTTACGGCAACGTATGGCTTGACTTTTCATCAGGTGTGCTCGTGACCAATGCCGGCCACGGCCGCAAAGAAATTGCCGATGCCATTATCAGCCAGGCTTCCAAACCGCTGCTGACGACGTATTGTTTCCCCAACCAGCCAAGGATTGAGCTTGTGCGGAAACTGGCTTCACTGGCGCCGCGCCCCTTAAATAGGGTGTTCCTGCTCAGCACCGGTGCCGAAACCACAGAGTGCGCCCTAAAGCTGATGCGCACGCACGGGCGAAAGGTCGGCACGGACGATAAGAGCGTTATTGTTTCATTTGAAAACGCCTTTCACGGAAGGACTCTTGGCGCCCAGCAGATGGGAGGCATGGGCGGCGGCAAAGCGTGGATAAAGAATCTCGACCCTGAAATCGTCCATGTGCCGTTCCCCGATGGATTCCGCTGTGAAGACACCGGTTTCTCGCTGTTTGAGAGAACTCTTGAGAGGCTTGGGGTCGAGCCGGATAACGTGGCCGGCGTAATAAGCGAGACGTATCAGGGGGCCGGGCCTAACTTTATGCCCACACGATATGCAAAGGACCTGAGAAAATGGTGCAGCGGGCACGGTGCTCTTCTGTGTTTCGATGAGGTTCAGGCAGGTTTTGGCAGGTGCGGCACCATGTGGGGCTTTGAGCTATATGATGTCGTGCCGGATCTGTTCTGCATCGGCAAGGGAGTCAGCAGCTCGCTGCCCATCAGCGCAGTCATCGGCAAGGAAGAAGTGATGGATTTGTACGGGCCTAACGAGATGACCAGCACTCACTCAGGCAATCCTGTTTGCTGTGCGGCGGCCTTGGCGAGCATCGAAGTTATCGAGCAGGAAAAGCTGGTTCAGAACGCGGCAAAGGTCGGGCTGGTCCTCCAGGAGCATTTGCGGCTCATAAAGAGCGAGTTCTCCGAGACAATCGGTTTTGCACCGGGGGCGGGTCTTGTCGGTGGATTGCTGACGGTCAAAAAAGGCAGTAAAGACCCGGATCACGAATTGGCCTGGAATGTGGTCAATCTTTGTTTCCGCAAGGGCCTGCTGATGTTTGCACCCGTGGGCGTGGGTGGGGGCTGTGTTAAGATAGCGCCGCCATTGTGCATCAGCGAAGAGGCGGTCGAGGAAGGCTGCGAGGTCATTCGTGAGGCGGTCAAAGAGGCAGTCCAAAAATCCGGGAAGTAGCACGCCTGACAAAGCGACGGCTATTCGGTGATATCGCTCAGAAGTCTTCAGTTATACGTGTGCAATTTCTCTGCCGATTGAATCAGGCATCTATGGTACACAATCCGCCCACGGGAGTGACGACCTCTGCCTCTACCGGCAGGTTGCGTGGGCGGTAGTACTGTTCAGCCATATTTTCGATCACGCCGGGGGCATGTTTGTCCTCCACGACAACCACAATGCAGCCGCCCATCCCGGCGCCGACGAGGCCGGCCCCGACAACGCCCGGCGATGCTAATGCGACGTCAACGAGCATGTCTATTTCGGGAAGGCTGACGTTGTAGCCGCCGCTCTGTCGCCATAAAGCGGCCTGGCTCATGCGGTCTGGTTCGCCTGATTCCAGATCGCTAATGAGAGCATCAATCCTTTCATCAGGATAACTATTATCGACGACCGCGTGCTCCCGGCCAACGCGTTTTGTCACGCGGTCTCCATCATGGGAGATGCTGATCAGCTCGCCGAAAGTCTTCATATCCCCTGCTCGCAGGCACTGGGGAACCATCTCAGCGCGAACGCACTCGGCTATTCCATAGAGACATACCTGCCTGATGGGATAGCCCTGCTCGGGTTCATCGTGACTTCTGAACACGTGATGGACCTCCTGCTCACATTCCGGAAGCATTTCCAAAATATCGGCGCGGCGGGCGGAAACGGGCAGTGATTTGACCATGCGGAGGATCTGGGCCTGATCGACGCCAAGCTTCTCCGGGTTGACATCGCGAAGGTATTCAAGCCTGGCGGCATACGGCGGGAAGTTCTTGCGGATCAACATCAAGCCGAACACGTAGGCGGCCACGCGAGCGTTGAAGGCGTTTCGCGCACCGGCTTGTTTCTTTGCTTCGATAAGGCTGTTGGCCAATACAAAGCTGTACCCGGCGGGAAGCTCGGCACTATCCACGGTCGTCGGGAATGCGGCGATATGGAGGATGGCATTGGGTCTGCCGGAGATAATAGCCGCATGGTCGCTGCATCCACCGCGGGTGCCCACGTACCATTCAGCGTGGCCGCAGTGCTCGGCCAGATCGCCAGGGTCGATTTGGAGGGCGTTTATCCGGATGACCGCTTCTGCTGTGAGCATTACTACTGCCGACGATGAGCTCAGCCCCGCCGCCCGCGGGACGTTGCCGTAAACCATCATGTTCATGCCTTTGATCGCCGGGGCGAAGCAGCCGTCGTCTCGTGTGTGAAGATGCTGAAAGTACAGTGCGGCGGCGCGGGCATAATTCGACCAGGTCACGGACGGGTCGTGCCTGCGTTTCTCATATTCATCGTGACACCAGGCGTCCCAATCCCGTATTTTCACTCCGGCCGGCAGACATTGGCTGATACGAAATTGCTCATCAGGAAACGGGCTCGACTCGACATTCTTGGCCAGCACGAGGTCGTCATCTCGCGGCTCGGCCACAAGCCACATGTGCTTGACCGCGATAGGGTTGACCGATCCGCCGCGATGATCAATGTGAGTGCCCACGACGTTTACCCTGCCGGTTGAACGTATCACCAGGACGCGGCGGTCTGGCCCAAACCTCTCGGCGAACACTTCGACGGCTCGCAGACACATTTGGGCTGCTTCGGTTTTCAAATCGTCGTTATGACCGCAGATTTGATTCAACCTGTCGTGAAATGCACTGCTCGTATCCTTGATTAGCTCAATCCAGCTGCTGACCGGCCGCCGGCCACGAATTCCAACAGCCATAGGTCTTCGTCCTCCAAGGTGCCTCTGCTTTTGCGGGGCTGGCACTACACATGGGTCAGCTTGATAAGCTTTACTGGGCCGAGTACACCGTATTGCCATTGATTATAGTCGAGGAGACGGTTACCTTGTAATTGCCTGGCGAGCCGGCGACAGCAAGTATGCACAAATCAGCCTTTGCCCCGTCGACAATCGAACCGTAGCCTTCCTTCGCCAGGCCGGTCAGCTTACACGGATTGGTAGAGAACATCTTTGCCGCTGCCACCAGGGCTTCTTCCAGCTCCATCGCCTCGTGCCGGCGGTTCCAGATGCCCTGCATATCCGTTGTAAGCCAATTGAGCACGTTGGCAAATCCGCGGTTCATCGTCAAATTGCTGCTGAACAGCGTGTTTGGCTTGCCGACCACACGAAAGCAGCCGCCGTCATCACTGACCGCACCATGTACACCGGCGATGGTGAATTGCTTCAGGTCCGAACCGGCCACAAAGGTACAATCGGTTACTCCCAGAATCTTCTCTACCCCCTTGCGTTTTATAATATCGCGGACATAGGCGGGATTGACATGGAAACCGTCGCAGATTTGCTCGGCGTAAAGCTCATCGAACTGGAGCACCGCTTCGATAGCACCGCCGCCATCAAATGGTTTGTATGAGCCGCCGGTCGGGCCGTTGGTGAAGTGAACGCTGTATTTTAGACCTGCCTTGATGGCATCGGCTACCTGGCGGCAGGTCGCGTTGGTGTGGCCGGCGCCGACGACAATACCCTTGTCGGTGAAATATTCG
This sequence comes from uncultured Pirellulales bacterium, assembly GCA_964462945.1. GTDB lineage: Bacteria > Planctomycetota > Phycisphaerae > Sedimentisphaerales > Anaerobacaceae. The sequence continues at coordinate 21,807 of CAYWZW010000079.1, forward strand.
GTCAGCTCGCAACTCTTACGACCGGCATCGGGGGCAACGTTGGCCAGCTTGATAGTGCCGCGGTCCTCCATGCGTTCGAAGACATACGGTTCCGGCTCAAAGACCGAATCAGGATTCATGGCCCCAGCCATACCCGGGTTGATAAACGTACCCTCCAGCCCACCCCCTAAGAGCCTGGCCCCGGCCGGAGCATCGGTCGCTTTGCTCAGATGGTCGGCGAGCCGGCCGAAACAGAGCTTCAAGGTTTCAATTGGCGCGGCCCAGGTGGACAGATAAAAGCCGGTCACCCCAAACTCAGCGAGCTTCCTGCTGAGCATATCGAAACCCTGCTCGTAAGCGGTCTGACTGCTGTCGTAGGTGTCGCTCTTAGAGTCGTACAGCCCGACGGTAAACTCGAACAGATTGTAACCGTGAAAATGAATATCAACAAATCCGGGCACGACATATTTGCCGGAGATGTCCATGACCTCATCGAAGGCCGTCTGTCCGCTGACAAGCTCAATCCTGGGCCCCGGCAAAGCGGGGTCCCCGCCGTTGCGCAGGACAATATCGCTGCGCATCACCCGCTGTGGCGTTACGACAAAGCCATTTTTGACCAGAACCGCTTTCCTCATCTCAGTTTGGTTCATTGGTTAATTGGTGAGTTGGCTGCTCACTACCGGCCACTGACTAACCGCTACGACGGCGGTTTGTAAGGACTCCGCTCGATGATACCATGCTCGAGCGGCTTATTCTTTAGTATTTCATTAGGGCCATAGAAGCCTTTTGAAATCCGGGCCAGTGAATACGCGATGGTGTACGGTTTCAAGAATGTACCGGGGTCGGAAACACAGTTGCATCCGACTTGGCTGTAGTCGCCCATACATATTCCCATTTTGGGCTTGCCGAGGTCATAAGCTTTTCCATCGCAGGCAATGACAAGAGGTTTTCGCTTGTGTGTTTCCACCAGACCCGCAAAAATACCGAGGTTTGCGGTCGTTGCCTGGTTGCCGAAATGTGTCATATAGCCGCAGAGTGAATCACCGAGATATGATGGATGGGGGAAGTTGGCCTTATCCATCAAGACACAATTTTTGATTTCGCCGCGGATTGTGCAGCCATTGCCGATAATGCAGTCGCCGCGGAGGTAAGCGCCCTGGCGTATTTCGGTTTTT
>CAYWZW010000080.1:0-22691 GCA_964462945.1 uncultured Pirellulales bacterium
ATGTTGCATCGGACAAACCACTACTCAATCTTTAGGTTTTGTTAGAGTGCCTAAGCCATCGTTGGCTTTCTGATAAGACCTACCATTGTCTATATTGTTACGCATAACATCCGCATCTTTTTCGCTTACGGCAGAAATCATAGCATGGCACGTCGGGCAAGGCAAGTGTGGCTTCAGGTTCAGTCATTCAAACGCCACATGGTGTGCCAGTGCACTTCGAAGCCTTTGTCGGTGAATGTCACCGGCAGCCAGAGGTAGCGCGAGTCGGGCAGGTCGTTCTGATTCCAGCGGTCGGCCATCAGGATGAACGTGCCGGGCCTTTCAGCCACGGGGAGAAAATACGTGCTCTGGCCGCGGAACGTGACCTCAGCCTGCGGCCCGCGGCAGGGATTCCCCAACTCCTTCCACGGGCCCCATATCGACTCGGCGACCGCCGACCTTGCCTCATTCGGCGCCCAGCCCGTGCAGCCCGATGCCATCAGGTAGTATCGTCCCTGGTGCTTGAATACCGCCGGGGCCTCCATAGACCTACCCTCGAACACACGCACAAAACGCCCCGAGGGCTTGAGGTAATCGTCAGTCAGCAGGGAAATGTGCATCGTGGCATTGTTTTCCGAGGCATGAAAGAGGTACGCCTTTCCATCGTCATCCATGAAGACCGTCATATCCCGGCTCATCGCGCCATCGGGCCGAAAACTGCCAACATACCGAAACGGGCCTTTGGGCGAGTTGCTAATTGCCACTCCGGCGTGCGCCAGGGCATAATCCTGCGAATCCACGTGCATCCACATAACGAATTGTTTTGTGGAGGCGTTGTACAAGACCTTGGGCCGTTCCATGACCTTGCTCTTGTGCAGATCATGGTTGGGATCGTCCTGCACCGCCGGAAGCACGTTGCCCTCGTACTTCCAGTTGTACAGGTCCTTCGACGAATAGCATGAAATCCCTACCGTCTCGACCCGCGTTCCGTCCCAACTTCGGTTACATTCGGGCAGCCATGTCTTACCGGTCTTGATTTCCCCATACCAGTAATAGACCTTATCGTGGTAGAGAATCCCGCCGCCATGCGCATTGATGGGCGCCCCGCTGGTGTCGGTCCAGATTTCTCCCGGTTTAAACTGCGTGTGCTTGGCCGGAGCTGCGTATGCCGGGATGCACAAAATATACCAGGCCGTAAGAGCCGCGCTCATCATGCCCATAGACCATCGTTGATGTTTTATCGTTTTCATATTGGCCATCCTGGGTATTTAATGGCTGGCTTTTCTAAGCTCTTTGGCATCTATCAAATCTTGCTCCCTGCCGCTGGCTTATTTCGCCTTTATCCAGTCCGCTTTTCCAAAAGACTCAACAGTTCTTTGAAGTCTGGGCTTGTCAACATGTCCGTGCCTGATCATCAAGTAATCCATTATCATATCGAGCGCTGCTTCGAAAATGGCTTGATCCCCTTGCCGCTGCCAGAACTCGATGTCGAAGCGGCCTTCGTTATCGCCGATGCGTTGGTATGATTCTTTTATATCTCGCATATCATCTCTCATTAGAGCTTTCCTTTTTTCCTGCTCCTATGATAGAAATCTCTTTTGATTACAGCGTAGATGATAACACGGCGCGCCAGGTAAGTCAAGCAGATCGGCGAAAAAACCGTATCTAATCTGTTCACAGCGACGAACAATGCCTTCTACGGCAGCTTATCAATGAGCTTTTGAATCGTCTTGAGGTCAATCTGTTCGAGAGAATCACAAACTAAATCCGCCTGAGACAGATTTGCTGCGGCGGTGGAGTTTGTCACGGCGATACACTTAGCGCCGGCGGCTTTGGCGGCCTGTACGCCGCTGGGGGCATCTTCAATGACGACGCAATGAGCAGGCTTGATACCCATTCGGCTCGCGGCCGTGAGAAAAAGCTCCGGGTCGGGCTTTTTTCTTGTGATTTCACTTCCGGTGACATAAACCATCTTCTGGTAGGGGACTCTTGCCGACTCCAAGATAGCCCGAGACAGCTCAAGCGTTGCAGATGTCGCAATGGCCAAACGAAAGTCGCGCCTCCGCAATGCCCCGTCAATCAACTCCAGCACGCCCGCAAAGGCAGGCAGCGGTTCTTCCTGAATCGCTTTTATCAGATACTGCTCTCGCAATTTTGCTGCGGCTATCACGTCCTCGTTTGTCAGCGTCAACCCGTGCGCATCGGCGCCTGCCTTGACGTACTTCTCAGCTCCCTTGCCGATGCTGGCATCGAAATCCTCCGGTCTGACCCCGCTCAGGCCGAACATGTCCTCGAAAACTCGGATGGTGGCCTTGGCATTAACAGGCTCGGTGTCCGCGATCACGCCGTCAACGTCGAATATCAAACCATACAACTTGTTCATAGCACTTAGCGAATAGTGTACAGCATTTTTTGGCAATTTTAAGACTTATTTACATTTTCCGTGCTTTGCTGTTGGCTGAAAAACGTTCAATTCCGGCACGGAATTTGCCTTTTTGTTTAGACTAAAACAGGGCCCGTGGTTGTATTATATGTGATGAACGATCGTTTTGAATCGAGCGTACCCAACGGCGATGATAGAAGACAAGCTGCTTATCTGGAAGTTGAAGTCGGGCGAGAGAACGGCTCTGGCGCGCATCTATGAAAAGTACAAGAATGATCTGCTGCGAATAGCCGCCGGGCTTTCGACCCGGACAAGTATAGCTGAGGACATTGTGCACGATGTTTTCGTTTCTCTGGCGCAGTCGCCCGAGAGACTGAAGCTGAGCGGTAATCTGAAAGCTTATCTGGCAACGTGCGTAGCGAATCGCGTCCGGAACAGCAACCGAGCGGGGCTACGGCAGCAGACGGTGAGCCTCGACGAGGCCGAGCCTGTGCTGCCGGATTCGGACAAGCCCGAGCTGTGGATTATCCGCAGTGAAGAGCTGGACAACCTGAACAATGCCATGGCACAGCTTCCATATCCTCAGCGAGAGGTCGTCATCCTGCACGTGCAGGGAGGGATGAAGTTCAAGGCAATAGCAAAATCCCAAAATGTTTCAGTCAATACGGTCCTGAGTCGGTACCGCTATGGATTAGACAAGCTGCGGTCACTGCTCAATGGCGAGGTGGAAAAATGAGACCCGCAGGAAACGTGGAAAAACTAATTAAGAACGTACCCATTCATACAGTTGCAGAGAGGGACAAAGAAGTGCTCAATGATGTCCTGCATGCGTGGGAGAAATCAAGAGAGGCCCAATCGGCTGCTCCCCAGCCGAATATATGGAGAATCATTATGAAAGGCAATATCGCAAAACTCACAGCGGCAGCCGTAATTGCCGTCGTGCTTGTGGGCACGTATCAGCTTGGTGGCGCCCGCGCGGCCTTTGCCCAGACGACAAGAGTGGTAATGACCGGACTGGCGGGGCTGAAGGAATTCATCCTTGACATGAGAACACGGGAGCCGCAGCCGCCAGATTCCGTTCCGCCTGCCGAGCCAGGTAAGCAGAATTCCGACGTTCAAGGCAAACGGCTCTTGGCTAATGTCCGCGTATTTTCGGTGGAGGCGGGACAGGAGAATTTGCGGGATTTCTTTGAGCGGGAAGGAATTGAACTTGCCCCGGCGGGAAATAACCCAAATACGTGGTACGCCAAACTTGATCCGGGGAAGACCGAGCGGTTCATTGAGTTGACGAACACCGCCGGCGGTATCAAACTCCAATCGTCGCCCAGTGTGATGCTGCTGGAGGGTCAAGAGGGAACGATCGGGATTATCGGAGGAGAAAAGCAAGACGCCATTGCACTCGCGCTGGTGGGCACCGTCCCGGATAATAGCGGACGTATTGAGTTGAGTGTGTCTTTCCTCCATGGGGAAAGGGGCTTCGAGATTCCGAATCTCGAAATCGGAAAAGACGAAGCCGTGTTGTTCCGGCTCGCGGCGACAGATCCAACCGGGGAGAAAGATCGAGACAATCCCGACGGAGAAAAGAGCGTCCTGGTCTTAATTCGAACCAAGGTGTTCTCACCTGCCTAAAAGACAAGGGTAAAGTCCAGTCAATATCTCAAGGCCGGGCCGGTCTCGCTCGGCCTTTCCTATTTGTTCCTGAGGGCGATAGTGTTTCTGCGCCTCGCGGAACAGAATCCCGCTGTGAAAATCCACGTTTGTTTATGTCAAAGTCCCCATTGTAGTCGTCATAATATTGACGGTTATCGGCTTCGAGATTGTTGCGCGGCTCCGCAGGCCACAAAAGTAATGGTTACTATGCCGTACATGGTTCTGGGGTACTGAGGCTATGGAAGAGCGTTTCAAGCTGGAAACGGAGCGCCTGACAAAATCATGGATGCGACACGGCCGGGATACACTGCGAAACTATCTCGTTCAGGATGTGCAAAACCCACGCATCAATATACAAAGTATCCTCACACGGCACTTTCTCATCGAGCGCCTGTTCGGACGGAACTTCGAGGTGCTAATGGAGCAGGAACTGCGGTTCAGCCTGGTGATCAACTGGCTGCTCGGACTCCTTAAGAGGCCGGTTCGTGCGGGGCAATTGCAGGCGGCACTTCGCGCTCTTCTGGCGGGAGAAGAGCTGGCTGAGGGGCTGCAAATCCCTTCGTACGTATCAGAGACTTTTGCTGCTCTGGCGCTGCCGAACTACATCTGTGATTTGCTCAATTGGGCGCCGGTTGAGACGACGAATGCTCCAATCCCGCAGTACCTCATGTCAACTTTTCAAGTGGTTTGGCGTGAGGTGTTGGTCGATGAACAGCGCAAGAGCATCTCCGTGCTGGAGCCGGCGTGCGGCTCGGCCAACGACTACCGGTTCCTCGAAGCCTTCGGCATCGCCCGGTTGCTTGACTACACGGGATTCGACCTGTGCGAAAAGAACATCCACAACGCCAGACAGATGTTCCCGCTCGCACGGTTCAAAGTGGGCAACGCGCTTGAGATTGAGGCCGAGGATGGAGCGTTCGATTACTGCTTCCTACACGATTTGTTCGAGCATCTGTCGGTCCAGGCGATGGAAATCGCGGTCGCAGAGGTATGCCGCGTCACGCGGAAGGGCATCTGCACCGGATTTTTCAACATGTACGACGGCGATGAGCATATCATCAGGGCCGTTGACGATTATCACTGGAACACCCTGAGCATGGCCAGGACAAGGGCGCTTTTCGAGCGGCACGGCTTCGCGGCGGAGGTGATCCACATTGGCACGTTTCTGCGATCAAAGTTCGGCTGCGGCGATACCCACAACAAGAATGCCTACACATTCCTCATCAGCCGGTAACGCCGGGTTCGCAGCGCGGCCTGCGCTGGTCCCGCATGGGCCTGGGCTCGGCGGATTTTGCAGTTGAAGGCGGGCCCGTTTACTGGTAGAATCCGGCCTCGTTTTTGAGGATTTTTGATGGAACCGACCAATGACAGAGAAGTTTGACAGGCACGCCCTGGAAAATGGGATGGTCCTTCTCGGCGAGCCGATGGACGCGGTTGAGTCGGCGGCCTTCGACTTTATGCTGCCGGCAGGAGAGGCCCGCCTGCCCGAGGGGTGCTGCGGGGCCGGCAGCGTCATTGCCGACTGGATCTTCAGAGGGGCCGGCGACAGGGACAGCAGGCAGTTGAGCGATGCGCTCGATGGACTCGGATTGGTACGCGGCCGGTCGGTCGGCATCTCTCACGTAAACGTTGGTGCTGCGTTGGAAGCCGGCAACCTGGCGCAGGCGTTGGATTTGCACGCGGATATTATACTCGAGCCCAGCCTCGAAGAGGATCAATTTGAATTGGCCAGGCAACTGGCGGTTGACGACGTGCTGTCTTTGGACGATGACCCTCGGCAGAAAGTGATGCTCAAGCTGCGGGAGCAGTTTTATCCCAGTCCGCTGGGGCGCAACACGGTAGGTGAAGTGCCGGCGTTGAAGGCCCTGACGGCCGAGGTGTCGAGGCAGATCATCCGGGACAGATTCAATCTCTCGCAGACGGTTTTCTCGGTGGCGGGAAAATACGACTTCGACGCGGTGTGCCGGCAAATGGAGGGATTGTTTGAGACTGAGCGGCGAGAAAGCAGCAAAGCGGTGACGTTGGGTCCGAGAGCGGGCGGGTACACACACCTGTACAACGAGGGCGCCCAGGTCCATATCGGTCTGATGACTGAAACAGTCACGCCAACTGACGAGGACTACTACAATGCCCGAGTGGCGATCTCGGTTCTCTCCGGCGGGATGAGCGCCCGGTTGTTTACGGAGGTCAGAGAAAAGCGAGGGCTGTGCTACGCCATTGGAGCACGATATCACGGCCTGAAAGAAGCAGCCGGTGTTATATGCTACGCAGGCACGACGCCGGATAAAGCACAGGAAACGCTCGATTGTGTCATGGGCGAATTTCGCCGGCTCAGCGAAGGAATTAACGAAGAGGAAATCGCGCGGGCCAAAGTGGGCCTCAAGAGCGCACTGATCCTCCAGAGCGAATCCTCCAGCAGCCGGGCCGGCGCCATTGGAAGCGATTACTACCTGTTAGGCAGAGTTCGGGGCTTGGATGAAATCAAGGACAAAATCGAGCAGACGACGGCCGATTCGGTCCTGGAGTTCCTGCGAAGCCATCAGTTCAAGGACTTCACGGTAGTGACGATAGGCCCGAAGGAAGTGACGGTGCAATAGGACGACGCATGGAATTTAAGAGCGAGAAATTACCGAACGGCCTTATGGTCATTGGGGAGACGAACAAGTCCGCCAAATCTGCGGCGGTCGGTTTTTTTGTCAGGACCGGCTCTCGCGACGAAGACGAACAGATCAACGGCGTGTCCCATTTCCTGGAACACATGCTGTTCAAAGGCACGCAGAAGCTCACGGCGCTCGAAGTGAATGAGGCGTTTGACAGAACCGGGGCACAATTCAATGCTTTTACGAGCGAGGAAAACACGGTTTATTATGCCGCCGTCCTTCCCGAGTATTTGACTGAGGTGACGCGGTTGTGGGCGGAGCTGATGAGGCCGGCCTTGAGAGACGAAGATTTCAATATTGAGAAGAACGTCATCAAAGAAGAAATTGCCATGTACAAGGACCTGCCGAGCTTTGACGTGATGGAGCGGTGCAGAACTTTGCACTTCGACGGCCATCCGTGCGGGAACAGCGTTCTGGGCAGCGAAGAAAGCATCGACGGGTTAACCGCTGAGCGGATGCGGGACTATTTCGCAAGGCGTTACTCGCCGAACAATATGGTCCTGGCCTGTGCGGGTAATTTTGATTGGGACCAGTTCTGCTCGTTAGCGGCGGATTCGTGCGCCGGGTGGCAAAAGCAAAGTGTCGAAAGAAAACTTGAGGACTGTGAGGGCAGCAGGAAGAAAGAGCGAATCGGCAAGGCAAATCTGGCTCGCGAGCATATATGCCTGATGAGTGCCGGCGTCTCCGCTCAGGACCCCAGGCGATTTGCGGCTTCGCTGCTGGGCACAATCATCGGCGACGACGTCGGGTCGCGGTTCTTCTGGGAGCTGGTGGACAAAGCGCTGGCCGAAGCGGCGACGATGCAATTCGGAGCGATGGACGGCACGGGGGCCTTTTGCAGCTATATCCGCTGCAGCAGCGAGAATGTCGCGAAAGTGCTCGATACCGTCGGACACATTCTCGAAAATTTGGCCGGGGACGGCGTTACGGAAGAAGAATTGAGGGCGGCAAAGAACAAAGTGTTGAGCGAGCTGGTCATCAAGAACGAACTGCCCATGGGTCGGCTGGTGGACCTGGGTTTCAACTGGATATACCTAAAACAGTATCGTACGATTGAAGACGATGTCAACCAGATCAAAGCTGTTACGGTTGATGATATTCATTCGTTGATAGGGCAGTTTAGCCCATGCGATTTTACACAACTGCGTTTGGGACCCGCACGAAACAGTTGATAATAGAGAGGCAGGGACGTGGGCAAACCAACAAGAAGGAAGTTTCTTGGAACAATTGGCTTTGCAGCGGTTTCGACGGGGGCACTATCCGCATGGCCGAGTTGGGCAAGTGTCGGCCGGACAACGGCGGCCGAAAGCAAACGCCCGAACGTGGTTCTGGTCATGACGGATGACCAGGGCTACGGCGACCTCGGCTGTCACGGCAACAAGGTCATTGTGACCCCGAATCTGGACGATCTTCACGCTCAGAGTATCCGCCTGACCGATTTCCATGTCGATCCGACCTGTTCCCCGACACGGTCTGCATTGATGACGGGGCGTTACTCCTCGCGGACGGGTGTCTGGCATACGATTATGGGCCGGTCGCTGCTGGGCAGGGATGAAGTGACCATGGCCGACATTTTCTCAGCAAGTGGTTACAAAACGGCAATCTTCGGGAAATGGCACCTGGGCGATAATTATCCGTTCCGCCCGCAGGACCGGGGCTTCCAGGAGGTCTTGATTCACGGCGGCGGGGGGGTCGGACAGGGACCCGACTACTGGGGCAATGACTACTTCGACGACACCTACTTTCATAACGGCAAGGCGAAAAAGTCCGAGGGGTACTGCACGGATGTATGGTTCCACGAGGCGCTGAAGTTTATCGAGGCGAGCAAGGACCGGTCGTTTTTTTGCTATGTGGCGACCAACGCGCCGCACGCGCCGTATAACGTGGCTGATAAATACAGCAAGCCGTATCGAGACCAAGGTGTCCAGGACAGGCAGGCCGATTTCTACGGGATGATTACGAACATCGATAAGAATGTGGGCCGGCTGATGCGACGGCTCAAAGAGCTGAACCTGGACGAGAACACGATCCTCATTTTTATGACTGACAACGGGACCTCGGGTGATTATGCCGGAGGTATGCGTGGCAAAAAGGGCTCGCAATATGAGGGAGGCCACCGCGTGCCGTTCTTTATCCGCCGGCCCGGCGGGGGGCTCAGAGGGCCCGGCGACGTGGACCGGCTCTCGGCCCATATCGACGTGCTGCCAACCTTGATAGAATTGTGTGGACTAAAGCAGCCTCCGGACATCAAGTTCGACGGTGCCAGTCTGGCGCCATTATTGAAAGGCGGAACGAGCCGGTGGCCCGACCGCACGCTGGTGGTGCACTCTCAAAGGATCGAGCACCCGGAAAAGTGGCGCAAGAGCGCGGTTATGACCGAGCGGTGGCGGCTGGTAAACGGCACAGAGCTCTACGATATCAAGGCGGACCCTGCTCAGACGAGGGACATCGCCGATGCGAACCCCAAGGTCGTCGAGAAATTGCGAGAATTTTATGAGCAGTGGTGGGCGGATCTCTCGACGGGCTTCGACAAGTACTGTGAGATTGTCATTGGCTCGGATAAACAGAATGCGACGCGGCTGATGTCACACGACTGGCACAGCCCCGACCCGGCGTGGAGCCAGGAGGCGGTCCGCAGCGGCAGCGAGGCAAACGGTTTCTGGGCGGTCGAAATCGAACGCGTCGGCACGTATGAGTTTGAGCTGCGGCGCTGGCCCGTCGAAGTGGATGTGCCCATCAACGAGGCCATGCCGGGCGGCAAGGCGATTACCGCCGCGAACGCCCGGCTGAAAATCGCGGACGTCGATGTGACTCAGCCGGTTGCGAAAGATGCGCGTGGCGTGACATTCCAGGTAAGGCTCCAAGCGGGCAAGGCCCATTTGCAGACGTGGTTTATGGATGATAAGGGGGCCTCACGAGGCGCATATTATGTCTATGCAAAACGCTTATAAAGAAGGTTGGAGAAGGAATATGAGCGGACAAAGCAGAAGAGAATTTCTTAAGATCACGGGACTTGCCGCCGGCTCGCTTATGATGTCCGGGTACGTATTTGGTGAAGACAAGCCCACGAACAAGCCCAATATTCTCGTTATTATGTCGGACGAGCACAACGCGGGCGTGTTGGGCTGCAACGGGAACGATATTGTCAAGACGGCGAACCTGGACGCTCTGGCGCGCCGCGGCGTCACGTTCCAGACCTGCTATTGCAACTCTCCGCTCTGTGTGCCGTCGCGCCTTTCGTTCACATCAGGCAAATATGCCTCGCGTGTCGGCGCCTGGAATAATAGTTGCTGGCTACCCAGTGCCGAGTACCCGTCGCTGCCGCGTATTATGAACGCAGCCGGTTATGAGTCGATCCTTTGCGGCAAGATGCACTATGATCGCACCCGCCGCTACGGGTTTACCGAGATCGGCGGCAACATGAACAACGCAGACAAGACTGGCAAAGGCAATCGCAGGAAAGCGGACGACCTCGCGCCTAAACCGGGGATTTCCCCGCGCTTTGATGAATTTCACGTGGGCGATAATTCAAGCGTTCTCAATCACGACCGGGCCGTGACGGCCGGTACGGTGGGGTTCCTTAAGAATCGCAAGGCGTCTGGTAAGCCCTTTTTCATGTTGGCTGGCTACCTTGCCCCACATTTTCCCTTAATTGTCCCGGGGAAATACTGGAAACAGTACGAGGGCAGGATTTCTATGCCGGTAATTCCCAAAGGGCACCTTGAGTCCCAGCCGAGAAACTACAAACACCTTCGTATCGGCTTTGACGTCGAGGATGTGCCGGACGAAATCGTGTGGAAAGGCCGCGAGCTCTACTACGGGCTGACACAATGGGTGGACGAGGAAATCGGCGAGCACCCGGACAAGACCGAGCAGCGCTGCCGCGCCGATTATGCCCGCGGATACTCTCGAAGCAACGCGAAGAAGAAAAGCAAAAAAACGTGAGAAAGAAATGTCTCGCGTCAGGTCACCTTGAAGAGCAGAGGAGGTCGCAGTCGTGAGCAAAGTAAATGGCCGGGAACAAAGTGACGACAATCGACCGAAACGGTCCTCGGATGAGACGACCTCGCGGCCGGCCGAATTTGAGGAGGCGATGCAAGAAGCGACCGGGATACCGAAATTCGACCTGGCTGAACAGATTATGGCTGAGCAGCGCAAAATCGCTGCCACCAGAAGGAGGGGGCCCGGTAAAAGAGCTAACCCGCCGAAACAAGAGAGACTTGAGTCAATTGCCCGCACAATCGAGCCGCTGGCCCTGTCATCAGAGCAGGAGCAAATCATTGCAGAGATTGTGGCAAGAGACATCCAAACGTTGTGCGGCGGCGGTGCTTGCGGCCCTCGAAGATAAGCGATCGGGGAAAGAAATACAGACCCAGGATACAATGCCCTCCGGATCTCGCGCGGGATACGATGTGACGTGAGTGATTCGAACGTCCGATTGTGCGGCGACCTCAAAAAAAGGGCGGAGTCGCGGTTATCTTCTTGCAATGTGGGCTTGGAAGGAGTAGATTACGCGCGAGCTGTCCGGAGAGGTGGCCGAGTGGCTGAAGGCAACGGTTTGCTAAACCGTCCAGCGGGCTTAAACCCGCTGCGCGGGTTCGAATCCCGCCCTCTCCGTTATTTGTGTCACATGGTGACAAGCTGTCCTTTTCGTTCCGCAACTTCGCCTCAGCCAAGCAATTAGAACCTTTGCCTGTTTCTGGTGGATTCTTTGCTTGGTTGCCAACTGTTGCCGGTCGGGTACATTCAGAGAAAGCTGTAGGTGTCAATTCAGGTGTCAATTTTGGTGTCCACTTTTTTGAGCCGGTCTGAATTGCCTCGATGGGCTTATCATCGGTGCCGGTTGCAACCTGTTTTTCCCTGGTCGGCAGGGACAAATCCGGCAAGCCTGCCACTGCTTTGGCTTCCTGCCCGGCAAGAGTATGCGTGTATCTCGACATCGTCAGGTTTATATCGCTGTGCCTCATAATCGACTGAGCGACTTTCGGATGAACGCCGGCAGCCGCCAAAAGAGTCCCGGTCGTATGGCGCAGCGAATGAAAATCCACATACCGCCCGCTGTCATCGCAATAGGCAATTCCGGCGTCAGCAAGATCGGCCTTAATCATATCCGACGTGCGTTTGGTCAACTGCCCGCACGTTCCCCCAAAGGCTTTGACGTTCGGCATCTTTCCCCGGAAGAACTCCTTGAGCAGCACTGCCGCGTCCGACCTCAACGGCTGGACATCTTCACGGCGGCGCTTGCTGTAGCCAGCTTGGCAGCTCACCGTCAGGTTGTCGAAGTCAAAGTCTGTGACTTTCAGGTGTCTTATCTCGTTTGCTCGCAAGCCTGTCTCAGCGGCAAACCGATAGAGCAGGTATCTTTCGTACCCGCTCATTCCAAAGCGCTTCGGTGCGGTCGCTGTTGCTTCCAAGAGCCTTCTGATTTGGTCCGGTTCAAGTGCCCTGCGGTCGTGCCGTCTATCGGTCCGCACGTTCAAGCCCTTGAGGTGTTCAAGAGGTGACTCGCTGGCCCGCTGGTCTTGCACCATCCACCTGGAAAACTGTTTCACAGCTTGCAGATAGAAATTGAAAGTCTGAGCAGATATACCCTCTCCGTTGTTTCGCAGGCCGGCAAGATAGCGCTGGACCTTGCTCGGTTGCAGGTCATTCCACGTTGTGAACCCGCAGCCCGCAATAACCGCTCTCACGCGATACACAATCAAGCTGGCGTGCTTGAGCGTATTGCCTTTGGCCAGTAACGATTCCCGGAAGTCTTCAAGATGTTCTGATAGCGGTCTTCGTCGATGCTCCTTGTACCGGTCCACAATACCTGCCTTTGCCAGTTCTGCTTCCTTGACCAGCTTGGCTTCAAGCTGCTGGCTTGCCAGTTTGTCCGTAAAAGCCGGTACGCAACGGACAATGCCGTCAGCATCCCGATACTTGACGTACCACTTCGACGATTGCCGGACAGCCGTTCTGCCGTTAGTCAGTTTCACTTTGCGTTTTCGCTTGTACACCGCCATAAGATCACCTCGCCTTTTTCTTGACCTCAACAACAAGAAGGTCTATAACCACATTGCTTATCTAACAAGCCCCCGCGTCATTTCTTCACTCGCTTGTTCGCGGGGGCTTTACGTTTTTCTGTTTGTTTCGCTTTAGCGATGGTCAGCCCGAAATACTTGAGCAGAATATCAGCGGTTTCGACCGTACAGGTCTTGCCCTGCATGATCCGGCACAGTTGGGCCTCGGCAACGCCGGTCTCTTTGCTTATCCGGTATCGGGTCTTGCCCCTTGTCTCAATATGTTTTCTGATAGTCTCGATAATCATACAGACAACCATGATTCTGACGTCCTTTTCTACAAAGTATAAACCTTGCTTACTATCTGTCAAGTACCAAATGGCCAAAAAGAGAAATTTTTTTCGCCCTTTTTTGAGAAAAGAATCATGTGACTGTCTTTGCCTTGCTTTGCTCTTGTGGGGGCAGCTTCAGCAAAGCCATTCACAACGACTGATTCTTTTCTTGTCGTCTCAATCTCAGGTATCATCCAAGAACCAGGTTTTTCCTTCTGCTGTTTCACCTTTGAACTCGCCACCCTGTTCTTACAGGGGATGGCTATCTATAGAACGGTGACGTTTTCGCGCACGGTGGTAAATTAGGCTATTTTGCAGGCTAACCATTTCTCATTTCTCCACTTGTATCAAGTTACGACTTTTTCACCGTGCCCGTTTGTGAACATGGCCAAAACCTCACCGTGCTCAATCGCGCGCACAGCGCCGTGCGAGTTTTCGTCACTTGACTTTTTCTTTTGAGCCTTTTTCCACAGCGTATTTCCCCGCTTGAAACCGGGATTGGCGATCTTCGGCCTGGGCCACTTGACCTCCTTGAATTTGGGCGTGCCGTAATCTCGCCATCGTTCAGAAATGGCATAGTACGTTGTGACTTTGTGAACACCCATGCCGGTATCTGCGATATCGATGAAGCCCTTTGCTACGAGTTCCTTTAAGGCCCGCCGGAAACGTGATTTACTTATGCCGTATCTGCTTTTGGCTTCAATGTAAGTGAAAACGATCTCACCGTTGTTGAGAATGACCCGTCTGCGCTTGCCGGGCTTGCCTGGCGGCTTATCTATCCGACATTTTGTACGGAAGATGAGATACACAATAGTCGCCGCTCCACTCAGGGAAAGCCAAGCCTCAGATTTCACCAGGCTTTGCTCTAAAACTATCACCGAACCTTTTGCCATTCCACTTTCACCGGCGCAACAGTTAAGCAGCAAAAAGCGAGAATATGACCTGTAACACGTATTCCGACAGTCTTTTCCACAGCGGCCTCACCAGAGGCCCTGAACGTGCTAATTCAGGGGCTATTTGTGTTATCCGTGTTGCGCGTCAACCGTCGTTTTCCCCTGGCCCGGCGGTAGGACTGCCGCCTTCGTGTTTTTGAGCATTTCAGGCAGTACCTCTGGTGCGGTCCCACCTCATCCCCGCAGTCGGGACACCTTCGGACTTGGCTTCTCTTGAGCAAGCCGCCCCCGGCTATACCGACTTGGGCTTCGTACTGAGAGTACACCGCGTCATTTAGTCCGGCATCGGCAGCCGTCGGCAGCACTACCCGCTCGAAATATCCACACCGCTGGCCGTCCTCGACTTTGCAGGTCTCTCCAGACAGGCAGCCGCCGTAATGCTGGTCATAGTTGGCGCATCCGGGCATCCCGTCCGCCGGGTCCGTACTGCCCTTCAAGAACGCAATCAGGCCGACACTCCGTTTTCGCTTGGCCATCGGTCTCACCCTGCATTCTTCATCGCTTCCCACGTCCGTCTATCCGGTGCGCCAACGGCCAGCCATTTTGCAATAGTGCTTTCAGCCCAACGAACACTGCCGCCGATGCGCAGCGGCTTGGGTAGTTTCCCACAGGCATTCAGCCTATGGACCTGCCTCTTGCTAAGGCTCAGCTTCTCCCCTAACGTCTTTGCAGTTAGTAGTCTGTCTGCTATTTCCTTCTCACCCATAGTTAGATTCCTTAATCAAACGGTCAATTGGCTTTTTTGTCGGCCAGTATAAGAGACAGGTGCAGCGTGGGACTAAGAAGGGAATAGATATGACAAGAAGGGACTGATTATCCAACTGCGAATTGACGCCGCGTGACGTGTAGTGGGCGTAAATTTTTTCGTCCACAGCTAAGTGGGAATAGAATGGGAATAGAAAAAGTGCCTACGACAGCTTACTGAGGTTTGCTTCCTCTTTGCTTTTTTCGCCGGGCCTGCTCCCTTCGCTCTCTGACTCCTTTGATGTACTTCTCAATAGCCTTATCGGTTATCTGGCTGTGCTGAGCAAATCTCAACCATTTCCTGAATTCGTCCAAGTGCAGTTTGCATCGTCTGCCTTTGTGCATACGGTGCACAGGAAAGTCTGGGTCTTCCAACAGTCGGCTCATCTTCCGCACCGTTATTGAGTCGTCGTTCGCCAAGTTCACTGCTTCTTGCAGTTGGATGTATGCACCATCGTTGTCATTCCACGGGACCTGCCATTCCGAATCGAAGCCGAAGACCAGCTTCCAAAGGGGTCTTTTGTTGATCTGCCACTGCCGCAACCGGTTGAGGTCAACTTCGATTCGGCCAATATCCGGATTGCGGGTGCAGACAAAGACCCCGACTGCTTTACCTGTTTTTGGAATAGTTCTTATGTCCGGCTCGATGTAGCAATTTTCTTCGCACTTATCGCAGACAAGGCCGCTGGCAGGTTGTATTTCGCTTAGTATTCCCTCTGAGACAAGTTCATCGAGCCTGCCTTCCGGCCAGTCGGCTGTTTCATCGGCTGTTATTATCTCTGAGTCGTAGGTTCGCAGCCGGTCGGCCAGTTGTCTCAAGAACTCATTCACCAATAAACCCCCACCGCTCGATGTATTTCTTGGCCACCTGGTCAAGCGGATCGTCTTTCAAAGTGCATCGGTCAGGGACAGAGATTTCAAACGTCAATGTCTTGCCCTTTTTGCCGTCTCTCGGAGCAAATTTGAAGTGCAGTTTTGCCTTTGCAACCGTCAACTCATCCAAGCTCAAGTTCGCTTTGTTCAATGCTTTCTCAATAAGTGTATGAATAGGCTGCCCGCCACCAGAAGAGCTTACCTCAAGAGTTATCCGCCGATTGCCCAAGCCCGGCAGGTCCAGCCTGAGCAGCTTGATCGTGACTTTCTCAATGCCGTCCTGGGGGTCGGTTACAAAGCGAAAGTTTTTATCCTTGAGTTTTGATAGCTCGTAGGGTTTGCTCTTGGCATCCGGCAGCTTGTCGAATCCGAGTATGGTCTGACCGAACACCTCCTGAAGCTTTTCGATGTCCTCTCTTTTGCCCTTTGCACTGATTTCCACAAAGCCGTTGCCGGGCTTGTAAACGAAAATCACCTCGAATGCCCGCCTCATCGGCCAGTGGCGAAACTTGCCGTTTTCATCGTAGCCCATTTCGGTTATGGGATAATCTTCGGGATAGGCGAAGTAGCAATGTCTCTCTGGATTCTCCCTGCGATAGTTGTCCACCTTGCAGTGATAGCCTCGCCCCTGTTTCTGGTAGAATGCGCCGACCGCTTGAGCCAGCCTGTCCTTGTCCTCCGGGGCCACAGCCGGTGTCAAGCCCTCACGAACGTAGCGTTGCCTCCAGCTACCGACCATGTCCATGTAGGCAAGCTCCGAAGCGATCTCGAAGACGGTTCGGTGATTCAGAAAAGCCCAGAATGCCCGCTCGTAGTGGTTCTCCATCTGCCCGAACGTCTCAGTCCAGTCGAGATTATGAAAGACCGAGCCAGCCTCTTCAATCAAAACCCGAACGCCAGTCTCAAAAGCCATTTCGTTGATCTGGCGAAATTCGGCTTCAACCTCCATCTTCTCTTTCTCTGCCAACCGGTCAAGAGCTTCGGCGACGACCTCGATTTCGGTTTCGCCGAGTGAATCGAAATCTACACCATGCAGCAGACCCTTGCGCGCAAAGTACTCTTTCAACACCTTATTCGGTGTTTTTCTCAAGAACGTTCTCGGTGAATAATTCCGGTTCATCTGTTTCTCTCTCCCCAGTAAATGGTTTTCAACTACAAATTAAGTTTCCTCGTTAAGCAAGCGTCCGTGGGGCTGAATGGGACCTCTTTGGAAGCCTCATCATTTATGCTTGGCCAGGGAATATCCATTGCGGTCATATTACAGCTCCCCGCGAAAGGCTTTGGCCAGAAATGCAGGCATTAAGCCTGCAAGCTCAGACGCGATTTGGGATTGGATGTCTCTAAGTCCCCTGCCCCTGGCCGACAGTTCATCAATAAGTTCCGCCCATCGAAGTTGCATATCACAAGGAACTAAGGGGACCTCGATTGCGTTGAGTTGTTTTTTCTTGATTGCTGTGAATCCCCCTCCTTGATCTCGGACGGATTCAGCTATCTGTAGTTCCATGCTCCGCAGCAAGTGGAACAAGTATTTGTAAGCAACCTTGGGCTTACATCTAATTGCTGCCAGACCACGCCCGATGCAGTACTCTTTGTCAGCAATATTTGTAGCCCCTACTGGCGCACGAACAGAAATAAGCAGATCATTTTGCATTGCTACCCTGGATGGCTTGCTGCAAAACTTCGTGGCAACTGGATGAACCTCACCAAACTCGGCCTTTCCTTGTAGGAAAGGCAGTCCCTTCCCCGTTGTGTTATAAGTGCGAGAAGGTGGTGACAATCCCATGACAATTTCAAAGTAATCGCGGTTGCCCAAGCGGACCGTTCTGGATTTGCTGGGAGGACTCTGCTGTATGCAGTTTCTCTTCAGAAACTCTGCCATTTCCTTCATAGCAGCGATGGCCATCGCTTGTTGGGTTCTGAGTGATTCAACAAGGTTTACTGGGTTGGGGTAAACGATCACCTTCGGTTTTGTCAAACCGAGCCTCGATAAAGTCATATTGTACTTGCTGTCAACAATCTTTTTGGCGGGCACGATCCAACTCCGGCCATCTTCAACTTCCTGATTTGGCCATTTAGCAAGCAGATCAGGGAAGTCGTTCCTATATTGTTGCCCAAATTTCCGCGCGGTGCTCAACGATGAACCGTCACCTTCAACGTTGTAGAACCAGACGCTCTCAGTGGGCTTGCCGGTCTTTCGGAATATCAGGAAGACCGTAGGATTCGGCGTATAGGGCAGAAACATGCCCTTAGGTAGTGTGACCACTGCCCGCAGATCAAATTCCTCGATCAGGCGCTTCTTGACGTGTATGTGACTGTTTGAGTCCCCGTACAAAATCGCCTTCGGCAAGATAATGCCTGCTGTACCGCCTTGTCGCAGACTTCTCAAAGCACACGCCAGAAACAGCACGTATTTATCACCCTTTTCGATACGCAGTGAGGTTTTCGCATCGCCACGAGAACCGCTGAAGGGCGGATTCTCAAGGATAATATCAAACTGCATCTCATCCCACTTATCTTCCGATCCGCAAATCGAATCCCGGCAAACAAGCTCCGACTCATCAAACTGATGAAGGACGGCATTCATGGCTGCCATACGCATAATGTCCGGGTCGCCTTCAAAGCCGTAGAAGGTGCGTTTCTGAAGGAAATCCCACTGCGCGCGTGTAAGCTTGTCACCTATGCCTCTCTTCACGGGCAGACCATCAGCGCCGGTTTTCTCCGCCACCAATTCAGCGCTTGTATTCTGTAGTAGAATATGACTGCAGGCTTCGATGAGAAAACCGCCACTGCCGCAGGCCGAATCGCAGACAGTCTGGCCGATTTTAGGGTCCACCATCTGTACAATTGTACGAATCAAGTGACGTGGTGTGCGGAACTGAGCTGCCTTCTTCTGACTACCCAAGTCGCCCACCAACATTTCAAAGAGGTCGCCCTTAACGTCTGCATCCACATCCATAAATGAAATAGGCGAGATAATATCGACCGCTTTCCTCAAGTCAGCACCGGTTGGTATCACGACGGCTGCGTTGTGAAACACGGCTTTAGCGCCCTGTGATAAGAGCGGGTGCTGAGCAAGTAAGGGCAAGGTGTCACGCAACGTTCGAAGCATACGCCCGTTGTCAGGGTCACTGGTCAATCGACTCCATCGAAGCATCTCAAAGTCCACTTCATTGTCGCCAACTCTGAATTTACCAAAAAGGCTTCTATGGTTGCTGTTGGCAACGGTTTTCTGGGAAACATCTATTTCCTCAAGCATTTTGAGGAAAAGCAAGTATGAAATCTGTGTTACATAGGTGATCGGGTTGGTGACATTTGCGTCCCACATCACCTTACACAGCCTCTTGAGCGTGCCCTTGAGTTCCCCGTTGTCCATGACTACATCCCTTATGCTGCTAACAGCGCGTTTATTTCGTCAATCATCGTTTGCAGTTTTTCTTTTCCGAACAGCCCCTCCATTCGGCTCAAGCCGCCCCACAACGAAAACGGTGGACGATTGAACATCGGCATTTCGATTTGCTCCCCAGTTAATACCCTTGCCCTGAGCAGTCGCAACATCCGTGCCTGAGCGGGTTCTATACTGTCGGAGTGCTCAGCGACCCACGTGTTAAAAGCCCGCTCGATCCGCTCTTCACGTGTCGGAAACTTGAACAGGCCCAAAGTTGCCCGTATGAAATCTGAAAGAGAACCCGTCGGTTGTTCAAAGGCGCGACGCAAACTCTCTTCGTCGAAATAATACTTAGGGCTGTTAAGCCTTTGAGCCAAATCTTCCCATTCCTCTTCGGTCAGTTCCTCGCCAGCGAAAATCTTCTCAATTGCCGGATCGCTGCCTTTCATCTGGACAATCTTCTCTTGCCATTTATCCTGGTACGTAGCGCGGTCTATGGCCAGACCTTCCGGCCCTACGATGAGAAGCTCCCTTTTTCTGATTTCATCTTCAAGGGAGCCTTCAGGAATGGTCGTGAACTCTGACGGGGGGTGTGGCGACGGCTCCGGCTCCGGCACCGGCTCAGGACCTTCATCTGGGCCACGCGGAGGGAGTGGCCCAGGTCGAGGGCCAACCACTCTGGGCGTGTGGTATTCCTCTCCGGGGTCGTTGAATTTGTCCGTATTGCCAACAAAATCGTATATGATGAAATCTTCCTTGTCGATTTTCGGGCAGAGACGGCTCCCGCGTCCGCGCATTTGTGCGTACTTGATTGCAGAATTGGTTGGCCTAATCATCACAAGATTTTCGACTTCTCTGTGGTCGTACCCGGTATCAAGCATATCGACAGAAACCGCCACGACCGGAAGCGGGTCGTACTTGAACTGGTCAATTATGGGTTTCGGATTGCCGTTGTTCGCATAACAGGTAATCCGCTTGGCAAAGTCTTGTCTGACCTGTGATGGGGAAACGCTCAACTGTGTTGCTATACGAAGACAATCTTCGTCAGAAAGACATTTATTGAACAGCCTGACAAGCAGATTCGCTTGCCGTTCTGAAACGGCGAACACGATAGTCTTCCGAGGGCGCCGTTGCGCCCGCTCAGCGTCGGCGCTGTAATACTCTTGTATGATGGTTTTGAGCCTATCTTCGGATTCAACATCGCGTCCCCACCGCCCTGGCCTTATCTCATCACCTTCCCATTCCGCCCCCTCAAAAGTCAGAACGCTCTCGGCTTTGTAGATTTTGTATTTGCACAAATAACCTTCGTCAATTGCCTGCTGTATCGGGTAAGAAAACGTCGGCCGCCCCTCTTTCGTCGCAGCATCCCAACAGTCGAAGAAAATGTAGGTACTTCGGACAAGCTGCCTTTCGTGTTCACTGACCCAGCAAAGCTCCCCTGGATTTGGTGTTGCGGTCAAGCCGATATGCACCGCGTCGAAGTGCCCTAATGTTGCTTTATGTATGTTGTAGATCGAGCGGTGGCATTCATCAGTGACGACAAGATCAAAATAAGCGTGCCCAAATCCACCCGGACCTAACTGGCCAGCAATCGTGTCCAAGGTTCCAACCACAATTTGCCCTTCAAGGCTTTTCTTGCCCCCGTAGAGTATCGTGGCCGGCCAATCTCTCAAATAGTCATCAAAAGTCTCCTTCGCTTGCTTTCCAAGTTGTATCCGGTCAACCAAAAACAGGACACGCGAAATCACCGCTGCCTGAAACCACCTCTTCATCAGCATTGCAATTGTCAGGGTCTTTCCTGTGCCGGTAGCCATTTCAAAGAGCATCCGTCTTCTGCCGGCGATCAAAGACTCATCGGCTTTTTGCAGACACCTAAGTTGATAATCTCGCACTTCTACTTCTTCTGCTTTGAAGAGGAACTTTGAAGGATACGGAACGGCAAGCAACGACTCTGCAAGATTGCCACTACGGTGAATCTTCAGGTTGGCTCTGCGCTCAAGCTCAGCTTGACAAGGCATACCGAGTATGGGTCTCGCGTCCCCGTCCGCAAAATCCCAGAAGTAGTGTTCTTGACCATTGCTGAGGATTATGAAGGGTGCACCAAGAGAGATCGCATATTCCTTCGCTCTTTCCTTCGCGCTGTACGGGTCAATCGAGAACCTTTTCGCCTCAAGGACCGCGATAGATCGGCTGCGAGTGTCTTTAAGGGCATAGTCTGCACGCCCCCCAGAGGCAGCTTCCTCTGGAGAGACCTGTGCCAGGTTGGCGATGTCCCACCCAGCCTCCTTGAGAAGCCCGTCTATGATTATCCTTGCGTGTGCCTCATTCGACATCCCAATACGCTCCGATGAGATTATGTACTAAGATCAATTTTCCTCACCATTTCGCCGTTTCCTAAAATGTCTCTTCGGGATGCAGGCCGCTCAGAACCAGAATTTAGCACTGCAAGCAGCCAAAATCAACCAAATTTCCGCTGCCAAAGCCCGTCAAGCCGGGCCAGCAAGCGCACAGCACCGCCAAATCGTCTGCTTCCTATAGAAGAAAGCGATTCTCAACCCCAAAATGTAGATGGTTTTTTTCGGAAAATTTCACTTTTTTTTCAGTGAGGCCGGTTCCCCGCCTTTGACCACCCCCTCGCGCGCACGCGCGTGGGCGCGTGTTGCCGACTGTAAAAACTCATTTTCCACCCAAAAACGACGACCCCTGATAAGATCGCCCTATCTCCTTTTTTTTGTCAAAAAACCTCCGAATATCAGGCCCCTTTTTTTGTGCAAAATCTTGAGAATATGCCCCTCTCCTTTTTGGGGTGAAAAAGCCTTGAATCTTCGCTGTTTGGCAGGGAATTTTTCTGAAGAACACGTAGTTACCACAATAGACAAGGTTCAGGAGAATGCATAGTATCAAGGTTTGCAGGGGATGCGAGGTTGGTGGCTTTGGGATCGCCGTCGTTCGGGTAGAGGCGAAAGGATTCGCGAGCGTGGATTTCGTGCTGCGCATTTCGCTTGTACTGAAGTGGCAGCGGTGATTGAGTGGCACTGGCTGATAATGGTGACGAAGGCTGATAATTCGCGGGGGCAGGTCTTTTTTGTCGACGACGAGCCGGCGGTCTGCGCCGCCGTCAGAGAGACGCTCGAAGAGTCAAATATACCCGTGCGGTGTTTTACCCATGCGGCCGAGTGCCTTGCCCAAGTGTGTTCCGGAAGGTGCGATCTGCTGATTGCCGATCTGAGGATGCCCGAGAAGGACGGAATGCAACTGCTGCAAGAGGTCAAGGAGCTGACTCCATGGGTCCCTGTTCTAATCATTACCGGGTACGGTGACATACCTACGGCGGTCAAAGCCATCAAGTGCGGAGCCGTCGATTTTATCGAGAAACCTTTTGGAAAAGCGCACTTCGTCCAAGAGGTCAAATCGATATTGGAGGAGCAGAGCCGCGTGGTTCCTCTCGACTCCGTCAGGACTCTGACTCCGAGGGAACTGAAAGTGCTGCAACTAATCGTCAACGGCATGGACACCAAGGAAATCGCCCGAACGACCAAATGTGCTATAAGGACGGTTGAGGCGCACCGGGCCGGACTCATGCGGAAACTCGGTGCCCACAACCTGGTCGAGCTGCTCAAGCTGGCGGCCGCCATCGGACTCATCGCACTGCCCACAAAGCAGGGGCCGGTCGATAGCACACGGCAAATGGATGAACATCTCAACGGCTTGCTTGAAGGCCCGTGACCGT
>CAYWZW010000081.1:0-22546 GCA_964462945.1 uncultured Pirellulales bacterium
GCCTCCAAGACTTCCACCAGCGAGTCGCCAGCTACCAGGCCTGGTACAACCTCGTGCGGGACAATATGAATAAGGACTATCGAACCCCGTGGCAGATTATCAAAGAACTCCGGCCGCAGACAGAACTATCGCTTGCCCGATTGCCCCCCTTGATGTTAGACTGGCTCGGCCCCGACTACGCAACCAAAGATGAATTGTTGCTAAGGGGATACGATCTACCCTGTTATCCCTAATTATTCCAATTACGTATGCCCTTCCCGCGGGAGCGGGGAAAAAATGGTCTGAGCAAGACCCTATTCATCCCCCTTGATGACTGCTCGCCGGGCGCAGACAGTACCGATAGCCAGCAGTCAAACGAAAGGGGCCTATACCGGACTGATTCAGTATAGGCCCCAAATTGACACAAATCTGCGGTGTCAGCTACGCAATCTCAATCGACACCTGAATCCTGACTTACGGTGCCGGCGCTACTGTTGTGAAGCTCCAGACGTTGCCTTTCACCGTGGTCGGCGGATTGAACTCATCGACGCGCCAGTAGTACGTCTTGCCCTGTTCGAGCGCACCAGGATTAAAGGTGGTCGTTGGCAGCGGAGGTGCTCCGGCCGCATTGGTGACGGTATCAAGATTGTCGCCAAAATAGACCGAGTGCAGCTTCGCGCCCAAACCTGCCGTCCAGCTAAGCACCACGTTTGTCGCCACCCCTGTGGCGCCGTCAGCAGGACTCGGATTGTACGCGGTCAGCGGTGGAATCGTAAAGCTCCAAACCACCCCTTCGTGTACGATGTTGGGGTCAGCTTCAACCTCATCGACTCGCCAGTAGTACGTCGTACCGGGAACCAGACCATCCGGAAGAGGCAATCCGGGCAGGCCGACGGTAAGTATCGTTGCGGTCTGGTTGACCTGGAACTCCAGTGCATCCGGTGCGGTTCCGATGTACACGTCGTGCGAGGCTGCCGTGAGTCCCTCGGTCCAGCCTAACATCACCCACGTTTGCTCAACGAGGGCGCCATCAGCCGGATCCGGATTCTGAGCGAACCGCGGCAATAGCAACGCGTCAACGGCTCGCCTTGGCTGCGTGGGACTGGCCCAGTGCAGCCGCGCCACGGCATCTCCGCCGTTCTCATAGTACGCCATTTCAAGGATGTGCCGTTCCCCTGCCGTCAGCTCAATCGGCTGGCCCTCGCTCCAGGTGGCGCTCTGGTCAACCCAGCTATCGATGATGAGCTCGCCATCCAACCACACGCGCACACCATCATCGCTCTGCGCCGACAAGGTGTAGGTATCGGAGAATGCGGCCTCAAGCTCGGCGACCCATCTGACCGAGAAATTATCAACACCAACCGCTGGATCCGGTGCGCCCGTGCCCCAGTTGAAGTCGATCTGAGG
The DNA here is from genome assembly GCA_964462945.1 of uncultured Pirellulales bacterium. Lineage (GTDB taxonomy): Bacteria > Planctomycetota > Phycisphaerae > Sedimentisphaerales > Anaerobacaceae. The sequence continues at coordinate 1,387 of CAYWZW010000081.1, forward strand.
ATCCGTGCGGGTCAAAGCCAGCTCCTCGAAATTCCTCCCTTTGTAGTAGCTTGCCTGTGCACCGACATTGGCTCCTGCGGTCTTAAAGGCCCAGATGTCACCGACGTGTTTGGTGCCATCGGCCTCGATCGCGTCAAGACGCCAGTAGTAAATGGTGCCCGGTTGGAGCCCGCCTATGGCTGCGGTATCGAAGCTGTTCTCAGTCGTGTTGCCTAAGAACGGTGGCGGACTGGTCGTGCCGAAGTATCCATCGTGCGAAACAGCCGTAGCTCCCGGTGTCCAACTAAGAACCACATTGACGGGCACACCTGCGGCCTTGTCGGCCGGAGAGGGATTCGTCGCTTCACCAATCACGGTCGTGAAGCTCCAGACGACGCCGGTGTGTTTCGTGCCGTTGGCCTCGATCTCATCGATCCGCCAGTAGTACGTGGTGCTGGTTGCGAGCTTTGGAAGCTTAAAGCTGATCCCTGTCGTGCGCTCCAGTTTCGCCGGTGAGCTGCTGGTGCCGAAATAGACATCGCGCGAGACAGCACTCAATCCCGGCTTCCAACTGAGAGTTACATTCTGGACCACATCGACAGCTCCGTCAGCCGGGCTGGGTGCCGTCGCCGCTTCAGTGACAGCCCCTATGTGCAGCAGCACGGCGGCGGTAGGCTCACCCTCAACCGCCTCGGCGCATCGAACGCCCGTGGAAGGATTGCACGGGTCGTCCTCGATTATAAACACCATCGCATTGCCGGCCGCCCAACCTTCCTGGCTGGTTAACTCCCCGACGATAGCGGAGATATCCGGCGTCTGCCATTTGACATCGTTGGCAGTCCAATTAGGCACTGACCACGGCACCGCTGCTGTTGTCCGTGACGGCCTGTCGGAAATGTTATTGGCGACATCGGCAAACGGTTCGGCGTCCGGAGCCAATTGGGCGTCGATAATCACGTTGACCGGCGATGTGCCGCCTTTGGTCTCATCCACCTCGAACTCAAGGTACGAATCGACGATCTCGGACCCAACGGGAATCCCGACATCCACAAAACGCAGGCCTACTATCTGGGGGTCACCCTGGCCCGTGTCTTCATAGGGGAATTCCAGGTCGCTGCTGGCCATATCCATATCGCCGTTGTTGGCGCCAATTCGCTCTTCGACATCGTCGCTGCCGCTGGTGATTCTCTGCTGCACGGCGACGTTGCCCGCCGCGGTCGTAAAGCTCCAGATATCGCCGATCCCTAACCTGCCGTCGGTCGTGACCGTATCGACCCGCCAGTAGTAAGTTTGGCCCCGGGCAAGAGGCCCGACTCCAACACTGGCGGCATCAGCCGGCAGATTACCCAGGAACGCGCCGGCGGCGCTATTGTTGACATCCTCAAAATTGTCGGCGAAATACACATCCTGAGAAGCCGCTCCGCCCGGAGGCGTCCAGCGCAGGAGGGCGGGGCTCTCGATGACCAGCCGCCAGGCGTTCAGGGTCCCGGGGCCGCCGTACCAGTCGTCCTGAATCTTGAGCCGCCAGGTTCCGCTGGCGTTGCGAGCGTCGAAGTCCGACAGTTTGCCCTCGGGCTTGTAGATCCCCGTAAACGGCCCGGAGCCGCTTGTAATGGATATGCCCGCCTCGTCGTCGAGAATGGTGTTCTTAAAGTCGCTCTTTCCGAGGCCCACGTCCGTGAACAGCTCGACTTCCTTTCCGTCGGGTGATTTGAGGTACACGTTCAGGTCCGCGTTATTGCCACCAGGCATCCTGATGTCAAGCTCGACGTTAAGATCAGTGGTCTTGATTGAATCCGGCACACTCAGCGTGGAGGTCGCTTCTCCTAAGACATTGTTTGTGCTGCTCGCCCTGAAATCCGGAATGTTTTTGGGTACGTCACTGCTGACATAAGTGCCAAGGTTGGGTAAGTACGAAACCCCTGCGGCCCCATCAGCCGGATTGGGCTCGCTGGCAATTTCAATTATACTTAACTCGCCAACTAAGTGCAGCAGCGGTGCGGCGCCGGCCTCTCCATCATAAGATTCGGCCTCTCGAAGGCCGGTGGAGGGATTTTCCTTGTCGTCGCTGATGATCAGTACGAGCGCATTGCCGCTTGCCCAGTCGTTCTGGTCAACAATCTCCTGGATGATGCTGGAGATGTCCGGTGACTGGAATTTCTCATTGGCAGCGGTCCAGGGAGGTACCGACCATTTCACTTTCGCTGTCGTCCGTGATGCTCTGTCTGTAATGTTATTGGCGGCATCGGCAAACGCTGCGGCATCGGGGACAAGCTCACCTTCGATGATAAGATTGACCGGGTTTGCGCTGCCCTCTTTGCTGACAGAATCCACTTCGAGCTCCACATACGCACCGGTAACCGGGCCGCCTTTGTTAATGGGGACGCCCACGAAGCGCAGGCCGATGACCTGCTCGTCCGTGGCCGGATTACCGGCGTCTTCGTAGGGTATCTCCAGGTCGCTGCTGCCTATGTCCATGCTGCCGTCGCCGAGGTGCTGCTCGGCGTCATTGCCGCCGTCGGCAATTCTCAGGTCAATCTCGGCGGCAAAGGCCGCATTGCCACAGACCAAGCCGAACACCAAAACAAGAGAAGTTAGAAAAACGACTAATTTGCTACACATAGTAATCCTCCGTTCAAATAGATTTAAAATGCAACCGACCGACAACAATCAACAATTCTTGCTTCCCACTCGATTGTGCGTAAACAGTGTCCGCCTGCGACAACTACTTGCGATTTGAAAAACACCTCCTTTCTTCAAATAACGAGTGGCCGACTCAAAACACAAAATGATAGCTCTGTGTCGCACCCATGCAGCGGTCCGACTGTACGGCGTCGCCACAGCCTCTTGGAGAATGCACAAAAGACCACAGTTGCCGCCCTTTTTGGAGAGCCAGAACTCCTCACGTACCCCGCGAGGTAAGCCAAAACCACGCGGATTATTCATATATACCAGATTACCCAGCTTGCCGTCAAGCAAAATTTCTGCAAAAACTCATTTTTTTGTTGGCTGCTTTTCGTGTTTTTTATAGGACTATTTGCTCTAACTGGCAATCCAGACGCTTGGCTTAGCCCGTTGGTTGACATGAGTGAATATGATGATTTCGGCAGAATCCATGTTTCCCTTTACCCGTATTCCAGTAAGAAGCCTCAGTTTTCCTAAGATTCCGAAGGACTTTTTGGCAAGAAGTGGTATGACAGATTTCCGCGGCTCATAAGGTTCCTTGACGACATCCGGTTGTATCCATCAAGCCAAGTTGTTCCGATTCGGATGGCCGGCTGAGCGATGACCGTCGATGTTGTTTCGTGAGGCATATCTTGGACTTTACCGTCAGAAAAGTGGGGCCGAAAGAATCATGGACGCTCAAGTAGCATCAACTCCGGCCAACGGGCACCCTGAGATATGGGATCTCCCGACTCGCCTGACAAATTACCGCACACTGCCCTTAAGCGGGGTGATATACCGCAGAATTCAAAAGAACTTTCATTTTTCTTGTTTTTTGTGCCGAAGCGGTAGCTTCATATCTTAGAAATAGTTAGGGGAGGGACTCGTGGAGTCTCTTGGCCGCAGTGGTGAAAATCTCTTGACAGGTGTGATACCCATCCATTATAAGTGTGTTTTTCACTTTGTGAATGTGAACACAAGTACAAAGTTGACGTAGTGTAGTCTATGAGGTACCATCGAATTCCAGATGAGACCGTCCGGCGGTTGCCGGTTTATCTCAGAGCATTGACATTCAACTGCGAGCGGGGACTCCGGACGGTATCCAGCCGTGACCTGGCCGACCTGATCGGCGCCAATCCCTGGCAGATACGCAAGGACCTGTCGTATTTCGGCGATTTCGGGACACGGGGAGTGGGTTACGATACCGAGAAACTGGCCGAGCGCATAAAGAAGATACTCAAGCTCAAGACCGCCCGCACGGCCGCACTGGTGGGCGTGGGCAACCTGGGTGCAGCGTTGTTGGCCTATCCGGGCTTTGCCGTCTATGGTTTCGATATTGCGGCCGCGTTCGATGCGAATCCCAAGAAGATAGGAACAAAGATACACGACATAAGGATTGAAAGCGCTTCACAGTTGCACACGCTTGGAAAACGTGGGATTGACATAGCTATTACTGCGGTGCCGGCCGAGGCGGCGCAGCAGGTTGCTGACAGGCTCGTCGAGGCCGGGGTCCGTGCGATTTTGAATTTTTCGCCCTGCTACCTGGCAGTTCCGAAAAGGACAAAGGTTATAAGTATTGACATAGCAACGTACCTGGCGCGGCTACCGTACTATATGCCCAGCGGCTGATTGCATAGTAAGCAGCCAGAAGCCGGTGCGGTCCGGAGGTGGGTAACAGCGCCGTGTGGAACATCGTTAAGAACCCTATATTGAGGCTTTTTGTATCCGGGATTGCGCGATGAGTGTGAAGACGATAACCAAGGATGATTTTGCCGAACTTGTCGAGGTGCTCATTGAGCAGGGGAATGTCATTGGGGTTCAGGCCAAAGGCGACCGGTTCGATTATGCGCCCCTGAAGTCGGCAAAAGACCTGCGACTGGACTATGACGTAACGCTTCAGCCGCCCAAGAAGTATTTTCTGCCTCCGACGGAAGTGCTGATGAGCTGCACGGTTGGCGGGGCGTACAAATCCGAGTGCCAGGACCAGCCTTTCATCCTGCTGGGTGTGCATCCGTACGACATGATTGGCATCAATCAGATGGACGAGCTATTCCGGCAGGACAACTACGACGTGCATTATATGACAAGGCGCAACAGCGCCACGATCATCGCCTGTGACGTAGCCAGACCTTCAGAAAACGTCTTTGCCTCGTCCATGGGAACCGCGATTGTCCGGGAGGGGTACGATGTTCTGCTGACTGACATCGGGGACAGCTACGTGGTGGAGGCGGCGACGGAAAAGGGTGAGAGAGTGCTGGCCAAAGCCAGGACGACCGAGGCCGGTGATGCTGCAATCAAGAGCAGAGAGGCGGTATGGGCCAAGAACAGAAAGGCTTTGAATCGGCACGAGCTCAAGTGCGACCCCGGCTATCTACCCCGGCTCCTGAACAGGGCATACGACCACCCGATCTGGGAAGAACGGGCGCGGACGTGTTTCTCCTGCGGGTCTTGCAATCTTGTGTGCCCGACGTGTTACTGTTTCAACGTACAGGACGACGTGAGCTGGGACCGGAAGGCGGGCGAACGGAGCAGGGAGTGGGATGGGTGCCTGCTCGACGGTTTCACGGAGGTGGCGGGGGGGCACGAGTTCAGAAAGCACCGCTCCAACCGGTTCAGGCACAGACTATATCGAAAGGCAAAATACGTGCCGGAGAAGATCGGGGGCCAGATCGCCTGTGTCGGCTGCGGGCGATGCGTCGGCGCCTGTCTGCCGGATATTGCCAATCCTGTCAGTGTGTACAATCGTTTGCTCGACGATTTGGGAATTGGATAGGACCGTGAGCGGCGAATAAGGGCGCTTTTGCATGGTTAGGAGTCTGACGAATGGGTCAGCACTGTGCTGAAATGAAAGATATCTATCTGCCACAGTTGGCGACGATCGATAAGACCGAAGCTATGAATGTAACCGAGAGGTACCTGCGGCTTTCAATGGACGACGGCTCGTTTGACTACACCCCGGGGCAGTTTGTGGAGGTCTCGGTGAGCGGCATCGGCGAGGCGCCGATCACGATTAGCTCTTCACCCACCCAGAGCGGGGGATTCGAGCTGGTCGTCCGCAAGATCGGCAATGTCACCAGGGCGATCCACAACCTCAAGCCCGGCGACAAGATCGGGATTCGCGGGCCGTTTGGCCGAGGAACGTATCCCGTCGAAGAGGCGCAGGGCAGGAATCTGGTTTTTATCTGCGGCGGCATCGGGCTTGTCCCGCAACGGTCGTTCATCAACTATGTCCTGGACAACCGCGACCAGTTCGGCGAGGTGACGATCCTGCAGGGCACCAAATGTCATGCCCTGCGGTTATTCACCTCGGAAGTAGCAGCCTGGGAGAAACGCGAGGATATCCAGATGCTGGAGACGATCGACGATCCGGACGATTGCTGGAAGGGGAACGTCGGCGTGGTGACAGAGCTGATCCCCAAGGTGAAGACGGATCTGAAGTCGGCCGTGGTGCTGGTCTGCGGCCCGCCCGTGATGTATAAGTTCGTGCTCATGGAGCTCGAGAAGCGTCGCGTGCCGCACGAGAATATATTCCTGAACCTCGAACGCAAGATGAAATGCGGCGTCGGCAAATGCGGGCATTGTCAGGTCAACAACGTGTATGTCTGTATGGACGGGCCCGTGTTTCAATATTCTGATTTGGCAACGATGCCGGAGGCGTTTGGACGATGACTAAACCGAGTATTGCCATATTCGACTTCGCCTGCTGCGAAGGCTGCCAGTTACAGTTGGTCAACCTTGAGGAAGAGTTGCTCGACCTGGTCGGCGCCGTCGATGTGGTCGAATGGCGAGAGGCGATGAGCCAAAAGGGCGATGAATACGACATAGCCATCATCGAAGGATCAATCACACGCCTCGAGGACGAGGAGCGCCTTAAGCTGATCCGCAGCCGGGCGAAGACCCTTATCGCCCTGGGCGCGTGCGCCACTATCGGCGGAGTCAACAAGCTCAAGAACAACTTCCACGACCTGGAAGAGGTCAAGAGGTGCGTGTACGGCAGGGACGCCGAGAGGCCTCACTTAGCTACACAGCCGACCAGGAGTGTTGACGAAGTGGTGCAGGTTGACTACTACGTGCAGGGCTGCCCAATCGACCGGAAGGAATTCACCTACATCGTGCGGTGCCTGCTGGTGGGCAAGGTGCCGGAGGTTCCGAACCATCCGGTCTGCGTCGAGTGCAAGGCCAGGGGCAATCCGTGCCTATGGGACTACGGCCAGGTTTGCCTGGGTCCGATCATCCTTGCCGGATGCGGCGCCCGATGTCCATCGAACGGTTTTCGCTGCTTTGGCTGCCGCGGCTATATCGACAACCCGAACGTGGACGCGGCCAAGGACGTGATCGACAAGTACGGTCTCACCGTGGACCAATTGAGAGCGAAGATGATCCTTTTTGGCAGCGGGCAGGAGGCGACGACACATGCCTAAGACAGTGAATGTAAACGTGCACCACGTCACCCGGATTGAAGGGCACGGGAATATCGTCGTCCACGCCAAAGACGGCAAGGTCGAGAAGGTGCAGTGGCAGGTGCCCGAGGCGCCACGTTTCTTCGAGGCGATGGTGCGGGGGCGCAGTTATCAGGATATTCAAACGGTGGTCAGCCGTATTTGCGGCATCTGCTCTATTACGCACTCGCTGGCTTCCACCAAGGCCGTCGAGAATGCGATGGGGATTGAGGTATCCGAGCAGACCGATAAGGTCCGCATCCTGATGCACTATTCCGAGCAGCTCCAGAGCCATGTTCTGCACGTCGGCTATCTTGTTGCACCCGACCTGTTCGGATTTCCGTCGGTGGTACCGCTGGCGGCCAAAGCTCCGGATGCGGTCAAGGCCGTGATTCGGCTGCACCGCCTGGCCAACGAGTGGTCGGATTTGCTTGCCGGCCGCACGACTCATCCGGTGACGCTGGTGCCGGGCGGTCTGACTAAGATTCCGACGGCTGGACAGCTTATCGAGCTGCAGGCCAGGCTCAAAGGCTGCATGACAGACTTAACGGCGGTTGCCGAGGTGGTTCTGTCCGCCGCAGGAGCGATCCCCGCCTTCACGCGAGAGACGGAATACGTCTCGCTCAGGCAGGACAGCCCGCTGGCCTACACGTTCTATCATGGCAACATTACTTCCTCCGATTACGACGGGATGGTCCCCGTCAATGACTGGAAGACGGTTGCCAATGAATACGTCAGCGACCAGTCAACGGCCAAGTGGACAAAGTGGCACCGCGACTCCTATGCCGTCGGGGCGCTGGCTCGATTCAATAACAACGGAGAGCTTCTGTCGCCGCTGGCCCAAGATGTTGCCAAGATGTTCGGGCTTCGCAAGGGCTGCTGCAATCCGTTTATGAACAGCGTTGCTCAACTGGCGGAGGCCGTGCACGTGGTTGAAAGCAGTATCGTACTAATCGATGAGCTTCTCACTAAGGGCCTCAAGGAGGAAAAAGTCCGCGTAAGCCCGAAAGCAGGCAAGGGCAGCGGCTGCGTGGAGGCGCCTCGCGGCATCTTGTTCCACGAGTATGAGTTTGACCGCAGGGGCAACTGCGTGGGGGCGGATATCTGTATCCCGACCAACCAGAACCACGCCAATATCCAAAAGGACTTTGAGAAACTTGTGCCCGAGATACTAAGCGAAGGCGAAGATGCCGTCCGGCTCAAGCTCGAAATGCTGGTTCGCGCGTACGATCCGTGCGTGTCCTGCTCGACGCACATGTTGAACGTGCAGTTCGTCAGATGACTGTACCGCTATGAAGAACCCCATCGTAGTGCTTGGTCTGGGCAATCCGCTGATGGCGGACGAAGGAATAGGCGTGCACCTGATTGAGCGGCTGGCGCGGCTGGCTCCGCAATATCCCGGCGTCGATTTTATCGACGTGGGGACGGCAGGCATGTCGGTTCTGCATCTGATCGAGGGCCGGCGCAAGGCCGTTTTTGTCGATTGTGCCTTCATGGATGAAGAGCCGGGCGTAATCAGGCGCTTCACGCCTGAGGATGTCCGCAGCACCAAGGTGCTGGCCCAACAGTCGCTGCACGAGACTGACCTTCTGCGTATTCTTTGCCTGGCCAGGCAGCTCGACCAGGCGCCTGAGCGGGTCGTCATATTCGGGATTCAGCCCGGGCTGGTCGCGCCCGGCGGGGACCTCAGCGCCGCGCTGTCGGGCAGAATCGACAGCTACGTCTCGCAGATCCTCTCCGAACTGCATACTTAGCCCGCGGCGAACGAGTGTCTGGTCCGGCACAGGAGGTCTGAGATATTTTGCGGGGCTGGGGCGAGATTCGCCGGCGGAGCGTTGGGGCTCAAGGGCTGTGCGGTCGCACACAATAATATCGGCGATTTCAGACTTGCCCGAGGAGGAGCTTTCGAGTGGTTCATCCCCTGCACGAGAGGCAGCCAAACAACAGGGGCCTATACCGAATGAATCGGTATAGGCCCCAAACTGATGCCAAACAATCTGTTGTTATGTGTTCGCCGCTCATCAAAGAATAATGAACCACGAACAATCACCGTCCCTTACGGAGCGGTTCTCGGCCGATACAGCCCGATGTCGTCAATGAAGATCTTCCCTGAGCCGCCGGGCGTGGTCATATTGCCTCTGGTGCCCAGGCCGATTGCGATCCGATCTACATTGGTCAGGTTGATGCCCTGGTCGGCAAACTTCTGCAGCGGGATGACCCACTCCGTCCAGGTGCTGATCGTCGCGGCGGCGGGATTATCGTGATACACCACCGCAGGCTGGCCCGTGGCGTTGGACAGCGCCACGTACAGCTTCTCGGGGGCATTGCTGGCGATGCCGATATCCTGGTGCGCCCACTGCCCGCTGACCGTGCCGGTAATCGTCACGTTGGAGAACTTGGCCTGGCACGTCAAAGCGGCGTCGTGGCTGGTCAGAGCCAAACCGACATAGACAAGCGAACTCATCGAGATGGCCGTCGGCAAGGCGCTCCCCACCGGCTGCCAAGCCGTCCCGTTGGCCGAATGGGAAACCGTGAACCGGCCAGAGGCGTCTCGCTCCAGCTTGACCCAGTACGGCGCCGTAAGCCCGGCCTGGGCCGTATTGAAGCTGGCCGTATCGGTGTCGATACGCCCCTGCGAAGCAACGCCGCTGCCCGGTGTCACGCACCCGAAGGCGTGCTTCGAGCCGGGATCCAGCGTTTCACGTATCATCACGCCGGCCTTGGCCCAGACGTTCGTGTTCTGCACGCTATCGACCCGCGCCACAATCGAGCCGGGTCCGGTGAGCATCTTGTACGCGAAGTGGAACTCATCGGCAGTACCCCAGATATCCGTGCCGGAGGCGGTCATCGTGAAGGTCCCGACCGGGGCCTCCGTGAAGCTGCCGACGGACGCTGCATGGCCTCTGAACCACACCGACAGCTCGCCCACGCCATATTTGGTCCAATCGCGCGGAGCGGTTAGTACCTTCTCAGTCTCTGAGTACTTGGCAAAGCCCTGCTTATTGTTGTTGTAGGAAATCGGCATCGACTTGCCGCCACTGTGAACAATGGTTTCCTCGGTGTACGAGGCGGTGTTCTCGTCGCCGACGGCCGCACCGGTCCCGTTGCCCGCAAAGTACGGCGGGACGCCCGGAGCGCCATAACCGAGCCCATCGTGCCACGTGTACCAGATCTGGTTATCCTTGGCGTCGTAGCTCTCGAAGTCTTCCACGATCAGGTGATCGGCTACCGAGAAAGTCCAGATGGCGCCCGTGCTGACGGTTCCGTCGGTGTTGAACTCATCGACGCGCCAATAATACGGCCCGGTGCCCCAATCGATGGTCTCCGTCGGTGTATAGCTGGCGGTCGCCTTGCGGCCGCGATAGATACCCGACGCGTCGGAGGCGCCGGCTGCCTGCACAGTGGCCTTATCCAGACCGAGGTACACATCGTGCTGCGATGCTTTATCTCCCGGCGACCAGGTCAGCGGCTGCTTGGCCCGTTCGACGTCTATAACGGCCCCGTTGCTCGGGCTGGGATTCCAGGCCAGCAGCGGATCGCCACGGGTCAGTTGCATGACCTGCTCGGCCGTCAGCGCGGCATTATAGATACGAGCATCATCCACCATGCCGTCGAATTCGTCGCTCGGGTCAGTGTCCCACTCCTGGCCTATGGACCAGCGTGCCACTACAACCGGAGAAGTCCACGTGAAACTGGATGCATACGAGGCTCTCTCAACTCCATCGACGTATATATATCCCGTTGAGCCGTTTCTGACATACGTCAGCATGTGCCACTCGTTGTCATTGATGGCAGGAGGGTACTGTTCGTCGGCAGTATCCCACCTATAGGGATTCCCACCTTGAACGCCAAACAACAAAGCGTATTCGCTGCCGCTGTTATTGGCGGCGAACACGTTCCCCTCGCCCGTCTGCGTGGTTTTAATCCATGCACTGAGCGTGATGTTGGTACTCGTGATGTCATTGACCACGCCGTCAATCGCGACATAATCATCATTTCCGTCCAAATCGATCGCGCCGCCCATGATCCCTTCGACCCACTGCGTGTTGCCTCGCAGCGTGCCGTCGTTGCTATGCCCGGAAAAGTCAAGGGCTTTCGTGCCGAACCCTTCGTCAAACTTCCACCAGCCGATAAGCGTCGGATCTGTGATTTGTATATCGGGGACGGTGCTGAAGCTCCAAATGTCGCCCGTATGTCTGGCGGCGCCGTCGAATTCATCGACTCGCCAGTAATACGTCGTGTTTTTCACCAGAGAAGCCGGCTTATAGGTTGTCAGTGCCTGAGGCACGCCTCCGGCGGCATTCGTTACCGTATCACGGTCGGTGCCGAAAGAGACATAGTGCATCTTGGCCCCGAAGCCCGCCGTCCAGCTCAAGGTCGCATCCGTCTGGATGTACTTAGCGCTATTAGCTGGATTGGGGTTGTATGCCTTCTTGGGTGGAACTGTAAAGCTCCAGACGGGTCCAGCGTATTTCGTACCGCCGGCCTCAACTTCGTCGATTCGCCAGTAGTACGTTGTGCCCGGAACCAGACCTTCCGGATAGGGGTATCCCGGGAAACCAGCGATATAGAACGCGCCTGCCTGGTTTCCACGGAACGCATCGCCGGTCCCGTTGGCCACGTCATCTCGAATATGGCTGAAATAGACGTCATGCGAGACCGCCGTCTCTCCCGGCGTCCAGGTCAGGCTCACCCATGTATCGGCGTAAAGTGAGCCGTCTGCGGGGACGGGACTTGTCGCATATTTGCTGGAATACTCGACATGAAACGCAAGCGTACTCGGAGACGACAGAACACTTCGAATGGCAGTGGATTTATTGTCGGGATCGTCCCCGATGATCAACGCCAGCGCATTGCCGGCAACCCAGCCGGACTGATTTACCAACTCCTGTACGACGGGAGAGAGGTTCGGCGTCCGCTGGTCGGGACCACGCGCGCTGGTCGTCCAATTCGGTATATTGCTCCACTTGACGTGCACCGATGTTCTTGGGGCCGACGATATGGATCGGGCGGCTGTGAAAGCACCAGGATTCGCCTCCAGCTTACCCCAGATGGCAAGATTAACAACTGCACCAGTCAATTTCTGATCATCCGCCGTGAACTGGACCCACGCATTCGTGATAGTCGCACCTTTGGGGACCTTGACATTCAGAAAGCGAAGACCCACTAATTGCTGATCCGACGGTGGGGGGCCTTCACTCTCATAGACCAATTCCAGGTCGGAACTGCCCGCATCCATATTGCCGGTACTGAGCTCCTCTTCGATACCCTCGCCGCTTGGGATATCCACCACCACGGCCCCAAAGAGCGTGTTTGTACCGGCCAAAGCCAGCATGAGGGCAAAAGCGGTTAATAAAGCTAATTTTTTACACATGACAATCCTCCACACAAAAAATGTAGGAATAATATGCCTTGACCACACGCCAAAGCCCTCGATGAACTTTTACATTGTTGCCACACTAATTTACAAGAACAGCCGCTCCTGGTGAATCTCTTGAGATGTGACGCCACCTCCTTCCTTCAAAGGCCCCAAAACGAGCAGTTCCTCAATCCAACGCAGCGGATATACGCCATCCGATCTGCATATAGCCAAGTCGCGGCCTCCTAAAACACCTTATTTATACCACATTCCCTCACCTGCCGTCAAGAAAAAATGTCGGACAGGATGAAAACGGACCACTTTTGCAGGCGCCTGTCCGGGCGAACAAGAGGTAATCAAACAACCGGGGCCTATACCAAGTCAATCGGTACAGGCCCCGAACTGATATAAATCCTTCCGTCATTGCCAACGAAGACTACGCTCAAAGATGCCCATCAAGCTGTAAAATCTGCCATCTAAGCATATTAACTCTCTCTCCGTCGGCCGTCAAAACGGCTTGTCAAACGGCTGAGTCCTGCCGCTAAGCCCCCCAACCTCCGCCTCCGATAGAGCAGAGTTGTAGATGCGGGCATCGTCCACCGCGCCCACATAGAAATCGCTCGGGTCTATCGTCCCGGCATCGTCCCACTCCTGGCCTATCGACCACCGTGTTACTGTGTCGAAGGTGAAGGTGGATGCATACGAGCCTTGCAGAATTCCATCGGCGTACACGTATCCGGTGTCGCCGCTCCTGACGTACGTCAGCAGATGCCACTGGTCGTCATTGACAGCGGGGGGGAACTGTATGTCGCCATCATCATTCACATACGGATTGCCAGTTTGAATGCCAAACAACAAAGCGTATCCGCTGGTGGCGTCATTCGCTGCATACATGTTGCCCTCATCAGTCTGCGTGGTTTTGACCCATGCACTGAGTGTAATATTGGTGCTCGTGATGTCATTCACGACGCCGTCGATGGCGACATAATCGGCGCCGCGGAAGCTCATGGCGTTCGAGCCCACCTTGCCGGGTACGTAAACTGCAGGGGTCACACCCGAGGTGCCGTGGTTGCCTTTGCCGGAGGAGTCCTGCGTGTTGTTGTCGAACGTCCAGAGCCCTATCAGACCCGCGGTGTTCGGTGCGACCGGGGTGATCATCTGAGGCTCGTATGGATAGAGCCGGATATCGTCAAAGTACAGTGTGCCAGCCGCCCCATTGCCGTCAATCCCGATGGCCAAGCTGCTAACACTCTGCACGTTCACCCCCGGCGCCGTCAGGTTGATGTTCCAGGGCTGCCAGCCTGTTCGCGCTATATTGCCGGCCTCTCCCGCATAAGTAATCTTGGAGTTGTTGATCTTCACATACAACTGCCCGGTGTTGGCCGCCGTGCCTTTGAACCAAAGCGTCAGGGTCTTGACGCCATGCTGTGTCCAATTTTGTGCAGGGGCAAAGGTGCGCTTGGCTTCCGAAAACGTCTTGCCAGTCGTGTTGCTGTAGAAGAACGGCATGGACTGCTTGCCGCTGCGGACAATCGTCGTCTCGGCATAAGAAGGTTGAGGAGGGTCGTAGCCAACGAGCGCTCCGTTGGTCGTAGTTCCAAAACCGTCAACCCATGACTCGAATATCCTGTGGCTTTGCGGGTCTGGCGGGTCAATGTCGTTGTAAGACTCGAAGTCCTCCACGACTATCATGTCGCTTGTCGTGAAGCTCCAGACGCTGCCTTCCCAGGTACTGGGTGTCTCAGCGTCGTTGACGTCGGCAACCTTCCAGTAGTAGCTCGTGTTCATATCGAGCGGTGGGGGGCTGTAGCTTGCGGTCGCTGTGCTGGCCACCGGGGCAGTCCCGTTTATCACGGCCTGCTCGTCGGTGCTCAGATAGACTTTGTGCGTGACGGCCTCTCTGCCCGCTCGCCAACTGAGGGTCGCACCTATTACGTCCACACCGGTGGCCCCGGCGGTCGGCGAGGGCGTGGTTGGATTCACAGGGAAGTAATAGAAACGGACCTCGCTGAGACAATACTGGGGCAGGATGCCTCCCCAGTTGCTGGTCGCAGTCAGCTTGACGTATTTCGCCGCCACGCCGGCAAAGCCAACTGTGGTATCGTGTGCATACCCAGCCGCACCGGGCGCCTTGGTGAATTGAGGCACGCCCGCCAGGGCTGTCCAATCGGTACCATTGCTCGAATGCTCGACGGTCACATCCTTGAGTCCGAAACCGAAAAGGCCCTCAAGGGCCTGATTGGAGTTCCAAACCCACATCTCGTCCAGTTTGTAAGCCTTGTCGAATTCGTATTGGAGCCAGGCCCCGGCTGGCTCAATGCCGCTGAGCCACATGTCCTCGGCCCGCGTCGAGTGCAGATCGTTCGCGTCCAGGCCCGAACCGTTTATCGTATTCTCAGGGCCGAATGCGGGCCCGCCCACACTGGACGCCGTGGCGATGATGTTCGCGCCGTCAACGGGATAAGAATAGGACTCGGTCGTGAAACTCCAAACATTGCCTGCGGTTACCCCACCCTTGGGCGGAGCGTTGTTCTCATCGACGCGCCAGTAGTACGTCGTGCTGTACTCGAGCCGTCCGGGATCATAGATGGCGGCACTCTGGGTGGTGCCGCCAACGCCGGCGCTGACATCGTTGAAGTTCTTGCTGAAATACAGGGTGTGCCCATTGGTCGCCGTGGCGTAGATTCCGGCCCTCCAGCTAAGGTCCGTATCCCGCGAGACCTCTGTTTGCCCGTCTGCCGGGTAGGGTTCCGTCGCACTGCCCAACGTATATTCTATATGGAGCAGAGGTTCATAGCCCGTGTCCGCCGGCTTGTGGACGGTTACGTGGCTTAGAGAGGGATTGGCCGGGTCCTGGTTGAATACCAACACGATGCTGTTTCCCGCTCCCCAACCGGGCTGGTTGACGATCTCCGCGATGACAGCGGAGATATCCGAGGTCTCGTGTCTCTCATTATCTATAAGCCAATTCGTCGGACTCCACTTGGCCACCGCCGTCGTCAGGGGTCTATTCGAGATATCCCCGGGCGTGGTGGAAAACGCAGGTGCATTGGGAGTCAGATGCGCCTGGATGATGATGTTAACGGCGGCATTGGTCTCAAGCTCTTCTGTAAACAGTACGACATACGCATTGGTAATGGTGGCGCCGGCGGGAACTTGCACGACCGTAAACCGCAGGCCTATCACCTGTATGCCGCCATCATCCATAAACTCCAGGTCGCTGCTGCCGGTGTCCATAGGCCCCGTCGGCGTCGGGTTACTCTGTTCAACGGCATCGTTATTGGTAGTGATTTTGCCTTCCCACGTCTCACCAAGGACGACATTGGCGCCGCCCCAGCCCAGAAAGAGAGCCAGGCAAATAAAACAAGACAATTTTCTACACATGGTCATAATCCTCCACACAAAAAGAATTAAAAAAAGTTGCGCCTCAACTACACGCCAAAGCGTTCGGCAATCAGTCTCACTGCTGCCACACTCTGCTAATACCCGCCTTCGATAAGTGTTTAAAATGTGATAATGCCTCCTTCCTTCCAAGGCCCGATATGAGCGGCTGATCAAGAAGCCAAGACCGAGACAACTACAAGCATGGTGCTTGTCGGAAGCACGAAAAAACCACAGGCTCCAACCACACTATTTGATTTATACCAAATTCTCTCACCCCCCGTCAAGAAAAATTTCGGACAAGACTAAAAATCTCGTTTTTTCGACAGGATTGAACAGAAATATCGAACCCTCAACCACCCGGTCCACGCGAATTAGGATAGTTAATTTCATTCCCCCGTGTACCAGCGCAGCCGCACGTCGCCGGCCTCGATTTTTTGACAAAGTTGCATCAGCTTGGTATTATTTTTGGAAGCCTACGCCGTCTTTGTTTCTGGAACAGAGGAAAAAGGTGCCGAATGGACAAAATACCCGCCAGAATAGCCGAGCTTGTGGAGACCTTTGACCGGCATGTCGAAGCGTACCGTTCGCAGCAATATAACGAGACTCAGCTTCGCCGGGAATTCATTGACCCATTCTTCGAGGAATTGGGCTGGGACGTGCCAAACAAAGCCGGCTACGCCCAGGCTTACAAGGACGTCATTCACGAAGATGCGATAAAGGTGGGCGGGGCCACCAAGGCGCCCGATTACTGCTTTCGCATCGGCGGGGTCCGCAAATTCTTTCTCGAAGCGAAGAAACCGTCCGTGGACATCAAAGGCGACCCGCACCCGGCTTACCAACTGAGGCGTTATGCCTGGTCGGCGAAACTGCCGCTTTCGGTCCTGACCGATTTCGAGGAGTTCGCCGTTTACGACTGCCGGATACGCCCCCGGCACACCGACAAGGCCGACGCCGCAAGGATTATGCTCTTCAATTACAAAGACTACCTGAAAGACTGGTCTGAAATTGCCGAGGTTTTCAGTAAAGAGGCAATCCTGAAAGGGTCGTTCGACAAATTCGCCGCCGCGACAAAGGGCAAACGCGGGACGAGCACCGTCGATAAAGAATTCCTCTCAGAGATTGAAACGTGGCGGGGTATGCTCGCTCGAATTATCGCCCTGCGGAACAGGGCGCTATCCGTGAGGGAAATCAACTTCGCCGTTCAGCGGACGATTGACAGGATCCTGTTTCTAAGGATGTGCGAGGACCGGGGGATAGAGCTTTACGGCCAGCTTCAGGCAATAAGCAGCGGCGAGCGAACGTATCCGAGGCTTTGCGAGGTTTTCGAGAGGGCCGACCAGAGGTACAACTCCGGCCTGTTTCACTTTCACGAGGAGCCTAACCGCCCGGAGCCGCCGGACCAGTTGACGCCGAACCTGGCCATCGACGACAAAGACCTCAAATGGATCTTACATAGTCTTTACTACCCGCAAAGCCCCTACGAATTCTCCGTCCTGCCGGCGGAAATCTTGGGCAACGTCTATGAACAATTCCTCGGCAAAGTCATCACGCTTACTTCGGGCCACCGCGCCACCGTCGAGGACAAGCCCGAGGTGAAAAAAGCCGGCGGCGTTTATTACACGCCTTCGTATATTGTCGATTACATCGTCAAGAACACGGTAGGCAGGCTCCTCGGCGACTTTGTCATTCCGAGCGCACCTGTCCCGAGCGTAGTCGAGGGAGCCGAGGAATCTGTTTTTAGTTGTCATTCCCGCGAAAGCGGGAATCCACCAGCAGGACAGCGGTTAACTCCAAAGCAAGTCTCCAATATCAAAATCCTGGACCCCGCCTGCGGCTCAGGCTCGTTTCTAATCGGTGCGTATCAGTATTTGCTCGATTGGCACCTGAAATACTACACCGAGAGCGACCCTGAAAAACACGCAAAAGGCCGAGAGCCGAAAATCTATGAAGCTAACTCCATTCGTCATTGCGAGGAGTCCTTCGACGAGGCTCAGGATGAACTCCGCGACGAAATCGCCGGGATGGCTTGCGCCACAATCTCAAACTACCGTCTCACCATCGCCGAGAAAAAGCGAATCCTGCTCAACAGCATCTTCGGCGTCGATATCGATTCGCAGGCCGTCGAAGTCACGAAGCTGTCGCTGCTCCTGAAGGTCCTCGAAGGCGAAAGCTCCGAAACCATCGAGAATCAGTATCGCCTCTTCCACGAACGGGCGCTGCCCGACCTGGCCGCCAACATCAAGTGCGGCAACTCCCTCATCGGCCCCGACTTCTTCGACAACCTTGACCCGTCCGTCATTGCGAGCGAACCTGTCCCGAGCGCAGTCGAGGGAGCCGAGGAATCTGTTCAAGCAGGTCATTCCCGCGATTCTTCCTGTCATTCCCGCGATCCTTCCTGTCATTCCCGCGAAAGCGGGAATCCAGACGACCTGCGCACCCGCATCAACGCCTTCGACTGGCACGCCGAATTCCCCGAAATCTTCACCCGCCCAAACCCCGGCTTCGACGCCGTCATCGGAAACCCTCCCTATGGTGCAGATTTCCCTGATATCACCCTGAGTTATCTGAAGCCGCGTTTCTCGACTTGTGTCTGGAGATGCGAGAGTTACATGTTGTTCGTGGAAAAGGCCGTCCGACTACTTAGCAAGGGAGGTCACTTCGGCTATATAATTCCCGATACCTACTTAAACCTCAGATTCACCCAGCCGCTGCGAGAACTCCTTCTCAAAAGCACCGTGGTTCAACAAGTCGTCTCGCTGCCTGCGAGCGTCTTTGCGGGGACCACAGTCGACACAACGCTCCTCTTCGTCGAAAAAGCTGACCCCTCAGAACCCTACCACGAGAGCGAGGTACAGGTCAAAACCTTCAATAAGAAGCGAAAGATAGATAGTATCACGAATCCTGATTATGAATTTCACGTCGCTACCGGACTGTGGCATGAGCATAGCGCGTTCCTTGTCCATACCAGTCCTCAGCAGATCGCCATGGCGTCGAAGATAGAATCCGAGAATCACTATCTGTGCGACTACGCGGATGTATTTTACGGCATCAAGGTATACCAGGTCGGCAAGGGCACGCCACCTCAAACGGAAGCGGTACTTGAGGTTAAGCCTTTCACATCTGAGAGCAAGGTGGATGGCTCATTCTCACCTCTGTTTGATGGCAAGCACATTGCGCGCTATGCGCTTCTTTGGAAGGAAAACAACTGGGTCAAATATGGATCTTGGGTAGCCGAACCGAGGAAGCCCGAAAAGTACGAAGGAGAGAAACTCTTAATCCGGAAAATTGTCGGCAAGACGCTAATTGCGACATATTACGCGCACACATCCTACTGTAACACACTGTTATATGTTCTGAAACTGAAGCCAAAGACTGCCCTGACCTACCTCTATCTTTTGGGTATACTGAATTCGCAATCTGCGGCTTGGTACTTCCGCAGGAAATTCCAGATCAGCGACACCGATACTTTTCCTCAGATAATGATTCGCGATATATTGAAGTTGCCGGTTCCCCACCCTGGAAAATCAGACCATGACAGAGTGGCGGAACTGGTCGAGCGGATGTTGGATCTGCACAAGCAGTTGGCCGCCGCCAAAATCCCCGCCGAAAAGACGCGAATTCAGCGGCAAATCGACGCCACCGACCACCAGATCGATAAATTGGTGTATGAGTTGTACGGGTTGACGGAGGAGGAGATAAGGATAGTGGAGGGGGAAGAAAGATGCCTTTAAATCATACATCAATATATTCGGAACTGACGGATCGGCATTTTATGGCGATTGGGAAGTTAGCCGTTGAGTGCTCAAATATAGAGTTTTTACTTGGGGTACTCTTAAGTCGTCTCCTAATTACTCCTGAATTCTTAGGAAGAACCTATACGGATAATTTGAGCGTGGCAAAAATACAAGATGCGATCACTAATGCGCTTGATATTCATCAGTACCGTTATAGGTGCAAAATCATTTCAGAAGAAAACCTGAGCGAAATATCGCAGATTAATAAAAGAATAACCGAAGTAAGGACATTGAGAAATAAGTTGGCTCATTTCTGCTGGATGAGGTCGAACGATGAAAAAATGTTTGGAACAAGA
This sequence comes from uncultured Pirellulales bacterium, assembly GCA_964462945.1. Taxonomy (GTDB): domain Bacteria; phylum Planctomycetota; class Phycisphaerae; order Sedimentisphaerales; family Anaerobacaceae. The sequence continues at coordinate 21,302 of CAYWZW010000081.1, forward strand.
TTTTCTGGAAAAGTATCGAAGAACAAAAAGCCAGATAAAGATTGTATAACTTTGGACGTGAAAGAGTTGGAAAAAGCATATAAAGAAGCCTATGAAATAGTTGATGCTCTCTCAAAGATAGTCCAAAAATTGCCGCAATTAGAAGAGGATGAATTGCTTCGCGGAGCTGTTCTGCGGATTCCTAATTACGCTCCGGCACAGCCGTCGACTTCATTTCGGAATGACAGCGACCGACGGCCAGATCGATAAATTAGTTTATGACCTCTACGGCCTGACGGCGGACGAAATCGCGATTTTTGAAGGCAAAGACAAGTAACAAACAAGTTGAAGAGGATTAGAAAAGTTAGAATTCTGTGGGAATCTGATTAACGAGAGCGGTTAAAAATCCTTCAAGGAGATAAATAATGAACAATGAAAATATGTTGAAGCAATTCGTGCATTCGTATGTCTATGCTCCTTTTTTAGGTACCAGTTTTCTTTTTGGGCTAATGTTATTGTTTTGCAGGGATCTTGATTCAACTATCCAAACTATTTTAGTACCCGCTATCGCTGTTTACATCATTGGCACTTTGCTTCTCGGTTATGTATGCTCCGAACTTGACAGGATAAATTGCGTCAGGGCGGCAAACAACGATAAAAAACCCGGGCCGCAACGCCGGTACGTCATAGGGATAATCTGGTCTCTTCATGGAATTTGGTTTCTGTTGTTATTGAGCTATCTGTTCTGGAAAAGCGTACTATGAACATCCACCGAGAACAATACCCTCAACAGTAGAAGTAATCCATCATTAAACAAATGCGACGGACAGGCAGATTGATAAATTGGTCTACGACCTCTATGGCCTGACCGATGAAGAAATAAATATCGTGGAAGACACTGTTAAGAACGAATCGGATAGTCGAGGTTAATCATGAACAACAACATAACTAAACGAGCGCCGACCGGCAATGATTCGCCGTTTGAAAGAATAAGACGTATCAATGACGCCGGGAACGAATACTGGTCGAGCAGGGATTTCTCGCAGATTCTTGGCTATTCGGATTATCGTAACTTTGAACAGGTCATCAAAAAGGCCAAGGCAGCCTGTTTTAACAGCGGACACCGCATAGAGGATCATTTCGTTGATATCACCGAAATGGTCAAAGCATCCGATTACGCTATTTTTCAAAATCCCGACTCCCTATTCTGAAATCCGTAATACTATCTTTCAAAACGTTGTTTTTTATGCTCGATTTTCGTTTTGG
>CAYWZW010000082.1:0-22499 GCA_964462945.1 uncultured Pirellulales bacterium
GCTGAAGCTCTATCCTTTTTGGTTGCGGCTGAGCGAAGCGAAGCCGCGCTGGGTTCTTCGTGGTTAATCTCCGTCCGCAACGTGCATCATGTGCGGGGGACTAAACGGGGTCTGTCCCTAGTATGCTTTAAATGACAAAAATCCCAATTTCCTGTAGACTAAAACCCGCTTACGGCCAGTCATACCGTTGACGATCGTTAGTTTCGAGACTTAAAAGAGGTAAACCTGACATGCTGGAAGACAAGATGCTACTTTGGAAATTCAGACGCGGCAGTACCGATGCACTCCGGCGTATCTATGACAAGTACAAAAACGATTTGCTGGGCCTGGCCATCGCTCTTTCACATGACAGAACCGCTGCAGAAGACGCCCTGCAGGACGTCTTCTGCAGTCTCGCACAGCGAGCCGACAAGCTCAGGCTCAAAACCAGCCTCAAAAGCTACCTGTCGACCTGCATCGCAAACCGCATACGCGACATCAAACGCAAAAAGTCGATACAGACCGTAGAGCTGGATCAGGCGGGCCAGATAAGCACCGAAGACGACCAGCCCGATACCCTGGTAACGTCAGCCGAGCAGTCGGCGCAAATCGAGCACGCAATGGCGCAGCTTCCGTACGACCAGCGTGAAGTCATCTTCCTGCATCTGCACAGCGGGATGAAATTCAGAGAAATTGCAGAGTCGCAAAATGTCTTACTAAATACAGTCCTGAGCAGGTACCGCTACGGATTGGAGCAACTTCGTTCACAGTTGAATGGCAAGGTGGAATCATGGAAAACTCAGACAATATCGAAAGACTAATCAAGGCCTTCTGTGCCGACAAGAACTCCTCGGCCAGAACGACCGAGCAGCTCGACGAGAAGATTCTCAACGCCGCCTTGTCTGCACGAGAACAATCAAAACGAACACAATCGGCGCAAACGCAGCCGAAGATATGGAGAATAACAATGCACAGCAAAGTAACCAAACTCGCCACAGCAGCCGTCATCGCACTCGCGGCCATCATAGGCATCAGCCAGTTCGTAGGCGGATCAGTCACCTTCGCCGACGTCATCAAGCCAATCCTCAACGCCCGCACCGTCGTCCTCGACTACGTCATAGGCGAAGGCCCCGACGCTCTCGAAATACACGACATCGTCATAGGCTCCAGGATCAGAAGAACCATATCCAACATGGACATGACCACGATCCTCGACTCCAGGGTCAGAAGAACCCTATCCAACATGGACATGACCATGATCCTCGATCTTGAAGATGCCAGAATGCTCACACTCGTCAGCCTTGGGGTCACGAAAATCGCAAGCTACGTTGACATCCCGGGCACCACCGTCCAGGAAGCTACTCGCAGCGTCCTGGACTTCGTCCGCAACGTTGTCTCCGAAGTGAAGGACAATCCTGACGCTGATATACAGGACCTCGGCGAAAAGGAAATCAACGGTCAAAAAGCCGTCGGCTTCTACGTCAAGGGCCTCAACAGCATTGAACTCACCATCTGGGCCAACAAGAAGACCTCCCTGCCCATTCGCATCGAGTTCACCGAAGGCAAAACCTCCACCGTCACCACCGTCATAAAGAACATCGAGTTCGATGTCCCCCTGGAAGAGTCCCTCGTCAGCATGGAAGTCCCCGCCGGCTACACGCTGAAGGACCTCATCACCCTCAACGTAGAGGACAGCTCGCCAGAGGATTTGCCGTTAGATAAAGCTGAAGTCGACTTCACCAAAGGCACCGAGGAAGATTTCATTGAGAGCCTTCGTATCTTGGCAAAGGTTCTGCTTGATGGGATGTTTCCGGAATCTATCAGCACGGAACAATATATGAAACAGATGCCTTTGATTGGAGAAAAGCTTGCTCAATCGGGCCTCTCAAAGGATGAGGCAGAGAAACTTGTGATGACACTAACGCGAGGGATTCTCTTCCTGCAATTACTTGAAATCGTTGACAAATATCACTATGCAGGTAAAGGCGTGAAACTGGGCGATGCCGAGAAAGCGATATTCTGGTATCAGCCGGAAGGAGTGGAAAAGTACCGCGTTATCTACGGCGATTTGAGTGTAAAGGATGTCGCGCTGGAGGATCTGCCGAAGTAAATTTGTCAGAAAAAGCTGTTTATTCCACAGGCCGGGTATTATCACCCGGCCTTTCTTATCTTACAGAAAGAAAGACCACTCCAATAACACACGAAAATCCAAGAGTGGGCCAAAAGCCCCATGGTGTTGGCTTTGGTCTTTCCGGCTTTTCGGAATCTGTTTGTATTGTTGGAATTTCCACAATCGATTTAGAACTACAAACAATAACTACTTTTACTTTGCGGCCTTGAATAAAAGGGTATACTAGGGACGGACCCTAGTTTATATTCTTCCGCAACTCAGCTTTGTTCGATTTCCTCGGGTATACTAGTACTACAACGCTACAAGAGACTCCAGTGACATTTGCGTATGTTCTTCAGTTTTATGCCTATCGTATGCAATCGTTTGATTGTGCGGCGTCGGGGGTAATTAAAGGTGTCAGGTACATTTTTCGATGCGATGATACGTTTTGAAGAGGAGAGGGGGCACATGATACACCGAGAGCGAGGATACAGAATACAGGAGACAGGAGACAGCATGGTGGGGCAAGCCGCCACCCTACGAATCCGCGTGATCCGCGAAATCCGCGGTTTCAATTCGTGTCGATTCGTGTTTCCGTCGAAAGAACGCCGGATCTTCGACATTCGTGGCAAAAACCGACGATTTCTTCGAGGTCTTCGTGTGCTTCGTGGTAAAGCTAAATACGTGTCTATCTGTGTTAATCCGTGTCGGTGGGACGAAAAGACGGCTTTGAAGATTGCCGCAGTCGCTTGCCCACGAAGGGCAAGCTCCTTCGCAATGACATCGAGAATCGAGAAAATATTCTTGCGGATTTCGGGTTTGGTGCGTATAGTATCGAGGATTCCTTTAAGCACCAGGTCGCTAAATGGGGATTCCGTGCAAGAATACAATGCCGAAACGCAAGGACATACATAAGATACTGATCATCGGGTCGGGGCCGATTGTGATAGGGCAGGCCTGCGAGTTCGACTATTCCGGCGCCCAGGCGTGCAAGGTTCTGCGGAAGGCTGGCTACAAGGTCGTTCTTGTCAATAGCAATCCGGCCACGATCATGACCGACCCGGAGCTTGCCGACCGGACGTACATCGAGCCGATCACGCCGGAAATCGTCGAGCAGATAATCGCCAAAGAAAAGCCCGACAGCCTGCTGCCGACGTTAGGCGGGCAGACCGGCCTGAACACCGCCGTAGCGCTGGCCGAGCGCGGCGTGCTGAAAAAGCACAACGTCCGCATGTTAGGGGCGAGCTTAGCGTCGATAAAGAAGGCCGAGGAGCGAGACCGGTTCAAGAAAACGATGGGCGAGTGCGGGCTGGAAGTCCCCAGGAGCGGATACGCCCATTCCTGGGAGCAGGCCAAGAAGATTGTCGAATACATAGGGTATCCGGCCATTATCCGCCCCAGCTATACCTTGGGCGGGACGGGCGGAAACGTCGCTTACAACGCCGAAGAGTACGCCGAATTCGTTCGCTGGGGCATGAGTCTGAGTCCCAAGAGCGAGGTCCTTATCGAAGAATCCGTTATCGGATGGAAGGAATATGAGCTCGAGGTGATGAGGGATAAAAAGGATAATGTCGTAATAGTCTGTTCGATAGAGAACCTCGACCCGATGGGTATCCATACGGGCGACAGCATCACGGTGGCTCCGGCCCAGACGCTCACCGACAAAGAGTATCAGATCATGCGCGATGCGGCGATTAAGATTATGCGGGCTATCGGCGTGGAGACCGGCGGCTCGAACATCCAATTCGCCGTCAATCCCGACAACGGCAAGCTCTACGTCATCGAGATGAACCCGCGGGTTTCGCGAAGCTCGGCGCTCGCATCCAAGGCCACGGGCTTTCCCATCGCCAAGATCGCCTCGCTGCTGGCCGTCGGATATACCCTCGATGAGATTCCGAACGACATCACCAAGAAGACGCCGGCCTGCTTCGAGCCCACCATCGACTACTGCGTCGTGAAAGCGCCGCGCTTCACGTTCGAAAAATTCCCGAAGACCAATCCCGAGCTGACCATTCAGATGAAATCGGTCGGCGAGGCGATGGCCATCGGCAGGACGTTCAAGGAGGCGCTGCAAAAAGCGATCAGGTCGCTTGAAATCGACCGCTATTCGCTCGACAACCGGCACATCGACAGCAGCCTCTCGACGCACGAGCTGAAGGACAAGCTGCGAACGAACTGCTGGGACAAATTGTGGTACCTCGCCGAGGCGCTGCGAAGAAAACTATCCGTCGAAGAAATCTTCGCTCTCACGAAGATAGACCCCTGGTTCCTCAATAACATAAAGGACATCGTTAAGCTCGAAGAGAAGATAAGAAAGGTCAGAATACAGAATACAGGAGACAGGAAACAGAATACAAGGAGTGGAGGGCGGCAGGCTCTGTCATCCGGCCTTTTGAGGCAGGCCAAAGAGTACGGCTTCAGCGACAAATACCTGGCCTCTTTGCTCGGCGTCAAGGAACTGGACGTGCGCCGGCACAGGCAGGCTCTTGGGATCAACGCGGTTTACAAGATGGTCGATACCTGCGGGGCCGAATTCGAGGCGACGACTCCCTATCTCTACTCAACTTTCGAGGGCGAGTGCGAGGCCAACCCGACCAAGAGAAGAAAAGTCGTCATTCTCGGCGGCGGGCCGAACCGCATCGGCCAGGGCATCGAGTTTGACTACTGCTGCGTTCATGCGGCGTTCGCGCTGAGGGAAATCGGCGTCGAGTCCATCATGGTCAACTGCAACCCGGAGACCGTGAGCACCGATTACGACACCTCGGACCGGCTTTACTTCGAGCCGCTGACGTTCGAAGACGTCATGTCCATCGTGGAAAAAGAGAATCCGGACGGCGTCATCGTGCAGTTCGGCGGGCAGACGCCGCTCAAACTGGCGGTGCCGCTGGAGAAGGCCGGCGTGAAGATCATAGGCACCTCGCCCGACAGCATCGACCGGGCCGAAGACCGCAAGCGCTTCAACAAGCTCGTCGAGAAGCTCAAGCTCCGCCAGCCCGACAGCGGCACGGCAACGACGTACGCTCAGACGCTCCGGGTGGCGGACAAACTGGGCTTTCCGCTCTTGATCAGGCCCAGCTTCGTCCTGGGGGGCCGCGCGATGCAAATCGTCTATGATCAGCAGGAGCTGAAGGCCTCCGTTGAGCGGGCCATCGAAGCCTCGGGCGAACATCCAATCCTGATCGACAGGTTCCTCGACGACGCCACGGAATTGGACGTCGATGCCATCAGCGACGGCAGGAAAGTCGTCATCGGCGGAATCATGGAGCATATCGAAGAAGCCGGTGTTCATTCGGGTGATAGCGCCTGCTCGCTGCCTCCCGTTTCGATAAGCAAAAAGCTCCTGACAGAAATTAGAAAACAGACAAAGCTCCTGGCACTCGAATTGAAAGTCAAGGGCCTTATGAATATCCAGTTCGCGATCAAGGATGACCGGCTCTATATACTCGAGGTGAACCCGCGGGCGTCCAGGACGATTCCCTTTGTGAGCAAGGCCATCGGCGTGCCTCTGGCCAAGCTGGCGGCCAAAGTGATGACCGGCATGACCCTGGACGAGCTGAATTTCACGCAAGAGGTGCATCGCAGCCATTTCTCCGTCAAAGAAGCGGTGTTTCCTTTCTTGAAATTCCCCGGCATAGACACGCTCCTGGGCCCGGAAATGCTTTCGACCGGCGAGGTCATGGGCATATCCGATGACTTCGGCATCGCGTATGCCAAATCGCAAATCGCGGCAGGCAACACCCTGCCGACCGGCGGCAACGTGTTTTTCAGCGTCAAGGACAGCGACAAGCCGCGAGCGGTCGAGGTCGCCCGGAAACTGCACGCCATGGGCTTCAAGATTCTTGCCACAAAGGGCACGTGTATCGCGTTTATCAACAACAACATCCCCTCGCAGTTCGTGCTGAGAATTACCGAGGGCAGGCCCAACATCGTGGACTCCATCATAAACAAAGAGATAGACTTGATCGTAAATACGACCATCGGCAAGCAGTCGATAAGGGATTCTTTTTCGATACGAAGGACCGCCCTCGACCGGCAGGTGCCATACGTGACGACGATCAGAGGCGCCATGGCGGTGGCCAGGGCCATTGAGGCGATGCGGGCAAGAAAAATCAGTGTCAGGCCCATTCAGCTTTATTATCGATAGGCTTCTGCAAAATTGAGGTTGGGCATACTTTTGGAAAGAAAAAATCTTCTCTTTTGATTTTTTCTTTCTAAAACAAGACGCGTAATGTTTTACTCGATAATGTGTTATTATATAGTACGCGATTATTTTTAGAAAATCGTCAAACCGGTTTTCTAAAATAATATATGCCCAACCTCAATTTTGCAGAACTCATTTACAACTGATAGAAAGGAAGCCGACCGGTGAAAGCCATTTTGCTGCTGGAAGACGGCACGGTTTTTGAAGGCGCCGCTTTTGGCGCCAAAGGCCAAAGGTGCGGAGAGGTCGTCTTCAATACGAGCATGGCCGGCTATCAGGAAATCCTGACCGACCCGTCTTACTACGAGCAGATAATCACCATGACGTACCCGCTGATCGGCAACTACGGAACGAACAAAGCCGACTGGGAATCGAGAAAGATCTTTGCCGGCGGCTTCATCGTCAAGGAGAACTGCGAATATCCGAGCAACTGGAGAAACACCGAGTCGCTCGGCGATTACCTCAAGGCCAACGGCGTCGTCGGCCTCGAAGGCATCGACACCCGGGCACTCGTCAAACACATCCGCACCGAGGGCGCGATGCGAGGCATCATCTCCTCGAACGAATTAAACATCGTCAACCTGCGAAAAGAGCTGGATAAATACCCCGGCCTGGTCGGCAGAGACATCGTCAAAGACGTGACGGCCAGGAAACCTTACCACTGGGACAAAGGCGCCGTTGACGTGCTCAAGAACCAGGAGATCATGCCCGAAAAACAGTATAGAGTCGTCGCGCTCGATTACGGCATCAAGCAAAACATCCTGCGGCTCCTGCGTTCGCACGGATGCGACGTGCACGTCGTGCCGGCGGCCACGCCCGCCAAAGTCGTGCTGGCGAAAAAGCCCGACGGCGTTTTCCTGAGCAACGGGCCGGGCGACCCGGCCGCCGTAGATTATGCGATTGAGACTGTCCGGAACCTCCTGGGCAAAGTCCCGATCTTCGGCATCTGCCTCGGCCATCAGATCCTCGCGCTCGCCCTCGGCGCCAAGACCTACAAGCTCAAATTCGGACACCGGGGAGCCAACCATCCGGTCAAGAACCTGCAAACGGGAAAGATCGAGATCACCTGCCAGAATCACGGCTTCTGCGTCGATGTCGATTCGCTCAAGGGCAAAGACGTCGAGCTGACGCATCTGAACCTCAACGATAATACCAACGAAGGATTCCGCTGCAAGAAGATCAAAGCCTTCTGCGTGCAGTATCACCCCGAAGCCTCGCCGGGACCCCACGATTCCAGATACCTCTTCGACGATTTTACAAAATTGATGGAAAAGACGTAACTTGTTCGCCTTGGCGGAGGCTATGGCATGGCCAGGTGACTGGTGTCTGTTGATTTCTGCAAACGTCGTGCTCAGCCGCCGAGCTTGCGAGGTCGGCTGAAGCAATTTGTTAGCGACGCTCTCACTTTCCCTTTGCGTAAATGCCAGTCTGGTTGGCGGCCGGTATGATGGATGGAACGATGTACTGGCCCATGGCTGAGGGCAGAGCTGGATCGTTCGTATGAACCAGTCTGCCTTGTTTCGGGTTCCACTTGAATTTACTGAAGACCTTGTGCCCGCTCGAATGAATCTCCAGTACCCCTAAACGGATTTCCCAGAAATCCTCATTGCCGTTTGGGTACTCTATCCTGCCACAGGGCAAGAAGTGCAAGTTCTTCGTCTTGGTGTCATCCTCTTCTCCGCGGTAATGGAGAATGAACGACCTGCCTGGGTTAGAAAGCAGCTTTCGTAACTTGGCGGACTTCCTGTGGAGAGTAACCAGCCACACGACGCCACCAGCGACAGCCGTTGTGCTGAGGGCGACTATAGTTTTCACAGCTTCTGCACCAATGAACGTCCAGATGCACCACATTGCCATCATGCTCTGCTCGCTAACAATGATTATATGGTTTCTCTATAACACCCTTTAGCCGCGAAGTTGCGGCATGACACTCCGACACTCGAATTGGTATAAGCCTTGTGATTGCGGGCCATTAAGGCACCCACAAGGCTTGGGATGGGGTGATATGTGGTTTCTGTATAACACACCTGGCTTTGTCCTTTACAAGCTGCCTGCTTTTGTTAATCAAAGTAACAATTTTTCTCGATGCGTCAAACTAATTTAAATACTTTATCCGTGTTAATCTGCGTTAATCTGCGGTTTCAATTTCGTGTCTGTTCGTAATACTATCTTTCAAAACGTTGTTTTTTATGCTCGATTTTCGTTTTGACCGTTTGTAACTTCTGTATATGCAGCATGTTACGAAGCTTTTCCGTCAGACGAACTTTTTGGTTGCGGCCGAGGGCAAAGCCCGAGGCCGCGCCAAGTTCATTCGTGGTTGAATCCGGGAAATTCAGGCTTGCGAACTCGCCGTGGTATTTGATCGCCGCCCGGTCGTAGGCTTTGGCCGCCTCGCGATTGTCACGGAAACAGCCCAGGTATTTTCTCTTGCCGCAGCAAGCGATGTCCGCCCGCCACAGTCCCTTTTTCTTATCGAAACAGACGCCTTTGTAGCCGGAGCGGCCCCTTGGACTGTCTGCATTCCAGGCGTTCTGAGCGACGGTGGCCAGACGGAGATTGGCCTTGCGGTTGTCAAGGCCATTGCCGTTAATATGATCGACAAACCTATCATCAGCGGCTTTGAGCACATCGCGGTGCATGTGAAGCCGGTATCTTTTGCCCCCTTTTTTAGACGAGCGAACCGCGTAGAAGGTCGAGCGGCTTTTGGCGGCGAACCACTTGTATTTGGAAAGGCGAAAATAATCTTCCGCATCGACGAGGGCGAACTTCCCCTGGGTCAGCCGTATCCGGCAAAACGAATAGCCGTATCGAACCCGGCGATATAAGAGCACCGGCCGGATCAAAATCCGCACAAGCCAAAGTGGGATGGTTATGGTGAACTGAATCTCGCTGCTCCCCCGCAGTTTGAGTGGATTAGCAAATTAGACGATTAGTGAATTAGGAGATCAGGTAAACAGGGAATCAGGAACAGGCTTCGCCTCCAAATAGTAACCCATCAATAACCGCGGATTTCACGGACGCCGTCCTGAGCAAAGTCGAAGGATTACCCAGAAAAATGAAAGAAATCGTCAATCGCAAATCGTAAATCGTAAATTGTCGCTCCCCCCATAATTGCTCCTACCTGCACGATTCCCCCCGGTCATCCCGACCGAGGCGGAGCCGAGCGGAGGGATCTCGTCCCCCCACACATGCTCCTACCTGCACGATTCATTAAAAATTCTACAAAAATGTAGGAAGCGTTTTTGCCGTAAATCGTTGTCTGAAAAGGAATAAAAATTATTTTCGATTTTCCGATTTTTGTTTTGCGCTACCAGCACCATTCGTTAAAAAAATTCGTCCATTTTGCCTAAATTAACAGCCACAGAGAAGGGTACTTAGACACGGTTTTAGATTAGCCACGAAGGCACTAAGACACGGAGAAAAGTAGTTAGACACGGATTCACACTGATTCACACGGATTTGTCCTTCGGCGTTGGCCATTCGACATTCGATATTGGATATTCCCTTCCCTATCCTGATACCCTGCTTCCCTGCCTCCTGATCACCTGGTCTCCTGATGCCCTCCCACCTCCTGTATCCTGTGTTCTGCGAAGATTCTTCTTGCTTCGTGGCGGCTTCTATGCTATTCTCCACTCCTCGAAGGTGATACGGGAACAGCCGGGAGCGAAATAGGAGATACGAATGCTTGCGAGATACGCTTTTGAGGTTACCCTGAGCATGGTCGAAGGGCTTCACCAACAAGGAAGCGAGACATCTTGGATTTATGCTCCTTAATAAGGGCTTTGGGAACAGTGCATAGAAAACGGTGGCAGGATCGAATGATTGCCGCTAATATCTTCGTAGCAGTTCTTTTTGGGATAAGCGTATGCAGGACGGAAGTGATTTCACAATTCTTGAAGACTTAGTGGTGGGGAACTCTGATTTGGAAGAGTTGGAGGCTGTTGTTGGGAAGTTTAACATTTTTGAGGCAATCGGTGTTGTGCGTCAGGAACTTCGGCATTCGAACTTCCTTGCCTTTCTGCTGGACCCAAATCAAAATCATGGCCTCGGTGAAGCTTTTTTGAAACGCTTTCTACAGAGGGCTATATCAGGTGCCCAAGTGTCCGGCCTGCTCGTCACGCCCATCGACTTGGACTTGTGGGACTTGCATAATGCATTTGTATACCGTGAGTGGCAGAATGTTGATATCCTTATCTTGGCGGAAGATATCAAGCTGGTGGTTCTGATCGAGAACAAGATTGACGGCAGTGAGTCAGAAGGTCAACTCGAACGCTATAAGAAGACAGTTAAGAAGCGGTACCCGGACTATAGCATAATCTGCTTGTACCTTACTCCTGAAGGAGTTGTTCCGTCTCACGAGGATTACATCCCCGTGAGCTACGAACTCGTCTGTGAGATAGTTGAGTCATTAATTAGGGGAACGGAATCTGTTTTGGGATCGGACCTGTTGACCGTAATCAAGAATTACGCAGAAATGCTAAGGAGACATATTGTGGGTGAATCAGAAATCGCCAAGTTATGCCAGAAGATATATCGAAAGCACCAAAAAGCACTCGACCTCATCTTCGAGTATAAGCCCGACCTCCAAGTGCAAATCAGAGAATACCTGGAGGATTTGATTGAACGGAATGCAGGGCTGCTCAAGGATCACTGTTCCAAGGCATATATAAGGTTTTTGCCGGAAGACTGGAATGTACGCAATCTCAACAAAGGAGAAGGCTGGGTGCCTTCCAATAGGATTCTGTTGTTCGAGTTCTACAACGGTCCGGAGAAGCTCGCGTTGAGGTTGTATATCGGGCCCGGCGACAAAGATGTTCGCGAGAAACTATATGATATGGCCGCGGCCAATAGGAAGGTTTTCAAAGTGAGTGGCAAATTGTATCCAAAATGGAAATGCATTTATGCGCGGGAATTTCTTGCGAGAAACGATTTGCAGGAGGATGACTTTGAAGGCATCGTTGAGAAGTTGGGGAAGCAGTGGCAGAAGTTCCTTGAGGATGACTTAGCAGTGGTCAAAGGCATTGTGAAAGATGAAAAATGGATTTGGGCAAATTAAAGATGTGTCGTATGAATGGTGGTTCCACAAGAATGTCACGGGCTTTGATCGGTGGGCTTCAGCCCACACTACATGATCTACAAGGTTTGCCTGACCAGTTGTAGGATGGGCAACTTGATTGCCCATGCTGAAAGAACGGTGGGAGAATTCGGGGGACACCTTACTAATTTAGGGCTTGGCGCTGAGGCCGGCAACAGGGGCGGTCTCTTGCCGGCGGACTGATGGGCATGGCCCACCTTCGGATCGCGGGCTGGAAGCCCGCGACACGCGCTGCGCCCTGCCCGCCGGCAGGCGAGTTGAGGATGCCACCCGCCGCAACTGGAAGCCGCCCACCTGGCTGAGCCACGACGGCGGTTCAGATCATGGTGTAGTCGTACGGTTTTCGCATCTCACGGACAATGTATGTGCTCGCTTCGGCGTCGCCGACGAACTGTTCCTTGGCCGGGTCCCAGTTGAGCTTTCGACCGAGGCGAATGGCGATCACACCCAGGTGACACAGACTCGCGGAGCGGTGGCCGACCTCAGCGGGACATATAGGCGTTTTCCGCGACTTCACGCAGTCAAAGAAGTTGCCCAGATGGTCGTTAGAGAGATAAACGCGCTTGGCGTCGTCGGGCAGCTTGTCCGTGAGAATCTGCCGGTCGCTGGCGTTGATGACGCCCCGGGTGACCCAGATCCAGCCGCCGGAGCCGTAGAATTTGATGCCGTGCTGCTGGCCGTTGGGGTCCTTGACGCCGCCGTGCCACTCACTGGCCGTGGTGCTCTTGCAGGTGTGGACGACGCCGTTGGCGTAGGTGTACGTCACTTCGTACTCACTGGCCGCGGTAAAGCCGCCGGGGATCATGTCAATGAGCTGCTTACCCTCGACGCTGACGGGGCCGGAGCCGTCCAGGTCCAGGGCCCAGAGGACGATGTCGTTGTGGTGGGCGCCCCAGTCGGTCATCGTGCCGCCGGAATAGTCCCACCAGTACCGGAAGCTGAAGTGCGTCCGCTCTTTGACATATTCGACTTTGGGCGTCTGGCCGAGCCAGAAATCATAGTCAAATCCCTCCGGGACCGGCGAGGTCTTGAACGGACCCTGCCGCAGGCCGGCGGGGAGCCAGACTTCGACTCGCTGGATTTTCCCGATTCGTCCATTGCGGACCAGGTCGCAGGCCAGCCGGAAATGGACGCTGCTGCGCTGCTGGGTGCCGGTCTGGAGGACGCGCCCGGTTTGCCGCTGGACTTCGACGAGCCGTTTGCCTTCGTCGATGGTCAGGGTGAGCGGCTTCTCGCAGTAAATGTCCTTGCCGGCCTTCATGGCGGCCATGGAGACCAGCGTATGCCAGTGGTCAACCGTGCCGCAGATAACGGCGTCGACGTCTTTCCGCGCCAAGAGCTTGCGAAAGTCGGCGTAGCCTTCGGCACCGGGGAAATCCTTTTGAGCGGCCGCCACGTGGCCGGCGTCAACGTCACACACGGCGACGATCTGACCGTATCTCTGGGCATTCTTTGCGTCGCCCCTGCCTTGTCCGCCGCAGCCGATCAGTGCAATGTTGACTTTCTCGCTGGGCGGCATTTCGGATCTCGTATCTCCGGCGAACGACGAGCGACGAACGACGAGCGACGAGAAAGCGGCGGCCGCCGCGCCTGCGGTCTTGAGGAAATGACGACGTGATGTGATGAAGCTGTTAGTCTGCATGATTATCTCCTGAAAAATGTGTTATCTCAATTCATTCCTTATAAAACATCGTGAATAGCTGGTCCCAAACAGCGTAACTGGAATCACGGCTCTCCATGAGGCACCTCCAGCTTTACGGACACGTTCTCGGGCTCCGCCGGACAGTCTATCGTGTAAGTACCCGGGCCGGCCAGCCGCTTCTGCGTTTCTTTCAATTGGCCATCGACGCGATACGTGTGCGTGATCATCAAGGGACCTTCGGGCGCACGGTCCGGCGGCGCTGCGGCGGACTCCTTAGCCAGATGCAGGCATGCGCGAATGGTATTGAGGCCGGTGTTGGCGGTATATTTGACGAAGACTGCCTCAGCCGGATCGGTCAGAACAACGTCGCCATCCCAGTTGTACCGCCAGTGGTTTACCCACGTGGGCACGTGTGACGTGTAGATCTCCTTGAAGTCTTCCGGGCGGTCCGTCGCGTAGGCGATGCGGTTGTCGGTATTCTTCGCCTGCTCGCCTTGATCCGTGCGAAAGGTTCCTCCGACGGTAAACCACAATATCTTCATGCCCGGCGGGGCGGCCAGCCGCACGATGACTTCGCCGCGTATGCGGCACGTATGACGATTCGGATCGTAGTCGCCGGGCATCGCCAGCACGTATTTCTTCAGGTCCTGAGGGTCGGCGGTGTTCGGATTGATAAGCATGGGAACGGTCTGCTTATTGTAGCGATCGCCGGTCTCGTATTGAAACGTGGTCTTGCCCTTCTTCATAGCCGGCAGGCTGGCCGGAGCGACCTGGACCCAGGTTCGAACGTTCAACGAATCGATGGCGGTTGAACCTGCGGGACCCGATGTCTCGAGTTTCAGGAGGCAGCCGTGTGTGCCCTTCACGACGGCCGTCAGGTCGATAGCCGTCGTATCGTCGGGCCGGGTCCGTCCGGCGGCTTGCCACGATAAGCCGTGGTCCGGAGAGACCAGAACCTCGACCGGAATCGGGCCTTTTACAGCCACGACGGAGGCCTCCGTATCGTCGTTCGGATCGTCGAGGTCGTTGACCTTCGGGACGATGACGTAGGGCGTGAAGACCTCGAATGTGACTTCGGCCCGGCCGTTGCGGATGATTTCCAGGCCGCTTTCTCCCGGCCGCAGGTTCTCGACGGCGTAGCAGCCGTCCTGGAAATCCGTGGACGCCCTGGTCAGTACGGGCCGGTAATCGAGCAGGCCGTTGCCGTGATTCCATCGAGTGAACTCGCGGTGGTTTGGCTTGGGGCCTCGCGGCTCCTGTTCGATGAGGTTCCTGATCCATTTGGTCCCGGCGTATCGCGGCAGGTGCTGCCAGCGTCCATCCTGGGGCGCCCAGAAGCGGGTAAACGATTCGCCGCTTCGCAGATAGAAATCCATTGTGTGGCCCATCTCGAACCAGCGGTAGTAGTTATAGACGCGGCTGTCTTTGTAGATATCGAAAAGCCTGGCCTTGTCCTGGTCTTTTGGAAAGAACGGCGTAACGGCCGAGGGCGGGTCAACCCAAAGGCTGCGATTGCTTTGTGCTTCGGCAAGACTGGCTACGGTGCCGTCCGGCCGCAGGAGCACGCCGCGCACGTCAACGTCAAGATAGTGCCAACTGTCGTCGTACCAGACCTCCGTCGCACAGTGATTCCAGGCCTCAAGGCCAAAGGCGCGGCCCTGTGTGAAACCGGCGCCCTGGAATATGCCGTCCAGGACCGGACCGAAGATTCCGCAGTAGGCCATATTGTACGTGTTCAGTATCTTCAGCGGATCGCGCACCGTCGCATACTCATCGAAGGGGTCCGGCCCTTCGAGGATTTCGTTGAAATGATACAGGCCCGTCTGGTAGTCGCTGAGGTACTTCCAGATGGCCAGCGCCAGCTCGTTTCCCGTCTTGTCCTTCCACTGGTGAAACTGCCGGAATCGCTTGAGGTCCGTGGTATCCGCGACGTGGTCGCTGGTCAGCCGGATGCAAATCACGCGGGCGGTAGATGTCACCGGCATCATCAGACAGAACAGCACCCCGGCGATCAAAGCAAAATCTGAACCGAATGTCCGTCTAATTTCCATAGCCGTGGTCCTCTTGAACGATGCTTGGGTTCTACGCCGCGCATTATATGCCAGCCAAAGTCCCAAGGCAAGCGCAATGCAGCAGTCTGAACCCCTTTGGTTCAGCTACGGGTCCGATTCTGGATGTTCACGCAGTTCGGTTTTCGACGAACAAAAAATGTGGAGGGACCATACTTATTAATAAAGACAACCGGAGAAACAAAACAAGGGGGACACGAGATGGGAAGTACGTATGCCGCCCCCGGAATTCGCTCCAGAAATAGATGCCAACCAGTTGCGAAGAAAGGAACACGCCAATGGATACCAAGACCTTTTTCAGAATTCTGGCCGCCTTTGCGACCGCTCTGGCCTTTACAGCCGTCACGCCGGCTCCCGTTGAGGGGGCGGACCACCGCGACGCCACGGCCATTTTGACCGATCCCAGTGCGAACATCGCGGACGTTTGGATGTTCATACCTACGCCGAATCCGGCGAGCATCTCTTACGTTTCCGTGTACCGTACCGGCGACAACCGGGTGCTGCAGTCAACACTCGACAACAACGTGGACATCTTCGGCACGGCCGTCAACATTACTCCGATTGTTCCCGGCCTGACGCGATGGGGCATCGGTTCGGTCCGACGCCACGAAACCGCGGGGCACTACCTGGTCACGCTCGATGGTTTCGGTCCCTCCATCGCCGGCTTCACGCAGTTGTTCGATGCCCAAGGCAACCTGCTGCGCGGTCCGGATGAGATCTGCGTCGGCGCAGCCACAGACGACTACGACGAGCTGCGGGCCCAGGCCGCCTCGCTAACCGACGGCACGTACCTCATCGGGGGCGTGGCCCGGCCCAGCTTCTTCAACCCGGATCCGACGGCCGTCTCCGACCTGTTTGTGATCCCATACGATTCCGACGGCACGCCGGCGCAGGGCACGCCGATAATGCAACTGGGCGAGGGAGACCCCCGGCCCCTCGATAGCGGCGCCTTCGGCGGGGGCGGCAACCGCTTCCTGTTCGCCTACCCGTTCGACGCCGGTGAAGGCATGATCGGCCTAGCCGCCAAACCCGTCAACCCCGACGGCACGCCTGGCGGACCGCCCCAGACCATCCACACCTCAGCCGAATTCTCCTTCAGCATCAACGTCGCCTACAACCCCGCGGGCGACCGCTTCGTCGTCAGTTGGATACGCTCCGGTTCCGCCGGCCAGAGCGATGCCCTGCGCGTGCTGGATAGCAACGGCGTGCCGGCCTTCGACCTGGTCAATCCCGGCACCACCACGCTGTTCAATGGTGCCTTGAACGTATCGCCCGTGCCCGGCTCGCCCTACTTCCTGTCCGCCTACAATGCCCAGAGCGACATCTTCGTGCGAGCCCACCGGCCCGACGGCGTGCCGGCCTCGAACCCGGTGCTGATCAACAAGATCCAGGATGGCCATTTCGTCCACACTCCCCGCATCCTGACTGATCCCAACACCGGCCACGTCCTCTTCTCGTACGTGGATTTCGACTTGAGCACCTCCGTTGGAACCGGTCGGGCGGAAATGTTCCACCTGACGGAGGACCCCTTGCCCAACCTTCTTTCCGGCAGCGGCGACGACGTGCTGCTGGGCAGCACCCCTGACGACGTCCTGGCCATCGCGACCGGCGATGGGCGGAACCTGCTCTACAGCCAGAACTTCGGCCTGCCGGGCCAGACGCTCGCGCAGTTGGGCATGTTCGTCGGCGGCCCCGGCCTGGTCAGCGCGGTCACGGCCGACGACCCCTTCCGCGGCCCGACCGACCCCAGGAACCAGGTGCTGGTGACCACCTCATCCGGCAACGACACCCTGATTCTGACCGAGCCGCTCGACATCCCCGATCTCATCTTCTCCTTCCCTACCATCGGGGCTGACTTTCCGCTGGCCGGCGGGCCCGACGTGCTGATCAACGTGGACGCACGGGTGGCTCTCGACGCCGCCGGCGTGGCTCAGAACACGCGGATCGACGCGATGCTGATACTCGATAACGGTGACGACGTCATCGACCCGGCCCTGGACTTAGTCAGGACGACGAGCCTGCAGGGTGACTTCGTGGCCGGCCAGTGGCGCGGCCTGGATCCGCTGGGTGGCAGCGATGGGATCGACTTTTTGCTGAACAGTTCGGAGATCACCGATCCACTGCGGAAGAACCTGCTGGTGACTTTAAAGCTCGATGGCTTGGTGGTCGCTGAGTTCTACCTGGACAACATGGTGGTGACGATCCGGCCGGTGCCGGGCCAGAATCCATAGGAGCCTGTCTGAATAACGGCGGAGGCCAAGCCGCAGGCGGAAGGCCCGTGCCGCGCCCATAAGTCAAAAATGCCGCCCATAAAAGTCAATCAGGTTGAGTGTGTTGTGCAGGATCTCGCGAACCGGTATCGGCAGGGCAATTCTTAAAAGAGAACGTGGTCTGGACGTTATCGTGGGCGCGACCGTCGATTTCTACATAGGGGTAAATGACATAATTCATTGGTTCTGTGGTGGAACCGGGGAGCTTAATGTCCCGTCCGGTCGTGAAGGCGACACGGTGTTCGTCCAGTCCGCAAAAGAGCTGTTCCTTTTTTTGTGGGAATCTGCTTGCCTGCGAGGCGTCAAGAGGGCACCAACCTCTATCGGGCAAATAAAACTCACCCCAGCAGTGGTAGCCGGCAATGACTCCTTGGGTTTTGTCCTCAGGAAGCGGCAGCCCCATAATGAAGCGCGCAGGGATACCCAACGCCCTGGCCTGGGCGATGAAAAGCGAATGAAAGTCGGTACAATTTCCCTTTCGCAGATCACAGGCATACATGGCATCGCCTCGCCCCCAGCCTGTACCAGACTTATCATAATGAATGGTGGCAACGATATTATCATAGAGAATCCGAGCCTGCTTGAGCGGCTGTTGAAGATGCCCGGCGATCCGCTGAGCTTCAGCAGCGATTCTCCCGTCGATAGGTATCAGACGATTTGCAGCAAGATAACGGGCGGGTTCATCCTGGGCAGCAGGACGAGCTGATGTATGCTGGCGCAGCGTTTGGATAGCATATCGGGTGACGCGAAATTTCACAGAAAAAGCGGCTTGCCGTGAGCCGGACAGACGAGCGTTATTCACGTCGAAAATCAGGAATCTGTTCCCGAACTCGGATTCATCAGCAATGCGGTAGGTCCAATCACCCCCAAGAATCATATCGTGGAGCTTCTGGTGACTATTTGAAGGCGGCACCGGCACCCAGATTCGCGTACGCTGGGCGCGCTCAGGGATGTCGCAGACAGTGAAGCTGTAAGTTATCTCAACCGTTCTTTTTGGCTCTGTCTGGGCGGAGTCAGCGCTTTGTGAGGCGTGATGCACCTTGAGCGCCAGTGCCGCAGAAATGGCTGCAAAGACTGCCGCGGCCTTCATGCTTGTCCTAAAGAATCTGGCCATCTTCTGAGTTTCCAGTGAAATCCTCAGCCGGACAACCTATTTCGGATGTTCGGATGGATGCTCTGTTGGATGCTCCGTGGGATGCTCTTTCGGCTGTTCTTGGGGCTTTTCCGCCGGTTGCCCAGCCTCACCGACAGGTTTTCTTTTCCAAACGCCGTTCTCTTCATACCACGTGTATCTTTCCTTCCCGTCTTCCTTGTGAATCATAAATTCGGAGAAGGCCAAATTGTCCTTAGCTGTTCCTTTCATAAAGAAGTCAACATCATAGACTTTATCCTCGGGAGTCTTGAAATCCACACAGGCAAAGTAGTGGTCCGCTCCCAGCTTCGCCAACTTTTCCCGGTGAACTCTTACCAGAGTCAGACGGAGATTCTGGCCGCTCTTTTCATCCACAATGGGGAAGGCACCCTCGTGTGCAGCGGCCTCTTTCTGGATATATGCTTCGATGGCATCGGCAAGCTGCTCTTTAGTCAGGCCGCTTCCTTGGCCGGCACTGGGATGCTCAGTAGGGTGCTCTTTACAGCCGCTCATCGGCATACAAGCCAGCGCCGTTGTCCACACAGCTACAACTTTGAAGAAATTCTTTCCAGCCATATCGCACTTCCTTTCTCGAATAAGTTAATGTTCATAGTATTCACAACTTGTTTCCCTGATTAACGGGCGCTATTGTGTACGCAGTAATACAACACCTGTTCGAGAACGGATTTCAGAATCGCTGAATAGCTTATGGCTGGCAATCGGGAAAATGCTTATTTCTTGTGAGGAAAACCCTTAACCGCCGAGAACGCGGGCGCAGCCCTGCGCTCGCAGGCGTCCTGAGCGCAAGCGAAGGACCTATGTCCCGGCCGCACGTGCGGGGGAGAATCGAAAGGGTCCCACACTTTTTCTGCGTGTCTCTGCAAAGACAAGATCGGATTTTCAAATTTTGCCCGTCAAGAAGCGGGGATAGAGCACGGCATCGAGGTGTTAGAAGGCACTCGCTTTATGTCTGCGTGATAATCCTGAAGAGACTTAATTTGTCCCGGCTTTTTGCGGAAAGCGGCTATGCCCTTGGCAGCAGCTGCTGCTGCGGCAATTGTCGTGATGTACGGTATTTTATATTTGATCGCGGCTTTGCGAATATAGGAATCATCATATTTGCTCTGCTTGCCGCTCGGCGTATTGATCAGAAGCTGTATTTGGCCGTTCTTGATGCTGTCGAGGACATTCGGCCGGCCCTCGTGCATTTTGAAGATGCGCTGCGATTTTATCGCGTGCTTCGACAGCAGCCGGTGGGACCCTTCTGTCGCGATGATCCTGAAGCCGAGATTCTCAAACTCCTTGGCCACGGGGAGTACGGAAGGTTTGTCCTCGTCCGAAATCGAAATCAGGACGGCGCCGTTCGACGGCAGTGTAAGCTGGGTCGCTTCCTGCGACTTGTAGAAGGCGAGACCAAACGAATCCGCCATGCCGAGGACTTCGCCGGTCGAACGCATTTCAGGACCCAGGAGGGGATCGACTTCAGGAAACATGTTGAACGGAAAGACGGCTTCCTTCACGCCAAAATGCGGGATGGACAATTTCTTCAAATTCATATCCGCAAGGCGCTTGCCGAGCATAACCTGCGTGGCGATGCGAACCATTTGTATGCCGCACACCTTCGAAACAAGCGGAACGGTTCGCGAGGCACGCGGATTGGCCTCCAGGATGTAAACAACGTCCTTACAGATGGCGTACTGGATGTTCATCAGCCCGACGACCTCAAACTCGATGGCGATTTTCCGGTTATAGTCGTAAATTGTCTTGAGGTGTTTCTCGGGAATACTGACCGGCGGGAGCACGCACGCGGAATCACCCGAATGAATGCCGGCCAGCTCGATATGTTCCATGATTGCGGGCACAAAAGCATCCGTGCCGTCGGCGATAGCATCCGCTTCCACTTCGAGGGCGTTCTCCAGGAACTTGTCAATCAAGATCGGTCTTTCCGGAGAGACATCCGTCGCCCGCGCGACGTAATACTTCAGCATATCTTCATCGTGCACCACTTCCATGGCGCGCCCGCCGAGGACGTACGAAGGTCTGACCATCAGCGGATAGCCAATGTCTTCTGCGATTTGGATTGCCTCGTCGAGGGTGCTGGCCATGCCGGATTCCGGCTGCGGGATGCCGAGCTTCTTCATTACTTTGCGAAACCGGTCCCTGTCTTCGGCCAGGTCGATCTTTTCAGGCGAGGTGCCGAGAATCTTCACACCAGCCTCTTCCAGCTCGGCGGCAATATTAAGGGGCGTCTGGCCCCCGAACTGGACGATCACGCCCTCCGGCTTCTCCTTGTTATAAATGCTCAACACGTCTTCAACGGTGAGCGGCTCAAAGTACAGCTTGTCGGACGTATCATAATCCGTCGAGACCGTCTCGGGGTTACAGTTGACCATGATGGTTTCATAGCCTTCATCGCGAAGGGCGAACGCCGCATGGACACAGCAATAGTCAAATTCAATGCCCTGGCCGATACGGTTGGGGCCGCCGCCGAGCACCATGACTTTTCGTTTGTTGCTGACTTGGACCTTGTCCGGGGCGTTGTACGTGGAGAAGTAATAGGCGGCATTTTCCACGCCGCTCACGGGGACAGCGTCCCACGCCTCGACAACGTTGAGGGCAAGGCGCCTGTTTCTGACCTGCTTTTCCGGGACGCCCAAAAGCTGGGCCAGATACTTGTCGGCAAATCCGTCCTTTTTCGCCTGGGTCAGCAGACGGTCCGGCAGCTTCTTGCCTTTATACTTCAGGATCTTTTCCTCAAGCTCCACCAGCTCTTTCATCTGCTGGATAAACCAGGGTTTGATATAGGTCCTTTCGTAGAGCGCATCAACGCTCACGCCTTTGCGCAGCGCCTCGTACATGATGAACTGCCGCTCGCTCGTTGCTTCTCTCAAGAGCTCCATCAGCTCATCGGCGGATTTCTTATTGAAATCCTTGGCGAAGCCCAGCCCATAACGGTTGATTTCGAGTGAACGAATGGACTTTTGGAATGCTTCCTTGTAGTTTTTGCCGATGCTCATGACCTCGCCGACGGCGCGCATCTGCGTGCCCAGCTTGTCTTCGATGCCCTTGAACTTCTCGAAGGCCCAGCGTGCGAACTTCACGACCACGTAGTCGCCCGATGGGGTATATTTCTCAAGTGTGCCGTCGCGCCAGTAGGGGATCTCGTCCATCGTCAGGCCGCCCGCCAGCATGGAGGAAACCAGTGCAATGGGGAATCCGGTCGCTTTGGAAGCCAGCGCGGAAGAGCGTGACGTTCGCGGGTTGATTTCGATGACCACGACCTGGCCGGTCTTGGGGTCGTGAGCAAACTGAATGTTGGTTCCGCCGATGACGCCGATTGCTTCGACGATGTTGTAGGAATGTTTCTGGAGGCGCTTCTGAAGCTCGGGGGCTATCGTCAGCATCGGTGCGGTACAGTACGAATCCCCCGTATGAACGCCCATGGCATCGACGTTCTCTATGAAGCACACCGTGATCATCTGGTTCTTCGCATCCCGCACGACCTCCAGCTCCAGCTCTTCCCATCCGAGCACGGATTCCTCTACGAGAACCTGGCCGACGAGACTGAAAGAGAGCCCTCTGCTGACAACCGTACGGAACTCCTCCAAGTTGTACACCAGGCCGCCGCCCGTTCCACCCAGGGTGTAAGCAGGGCGTATAACACATGGCAGCCCGATTTTCTCAAGCGCTTTCTCCGCTTCTTCAGGGCTGTTGGCAATCTCGCTCCTGGGCATCGCAATGCCGAGCTGATTCATCGTATTCTTGAACGCCAGGCGGTCTTCTCCCCGTTCGATGGCGTCGGCCTTGACGCCGATAATCTGCACGCCGTACTTATCCAGGATGCCGCGGCGAAACAGTTCTGAAGAAAGGTTGAGGCCCGTTTGGCCGCCCAGATTCGGCAGCAGCGAATCGGGTCTTTCTTTGGCAATTATCTGCTCGAGGGTCTTGACGTTGAGCGGCTCGATGTACGTCACGTCGGCCATGCCGGGATCGGTCATGAT
>CAYWZW010000083.1:0-22223 GCA_964462945.1 uncultured Pirellulales bacterium
ACGGGCGGCATAAAAATGACGCACGAAAAACAACATTCTGATGGATAGTATTACGGAGAAATAAATCGACAATCGAAAATCGTAAATGACAAGTATCCTGTAATCCTGTCGAAATAGAAACCGCGGATAAACGCAGATTAACACGGATAAGAATTTTCAATAGTCAATAGAAAATAGAGAATCATAAATCATAGATTGCGTGCGGGTGTAGAATGAAAAAAGTACCGGACACCTTTAATTCTGCCTCCATTAACACCGGAATGCGGACCTGGAGTTCCTTGAGACGACTGCACAGTTCATCGGAGTGAACGTGAATTGATCCCCCGATCCGGCAACATGGCGTCGAAGCGCAGCCCGCACCGCCGAGCGAGACGGCTGCCAAACCAATGCAGGAAGCGAAATCGCGGCGGGTCATGTTCAACGACGCTTCTTCGCAACGATGATGAGCCAATCTGGTGGAGTAATGACCATCCGGTCTATCACACCTTCTGAATTCGTTTCGAAGTTGATGGACGCGGGATCGTCTTTGAGGAAGAAATGTGTTGAGCTTTCGGCCAAGAGCTCTCCCTTTTTGGGCGTTTGATTCTTCTGCAGGAAAAGGCCATCGCCTTCGCGAGTGAAGGTGAAGACGTCCTTTTCCGTTTCGTAAACCCCCGCATAACGATCCAGCACCTTCGGATCGACGGGAATGGCCTGCCGTTTAGCAAGCGGATAAGATTCCCCGCGAAGCAGCGCGATGGCGATGTCCGCGATGTCGAACCGATCCCTGGACGCGTTCGCCACGTAATACACGCCCACGTGAGCGTCCACGTCACCCATCATCATCGAGCACATTCCGGGCATCCTGCCGATGTGACGAATCATCGTGTTCCCCTTGACCGTCTTTCTGATGCGAAAGCCAAAGCCGTAGTTGCCGCCGAAGCGGGGGTTTTGTATCTCTTTCACCGACTCTTCCGAGAGAATCCGCCGGCCTT
This sequence comes from uncultured Pirellulales bacterium, assembly GCA_964462945.1. Lineage (GTDB taxonomy): Bacteria > Planctomycetota > Phycisphaerae > Sedimentisphaerales > Anaerobacaceae. Next base: position 975 of record CAYWZW010000083.1, read on the forward strand.
GGAACACTCCGCCGTTCACGTGAGCGCCAAGAAATCGCGCCATATCTTCCGCGGTGAGGTAAGCATTGCCCGCCGGGTATTCGGCTGTCAGCACCTGTGGCGCAGGCCGGGGCTGCCCATTTGAGCTGGCGTCGTAGGGCAACGCCATCATCTCGACCATTTCCGGAGAGGGATAGACCGGATGCAGCGTTGTGACACCCAGCGGTTTCAAGACGTGGTCACAGACATATCTTTCGTATGGTTCACTGGAAATTCGTTCCAGAAGCAGCCCCGCCACGGCGTAGCCGTAGTTGTTGTACTCAAATTTAGTTTCCGGCGGACGGATGGAATAAAGCTCCGGTACCACCTGTTCAAGAGTCTTCGGCAACTCGCGACTCCAGATCGGTTTCATCGTGGTCTCACCCCGGCCAGGCCAGGAGGTCAGACCTGACCAGTGGGAGAGCAGTTGGATAAATGTCACCGGCTGGTCGCTTTGAACGCGATCTCGTACCGGAAAATCACCCAGGTAACGATTGACCGGATCATCAAGCTTAAACTTCCCCTGCTCGGCCAACTGCATGAGGGCGGTGGCCGTCACGGCTTTGAAGGTCGAGGCGGCGTTGTAGATCGTATCAGGCGTCGCCGGTGTCTTCGTGCGAACATTGGCGTAACCGAAAGCCGCCTTCCACACAATCGAGTCCCCTCGAACGAGCGCGATCGAGATGGATGGCACGCCCTTGTCCTTGAGCGTCTTCTCGATGAGACCACTAAGCACAGTTTTGGTTTCTTCGAGATCGAACCGGCCATCCTTTGCGGTGCCTGGGTCGGCGGCGAAGGCAGCGGGGGCGGGGTGCGGCCAGACCGACACCAGCGCGGCCAGCAACAGGGTGAGGATGAACATAGCGTGTTTCATTTGGTTCCTTTCCTGAAAAGGGTATCCACCCGCTTGCCGCCGACAAAGGTGGCCTCGACTTGGATGTCCTTGATGCGTTCCGGCGGCACGCGTGTGGGATCGGCGGACAAGACCATGAAATCCGCCAGCTTGCCCTGCTCGATGGACCCCTGGTCCTTCTCCGCGAACACGGCATACGCGCCGCCCGTGACGGCGAACACACCGGTGCGGCGTAGAAGGTGGTGAGCCGCCGGCCTTCGGCCGCCATCCGGTCGAGATTCGGCGTGCGGTTCAGCGTGGACCCAAACGGTCCGATGTCCGCATAGCCGAGATCGTCGATATTAATGATGACGAGGTTGGGCTTCGGCGCGTTGGCGTCGTGTGAAGAAGCGGAGGTGACAAAGATTGCCGCCCCAACCGCGAGCGCCAGTATGGTAAAAAGCAACCGTGGTTTCATGCCGTGATTATAACAGGCTCCCCATCCTTGCGAAAGAGATAATACACAGCATCGCTCGGAAGATGAGAGATTCCCGTTCGCGATCCGGGCACGGCCAGAGAAATGAATAGGATGGAGATGAGCTTGCCCAGCGCATGGCGTTGTGTTAGAATCATATCTCGACGCAGGATGAGTGTTGCATCCCTATTTATGCTCGGCAGTAAACGGCCAGGGTGAGAGTGAGCGTGCTGAAGCGGCTACGCCGGAAAAGAGAAGCAGAAAGGACAAGCGATGAAACTCAAGACTCGAAGCTCAACGCCAAGTGGAAGTTGGAAGTTTCAAACACCGAACGTGGATTGCGCACACCGCACATCAGTCATTAGCGACTGGCTGTTGGCGATCTTTTTGAGCTTCGAGGGGAATTAAAGGTGTCAGGTACATTTTTTGGGGCAAGAGCGGACAAAATCCCTTGACGACAGACTCATTCGGGTATATACTTTGGTATATATTTAAACAGGAGTCGATATGGATACAGCGAAGCTTTTCAGGAATGGCCGGAGTCAGGCGGTACGGCTGCCGAAGGAGTACGTTCTGCCCGGCGATGAGGTCTATGTCAAGAGAATCGACGGGGTCGTCGTGCTCATTCCGAAGGATGGCAAGCCGTGGGGGCCGTTCATCGAGAGCCTGGACAGATTCTCCGATGATTTCATGGACTTCAAGCGGGATCAAGGCTCCTTTGAACGGCGCGATGTCATCCCATGAACTACCTGCTCGACACCAATATCTGCATCTCCATCATCAAGAAGAAGCCGCCGGTGGTGCTCAAGCAGGTTGAATCGAAACAGCCGGGCCAGATTGCCATCTCGACAATCACCCTTGCCGAGCTTGAGTACGGGATTGCCCGCAGCCGTTACCCTGATCGCAATAGGGTTGCGCTATTGGAGTTTCTTTTACCCTTCACGATTCTTGATTTCGACCAGGCGGCGTCGGCTGAGTACGGGCATATCCGATCATTGCTGGAGTCCAAGGGAAGACCGATTGGCCCGATGGATCTGTTGCTGGCGGCACAGGCAAGATCGCACGGCCTGGTTCTCGTGACTAACAACGAAAAGGAATTCAAAAGGGTCGAGGGTCTGCGAATCGAGAATTGGGCGAAGGTGTCTGCGTAGTAGCCGCTTCGCGAAGCTGTTTTGATAGACCCCTCGGCCGGACTCGAGGTGACGGCAGCGCGGGGCTGGCCGTCATTCCCATTCGATGGTTGCGGGGGGCTTGCTGGAGACGTCGTACACGACGCGGTTGACGCCGCGGACCTCGTTGATGATCCGGCTGGCGATGACGCCCAAGACTTCGTATGGGATTTGCGAGAAATCGGCGGTCATGAAATCGACAGTCTCGACCGCCCGAATGGCCACGACGTTCTCGTAGCTTCGCTCATCACCCATGACGCCGACCGTCGAGACCGGTAGCAGTACGGCCAGCGCCTGCGAAATCTTTCGATACAAACCCGCCGAGCGTATTTCGTCGATCAGAATCTCATCTGCGGCCCGGAGTATTTCGAGTCTTTGCGGCGTGACTTCGCCGATTATCCTGACCGCCAGGCCCGGCCCCGGGAACGGATGCCGCCAGACGAGGTCTTCGGGCAATCCTAAATATTCGCCGACCACGCGGACCTCGTCCTTGAACAAATCCCGCAGCGGCTCGATCAGCTCGAAGCCCAATTCGGCCGGCAGCCCGCCGACGTTGTGGTGGAGCTTGATGCTGGCGGCCTTGGCATGCGTAGCGATCCGGCCCGGGCCGGATTGCCCTTGTTCCTCTCCACTGAGCGACGAAGACAAGGGCGGGACGCCCTCGCCACGAGGAGCGCCCGACTCGATGACGTCGGGATAGAGCGTGCCCTGGGCCAGAAATCTGACCTTTGGAATCTTCGACGCCTCGGACTCGAAGGCCTTGATGAACTGGGCGCCGATGATTTTCCGCTTCTGCTGCGGGTCGGTAACGCCGGCCAGCCCCGCCAAAAACTGCTGCGACCAATCGACGACCCGCAAATCCATGTGAAAGTGATTGCGGAACGTGGAGACAACATTGTCACATTCGTTCTTTCGCAGCAGGCCGTTATCGACGAAGATGCAGACAAGCTGGCTGCCTATCGCCTTGTGGACCAGCGAAGCAACGACGGAGGAATCGACGCCGCCGCTCAGGCCGCATATCACGTTGGCCTCGCCCACCCGCCGGCGGACCGCTTCGACGGTTTCGGCGGCGAAATCGCTCATCGTCCAGTCGCCGGCGCAACCGCAAATGTCATAGAGAAAATTCTTCAAGATCTGCGGGCCCTTCGGCGTGTGCGAGACCTCGGGATGGAACTGGACGCCGAAGAATTTCTTTTTTTTGTGGCGAACCGCGGCGAACGGGCAGGTCTCGGTGGTCGCCAGGCGGACAAAATCGGCGCCCAATTCGTCGATCTGGTCGCCGTGACTGGCCCAGGCCGTGATGGAGTCCGGCAGGTTCGCAAACAGATCGCTCCTGTCCAGTATTGCGAGATTCGTCCGCCCGTACTCGCGCCGCCGGGCGGGGGCGATTCCCGCCCCTAAGATTTGACAGCCCAACTGCATGCCGTAGCAGATGCCCAAGGCCGGCACATTCAGGTCAAAAATCTTCTGGTCGCATCTTGGCGCGTTCTTCTCATAGACGCTCGCCGGTCCGCCGGAGAGGATGATACCCTTGAGCGGCAGCTTCGAGAGCTCTCCGGCCGGCACGCCGGCGGGGAAAATCCGGGAATAGACGTTCTGCTCGCGGACCCGCCGGGCGATCAACTGGCCGTACTGACTGCCAAAGTCCAGGATAGCGACTATTTCATGGCTCATAATGACCCGTTTCTCGATTCCCGTTTCTCGACGCTCGTCGAGCATTTAGCGTGGAGTATAAGCCCGCCCGCGCGCGTTGTCAACGGGTTTAGCTCAATGCTTGCCATCGGCGCGTTTTCAAGTATAATGGCGAGCTTGTGGAATCGACGAAGGTACTATTTTGAGGAATTCGGCTATGGCCAGGATTACGAAACTTGACGATATCGTATCGCTGTGCAAGCGGCGGGGCTTCATATTTCAATCGAGCGAAATCTACGGCGGGCTGGCGAGCTGCTACGACTACGGGCCGTTAGGCGTCGAATTGAAGAACAACGTCAAAAGGGCCTGGTGGCGAAACGTCGTGCAGATGCGGGACGACGTCGTCGGCCTCGATTGCAGCATCCTGATGCACCCGATGGTCTGGAAATCGAGCGGGCACGCCGACAAGTTCGCCGACCTGATCGCCGAATGTAAGAAGTGCAATACCCGCACCCGCGTTGATCACCTCAAGGACAAAGCCACCGAGCAGGCCCAGGAGCATACCGAGCACGTGGCTATCGAGTCGGCGCAGGCTCAGGCCGGGAACCTGGGCAAGAAGGTCTGCCCCGCCTGCGGTGCGGTCGGCCAATTCACCGAGCCGATGCCGTTCAAGCTGATGTTCGAGACGCAAATGGGGGCCAACGTCGATGACTCGATGACGGTTCAGCTCCGGCCGGAGACCGCACAGGGCATCTTCGCCAACTTCCGCAACGTCCTGGATACCACGCGCGTCAAAATACCGTTCGGAATCGCCCAGATCGGCAAGAGCTTCCGCAACGAGGTGACGACCAAGGCGTTCATCTTCCGCACACGTGAATTCGAGCAGGCGGAGCTGGAGTTCTTCTGCGAGCCGGGCACCGATGAGCAGTGGTTCGAGCACTGGAAGCAGGCCCGGTTCAACTGGTACATCAACCTGGGCCTGAAGAAAGAGAATCTGCGTTTCCGCGAGCATGAACGCGACGAGCTTGCCCACTACGCCAAGGGCTGCGTCGATGTCGAATACAAATTCCCGTTCGGCAGCGGCGACTGGCAGGAGCTTGAAGGCATCGCCAACCGCACGGACTATGACCTGCGGCAGCATCAGCGCGGGATGCGAACGCTCAACAGGTGGTTCGAGAACGACCGGAACTTGAACGGCGTCGAATTAGCGGCGGAGGACGAAGACTACGCGAAAGGCCCGCTCTCGTACTTCGACGACGAGAGAAAACTGCGCTACATCCCTTATGTGATCGAGCCGAGCGCCGGCATCGACAGAAGCACGTTGGCCTTTTTGGTCGATGCGTACGACGAAGAAGAGGTTCGCGGCGAGACACGGAACCTTCTGAGATTTCATCCGGCCCTGGCGCCGGTGAAGGTCGGCGTCTTCCCGTTAGTCAAGAAAGAGGGCATGCCGGAAGTCGCCAGGAAAATCTACGACGACCTGAAGAGATATTTCAACTGCTTCTACGACGAGAAAGGAGCGGTCGGCCGGCGCTACCGCCGGCAGGATGAAGCCGGGACCCCCTTCTGCGTCACCGTCGATGGCCAGACCCTGCAAGACAGCACCGTCACCGTCCGCGAACGCGACTCCATGGAGCAAATAAGGATTTCGACAGATCAACTAAAAAGTTATCTGCGCGATAGGCTGGATACATAAGGAGCACAGAAATAACTTTTTGCGCTGCAAACCACTTCGTAATCTGTTAAGATATTAGCCATGACATAGATAGAAAAGCTATAGGTTGAAAGAGCATTGCGGTGGACTATATCTTTGAGTGGGACGCAGACAAAGCCCGGCGAAACAAGAAGAAACATGGTATCAGCTTTGAGCAGGCCGCCACGGTCTTTACAGACCCAAAGGCTATCTCTCTGTACGATACTGAGCATAACAAAGAAGAAGATCGATGGGTCACACTTGGTTTATCTGTAAACCATGGATTGGTTATCGTCTGTCACACGTTCCAGTGGATGGGTCAGTCTGCTGCCCGCATTCGTATATTCTCGAGTCGCAAAGCAACCCAGCGTGAAAGACGTCAATACTCGGAGTAAGGCTATGAAAAAAGAATACGATTTTTCTAAGGGAACAAGGGGTAAGTTCTACAAAGCCAATGCCCGGCTGAATCTGCCGGTCTATCTGGATTCGGAGGTACAGCGATTTGTTGAGCAGATAGCCCGTAACAGGCGGTCAGACGTTTCCCGCGTGGTTAACCAGTTGCTTAAATCGGACATGAAACTGGCCCAGGCCATGCAATAATGCGTGGGGCGTCCTCGGAATTCAGAGCGTGCAAGATAACACCGTCACCGTCCGCGAACGCGACTCCATGGAGCAGGTACGGGTCTCCACCGACCAACTCCGTAGTTTTCTGCGGCTTAAATTAGAGGTTTGAAAGATGAAAAGCGAACGAGAAGTTATTAAGTATTGGCTAATGGCCTCAAAAGAGGATTTTGAAAGTGCAGAAATCCTTTTCCAAAACAAGAAATATCACCACGCTCTATTCTTCTGCCACTTAAGTATTGAGAAGATGCTAAAAGCAATCATTGTTAAGTCAACAAAAGCGGCGCCGCCTTTGATCCACGATTTGGTTCGCTTGGCAGAAAAAGCTAAGTTGCCTCTCAGGGATCCACAGAAGGATGAACTTGCGGAAATAACAACATTCAATATCGGCGCCAGATATGACGACTACAAACTCAGTTTCCGCAAAAAGGCAAAAAAACAATTTTCACTAAAATACCTCAAAAAGACCCGGGACATACTGCAATGGCTAAGCAAACGCGTTTAAAGAAATCCGAAATAAGTAAAATTCATAAATTCATTCAGCTTCTCAAGCAACAAGGCGTCAGCGTATCAAAGGTTATACTTTTTGGTTCCTATGCCAAAGGCAAGGCGAATCCTGATAGTGACATTGATATTGCTGTAGTTTCAACTCAATTCGGACAGGATATAGCAGAAGAAATGATGCTGCTGCGTAAGATAGCTCTAAAGGTCGATTCACATATTGAGCCAGTACCATTTTGTCCCGAGGACCTCGATGACAATTTCAGCACCCTGGCCCAAGAGATTAAACGATATGGAATAAATATAGCGACGACACAGGCAGCTATGTAGTGCCGCTTAAAAAGAAGAAGCACAATGAAAAGACTGTACCTCTCCAAGAAAGAGAAGAAAATTCTGGGCGTCTGCGGCGGTATCGGTGAGACCTACGACCTCGATCCGACAACGGTCAGAATCGTGACGGTTTTCCTGTGCCTGGCAACCGGCGTAATACCGCTGCTGATAACCTACTTCATAGCCTGGATCATCACGCCGAAAGCACCCACAGGGTAAGCAAGAAGATGTGGAACGGCCTCATCTAAAGAACATGCTGCTAACTAACGCATCAAACACAATGCCTGATGGTGCCCTCGGACAAGTATCTCGCGTATCGTCCAAACTGGAATGAGAGGTCTCCGGATCTCATAATGGCATCTCGCCAGTTTGACAAGGGTGAGCCATCGGGAATGACGGCCATAAGTTCGGGGGCCATCCTGACACCTGAGAGGATTGCATTCATTAAGACCTGATACCTCGCCTCACACCCGTCTACGAAATCCCGCACGAAGACTTTGCACGATTTGCCTCGCTCTTCCGCGATTTGATGCACGATGTCCGTCAAACTACCCTTTGGAAAGATATATGGATCCACACGGATGTAAGCAAGATGCGACAGAGGGGCTAACTCATCGCGAAAGGAACAATTCATCTCCGGGTCTTGAGTGTCTGGGTGACTGAATTCTGCTGCCAAAGAGTGCCTAAAGCGTACACTCCCACTGCCAGAATTTATAAACAATCGCGTCACCTGATCGACGCCGATCCCCTCTGCAACTCGGTCGAAGTCCTTCGCGCTCGCCGATCTCAGGGTGATCGAAATATCAAGAGCTTGAGTTATCACCTTGGGATCAAAACAAAGCAAAATAGGTCCATAAATGTTGGGAAGGTTATTTCCTCCCTTCGCAAACCAGTGGCCAAAGTCCGACAGATTGAAAAAGACCAACCTCCAAACGCCATTATCCCCGTCTCTCCCATCCGTATCAAATGCTGTATAGGAAAGCTCTCTTATCGCGAGCAGGTTGCGAGATGGAATCCCGCCGACTTGGAGGTAGCTCTTGAAGTCGGCCAATTGGCATGCGTGACACAACTTGACCCTGCGCCGTGACAACTCTGCCACTGTTTGAGACAAACCATCGCCAGATATAAGGGGCATGACAAACCTTTCTGAAGTATCCAATGTAGCCAAGTTATCTGCTATTTCGGGAAATAGAATTCCCATCCTGTCTTGTAATCAGCTACTGTCCTGGCCAGAATTACCAAAAATGTTAATGATATACCCCACCATGAAGTGCTTTCGTGGAAACCGAGCAGCACTGCTACGAGTAAAGGTATTGTGCAGAGATTAACAATCACCCAAGAACTGATTATGCTTGTCCGCCATTTCCAAACAAGTGCGCCCCAAAGAACATCCCAAAAAAGCAAGACAACAACGACAATGGCAAATTGCAGCCACAGATCCTTCGCCAATGAACCGGCCAAGATGAAGAATAGGCCAGCTTCCACCGTAAATGCAGTACAATCAACGAGAAGCCAATTCCCGTAATGTGGATCCACTTGCTCTCTGTCATATATTTCACAGAAATAGCGCGACATTCCGTGGCAGAATGGGATAACCAAAAGCAAAAAAGAACAGAGGGACAAGAGACAGTTCCACTGGATTCCAGGCACTTTGGAGCCTGGGGCTGACGCAAACTGCAAGAACGCCTCACTGATTGATAGAGCAAGAACAACCCCATATATCCATTCGAGGCTCTTGACTGAGGACTGGACTGCTTTCTCAGACATTTCAGTTCCTTCCATGGTATGCTCGCCTCAGTCTGGGGAGTCCGCCTTTGGCTTCTCCGAGTTTGCGAAGAGTGAGCAAGCGATGAGAAACCCGTGCGGGTTCGACCTGTTGACCAGTCCTCTCTACATAATCTTTTACAAAAGACAGTAGTCTTGCTGGGTCACTGACAAGGCGATCACACGCCGTGTCGTATTCGACGTACATTTCTTTCAGGACATTGTCGTCAAACATGGGCGATTTGGACACATAGGAGCCTTGACGGACCATTGCTTTTCCTCTCACTATGGATTCTGAAACGGACTTAACGAAACATTCTCAAAGGTGCATGCTCTCGCTGCTGATTGTCCTATCGACCGGGAAAGACGGTGTTATAAGAAAGAACGCAAAAAGCGAAAGGAAAAAGCAGAAGCAAAGTGTCTTGGGGGTGATTATTGATCAGGCGAGACCGATTATCGGGCGTGTGGCGTCAGGTCCTCTGGCAATTTCCGTCCACCTTGGCGACCGGGTGAAGACGTATTCTGCCCGCTTGGTTTATTTCAATGGTATAGCGGGGAGGCGTTTGTTCATTTATCTGCTGCTGGCGTTCAATATCGTAAGCCCTACAATGTCTCTGCCGTTCTTGCGGATCAGGATGTCATCGCCCATTTCAACCGTTTCCGTGGCCCTTTGAGGCTTGCGAAAGCTCATATACAGCACATCAGCCTCTTTATCATAATCCAGCCAGATGTGCTGGGTGGGGAGCTTTAGTATCGGCGTCGCCAAGGCAAGGCAGTTACTGACAAAATCAACGGTTTTCTTCGTGGTTCTCGACAATGTGGTACCATCTTTCGTAACTCAGACGTATGGGTACGCCATTTACCGAACGGGCAACATCCATATCTTGCTCTCCACGACGCTTGACCGGCTCCCTTGCCCAACACTGAATATAGTATGACCCATGAGACCCTATCTGTCAACAGGAAAATGGTATTGGGGAACACCATGGGTGTGCGTCACAATTGTAGGTAGATTTTCTGGTCCTTCGGTAGCGACCATCCTGTAGGGGCAACCCTATGTCGTTGCCCTGGGCGGCCACATGGGGCCGCCCCTACAATGAGGATGCCACCCGTTTTCAAACCATTCATTGGGATGGTTCTTTCTATCGTTTACCTACAAAGATGACGTGCACCCGAACACCATTCAACGAGATAACCTGCAAGGATATACTTGGCGGGAAGTGTTTTGGCCGGTATAGTCTATGGGGAAAAGTCAGACTTTACCCAACGAAGTCAAGGAGCCAATACATGACAGGTGACAATGCCGCTTATATCGAGCAGTTGAAGGACCACGTGGGGCAAGAGGTGACTCTGAAGGGCTGGTTGTATAACAGCAGGGCAAGTGGGAAAATTCAGTTTTTGATTCTCCGTGATGGGACGGGTCTGTGCCAATGCGTGGTTGAAAAAGGCAAAATCCCGGACGAGCTTTTCGAGCAGCTTGGGCATTTAGGGCAGGAATCGTCGCTGAGCGTCTCGGGTCTCGTGCGGGCCGACGAGCGCAGCGTCGGCGGCCATGAGCTGGCGGTTACCGGCGCGAACATCATCTCGCCCGCCACGGATTATCCCATCACGCCGAAGTCGCACGGCATCGATTTTCTGCTGACGCATCGCCATCTTCACCTTCGCTCGCAGGACCAGTGGTGCATCGGTAAAATCCGCCACACCGTTATCGACGCAGTCCGGCGATTCTTCAACGATAACGGCTTTACACTGATCGATACGCCCATCCTGACCCCGACGGCGGGCGAAGAGGAGCAGACCCTCTTCGAAGTCGATTATTTCGGAAGCCCCCTGCACCTGACGCAAACGGGGCAGTTGTATCTCGAAGCGGCGGCAATGAGCTTCGGCAAGGTCTATTGCTTCGGGCCGACCTTCCGAGCGGAAAAGAGCAAAACCCGCAGACACCTGACGGAATTCTGGATGGTCGAGCCGGAGGTGGCCTTCATCGAGCTCGATGGCCTGCTCGAACTGGCGGAGAATTTCGTGTCCTCCATCGTCGAGCGGGTCCTGCGCGATAATAGAAGCCAGCTCGAAGCCGCCGGTGCGGACATCGCCTCGCTCGAAAAGATCAAGCCGCCCTTCTACAGGCTGACCTACACGCAGGCCGTGGACATTTTGACCAGCCAAAAGGCCGCCGATTTCCTCGCCGGGCAGTTGCAGGAGCTGAAAAAGCAAAAAGCGCAGCTCGAAGGCAAAATCGCCCAGCTCGAAGAAGAACAAAAGGGCCAGATAAAACAATGGAAGCAGGATAAGAACGCCGCCGAGCTGATCGAGCTTCGGTCCGAGCTTGCCGAAGTCGATACGAGAATCGAGAACAATCCCAAACACGCCAAGCTGGCCGCCGAATTCCGCTGGGGCAAAGACCTTGGCGGCTCGGATGAGACTATCATTTCGCAAATGCACGATAAGCCCATCTTTGTCACGCACTATCCAAAGAAGGCCAAGGCCTTTTATATGAAGGCCGACAGAAGCAACGAAGACGTCGTGCTGAATTTCGATTTGCTCGCTCCGGCCGGCTTTGGCGAAATCATCGGCGGCTCCATCAGAGAGGACGACTACGACCGATTAGTTGCACGCATCAACGAGCAGGGCCTGAAGATCGAGAATTACAGTTGGTATTTGGACCTGCGAAAGTACGGCTCCGTGCCGCACGGCGGATTCGGACTCGGCATCGAAAGAACCATCGCCTGGCTCGCCGCCCAAAAGCACATCCGCCAGTGCATCCCCTTCCCCAGAATGATGGATAAGGTTTATATATAAATAATGACAAGCGATGATACCTGGACGATACAGAGGCTGCTCAACTGGGTCACGGAGTACCTGGCCGCCAAGGGCATCGAGTCTCCGCGCCTCAGCGCTGAGCTTCTGCTTTCGCACGTGTTAGGACTCAAACGCATTGAGCTATACACACACTTCGATAACCTCGTCGCCACCGAGCAATTAGCCAGCCTTCGCGATCTGGTCAAACGGGCCGGACAGGATGAGCCTGTTGCGTACCTCACGGGAAAAACGGAATTCTATTCGCTGGAGCTTGCCATCACTCGCGACTGTATGATTCCCCGGCCCGAGACGGAGCTGCTGGTGCAGAGAGCGATCGAATTTCTGCGGACTCGCTTCGGCGCCCAGGCTGTCTGCGATTTGTGCACCGGCAGCGGCTGCATCGCCGTGGCCATCGCTAAGAACTTCTCCGACGCGCGCATATTCGCGACAGACATTTGTGATAAGGCCCTTGCCGTCGCTGAAGCTAACATCGAAAAATACCAGTTGAAGGAGCGAATCACGCTGCTCTGCGGCGATTTGTTCGAGCCTCTTATCCGGCCGCTGGACGTGGCCAGGTTTGATTTGATTGTCTGCAACCCGCCGTATGTGAGCAGCGCGGAGTACGAGAAGCTCGATAAGAACGTCAAGGATTATGAGCCTCGATTGGCCCTGCACGCGGGTGAGGACGGCCTGGATATTTACCGCAGGCTGGCCGAGAAGGTAGATCAGTTCCTTAAGCCAAATGCCGCCTTGATGCTGGAAATCGGCTACGCTCAAGGGCCGGCTGTCCGAGCGCTGCTGGAACAAACCGCTGCCTTCGCCGAAATCAAAATCGAGAAAGACTGCCACGACAACGACCGCATTGCAATCGCCAACAGAATATCAACCTGATTCAGCCGAAGATTCTCGCTTTTTGCCGCCTTCCAACTCCCGCCGCAGCAGATGGACTTCTTCCGCCAATTTACCCATTTCCATTCGCATCAGCTTTTGTTCCTTCCCCGCGTTTCCGAAGTACCGCGCCACTCGCATTAGGCAGATGATAACCAGAGCAAAGAGAAAAACATAAATTCCCATGACGAGCAAAGTGAGAAAAATTGGTGCTATTAGTGAGAGAGTTGCTGTGGCTACTAAAAGAAATTCATTCATTTTTCTTTCCTTTCGCTTTTGGCTGGACTTTTTTCGATTCGAGCCAGGCATCTACGTCGGCCCGGTCGAATTTGATGTTCTTTGAACTTATCCGAATATAAGGAGGGCAATCCCCGCTGGCGATGTATTTGTAGATTGTCCGCTTTGAATCGCCCAAATAAGCCGCCAAATCTTCTATCGAAAGTAGCTGCATAGCACAAAATCCTCATCAATATGCAGCAATATAGCACAATATGCACAGCAATGCAACACAATTCCAAAAAAATCTTATCTTTCTTGACAGTGCAGCATTGCTGCCGGCAAGAGCGAACGGGAAGAGCTCACCCAGCTTGGGACCCATCTTCCAATCGCTTGCTTGTTGACATGGGACATCCGAACCCGGAACCGATATTCACCAGACTACCATGCGGCGGACGACAGCCGCGTCAGAGTCTTCCCGATTTGGCTTAATATCCCACATTGATATGGTCAGACGATTGCTGATTGACTATCTTAACCACAGCGGACACAAAAAAAGCCAGATTCTAATGACAACAGAATCTGGCTTCGGAGGAGGGTGATGAAAAGCTGATAATGACTTCTGCAAAATCCCTTTAGTTTACTCTACAACCATCCGTAGTTATAATCGAATAGACGGCAGGAATTTCTTTAGCAAAAAGAACTAAATTTAGAAGAAAGCTACATTTTTTTGGCTGGAAATCAAACCCTAAATTCGGTAAATCCAGAAATTTTTCAATTTCCCTTCAAAACTGTCCATGCTGCACCCAAAATCCATTTTGGTTTACGCTTGATAAATCAATTTTGTTCTCTTATCCTAACTGGGGGGCTGTTATTTCTTTGTTCGCCGGCTCCCAGAGGGACCAACTATGAGCACGCGAATCACGATTGCAGAACTGCTTGAGGCCAAGCGTCAGAAACGCAGAATCGCCGCGGTTAGCTGTTACGATTACAACACAGCCAAGCTCATATCTCAGACCGGCGTGCAGATGGTGTTAGTGGGGGATTCCGCCGCTCAGGTCGTGCTGGGATTCGATTCCACTCTCCCGGCGACGATGGATTTCATGGTCGCCATAACCGCCGCGGTGCGGCGAGGGGCGCCGGACGTATTTCTGGTGGCGGACATGCCGTTCCTTTCTTATCAGGTGGGGCTGGCCGAGGCCCTGAAAAATGCCGGGCGATTTATGAGCGAGGCGGGCGCGCAGATGGTGAAGATCGAGGCGGGCAGTGCGTACCTGGACGTCATCAAAGCCGCCAGCGACGCCGGGATAGCCGTCATGGCCCACATCGGCATAAGGCCCCAGACCATCAGCAAGATCGGGCGATTCAAAGCTGAGGCGACCACGGCCCAGATGGCTGCCGAGCTTATAAGCCTTGCCGGGCAAATGATTGAAAGCGGCGCCATTTCGCTGCTGATTGAAGGGGCCGCCGCGGAGGTGGCCGAGATTATCACGGGCCGCTGCGAGGTCCCGGTCATCGGCTGCGGCTCCGGGCCGGGCTGCGACGGGCAGATATTGATTGCGCCCGACATCTTAGGCTTGACGCAGGGACCGAGCCCCAAGTTTGCCAAGAGCTACGATAACCTGGCCGAACGCACCATCGGCGCCTTCAACGCCTACGCCAAGGAGGTGGAGGCCGGCCGATTTCCCGATACCGACCACAGCTACCACATGAAACCCGGCGAGCTTGAGAAACTTCAGGGACTGCTCAAGGGTAGAGATTAAGCAGCAGAACCACACGCCGGGCCGGCAAATGTTCCCCATGAAGAAACGGACGAGGGCACTTCTACGGTTTTGCACTTGACGCTAACAGCACGCTGTGCTACAATGACCATCGGCAACTGAGGAGTTGCTGTCTTATCCGTTCAATTCGTTTAGTTCAGTAAACAGGCGAAAAGCGAGGCGTTTGTTCTATGGCCCGAAAGGTGGCCGGAGGAGATCAAAACATGATGACGCCGAGAAATCCAAAGATTTGTTGCTATCAGCGTTTATCGGCGTTTATCCGCGTTCATCAGCGGTTTCATAAATGATTGCGGTTTGCCTCAGTATTGGAGGATATGGACCATGAGAACTCTATTTCTAACCTTGATCACGTGTCTGTTTGTACTGCCTGCTCACGCCAAATACAGCGGCGGGACAGGAGAGCCTAACGATCCATACCAGATCGCGACGGCGGCCGATCTGATCGCCCTCGGCGAGACCCCCGAAGACTACGACAAGCACTTCATCCTGACCGCCGACATCGACCTGGACTCCAACCTGCCCGCGCGGAAGATTTTCGACAAGGCCGTCATTGCACCAGATACTACCACGGACCCATTCGGACAGTTCCAGGGAGTTTCTTTTACAGGTGTCTTCGACGGCAACGGCCACACAATCTCGCATCTGACGATCATAGGCGAGGACTATCTGGGCCTGTTTGGCAAATTGGAGGGAGGGGCCGAGGTCAGGAACCTGGGTGTAGTACATGTCAACATAGCGGGTTCAGGCGACTATGGCGGCGGGCTGGTGGGGTACAGGTACAACTCGGGCAGTGTATCCAACTGCTACAGCGCCGGTGCCGTCAGTGGCGATTGGGCTGTCGGCGGCCTCGTGGGCTCCAATAGCGGCGGGCGCATCAGCGCGAGCTACAGCACCGTCACCGTCACCGGGCGCTCTGGAGTCGGCGGACTCGTGGGGGGCAACGGGTGGGGTACGGTGACCCAGTGCTACAGCACTGGTGGGGTCAGGGGAGAATCGGAAGTAGGCGGCCTCGTGGGCTCCAATAGCGGCGGGCGCATCAGCGAGAGCTACAGCACCGGCACCGGCACCGGGCGCTTTGAAGTCGGCGGACTCGTGGGGTACAACGGCTCCGACGGTCGTGTGATCCAGTGCTACAGCACTGGTGGGGTCAGTGGAGAATCGAGTGTCGGCGGCCTCGTGGGCTTAAATCACGGCGGGCGCATCAGCGCGAGCTACAGCACCGGCACGGTCAGTGGGAGTTCGTCTGTCGGCGGCCTCATGGGCGGTGGTGAGCCTGCGACGATAACGCAGAGTGTCTGGGATGCGCAGACTTCGGGTCTATGGGCAAGTGCTGGCGGAATTGGCTTGACCACAGCCGAGATGATGGACCCTTACATGCTCGGTCTGAACGGCTTTGGCAATGATCCGAACTGGGTCCTGGACGCAGGACGCGACTATCCCCGATTGGCCTGGGAGGGCACGTCGGGAGGTATCATACCTGAGCCGAACATCGACTGGATTGACGGACTCGGAACGTCGGAGGATCCCTATCGCGTTGGCACAGCGGACCAACTGATCCTGTTGGGTAAGGCAAGTCTCCTCTGCGACAAGCACTTTGTTCTCAGTGCGGACATCGATCTGGACCCAAAGCTGCCCGGGGGACAGGTTTTTGGGCACGCGGTAGTCCAAGCCTTCAGGGGAGTCTTTGATGGCAATGGCCACACGATCTCGCATCTGACAATCACGGGTAAGAGCCAATTGGGCCTGTTTGGTCGAATGGAATCTGGGGCCGAAGTCGAGAACTTGGGGGTGGTAGATGTCAAGATTACCGCTTCGGATAACAACGTCGGCGGGCTAGTGGGTGGAAACTGGGGCCACAGCGTGACGAACTGCTACAGCAGTGGTATGGTCAGCGCCACTTCAAATGTGGGCGGCCTCGTCGGCTCCAGTCGGGCCAGCGTCACCGCGAGCTACAGCACCTGTGTAGTTAGTGGCAACGAGCATGTCGGCGGGCTGGTGGGGTACAACGACTGGGACGCTGTGAGCAACTGTTACAGCACCGGTGCAGTCAGCGGGGATTCGGATGTCGGCGGGCTGCTAGGCTGGAGCGGGGGTAATGTAACTCAGTGTTACAGTACCGGCGCAGTCAGGGGCAGATCGTCTGTCGGCGGGTTGCGCGGCGGCAGTCCGCAGCCAGGTGGCGTAACCGCCTGTTTCTGGGACACCCAGACCTCGGGCCAGGCTACGAGTGCCGGGGGCACAGGCAAGACCTCGGCCGAGATGCACGACCCGAACACGTTTCGGGCAGAGGGGTGGGATTTTGTTGGTCAGGCGGATGGACCCCATGATATATGGGCTGAGCCTGAGGGTGGTGGATATCCTATTCTCTGGTGGCAACTATCGCCATTGCCGAGTCTGCCAGGGTTCTCCGGCGGTACGGGAGAATCCAACGACCCTTATATGATCTCAAGACCAGAGGAATTGAATAGCATCGGCCATAATCCAAGACTTATGAAATCACACTTCAAGTTGGTGGATGATCTTGACCTCTGGGACTGTACATCTTATCCGATAGGTGATTACGTGTACCCGTACAAAGGGGTCTTTGACGCCAACGGCAAGACTATCCGAAACCTCAACCGTAGTCTTTTTGAAGGCGTGAAGGGCATAGTAAAGGATCTGCGATTAGTCAATCCCAAGTGTATCGGTTCCCCGATCGAGAATAATTACGGCACAGTTATTTCTTGCTCCGTTCAGGGCGGAATTATTTCAGGAGACGGAGGTCTGGTAGGGTACAACTCAGGCGATGTGACCGACTGTTACAGTACCGCTGCGGTCAGTGGCAATGAGCGTGTCGGCGGGCTGGTAGGGTGGAACAACGCCGATGTGACCAACTGCTACAGCACCGGCACGGTCACGGGCACCGGTGGGGAGGTCGGTGGACTGGTGGGTCAGAACGCAGGTACTGTGACACACTGCTACAGCACCGGCGTGGTCAGCGGCCGTTCGTCTGTTGGCGGACTGCTGGGAATCAACGCCGGCAGTGTGACCGACTGCCATAGCACCGGGAAGGTCAGTGGTAATGAGGATGTCGGGGGGCTGGTGGGATTCAACTGGGACGGGACCATCGGCCAGTGCTACAGTAGCGGCCCGGTTAGTGGCGAAAAAAATGTGGGCGGGTTGGTAGGCTGCAACCGCGATAGTAGTACTGTGATCCACTGCTACAGCACCGGTGCGGTCAGCGGCCAATCCTATGTCGGCGGCTTAGTGGGTAGTGGGTGGCCAGGCCGTATAACCGCCTGTTTCTGGGATGCCCAGAGTTCAGGCCAAACGACGAGTGCCGGCGGGACAGGTAGGACGACAGCCGAAATGCAGACGGCCAGCACGTTCTTAGATGCCGGGTGGGACTTCATGGGCGAGACCGCCAACGGCACGCTGGACGTTTGGTGGATTCTGGAAGGCAAGACATATCCGCGATTGTGGTGGGAGAGTCGTGTAACATGGCCAACCACGTGGCAAGGTAGTGGCACCCCGGATGATCCATACCAGATCGCTACGCCAGAGGATTTGATGCTGCTTGGCGACAGTCCCGAACATTACGACAAACACTTTATCCTGACCGCCGACATCGACCTGGACCCCAAGCCTCCTGGCTGCTGGTTCTTCTACAGGTCCGTCATTGCAGCGGATAGCAATGACGCAACACCGGCGTTTGACGGAACTCCCTTCAGCGGCGTCTTCGATGGCGACGACCACACGATCTCGCATCTGACCATGAATGGTGGGGGACAACTCGGACTGTTCGGCCAGTTGGCTTCAACAGCCGAGGTCAAGAACCTTGGAGTAGTCGATGTCAAGATAACCAGTTCGGGTAGCTACGTCGGCGCGCTGGTGGGCGAGAACTATGGTAACGTGACCCACTGCTACAGCACTTGTACGGTCAGCGCCAACGCGTATATGGGTGGGCTCGTGGGGAGGAATGACGGAAAGGTGACCCGCTGCTACAGCACCGCTGCAGTCGAGGGCGGTGTTTCTGTCGGAGGGCTTGTGGGGGACAACTGGGGCGATGTGACGGGCTCCTATAGCAGCGGTACCGTCGGTGGCATGGAGGGTGTCGGAGGGCTGGTGGGCGAAAACCGGCGTACTGTGACTGACTGCTATAACACCGGCGCGGTCACTGGCATATCGCTCGTGGGCGGCTTGGTTGGGATCAACTTGGGTACCATGTTCCAGTGCTACAGTACCGGCCTGACCCGGGGCGATGGGTTCTTTGGCGGGCTGGTGGGGATCGGCTCGTCGGGCACTGTGACAGGCTGTTTCTGGGACACGCAGGCCTCAGGCCAAGCAACAAGTGACGGCGGCACAGGCAAGACATCTGCCGAGATGCAGACGGCAAGCACATTCCTTGATGCCGGCTGGGACTTCGTCGGCGAGACGACGAATGGCACGCAAGATGTCTGGTGGATCAACGAAGGGAAGGACTATCCGAGATTGTGGTGGGAAACCCACGACAATTGACTATTGACGATGGTTCGACGGAGTTTACCCTGAGCGCAGCCGAACGGATTCAGGATGTTTGTTCGCGCAGGCCCGAACAGCGCGGACCGCGTGCTCGATAAGGTCCTTCGACTGCGCTCAGGACGCCTGCGCTCCCACGCCGAAAAGGCATCGACGGGGTGCTCGGCGGTTTCAGCTCCGGCCGGATTCGGGGACGGGCAGGTCCAGCTCGGCTAAGACCTTTTTCATGTCTTCCCAGACCCGGCGGCGGTTTTCCTGCGAGTAGTTTCGCAGCAGATAGGCCGTGTGGTAGGTCGCCATGAGCTTTATAGGCGGCTTGCCGATGCCCGGATAGTACTCGTGGAAGCGGCCCCGCAACTGGCCTATCGACTCGGCGGTGTTCAGCAGCGTCCGCGCCGCGTGAGCACCGAGGGCAACGATCATCTCAGGCTGAATGATCTCGATCTGCCGCTGGAGATAAGGCAGGCAGCTTATGATTTCTTCGGCTCGCGGGTCGCGGTTCTCCGGCGGGCGGCACTTCAAGACGTTGCCGATGAAGACATCCTCCCGTTTGAGTCCGCAGGCTTCGATGATCTTGTCCAGGAGCTGGCCGGCCCTGCCGACAAAGGGGCGGCCCTGTGCGTCTTCATCGGCGCCCGGGGCTTCACCCACGAACATGATGCGGGCGCTGGGATTGCCTTCGCCCGGCACGGCGTGAGTCCGCGACGAGCCCAGGCCGCACTTGCAGCATTGACGGACCTCCGCCGCAATCTTCTCAAGCTCGGCGGCTTTCGCCGCAACAGTCATACCATCGCCCTGCTCTTTTGCGACGTGCTTTGCACCTTCACCCTTGGGAGCAAAACCGGCGAAAAGCTGCTCCATCTCAAGGTGCTGGCGAACAACTTTCCTAATGTCCGTCTCTTTTTCCATTGCGACGAATTCTAACGACATCCTCCGCGCTGAGCAACTTTTATTCTGCTACCGCATTTTGCAGGTTCCGCGACTATGCGGGATGAGATTGCTTCGTCGCGGAGTTTATCCTGAGTCTCGTCGAAGGACTCCTCGCAATGACACATACAGGGCCGCGAAGAATCCGGGCGAGCAGAAAAAAAGCCGAGGCAATTTCTTGCCCCGGCTCATTCATAAAGAATAGCTTAGTCTCAATTTCTCTGGTTATTGGGTTCTATTCTCTATGGGTATTTCCCGCAGGACAGCACTCTGCGCCTCCACGACCAGCCAATGAGGCCCGCGCCAAGGCCGGCCAGCACAATGGCGCCGGACGGCAGATTCGGCTGAAAAGCGATGTCACCCAGTGGGGATGCATCTCCAAAGTGGGTGAAATCCGTGTATGCGATATTCGCAGCATGAACACTTGCGAATGTGTTCGGCGGCAACAGAGACCCGGAGTATTCGTCCACTGTCGGAGCCAGATTCCCTCTCGCATCGTCCAATGGGCTTGCCATCTCCCAAGGCGAGCAGGCCGCCTCTGCCTTCGCCGCACCGGCCCAGCCGGCAGTATCGCAAGGGATGGCGTCAACGAAATGCCGGCCCGACCCCGGCCAGTTGAATGATCCATATCGTGATACGGGAATCGCAGCACCGCTGAGGTCTGCACCAGGACCCCGGAACTGATCGTCAACAACTTCAAGCCCGGCCGCAGGCTCAACACCGATGGTCGTGACATTCGCCGCGGATCGACCGGAGCTAATCAGAATCAGACAGGCTATTGCACAAGCTGTGACTATCCTTTTCATTCGACAACGGTGCGACCCGTCCCTCACCCTTCTCCTCAAGACCACTCCCTCATCTTCACAACGGAGTACCGGTCCCGTG
Source organism: uncultured Pirellulales bacterium (assembly GCA_964462945.1). Taxonomy (GTDB): domain Bacteria; phylum Planctomycetota; class Phycisphaerae; order Sedimentisphaerales; family Anaerobacaceae. The sequence goes on from CAYWZW010000083.1 coordinate 22,003, forward strand.
GCGGCCAAGGAGAGAACCTCCAACCGCACATACGTTTGGGCTGCACATTCCTCCCTGTGACATTTGGTACAAGTCATAGGCATGGTCCTCCTCCGTTGAGGCACCGCCTGATTATCCTTAATGTACCGAAACGCAATTACCTGTCAAGAAGAATTTCCTGAAAAAGTGGGATGGCCAAGGAACATCGTATCCCCCTTAGAAGGATAAGGTGTATGACTTCT
>CAYWZW010000084.1:0-21762 GCA_964462945.1 uncultured Pirellulales bacterium
GGTTGTTTTCTAATATGCTGGCGACGAGTTATTCAGTTTTGTTAGAGTGCCTAAGTACTTCCACGTGTGCAAACTGGACGTTACTAAGTTAAAGGAGATAGAAGAATTCAAACCCCACAAAGTTGCAGCCAACTTCGTTAATGTACACAAACACGGATCACGCGGTCGCAACAGGCCAAACGCTAAAATTGACTACGAAGCACCGATTTTTATTCAAAGAGGTAACAAACCAGAATCATCAGATAAGCTCGTTGATATTCGTTCATTGATAAATTTTGAAGGAGTTCTCTTTGACTCAATGGAAATAGTTGAGGATTTGATCCGCTTCTGGGAGACGTTCTTATGTCATCATACAAAAATTGATATTAAGCCATTTGTCTCACGTATTGGAGCTGTCCTTGCACTTCGAGAAGGTAAATCTCAATACTCTGCTAAGATACCATCCGGAGTGCTTGACGATGCTAAAGCCCAAGCTGACGAACGGAAGCACATCGATCTTTGAAGTTATCTTAGGGGTGTAAATGGGGACGTTTACGAATGGCATGAAGATAAGCGATAAAGTTCTGTAAGGCAAGGGCTTGACACAAAGGCCTCCTGTGTTTGAGTTGATTGTGTGACAAACAGAACAACTTGAACCGAAAGGAGGCCTACGATGCCAAGGATGACAGATTTCCATCAGATTCTCAAGAGAGATTTGTTCAAGCGAATCCCCTTCTTAAGAGAGTTTCTTTCTGCGGAGGATATCCGTAACGCGGCTGTGGCCGGGCAGTACCACTGGCGTGAACGGATCTGGACCCCGATGCAAACACTTTGGACGTTCCTGGTGCAAGTGCTCCATCCCGATTGCTCGTGTCGGGCCGCCGTGGCCCAGGTCCTGGCCGAGCAGGCCGCCCTGGGCGAATCGTTGCAGATTTCCGCCGATCCGACAGCCTATTGCCAGGCTCGCCGACGAGTGCCCCTGGGGCTGTTCAAGACGGCGTTTCAGACCATAGGCCAGAGTCTTCGCGCCCGAGTCGATACGGACTATCTCTGGCATGAGCGTCGGGTCTGGGTCGTCGATGGCTCCAGTTGTTCCATGCCCGATACGGCCGAGCTGCAAGAGGCCTTCGGACAGCCGCAAAATAGGGGGACATCATACCTATTTTTCTGTTGCGCTTACGTGGGCGCCAAATTAGGGCACCTATGGCTGCTTCGGCGGCCGCTACGCGGGGCTGTGTTGACTTTTCATCAGTCCAGCCTCCAAAGCCAGATTCATGGGTATTCGGCCGAGCCGGCTTCAATGAGTTAAGATCGCGCTCCGCAAACGATCTGGCTTCGGCTGGGGGGTGTTTGGAAAGCTTTTCAGGAGAACCCCGCCATCGGTCTGAGTGATTATCCAACTGCTAAGGTCAAATCCACGTTCATCCTTCGGCAAGCTCAGGACGGCGTCTGCGTCCATCGGCGGTTATTACAGGAATTTACTTGACGGCTAAGCTCTTCGCGGGTATTATGCACCCTCAATTAATGGATTAGAATCACACTTGTACACAGTTCATGGTTCGTAGTTCATAGTCAGTGGAAAATCGTGGATCGTAAACTTGTGACAGCGAAGGCGCGAATCAGCTTATCAGGCAAACAGGAGGCATGATAGACGAGGGAAGACAGACGACCAGGGAACCAGGATAACTGGCGGGGGGCGATCAGGACAGCAGCGCCGCAAGGCGTCCTGCGGAGGAATCAGGACTGAATACCGAAAGGCAAGTTCGTGTCTTAGTGCCTTCGTGGCTATGGGTCAATTTTGAAAAACAAAGCCAATTTCAAACTGGGCAACTAATCGTTGATCGGATGAAGCTAAAATGGCGAAAGAAAGTTCCAACTCAAGCTTGCCAGCAGGTAAGATAGGCAATCTCAGAATCAGCAGGTTGATCATCGGCGGCAACCAGTTCAGCGGCTGGTCGCACAGCAGGGACCTGCCGTACCTGCGACACTTGTTCCTGGCTTATAGCTCAGAAGAGAAAATCCTGGAGACCCTCCAACTGTGCGAGCAGACGGGGGTCAATGCAATCATCACGTCGGCGTCGGGATACCTCAACCGATACTGGAAGGAGCGGGGCGGGCGGATACAGTGGATCGCCCAGGTCCACCCAAAGGCAGAGGACCTTACAAGCACCATTAAACAGGCCATCGATAACGGGGCTGTCGGGGCTTACGTGCAGGGCGGGGTCGGCGACAGTTTCGTCAAGAACGGCCGGCCGGATTTGCTGGGCAAGGCGGTCGAGTTCATCAGGCAAAATGGTTTGATCGCGGGGATCGGCGGCCATTCGGTGGAGGTGCCGATGGCGGTCGAAAAAGCCGGGATAAAGCCCGATTTCTACATGAAGACGCTACATCATGGCAATTACTGGTCCGCTACGCCGAAGGCAGAAAGGGTGGAATTCAACGTCGATAGCGGCAGCCCCTACGACCATGACAATATCTGGTCGATTACGCCGGAAAAGACGATTGAATTTATGAAAACGGTCGAGACGCCCTGGATCGCGTTCAAGGTTCTGGCCGCTGGCGCCATCCATCCGCGAGAAGGGTTCAAGTACGCATTCGAGAACGGGGCCGATTTCGTCTGCGCAGGGATGTTCGACTTCCAGATCAGAGAGAATGTGCTTATCGCTAAGGACATATTATCAGGCACGCTCAACAGGCAGCGTCCCTGGCGGGCATGACGATTCGCTACGAACCAGCGATTTTCAGCACCTTCAGCTCGTGCGGGGGCATCTGCATCGCGGCATCCGGATCGACCGGGTTCTGCCTCCCCGTTTCAGGATCGAGCACGAATCGCCGTCCCTCGGCTGAGGTCCGCAGCCGGAATTCGATGTGCTCCTGACCTTCGTTGAAGACAATGTAGTAATCTACTTGCTCTTTGACAACATGTCGCAGCCGCAGATCCGGCGTAGTGGGCAAAACCCGGACGTCCGCAGGGGCCAGCCCGTCAATCTTCGCAAGCAGCGACGTGTCACCATCTGCTTTGTCCCAGCGGATGAGGCGCCCGGCACGCTCGAGGGCGGCCAGCGTTTCTTTTGCCCTTGCAGGCGCGGGGTCGAATTCTACGATCAGCGCTTTGTAGTGCATCCCTGCGATATGAATACCATCGGCCTGGACGCGAGCATCTTCCCAGAGGTGTCTGGCTTCAAGGTAGTTGAAGTCGCGCTGGTTCCGGAAGCAGACCTTGGCCGCTTCCCACGGCAGGTAGTCACTCAACCCCAGGATCGCCAGAGAGCAGACGTGCTTGCTGTCGGTGTTCAGCCAGCATAGGCGGCTGGAGGCATCGGCAAAGGGCCTATACTGCCGCCACCACGGGCTGTTGGGACCGACATCCGGCGGACGCTCGTCGATCCGCGGCCCGCGAACGGAATAATAGAACGCATGGGGAACCAGCATGTTGCAGCCCCGTACAATCAGCCAGCCGGTCAGCCACTTCATCTCGTCGAAGGTGAAGTTCGGTCCGAACGCCCCGCAGTATTCGTTCAGGTTGCGCCGGCGGCCCAGATGGATCATCGCCGAGGAGGCGCACTTGCCCTGCGTGGACTGGGCCCCCTCCAGCGCGGTGGGCTTGCCCGGCTCGATATAGCGCCACACAATGTCCTGCCCCGGTATATCGAAATGCCTCAGATGTCCGATGTCGTCGGCCGCCGCCGGATGACCCGTTAGTGCAACATCGTGCGAGGCGCACCATTGATGAATCTGGGCGTAGAACGTCTCTTCAAGTCGCGCCGTCAGGGCGCGAGAGTAATCGCGGCGATACCGATCCGCATCCGGCTCATCCTTGTACCAGAGCGCGGCCAAGTGATCGGTGAAGTCATAGCCGAGAAACCGATTCACGTGTTCGAGGATACCCCTTGTGCCCGGGACGGCGCCGCGCTCGGGGCGTTTGGCAAAGAACGACGGCTCATCGGTAAATACCGCGCGGATGGTCTTGCCGAAATGCTCTTTGAACTGGTCATAGTAGCGCTGGTACACCAGGCGGATAAAACACGCCACGGCCTGCGGATTGAGAATGTCCGCCGCGGGCGGCGCGTTTTCCGGGACCTCTCTGTGGTCCGCCCGCCTCGCAGGATCGTCGTCAACAAAGTGCAGGCCACGAATGACCGAGTAGCCGGGCCTGATTACCCTGTCAATCACAGCGATCCGGTGCCCGTTTTCCCGGCGCTTGACAACCGCCACGAGAGTCTGGTCCCCGGTCAGCTCCGGCTCGCCGTTCGCACCGATGCGTATGTCCTGTGTCTCGCCGCCCGGTTCGGCTTCATCAAGGTCAACGGCAAAAAGACCGCGCGTGCGAAAGGCGGGGTTCTCCTCGACAACCTGTCCGCTGGATGAGCCGCTCGGATACATCCCTTCATCGTACAGGACGACCCATATACCGCGTTTGGCCGCCTGTTCGATGGCAATCCGCATGAACTCGAGCATCGCCTTGCTCATCCAGCCGATGCTCGGCGGCAGCCCGGCCCGCGGATGAATCAGGAATCCCTGCACGCCGTGGGCCTGAAAATCTGCAATCTGGCGTACGATTTCCTGCTCCGATAGCGCATCGTTCCAGAACCAGAACGGGCACAGCGAGAATTCCGCCGGTGGAGCCGTCCAGCCTGCCGGAACCTCGAGATAGCCACCCTTGGAAATAACATCCCCAAAGGCTTCGCCTTTGAGGCTACCACCCATCCCGACCGCCCCGAGAGCGCTTATCCCGAGCGAGCCCAGGAAATGACGTCTATCAATGGGGCGCGAGTTTCGTCGGTTTATCTGATCCATACTGTCAAATATACATTCGAGACGCTATTCTTTCAAGCTCCACCGGCAAATCAGAGGCCAGCGGCGCTTGACAGAATCCTGCCAGTCCCGTCCAATGAGAGTTACCAGAGTCTCTGATAATGACGTCTTAACAGTAGAAACGCGGCACACGGGTGTTATGGTGTGGGGAATTAAAACAAAGGAGCTCGCGAAATGCGTCCACATAGAATCTTGCTTTCACTGGTTGGGTTATTGTTCGTACATAGTGCGTCGGCGGCAAATGATGAACTGAGCGCCGAACTATTCAGCGACGACTTCAGCGGCCTGCGAGCCGGCCTGATCTTCGACGTCGTCGGCGCCCACACGGAATATCATTACCTCGGGCAGCTCGCTCCGAGGGGAAACTGGGCCGTCTCAAGCTTCAAATCCGACGGATCGCAGCGAGCGTGGCGCGTGATCGAGGAAGACGGGACCCGCGCGATGCTTCAATCGTGCGACAACACAAAAGTCAAGTACACCCACCCCATGCTCGTTGCAGGCGACGCCCTTTGGCAGGATTATAAGCTAACGGCTGATTTCGCCCCGGCTTCGGACAACGGCCAGAGCGGAATCATCTTTCGCTACCGAAACGACCGCTGCTATTACTTCTTCGGAGTCAACGGGCCGAAGGCTATTCTCAAAATGGTCCGTCACGCCACGGCCTATCACAAACCCTACGAGAAGATTCTGGCCGAGAAGGAATTCGCGTGGACGCGCGGTGCATATCTGGCCGCTGCGGTCGAAGTAAAAGGCGGCCGCATCCGCGCTCGGCTCAACGATACGATCACACTCGAAGCCGACGACAAGACCTATACGCAGGGCAAAATCGCCTTAATGTCCGATGTGCCGACTCGCTATAAGAACATCAGGGTGGTAACCAGTCCGGCAGAGAAAAGGCGCTTCCTGGAGCGTACGGCTGCGCGCGAGCGCGAGCTGGCCCAGTTGCAGGCGGCCAATCCCCGCCCCGTCGTATGGAAGAAGGCCGGCACCGCGGGTTTCGGTGTCGGCCGGAATCTCCGCTTCGGCGACCTCAATCATGATGGTCAAATTGACGTGCTCATCGGCCAGGTCCTGCACCACGGCCCGAAAGACACAAACAGCGAGCTGAGCTGTCTGACGGCCATGACCTTCGACGGCAAAATCCTCTGGCAGATCGGCCAGGCGGATGCATGGAAAGACAAGCTCACCAACGACGTGGGCTTTCAAGTCCACGACCTGGACGGCGACGGTCGAACCGAAGTCATCTACTGCATGAACATGGAGCTGGTCGTTGCCGACGGCGCCACAGGAAAGACCAAGTACAAGGCGCCCACTCCAAAAACGCCCGAAAACATAAAGCCGCCCTACAACAAGTTTCCGCGGATCTTAGGGGACGCCCTGTATTTCTGCGATCTCCGCGGAACCGGCCGCCCGCAGGATATCATCATCAAGACCCGGTATGAGCATCTCTGGGCCCTCGACAGTCGTCTGCAAGTGCTCTGGGACGCCGCATGCAACACAGGTCATTATCCGTACGCCTACGATATAGACGGCGACGGCAAGGACGAATTGGCGATGGGCTACTCCCTCTTCGACGACAACGGAGCGCTCTTGTGGACCCTGGATAGCAAGATCCAAGATCATGGCGACGGGGTGGCGATCTGCCGGTTCAAGGACGGCGCTGAGCTGCGCCTGCTCTGTGCCGCGAGCGACGAAGGCATCTTCTTCACTGATATGAAAGGCAACGTACTCAAGCACCATTACCTCGGCCATGTCCAGAATCCCGCCATCGCGGATTTCCGTGCGGACCTGCCCGGCCTGGAAATTGTCTCAATCAACTTCTGGGGTAATCAGGGCATCATTCATTTCTACGACGCCGCAGGCGACGTCTATCACGATTTTGAGCCTTGCCAGCACGGCAGCATGTGCCTTCCTGTCAACTGGACCGGCCGGCCGGAGGAATATTTTGTTCTCTCGGCCAACGTCGAAGAGGGAGGCCTTTTCGACGGCTGGGGCCGCTGCGTGGTCAAATTCCCCGCCGACGGCCATCCGGATATGTGCTACGCGGTGCTCGATGTGACCGGCGACTGCCGGGATGAGATCGTCGTCTGGGACCCCTTCGAAATCTGGGTTTACACCCAGCACGATAACCCTAAAAAGGGCAGACTTTACAACCCGACACGCAATCCCTTGTGTAACTATTCCAACTATCAGGCGACGGTTTCTCTGCCCGGCTGGTCTGAATAGAGCAATTCAGCTTTCCGGCAGATGTCGCTCTTGCATTCCGGTTTGATTTAGGCTATAATTTATGGTCTTTAAGGTGGTTCTTTGCGAGCCACCCTTGAGCAGCAAATACAGGTACAGCCTATGAGCATTAAATCGTCTAAGACCGGAACGGATAAGGCAAACCGCGGGTGGCTGCGTCGCAACGCCATCAAGGCAGTCATCATCCTGGCCGCGATAGCGATAGTGGCCGCTGTCATGAAAATGCCGGCGCGCAAGCGCGACGCCCCCGCCACTGAAGCACCGCCGGTGAACGTCACGGTTGAGACCATCGTTGCCGAACCGCAGCTTGCCGACACGTTCGAACTGCCGGCGGTGGTTGAGCCGAACCGGGTCATCAGGGTCCCGGCTGAGGTCGCAGGCCGCATCGAGCAAATCGGACCGGAGAAGGGAAATGTGGTGCGCGCGGGGGACCTGCTCATCCAGCTCAATGCGGACCTGTTGCGGCCCCAGTTCGAGATCGCCAAGGCGCAGGTCGAGTACGACCAGATTGAGTTTGAGCGCATGGCGAATCTGGTCAAAGAGGACGCCACCGCCCGCAGGGACCTGGATAATGCCACCACGCAACTGGCCATCAGCAAGGCCCGCCTCGAGGAGATCCGCGCCCGCCTGGACCGCACGCGCATCCTCGCCCCCACCGCCGGAGTCCTGAACGACCTTCTCGTCGAAGAGGGCGAGTATATTGATTCGGGCAAGCCCGTGGCCGAGGTGGTGGAGACCGATACGGTGAAGGTCGTCGTGGAAGTTCCCGAACGCGACATCGCATTTTTCGCCGTCGGCGGGAAGGCGGAGGTCCTTGTGGACACCAAAGGCCAGCAGAGGTCTCTGGCGGGGTCACTCACCTTTATCAGCGAGCTGGCCGATTCGCGGACCCGGTCCACACGCATGGAGATCACCTTGAAAAACGAGGAACGGCTTTTGCGGAGCGGGCAGATTGTGCGCGTCCGCCTGACGCGCCAAATCCTGAAAGATGCCATCCTGATCCCGCTGCTGGCCGTGATCCCGATGGAAGACGGCATGGCCGTTTACGTCGTCAATTCCCCGGAAGGGGTCCCTAAGACGACACAAGCCGAGCGGCGGCAGGTTGAACTCGGAACCATCAAAGGCGACCGTATTCAAGTGACGGCGGGCTTGGAGGCGGGTGACAAGCTGATCATCGCCGGTCATCGCTTCGTCGCGCCGGGGCAGAAAGTGAACGTCATAGCGGAGAACAAATAGCCGCCATGCTGCTGACCGATGCTTCCATCCGAAACCGCACCACGGTGGCTGTCCTGGGCCTGATTGTCGTAGTCATGGGCACCTACAGTTATGTCACCCTGCCCCGTGAGGCGTTCCCGGATATCCCCATCCCGCATATCCTCATCAGCACAGCCTACGAGGGCGTTTCGCCGGAGGACATGGAAACCTCGGTCACGATGAAGATCGAGAAGGAGCTCAACGGCGTCCGCGGTGTGAAGGAAATCCGCTCCAGCAGCGCCGAGGGCCTCTCGATGATCGACGTGGAGTTCACGCCGGACGTATCCAGCGAGGCGGCTTTGCAGCGCGTCCGCGACCGCGTGGACATAGCCAAGGGGGAGCTGCCCGTGGATGCCGAGGAGCCGACGATCAAGGAGATCAACTTCGCCGAGTTTCCCATCATGCTGGTGAGCGTCTCCGGCGACGTCTCGCCCGTCCAGCTCAAGGCGATCGCCGATACCCTGCAGGACACTCTCGAAGCGGTGCCCGGCGTGCTCAAGGTGGACGTGCTCGGCGCGCTGGAGCCTGAAATCCGGCTGGAGTTCGACCCCGACCGGCTGGCCTCGTACAACCTGACGATCCCGGAGATTCTGGCCCTGATCCCTTCGGAAAACGTGAACATCTCCGCCGGTGGTCTGGAGACGGCGGGCACCAAGTTCAACGTGCGGATTCCGGCAGAGCTTGTCACGGCCCAGGACGTGGATCACCTGCTCCTGACTGTGCGCGACGGCAAGCCCATCTATCTGGCCGACGTCGCCAACGTGCGCGCCACCTTCAAGGACCGCACCAGCTACTCGCGCCTCAACGGGTCCGCCAATGTCACGTTGAGCGTCCAGAAGCGCATCGGCGCCAATATCGTCCGCATTTCCGACTACGTCAAGGCCGTTGTTGACCGGGCGCATCAGCAGGTCCCCGGCGCCGTGAAATTCGATATCACCTTCGACATGTCCAAGTACGTCCGCAACACGGTGGCCGATCTCGAAAACAACATGGCTTCCGGGCTGGTCCTGGTGGTCGGCATCCTGATCCTGTTTCTGGGCTGGCGGACCAGCATGATCGTCTCGCTCATCATCCCGATCAGCATGCTTGCCAGCTTCTTCATCCTGCAGATGATCGGGTACACCCTGAACATGGTCGTTCTGTTCAGCCTGATGCTGGGCCTGGGCATGCTTGTGGACAGCGCCATCGTCATTGTCGAGAACATCTATCGGCACATGGAGCTTGGGCGCAGCCGGATTGAGGCCGCGATCATCGGCACGCGGGAGGTGGCCTGGCCGGTGATTGCCTCGACGCTCACAAATATTGCGGCGTTCATTCCCCTGGCGTTCTGGCCCGGGATCATGGGTGACTTCATGAAGTACCTGCCCATCACCGTTATGATCGTGCTGGGCAGCTCGCTGATCGTGGCTCTGGTGTTCAATCCGACGTTCTGCTCAGCGTTTGCCGGCCGCGTCCCGCCTCGCAAGGCCCGGGAGCACTGGTTCATCCGGGGATACCGCCGCGTCCAGAGCGTGGGGCTGGGCCACCCGGTGATAGCCTTGTTCTTGTCCGTCTGTCTGCTGATCGGCCTTGCGGTCCTGTACGCCAAGGTCGGAAAGGGCACCGAGTTCTTCCCCCAGGGCGATCCGGAGCGTGCTTTTATCACCGTGCGCGCGCCGCAGGGCACGAACATCCGTGAGACGGATCGCATCATTCGCGTGATCGAGGGCCGCATCGAGCCGTACAAACCCTGGATTAAACACGTCGTCACAAACGTGGGCTCCGCCAGCGCGGGGATGGACATCATGGCCAGCACCGGCGGCCCACACCTGGCCAACATCAGCCTGATCTTCTATGACTTTACCGAGCGAGAGCGGCCCTCCACCGAAATCCTCGCCGAGATTCGCAGGGACATCGCCGACATCGCCGGCGCGGAGATCAAGGTCGAGAAAGAAGAGCATGGCCCGCCCACCGGGGTGCCGGTCGCCGTGCGGATCATCGGAGAGGACTTCAAGGCGCTTGAGCGGCTCAGCGAGCAGGCCCGCCGGCTGATTGCCGACGTGCCGAACCTCGTCAACCTGCAGGGCGACCTGGAAGCGACTCGTCCTGAGCTGGCCTTTACCGTCAACCGGCGCGTCGCCATGCTCCTCGGCGTCAATACCGCCATCGTGGGAAACTTTCTGAAGATGGCCGTGTTCGGAACCAAGGTCGGCACGTACCGTCAATTCAATGACGAGTACGACATCACGGTGCGATTACCGCTGCCCGACCGGGTCAATATCGACGATCTCTACCGTCTGTGGATTCCTAACGCAACCGGCAGTGCGGTCCCGCTCAGCTCACTGGGGAGCTTCGAATACCAGGGCGGCTTCGGGGTGATCAACCGCGTCAACCAGAAGCGCGTCGTCACGCTGACGGCCGACGCCGAGGGCCGACTCAGCTCCGAGGTGCTGGCGGACGTGCAGGGCAAGCTGTCTAAATTCGAGCTGCCGAGCGGCTATGAGATCAGCTATGCCGGCGAAAAAGAAGAACAAGACAAAGCCCAGGCGTTCCTCTCCAAGGCGTTTATCATCGTCCTGCTGCTGGTCACCTTGGTGCTGGTCGCCGAGTTCAACAGCCTGATGGTGACTTTGATCATCATGACCACGGTGATCCTGTCGCTGATTGGCGCGCTGCTGGGCCTGGTCGTCTGCGGCCTGCCCTTCGGCATTATCATGACCGGTATCGGCGTCATCAGCCTTGCCGGCGTTGTCGTGAACAACGGAATCGTGCTGCTCGACTACACGCGGCAACTGCAGCGCCAGGGCATGGACCTGGTCCGTGCCACGGTCGAGGCCGGAGTTACCCGTCTTCGCCCCGTGCTGCTGAGCGCCGCCACGAATTTCATCGGTCTGATCCCGATGGCCGTCGGCGTCTCTTATGACTTCCACACGTTCACGTGGGCCACCAAGAGCGAGTCCACCCAGTGGTGGCGCAACATGGCGGTCGTCGTCATCTTCGGTCTGGGCTTTGCCACGATCCTGACGCTGGTGGTTGTCCCTTCGCTTTACGTCATGCTCAGCCGCCTGTGGCTGCGGCTGGGGATCAGCCCGGCCGGCCCCGAGCCCCGCCCCCCAGGGGGCCCGCACGCAGAGCCGGCAACAGCCATCGGTCAATCATTATGAACCAGCCCGCCGTCCGTCTGGCGAGTCGTTTTTCCTGTATCGCAGCAGGCGATAAGATTTGAATTGCTTGAAGTGCTCTGCGGTTCTGCTGCCGCCGGAATACTTCCTGTTGATTTTTTCCAGCTCGTCCTGGTACTTCCAGCTCAGAAGCCTGAACACCGTCGGGTACCTGTCGGCCAAAAAGTCGGCGACCGAATCGGCAACGGGCCTGGCGACCTGCTCCAGCGCTTCATTCAACAAATCGATATTCGGCGCGGTTTGCTCGGTGATATCCACGTCCTCAGTGGGCGTGAAAGGATACGTCTGGACAAGGTCGAAGAATTTGCTCAGCTCATGCCCGCCGCTCTGCCGCGATTTTTCCCCTACGTCCTTTTTGAAAATGTCGCATATCAGCATGGAGCCGCCGACGTTCAGAAACCTCGACGTATTGGCCAGCGCCTCCGGCAGAGCGATATATTGAAAACTCTCAACAAACATAACGAGGTCATAGCGCTTTTGGGTTTCCAGCTCCTCATATTCGCATTCAAAAATTTCGCATTTCTCTCCAACGACCTTGCGGGTCTGCTCGGTAAGAAAAACACTCGGCGAAACGCAATCCACGGCATACCCCAGCGAGAGCAGCTTGTCGGCGATCCTCCCCGCCCCGCAGCCCACATCGAGAATGGCTTTGACCCCTTCGGGGATGCGCGAAAGAAGAAATTGGACGTATTCTTCCTGGGCAAAACGCAAATTGGTGATATCGACCTTCAGCTTGTCCGTCCAGTACCCGTAGTGAAGGTGCTCCAGTTTCAGAAAATATTCCCCGCATATCCACCCGATCTTCAGGCCCACCTCCCGCGAACCACTTTCACGCTTTGGCTTCATCCTAACTGACCTTTACTCAAAAGACACCCCCGATCTCCTTATGATAGCCACGAATCTTCACGAATGATCACGAATTCGTGTCCAATTCGTGCGCCTTCGTGGCTAAACAACTCGCTGCGCCGTCCAACGTTTCTCTCATCCATCAGAACGCCAAACCAGCCCGGCGTCCGTCTGGCGAGTCGGCCTGATTGACACGAGTATTGTACCAGCTTCCTGAGAATTGTCCACATCTTGAATCAATTGAATATTTGCTGCAAAATCCATGCAGGACTCTATAATGGGGGGCGAGAATTTCTGTCACAGGAGACGCACGAATGATAAGAGCAAGATTATCGAAGCGTAATAATACATCCCGGCTCAAGGGGCTGCTGATGTCCGTTGTGCTCTGCGCCGCTGTACAGACGGCGGACGGTATGGCCGGAGGACAGCAGGAGGCCTCGCGTATCGCGCCGACCGACTTGCGGTGCGAATACCTTCACGATCCCCTGGGCATCGACGTGAGGCAGCCGCGGCTGAGCTGGAAGCTCAAGGCAGCCGACTCGGCGGAACGCGGACAGGCACAGACGGCTTACCGCATTCTGGTGGCCGGCTCGCAGGACCTGCTTGCCCAGGACAAAAGCGACTTATGGGATTCGGGCGAGGTCAAGTCCGACCAGTCACACCTGGTTACCTATGGCGGGTCCGCTCTGTCTTCCGGCATGCGCTGCTATTGGAAGCTGCGGGTTCGCGACGAGCGCGGGGCGCTCTCGGCCTGGAGTACGCCGGCTCGATGGACGATGGGACTGCTGGATTCGTCGGACTGGACGGCCAAGTGGGTCGGCGCGGACACGCAGTTCGCCGAGGTAAAGACATTGCCGCCGGAAGGCAGCTACCTCGCGGATCCCTGGCTTCGCAAAATCACCACTCTGAAAGAAAAGCCCCGGTGGGCGGCGATCCATGTCGCGTCGGTGGGCTACCATGAACTATACGTGAACGGAAAGAAGGTGACCGACGCCGTTTTGATGCCGAGCGTGGCCGATCACACAAAACGCGCCCGCTACGTGACCTACGAAATTACCGACTATCTGCAAGCCGGTCGCAACGCGATTGGCCTGTGGCTGGGGACATCGTGGTCGGTCTATCCGTTGTACAAGAGCGACGACAAGCCGCAAACGCCCATCGTCATTGCCCAGGCCCGTATCGAAATGCCGGACGGACAAACAGAGAATCTCATCACCGACGAGACGTGGAAGACCCATCCAAGTCCCAATGTCCTGCTGGGTACCTGGATGTTCACGAACTACGGCGGCGAATACTACGACGCCGGCAAAGAGCTGCCGAACTGGTGCAGCCCCGACTTGGACGACAGCAACTGGAAGGCGGTCACCGTGTATCATCCCAAGCTGACGCTGTCGGCGGAAATGGTCGAACCCAACCGCCGCATCCGTAAGATCGAACCCGTCGCCGTCGAGCAGGTCGAGGGTGAAGGCTATCGCGTGGACATGGGCGTGAATTTTGCCGGCTTTGTCGAGCTCGATCTCAAGGGGCAACTGGGTGACATCGTCGAGTTACAGTTCTCTGAGGACCGAGAAAAGCTGATGACTCATCGGCTCCACAGCGCTTACCGAATCGGGCCCGACGGCCGGGGCACTTTCCGCAATCGTTTCAACTACGGATCGGGGCGGTGGATCCTCATCAAAGGATTGGGATACAAGCCCCGGCTGGAGGACATTCGCGGCTATCTGGTGCGAACCGATTACCAGCGAGCCGGACGGTTTGAATGTTCCAACAAGCTGCTGAACGACATCTACGACCTCGTGCTGTGGACCTTCGAGAACCTCAGCCTGGGCGGTTACGTGGTCGATTGTCCCCAGCGCGAGCGCATGGGCTACGGCGGCGACGCTCACGCCACGACGCAGACGGCCATGAATAACTACCATCTGGGAGCTTTCTACACGAAGTGGTCTCAGGACTGGCGCGACGTCCAGGGCAAAGAGACGGCCTGGGGCCTTGGCGAAAAAGCCACAAACCAAAACGCCCCCACGCAACCGGGGAACCTGCCGTACACCGCTCCGACGTACTGGGGCGGCGGCGGACCCGCCTGGAGCGGCTATTGCGTCACCCTGCCGTGGTACATGTACCGGCACTACGGCGATGTCCGAATACTCCAAGAGAATCTCGCCACGATAGAGCGCTGGCTGGCCTTCCTCGAAACCAAGTCGAAGAACGACATGCTTGTTCGCTGGGGCGGAGAGTGGGACTTCTTAGGCGATTGGCTCTGGCCGGGGGCTGAAGGCGTCAATGGGGACACGCGAGAGACCTTGTTTTTCAACAACTGCTATTGGATATACAATCTGCAAACGGCCGCGCGGATCGCCGACGCTCTGGGCAAAGACAACATGGCCGCGAAGTACCGCAGCCGGGCGCAGACCATCCGCCAAGCAGTGCATAAGGAGTTCTTCAATCCCGAGGAAAACGGCTACGTGAACAACTTCCAGGCTTATCTGGCTGCCGCGCTGTTGGTGGGACTGCCGCCCGAGGAGCTTCGGCCGACGGTATGGAAACGCTTCGAGGACGAGATTCTCGTCCACCGTCAGGGACACTTCTGGGGAGGCATCACGGGCGGTTACTTTATCGTCAAGAACCTGCTGGAGTTCGACCGGCCCGACCTGATGTTTGAGATGGCCACGAAAGAGGACTATCCGGGCTGGGGCGACATGCTCCGGCGCGGGGCCACGACCGCCTGGGAGGCATGGGACGGCCGAAATTCACTGCTGCACAGCTCGTATTTGCATATCGGCGCCTGGTTCATCGAGGGACTGGCGGGCATCCAACCCGACCCGAACGGCCCGGGCTACAAGCGTTTCATCATCATGCCGGGTCTGCTCAAGAAACAGTCTCTCGATTGGGTCAAAGCCCAATTCGAATCACCCTATGGCACGATCCGAAGCGAGTGGCAGATTCGCAGCGGAGTGCTCGAGTTGAAGGTCTCGGTCCCACCCAATACGATCGCGACGCTGTATTTGCCGACAAAGAACCCGAAATCGGTCAAAGAAGGAAACGCCTCCTTGACAGAGGTTCGCGGCGTGAAGCATTTGCGGGATGAGAAGGGCCATTCGGTGCTCGAAATTCAGCCCGGCCATTACAGCTTCGAGGCAGCTATATAGCCACTCACGGTAAATGAAGAATAGGAAGGGCAAGAATGAGACAGTCCACGCGCGTTAAGATGGCTCTGGCCCTGCTTGGGGTGGCCCTGGTGCTTTGGCTGCTGGCAGGGCTGTTCATATTCCGGGTAGCTGACTTCTTCCATGCCCATCTCATGAAGTTTGCGGGACCGTGGGTCACATTCGGCGCCATGACGGCATGCCCCCTGGTGGCGATGGTCCTGGGCATCAAGATGCTTCGCGAGAGGCATGGGAGAATTGCGGGCGTAGTGTGCACGGGCAGCGGCTGCTTGCTGCTGGTCGCATTCGTGATACTTGTGGGAATCCCAATGGTGCTGAAGGCCCTTGAGCCAAAGACACCCAAGAATCCCAGCACACCCCGGCTGTTCACCCCACTGGCCGGGTTGCCGGTGTTTCCGGGCGCCCAAGGGTTCGGTACAGATACGCCAGCAGGGCGGGGCGGAAAAATCATCGAAGTCACAACGCTCGCAGACGACGGGCCGGGCTCGCTTCGCGCCGCATTGAACGACCCGGAACCTCGGATTATCGTGTTTCGCGCGGGCGGGGTGATCGAACTAAAAGAGCAGCTCTTTATCGCTCACCCCTTTGTCACGGTGGCCGGCCAGACCGCCCCCGGTGGGGGCATCTGCCTCAAAAACGCCGGACTTGCCATCTTTACACACGACGTTCTGATTCAGCACGTTCGCATTCGCCCCGGCAACGAAGGAGACATCACACCCGAGGACAACGACGCCGTGCAGATTCTCGGACTCGTCCGACAAGTCGGAAAACGCGGCGATGCCGCCGGCGCCCACCATGTCGTGCTGGACCATATCTCGGCGAGCTGGTCGGAAGATGAGACGGTCAGTACCTGGTACGGCGCGCACGATGTCACGATTTCGTGGTCCATTATCAGCGAGGCCCTCAATAGAAGCCGTCACCGCAAAAAGACGCACAGCGCCGGTCTGCTGATCGGCGATGGTTCGTACAACGTGTCCGTGCATCATTGTCTGCTGGCTCATAACGACTTTCGTAACCCGCTGATCAGCCAGGGAGGGACCCATGATTTTGTCAACAACGTGGTTTACAACTGGGGCGTCCTGGGCGCGGAGATCACCGATTACAATTCGAACTCATTTCTCAACTTCGTCGGAAATTACTTTCTGCCGGGACCATCGACGCGAACCGGTCCGTATGAGATCCTGATAGATCAGGAGGCGGGAATCCCGCGCATCTATGTGAAAGACAACATCGGCCTGCGCCGTCCCGACTCCTCCGTCGATGACTGGGCCATCGTCAAGTATGGCTGGGGCCCGGAACAGCACGCGCCGGAAAACTACCGGTCGCAGATCCCCTTTGCCGTACCGCCGGTCGCCACATCCAGCGCAACCGAGGCCTTTGAACGGGTTCTTGCTTCATGCGGTACGACAGTGCCTGTCCGCGACACGGTGGATGAACGTGTTACCGCCGATGTGAGGAACAGGACCGGCAGGATTATCGACTCGCCGGCTGAGGTGGGCGGCTATCCTCAACTGGGGGCCGGAACGCCTCCTTCTGATTCCGACCATGATGGCATGCCGGACGATTGGGAAAAACAAAAGGGACTCGATCTAAACGACCCCGCCGACGCCAATAACGACGTTGACGGCGACGGATACACAAACATAGAGCAGTATTTGCACTCCCTCTCGAAGTAATAATAAGAGTTTTGCAAAATTGAAGTTAGGCATATATTATTTCAGAAAATCGGTTTCACGATTTTCTGAGAATAATTGGGTACCGTATCGTAACATATTGTCGAGTCGAACGTTACGCGTCGTATTTTAGAAAGAAAAAATCGAAAGAGAAGATTTTTTCTTTCCAAAAGCATGTCTAACTTCAATTTTGCAAAAGTTCAGTAATAAACACCTGGCCCGCGAGATGGCAGGTTGCCGGCATGGTCTGTTGTCTGCGGCGTTTTATCTCACGGGTTGAGCAAATTTCCTTGCAATTTCGCCCAATCCGATGTAAAATGGAAGGGTGTAAGAGGCCGATTTAGCTCGTAGATGGGCAGGCTCTCCTGCCCATGCCGTTCCGACGCAGCATGGGCAAACGAGTTGCCCATCCTACCCCTTGACGCCAACGTAGCTCAACGGCAGAGCTCTGGTTTTGTAAACCAGGGGTTGTCGGTTCGAATCCGACCGTTGGCTTTGTCCCGCCGCACGGAAAAAACAGCCAATACAATCACCGCAGGGCCAAACACGCCGTTCGGCGGTTAGAAAACAATCGCGGCGTAGCCGACGGAATCGGTGCCGGCGGTGCCCATCCTTTCGAGCATGACTTCATTGCTGGTGGTCTGTGCAAGCAATACGCCTCGCTGACAGCCGAGCTCTTTTGCGGCTGCGACCGTCGCCGCCGCCGCACCGGGACCACAGGCATTGGAATTCTCTATCGCGCTGGCAAGCAAGTGCTCCGGCTCGAGATTCAGAGCCAGATCGATGAATTCCTTGTCATTCACGTTTTGGGCCCATTCCAAAGCCTTCTTGCCCGTTCCCTTTGGCGCAAAACCATAACGCGGGCCGTAGTGGGTCAAATCCGTTGAGCCGATGCAAACAATTTTCTTGTGCCCGTCCTGACGGATAATCGCAGCGACGCTCGCGCCCAACGCCACCGCCGGTGCTGTCGGTGGGACCAGGATGGGCAGAATCTTGGCCCCGGCAAAGAGGTACTGTATGAATGGAACCTGCACCTCGATGCTGTGCTCGCACAGATGTGGGTCTGGATCGCTGACGGCGGGACCCGCGATTAACACGGCGTCGGCTAATTCCTCATCAATGGCGGCTTCGCCCAGCGGGGTCTCCCATACGCCCCTGTCGTAAACGGCGGGCGAGGCACCAAAGTAACCGTGGGCGGCCCCGAATAGGACAAAAGTATGTACCTTTTCATGCTGCTGTCTTATGGCCGAAAAGACCAACGCAGCCAAGCTCCCGCTGAATGTCCAGCCGGCGTGCGGAACAATTCCGGCGACTATTGTCTCCGGCAGCAGTTCGCTTAGAGCCCTGGCGTCGAGACATTTGTTGACGTCGTCTATGCAGGAATCATGCTGGCCGGGGTAGAACTGGCCTGCGACAATCGGTTTTCTCGTTCGCATTTTCGGCACTCCTTAGCTGGTGCGGGACCATCATCCCGGATTCATGGGCGATTACAGAACTTCATCTCGTGATATCCTGTGCCGCTATTTGGACTTGCATCCGGGGCACCAGGTCGTTATTATCACCGCGTATAGACTGCACACTATTGTACCCTGTTAGGAAGAGAAAGCAATATGGTACTGGGAAAAACAGCCCCCGTGGCAGTGGTGATGGGTTCAGACAGCGACATGGACGTGATGCAGGGCTGCATCGACCAGCTCGGCTCTTTCGGCATCAAGCCGGTCGTGCGGATAATTTCAGCCCACCGGACGCCGCAAATCGCCGCTGAATTTGCTGAAAATGCGGCTCAGAATGGGTTGAAAGTCATCATAGCCGCTGCGGGTATGGCCGCACATCTGGCCGGTGCCTTAGCGGCCAAAACGACCCTGCCCATCATTGGCGTGCCGCTGGTTTCAGGCGCGGGCCTGGGGGGCATGGATGCACTCTTGAGCACCGTTCAGATGCCGCCCGGCGTTCCGGTCGCCACGATG
This sequence comes from uncultured Pirellulales bacterium, assembly GCA_964462945.1. Classification (GTDB taxonomy): domain Bacteria; phylum Planctomycetota; class Phycisphaerae; order Sedimentisphaerales; family Anaerobacaceae. The sequence goes on from CAYWZW010000084.1 coordinate 19,104, forward strand.
GCCCTCGGAAAGACAGGAGCCAAGAATGCCGCCGTCTTCGCGGTGCAAATCCTGGCCCTGTCGGACGAAAAACTCCGCGAGAAACTGGCTGAATTCAAAGCGGCCCAGGAAAAGAACGTAATCGAAAAAGACGCCGCTTTATAGACGATGCACCTTATTATCCCGCGATTTTCCTTGACACAAGGGTAACTTATCTGATAGATATTATGTATTGAGCACAAACAAACCAGGCGCACGGTCGAGGCAGAAATCGGCATACGTCGTCTTAATCGAACCTTTATTGAAGGAGGACTATCATGTGTAAGAAAGCAATCTTTCTGATTTCATTGGTGTCGGTGCTGAGCTCTGTCGGTCACGCCGCAACCGTCCACTGGACCGGTCAGGGCGGCGACAAACTCTGGAGCAATCGGGCCAACTGGGAATTCAATAAAGTCCCCACGAGCGCTGATGAGGTCTATGTGGATGTACCGGCGGCAAAAGCACCAAACGGCCCGGTCATCCAGGACGGGATCGAGGCCAAGGCCCTCGGTCTGGGTTGTGAAGTGGCCGGCGAGCCCTCGGTGACGATGACGGGCGGGACCCTCGCAATAACAGATTGGGTCTGGTGGGGCGATGGGGCCGAGTCCCACGGCACGTTCAATATGAGCGGCGGCACCGTAACGGTCGGCGGTGACTTCGAGCTTGGGTGGGGAGGCGGTACAGGCACCTGGATCATGACCGGCGGCACGGTCACCGTCAGGGAATTGATAATTCCCACAGGCACTGGAAAAGCAGGCGAGCTGTACCTTCACGGCGGGACTTTCAACGTCGGTAGCGAGGGCCTCCGGATGACACCAACCGGCCTGATAGATGTCGGCGAAGGCGCGCTGGTGCTGGAAGGGGACCTAACGGCGACGATCAGTAACTTTATCGCCGCCGGCCAGATTACTTTCTTCGCTGGGAGCGGCCTTTCCGAGCTGGACTACAATCAGAGAAACCCCGGCAAGACCACGCTGACGGCCAGATGGACGGGAAAAGCCTACAATCCCAACCCGGCGGATGGGGCCTTCCATCCGGACACCTGGGCAAACCTGAGCTGGTCGCCGGATGCCGCTGCCGTCTCGCATGATGTGTACTTCGGCGATAATTTCGCCGATGTGGACGCCGGCGCCGGCGGCACCTTCCGCGTCAACCAAGTCACGACGTATTTCGTCGTCGGTTTTCCAGGGTATCCTTATCCCGACGGTCTGGTCCCGGGCACGACCTACTACTGGCGGATCGATGAGGTTGAGGCCGACGGCACGACGAAACACAAGGGCGATGTATGGAGCTTCACCGTTCCGCCCAAGACTGCTTACAGCCCGAATCCGGCCGATGGCGCTGAGTCGGTGGACCCGAAGGCAACACTAAGCTGGACGGCGGGCTTCGGCGCCAAGCTTCACACGGTATATTTTGGCGGCAACTTTGACGATGTAAACAACGCCGCCGGAGGACTGACGCAGGGAACGACAGCCTACAACCCCGGTCCCCTTGAATCGGAGAAGGTCTATTACTGGCGGGTCGATGAGTTCGACGGCGTTGCCACGTACAAAGGCGATGTCTGGAGCTTTACGACGCCGGGCACCGTCGGGAGCCCGAAGCCGGCTAACGGCGCCACAGACGTGAAGATGACGGCTAAACTTAGCTGGAAGCCGGCGGTTCACGCCGCTTCGCACCAAGTCTATCTCGGCACAGATGAACAGGCCGTGCGCAACGCCACCACCGCTGCGCCGCAGTACAAAGGCAGCAAAGCCCTCGGTTCTGAGAGCTATGATCCCGGCAAGCTCGAATGGCAGACTACTTACTATTGGCGCGTCGATGAGGTCAATGGCTTGAATCCTAATAGTCCCTGGAAAGGCCCTCTCTGGAGCTTCACCACGGCCGACTTCATTTCAGTAGATGATTTCGAGGACTATAATGCCGGCGACAATCAGATCTGGTGGGCGTGGAAAGACGGGCTTGGCTATGCCGCACATGACACGGCGCCGGCCTACCCCGGCAATGGCACGGGTGCGGCTGTGGGCGACGAAACCACCGCTTCCTATATGGAGCAGACCATCGTGCATGGCGGCCGCCAGTCGATGCCCCTGTCCTACGACAATAATAAACAGGGCTATGCCAAGTATTCAGAGGTCGAGCGGACGTTGAGCTATCCGCGGGATTGGACCGAGCACGGCGTGAGCACATTGACGATCTGGTTCAGGGGCAGCTCGAATAACGCCCCTGAGGGGCTGTATGTCGCCGTAGCTAATCGCACCGGCGCTCCTGCCGTGGTGTACCACGATGACGCCAGCGCGGCCCAGAAAGGGACCTGGACGAGATGGGTCGTCCCGCTTCAAGCCTTTACCGATCAGGGCGTGAACCTGACCGATGTGGAGAAGATCATGCTGGGCTTGGGCACCAAGGGCAATACAGCAACGCCCGGCGGTTCCGGCAAGATGTACTTTGACGACATCGCGCTGTATTGACCGAGATCCGTTCTTGCAGAGTGAACGCCGTCTCAGCGCGAGTACCAGCGCAGTACATGTAAATTCGGGGCCAAAGAGAAAGGTGTGCAGTCGAAGGGCCAGGTAGAACAAAAGAGACATTGTCAAATGTTGTGGATGGATTTTTTTCCGGCTCAAGAGCGGAGCCGCTTCGC
>CAYWZW010000085.1:0-21247 GCA_964462945.1 uncultured Pirellulales bacterium
GACGAACTTTTTGGTTGCGGCCGAGGGCAAAGCCCGAGGCCGCGCCAAGTCCATTCGTGGTTTCTGTTATTGCTTATATTTCTGCGTTCTTCGTGGTGAGAGTTACTGGATTCCTGCTCCCCGCTTTTGTGGGGACAAGTTTACACCTGCGAAAGCAGGTGCAGGAATGACAATAATGCAGGATCGAGGATCGAGCATCCAGAGTCGAGAATTCGAGTTCATCAGTGTTCATTCGTGGCTACAACTTCGACAGGATTACGGGATAATCTTTGTGCTTTCGAGGCTTCGTGGCGGTTGGCATTTACTCCAGAATTCGAGTTCATCAGTGTTCATTCGTGGCTACAACTTCGACAGGATTACAGGATAATCTTTGTGCCTTCGAGGCTTCGTGGCTAATTCAGAACGCTTCGGGCTTCGCAATGACTTTTCTTAATAGATTCCTCGGTTACACTCGGAATGACCCCGAACAGCATTTCTTCGTGTCGATTCGTAATACTATCTTTCAAAACGTTGTTTTTTATGCTCGATTTTCGTTTTGACCGTTTGTAACTTCTGTATATGCAGCATGTTACGAAGCTTTTCCGTCAGACGAACTTTTTGGTTGCGGCCGAGGGCAAAGCCCGAGGCCGCGCCAAGTTCATTCGTGGCTAAATTTCCGACATGGCTCGGGACGGCGTTCGTGGTTAGTTTCAAATCGCGGTGATCCATATCTGGGGTTCTATCGTTGCGCGCGAACAGCGGAACTCTTGTTATTCGTTTAACGTCTTGCCGGAATGACTCTTGCACGGTATTATCTGCAAAAACGAGTTCTTTCAAGGCAGGCAACCTTAATGGCTCAGGCAAGAGTCAGGAGCAAGAAATACATCTCGTATCTTGTGCGTTTCGGCGTCGCCGGCGCAGCGCTCTATCTGGCCTTCCGAGGCGAAGATTTGGGGCAGATCGGCGAAGTTCTGCTGGGACTGAACCTGTGGGTCTTCGCCGCAGCTCTGGGGATTTATGTCGTCGGCCAGTTGATCTTTGTTGCGCGCTGGTCTCTATTATTGAAAGTTCAGTCGATCAAGATAGGTTTTTGGCCGGCCGTCAGACTGCATTTCCTGGGCCTGTTCTATAACAACTGCCTGCCCGGCGCCATTGGGGGCGATGTTCCGCGGGCGTGGTACGTGACCAAACATACCGATAAGAAGCTGGAGGCGGCGCTCTCGGTGTTTGTTGACAGGGTCATCGGATTAGCCGGAATGTTCATCATGGCTTTCGGCTGCTACTGGTTTGTTCCTGAAGAGAGCCGGGAAGAAGGATTTAACTTCTCGTTTGAGCTTGGCTTTTTCCGGCGTTTGATTGAATACAAGTGGGTGTTGGTTTGCATTGGAGCTGCTTTCGTGCTGGCCGTCGCTCTGGCGGCGGGAAATTCAAAAGGGCGGAAATTGCTGGGCCGGGGTTTTGAGCTTGTTGGCCGGAAGGGAGCTTTGATGCTGAGCCGGGTGCGGCAGTCAATTCGTATATACTGTCGCAGGCGGCTGACGATTGCATACGCGCTGCTGCTTACCTTCTGCTGTCAGGGAATGCACGTAATCGCCATGTGGCTGGTCGGGAGGGAAATCGGCATCACGGCGCCTGCGAAGTACTACTTTGTTTTCTTCCCTCTTTCGTGGTTGTTGGGGACTCTGCCGATAAGTGTAGGCGGGTTGGGTATCATGGAGGGCTGGTTGAAGGTGATGTTCATGCGGGTCGGCACAATGTCCGGCAAAGAGGCGCTGGCGCTGGCTTTGTGCCAGAGGCTTATTTTGCTTCTTGCCTCTCTGCCGGGAGCGCTGATACACTTGATCGGCGCACACTTGCCAAAAGACTTTTTTGTTGACTATGGTGAGCCGGTCGCTTAATCTGCACGTTGCGGCTATAATGGTTGCTTTGTTAAGCGGCCTTAGCAAAAGAAAAATTCGTAAGTTGATAAAGGCAAAGGACTTGGTGTTGAGGACATGAGTCTTGCCAGACGCTTTAAGAGCTATTTCCTGCACGGATTGGCGGTACTATTGCCGAGCATCCTGACGATCTGGCTGTTCGTTTGGGCCTATACGTTTGTCCAGGAAAAAATCAGTATCTACATAAATCGAGGTTTGGTCCGCATCATCGCCTTGGTCGGCCACGAGGGGGTCGAGATCTCCGAGCAGCAGGTCAAGGCGTATCTCTTGAATGTCAAGCCTGAATTGAGTGACAACGAAAAGGAATTGGAGATCCACCTGCGAAGACCTGAAATCTGGCGCAGAGCCCGCATCGAACAGCTCGAAAAGACGCTTGCCAAGACGTGGATCGATGGCCCCGCTTCTATCGCCGGTTTTCTGATCGCACTGGTCGCAGTCTGCGTCTTGGGTGCGCTGCTGGCAAGCTACGTCGGAAAACGCTTGTGGCGTTCAATCGAAACGTTCATCTTGAACATACCCCTCCTGCGGAAGGTCTTTCCATACATCAAGCAGTTCACCGATTTTTTGCTGACGCCCGACGAGCAGAAAAAGATGTTCTCGAGGGTCGTTGCCGTCGAGTACCCGCGGAAGGGAATATGGTCTTTAGGTTTTGTGACCGGCTCGGGGTTTGAGGAAGTCGTCAACCTTGTCAGAAGGGAATTCCTTACGATTTTCATACCGACTTCGCCGACCCCGTTTACCGGGTTTGTGATAACGATTCCCAAAAAGCATGCGATTGACTTGGATATGACGATCGAGGAAGCATTTAGATTTGTCGTCAGCGGCGGAGTAATAGCACGGGGCACCGTGCACGCGGCGGCTTTGCCAAAGCCTGATTCGGGAAAAGGAGTATAGCAGCGCGTTTTCCAGAAGCGTCGGAAATAATAGTTAAGGAGAATCATTTTGCTTTTCACAATCAGCGGCAAACATATCGAGATCACGGAAGCGATGAGAAAGCACGCCCAGGAAAAGACGTCCAAGCTTCCGAAGTACTACAGCAGCATCAATCAGGTCGAGGTCGTTGTGGACGGCAGCAAGGGGGGTAGCACGAGCGTAGAGATTATCGCGCGTGGCGAGCACAGCAAGGTTTTTGTCGGGACCGAGACGGGGGAAGACACGTATCGGTGCATCGATATGGCCGTCCATAAGCTTCAACGACAGCTCGGGAGAATGAAGAGCAAGGAGCGCGACAACAAGTATCCGGGCAATCCAGAAGAAACGTAGGTCTCGTTCTTGCTGTATGTGATTTTTGGTCCGGCCGGTGAGGCCGTGACGGGCGACTTTGGGCAGAACTAAGATGAAACTTGCAGATTTTGTCTGTTTCGGGGCGACGGTTGTGGAATTGAAAGCCCGCGATCGTGACGGTGTGATCGTGGAGCTTGTTGCATCTCTTGAGAAGGCCGGCCGGCTCGGAGAGTGCAAATGTAAGGATGTGGCCGCCAGCGTGATCAAGAGAGAGAACGAAGCCAGCACCGGGATGGGTAAAGGGGTGGCCGTGCCTCACGTGAAGCACAAGACGGCCAAGGACGTGGTGGCCGCGATCGGGTTGCGGGGTATGGGCGTTGATTTCTTCTCGCTCGACAAACAGCCGGTGTATTCGGTCATCCTCCTGATCAGCCCTGCGGGCGATCCCGATAAACATCTACAGGCGATGGAGTGTTTGTTCAGGCATCTACAGCAGGAGAAGTTTCGGAAGTTTCTCAAGCAGTGCCGCAGCGCCGAGCAGGTCGAGGAGCTGATCCGAGAGGCCGACGAGGATCCATCTTTATAGCCGTGTAGTCTGGTGGGATGCACGTCGAGACGCGGAGCTGTGCAGATGCAGGCAGAGAAAGATACATTGAAAAACGTGGTTTACGAAGCGGACCTCGAGATCAAGAACGCAGAGGGACTACACATGCGCCCGGCGATGCGGTTCGTGGACATCGCAAACCGATTTGACAGTGACATTGCTGTCAGTAACAGCGAGACGAAAGTTGACGGCAAGAGCATCATGCAGGTATCGATGCTCGCTGCGACATGTGGGACGAAGCTGAGGGTAAGAGCCGAGGGGCCGGATGCCCGGGAGGCGATTGACGCGTTGCGCGAGCTTGTGGAAGAGAAACACTTCGACGAGCCGACGCCGTAGGGGCAGCGGGCCGCCGGCAGAGACGGGATAACAGAAGGACGTCATGGAAATCAAGAAGGGCATCGCTGTTTCGCCGGGCATCTCGATCGCCAAGTTGCTGATCATCGATTCGGAGGATTATCGCATTCCCCGCCGGTCGATCGCGCCCTCGCAGCGGCTGACGGAGACCCAGCGTGTCCGGGGCGCTTTCAAGGACGCCGTCGGCGAGCTGACGCGGCTGGAAGCCGCCCAGAGCCAGCGGGAAGGCAGCAAGATCAAAGACATATTCGCCGTTCACCTGCGTTTCCTGCGCGACCGGAGCCTGCGCCGAAAAGTCACGGATTTCGTCCAGAACGAGCTGGTCACCGCCGAGTACGCCGTCTCGACCGTCCTGCGCGAAATCGCCTCCCATTTCACGAAAGTCAAAGACGCCTACATCAGCGAGCGCGCGGCCGATGTTCGCGATATTGAAAGGCGCCTGCTCAAACAGTTGCTCGGCAAGAAGCGTCAGGACGTCGCCCGGCTGACCCACGAGGTCGTGATCGTCGCGCGCGAATTGAGCCCGACCCAGACGGCCGGCTTCAACCGCCAGTTCGTCAAGGGCATCGCCAGCGACGCCGGCGGCCGCACCAGTCACGCCGCCATCGTGGCCCGCTCGTTAGGCATCCCGGCGGTCGTCGCGCTGGAAGACCTCACCGAATACGTCCGCGGCGGCGACACCGTCATCGTGGACGGCAATCGCGGCATCGTCATCGTCGATCCCGACGAGCAGACGATTGCCCAGTACCGGCAGTACTCGCGCGAATTCGCCGACCTGGAGCACCGGCTCGACGCCCTCCGGCAAAAACCCGCCGTCACCCGCGACGGCGCCGAAATCACCCTGCTCGGCAACATCGAATTCCCCGATGAGGCCGAAGTCGTCCTGCAGAAAGGCGGCGCCGGCATCGGCCTGTACCGCACCGAGTTCCTCTATCTCAATACCCAGCGCGAGCCCACCGAGCAGGACCATTACGAGGCCTACGCCCGCACCGTCCGCGTCTTTGAAGACCGGCCCATCGTCATCCGCACGCTCGACCTCGGGGCCGACAAATTCACCCAGAGCAAGCGGTTCGCGCCCGAGCCGAACCCGTTCCTGGGCCTGCGCTCCATCCGGTTCTGCCTGCAGAACCTGATGATGTTCAAGACCCAGTTGCGCGCCATCCTGCGGGTCTCCGTCCTCGGCGAGGTCAAGGTCATGTTCCCGCTGATCACCAATCGCCACGAGCTGATGCAGGCCAAGATGATCCTGCACGACGTCATGGAGGACCTCGACGAAGAATCCATCCCGTACAACCGCGACATTCCCATCGGCATCATGATTGAAACGCCCGCGGCGGCCCTGACCGCCTACGTGCTGGCCCGAGACGTCGATTTCTTCAGCATCGGAACCAACGACCTGACCCAATATACCTTGGCCGTGGACCGGGGCAACGAATTGGTCTCCACGCTGTATTCGCCGGTGGACCCCGCCGTGCTGCGCCTCATCCGAACCGTGATTCAGGATGCCCACAAGGCGCAGATCGACCTGAGCCTGTGCGGCGAGATGGCCTCCGAGCCGGAGTACATCATGCTGCTGCTGGGCCTGGGCGTCCGGACCCTGTCTTTGAGCCCGCCCATGATCCCGGAGATCAAGCAGATGATCCGCTCGGTGACCTTGGAGGACTGCAACAAGGTCGCCCGAAAGGTGCTCGGCATGAGCGCCGAACGCCACATCTCCAGCTACCTCCGCAACGCCGCCCGCGAAATCCTGCCGGAGGCGTTCTAAGCTAACCACGAATGGACACGAATAAACACTGAGAAACAGTCAATAACCGCAGATGAACGCAGACAACGCGGATTTTTTACCTTCGACGTTCGATATTTCTTGCTCGATATTCGATATTCCCGTTCCACCTCCTGATATCCTGGTTCCCTGATACCCACTGCCCGATCCCCTAATTTCCGCCCTTCTAAACTCGCTAAGCCTCTATCAGAAAACGAGATACAGTTCATAAACAAGCAGCGGCGAAAAATTTTTGGAAATTTGGAAATTTTCTCTTGACATGGTTGAAGACGAAGTACAAGCTGGAACCTCAGAAAGCGCAAGACACGGGATGAGCACCATACGCGAGAAGTTAAGTCCGCCTGGGGATGGCTAACGCCATTTGAACAACTTAAAAAGCTGGAGGTATGAGCGATGTGCGAGAGAACCTCTTTTGGGGCAATGCTTGCTTTGCTTGGGCTGGTGATAGCAGGCCATGGCTGTGCGCCCGCTACCTTCGAGCGGGCGCAAAGGTATGAACGAGAAGGACAATACAAACAGGCCGAGCGGGTCTATAAACGTATCACCGCAGACCAGGCGGGCACCGACGACGCCTTGAAGGCACAGAAGGAACTGACACTGCTTTACGTCGTTTCGGGAAAGGAGCTTGAAGCCCAGAAGGCTTTCGCAAATTTGATTGCCGCCTTCTCAAAACACAAGAACATAGCCCAAACAGTCCACAGCATGGCATACTCCTGCCAGAAACTTGGTAAGTACGAAAAGGCCAAGGAGCTTTATCAGTATGTTCTGAGCCATTGGCCTGACCATGCCTACGCGATGCGGTCACAGATGGACTTGGCGAAACTGCATTTGACGTTAGGCGATGACGCCGCAGGCCAAACCGCCGTTGATAAATTGCTTGCCGATTTCTCGCGGAATAAGGACATCGCACAAGCCGTGCACAACGTGGCCTATAACTATCAGAAACTTGGCAAAAACGACAAGGCGAAGGAATTCTATCAATATGTTCTGAGCCACTGGCCTGAGCACCCTTACGCAATGTGGTCCCAGATGGATCTGGCCAAGCTGCACTTGACATTAGGGGAGGATGCCGCGGCCCAGGCCGCCGTTGACAAATTGCTTGCCGACTTCGTCCGGAACACGGACATAGCGCAAGCCGTGCATAACGTGGCCTATCACTGCCAGAAGCTCAAGAAACATGAGCAGGCCAAAGGGCTATATCAGCATGTAGTGGCCGACTGGCCCAAACACCCCTACGCCGTGTGGTCCCAGATGGATCTGACAAAGCTTCTCTTGACGTTAGGCGACGATGGTGCTGCTCAAGCCGGTGTTGACAAATTACTCACTGATTTCTCGCAGCATAAGGACATCGCGCAGGCTGTGCATAACGTCGCATATCACTGTCAGACCCTTGGGAAATACGAAAAGGCCAGAGAGCTTTATGGCTATGTTCTGAGCCACTGGCCTCAGGACACATACGCAATGTGGTCACAGGCAGACCTCGCTAAGCTCCATTTTAAGCTGGGTAACGACGCCGACGCTACGCCCGCCGTTGACAGGTTAGTGGCTGATTTCTCGGGCAGCAAGGACATAGCACAAGCCGTGCATAGTGTCGCTTATTACTGTCAGACCCTTGGGAAGCACGAAAAGGCCAAGGAGCTTTATCAGCATGTTCTGGACAACTGGCCCGAGCACACGTACGCCCTGTGGTCGCGAATGGATCTGGCGAAGTTGGAGATCCGGCTTGGCAACGATGCCGCCGGGCAAGCAGCTTTGAAAAGATTGACTGCTGATTTTAGGGACCATCCGGAACTGCCGCTGGCTTTATGGCGCGCGGCGGAAGGGTATTACGACCGGGCCGTTGAGTGTCAAAGAGACCGACTGGAAGCCCAAGCGAAAGGGTATTTCGTAAAGGTGATAAGTCTGGGCGAAACAATCCGGCGGCAGTTGCTGGCCTCCAGCGCTACCGCCGAAGCTTATTTCTACTCGGCCGAGTGCCATTATCAACTGGGCGAAGATCAAAAGGCCCTGGCGTATTTCTGGCAGGTGGTGGAGAAATGGCCGGACTACGAATACGCGTGGCTTGCCCAGGCCCGGATCGCCAAAATCTACAAGCGCTTCGCCGTCGGCGGCGTTATGCCGGATTCTGAGGTGGAAGCTGTGCTGGACGTGGTTTACAAGCGGCTGCTGGCGAGTTATCCGGACTGCCCGGCCGCCAAGACGGCCCGCCGGTGGGTCGAAGGCAAGGTCAAGCCAAGTGAGGGAGAACAAGAATGAACAGGCAATTCTTCGCGGGCGTAGTGGCAATTATTGTGGCTACCGTTTGCATTAGTGTTCCTGAGTGTTCCGGCTGGGCGCCGCCTTTGTATATCGACTCGGACTGGAAGGTGTATGCCCCGGTGGGCCAGACGGCGATCATCGATGCCTGGGTCGAATCCGGGGGGCCGGTGTACTCGTGGGTGTGGAGCTGGGGAGGCTACCAGGACCAATATGACGAAGAGTACAGCTCGATGTCGTGGGGCCACTACGATTCTTCGGGCGTGTACAGCGCCTATGTGGACGCCTCCAGCGCCGGCGGGTCGGACGATGCCCACAGCTACGTGTACGCGGTGGCGGTCACGCAGGTCATATCGAGCACGAGTGCTACGTGTGTCGGCCAGAACGTTACGTTCGGAGCCATAACGAATCCGCCGAACTGCGCGCCATACGTGAGCGTCACCTGGAGCGGGACCGACGGCAAGTCCGGAAGCGGCTCGCAGTTCACCACGAGCTGGAGCACGGGCGGCCTGAAAACCGTCACCGCCACCTGCGGCGACAGCAGCGCGCAAAAGCAGGTCACGATTGTTCAGGTCGTGGGCGTTAGTGCCACCGCCGATGCGGCGTGTGTCGGCCAGAACGCGCATTTCGCGGCGGTAACTGAGCCTCCGAACAGCGCGCAGCTTGTGACCGTGACATGGAGCGGTGGGCAGAATCCGGCTACAGGCAGCGGCTCGCAGTGGACGACGAATTGGAGTAGTCCGGGGCCGAAAACGGTCATCGCCACCTGCGGCAGCAGCAGCGCGGAAAAAGACCTCTGGATTTTCACCATCAAATCTGAAACGGTGTCCGACTTTCCGGCCAACACTAATAGGACCACACTTGGACTCGGTGAAGAAGTGATTTGCGCGACTGACCCGCCGATTTCAGTTGATTGGTGGATAAGTGGAGGCGGAACGGTAAGCCCAGCATATGGAGCCATGACAACCTTTACCGCAATGAAGTCCGTTTCATATTCAACAGTTATAGCTTCTGCCGGCACAGGGTATTGTACTCTGGACTTTACAGTTATTGCGCCGGATTCGAAATCGGCGAGCAAATACGCAGACGTTGGCCTTGGATTCGAGGGCCCACCGAATAACAGCATCGGTGCATATACAATATACGATGTTACGGTCAACCCGACGACCGTAAGCTTCTACCGAGCTGCCTTTCGGGAAAATATACCAGAGCATAATTGGACTTGGCCGGACGGGACCCCTGGTGGCAAATCGCCATACACTAAGGAGTGGGGCGTCGATTTTGACAACACAGGATGGGATAATATTAGCGATGGACCAGATCCGATTAGTCGCATATATAATGGCGCCAATTACGTTGATTTCAACTACTCCATATCTTGGGTACAGGAGTACAAAAACGAAGTAGGCCAATGGATAGAGTGGTTTTCGAGTGACTTAACCAATACCGAATACAGAGGTTCAGATCAAAAGTGCCGCGAAACATTCAATGGAATACCTGGTGACTGGCAAGGCCCGTGGCAATGAGAGAATCGAAAGGAGTTAATGATGCGCAAATATGCAAGACTGAGACGGCTAATAGGAATGATTATCTTTGTGATCTGCGTTTGTTGCCCAACAGCATTTCCCATGCAAGAACAGGAACAACTAAATCAACGTCTTGGCGCAATTCGTGGTCAAAAGAGAGAAATAGGTAAATGGGCTGAGTGGGAAAAGCTGGAATCACAATGCCTCGAATTGATAAGAGACCATAATTCACCCGCGGAAAAAGGCAAAATATATGCAACAATCGCGCTTATTTACAGTGAAGCGGGCTGGCATTCTTCAGAGGATGTACGGATACCCAAAGCTCTTCAGTACACTAAGAAAGCTCTCGAGTATCCTCTGGAGCCCATTACCGCTTGTAAAATGTATGGGGGACGGGCAGACTGCCTGATGGTCGGATATTACAGGCGTACTGAAGATGAACTGGTAAAGATAAGACGGGAGGCCATCGCGCCCTGTCTGACAGGGCTGAAGCTGGCTTTAGATAACAAGGCACCTAAAGACCATCCGGGCTCTCCGCCGCGGGTGGATATATACCATGTAAACTCAGAGAGTCCTTATTACGAGGAGTTGATGAATAAGCATAAACAGCAGGTTGCTGAGCGCAAGAAATGGGAGCGCGAATCCGAGCTATATTTCCAGCGCTGGGCCCTTACACAGAGATGTGTCACGCTGTATTCGCGCAAGCCCTACGATACGGACGAATTAAGGAATTTCACACAGAGAATACTTGAGAAACATGAAGGTGTCGTCAACGAACTGATTGCCGGGGTCGAAGCAAGAATCGCAGCACTGGAGGCTGTTTCCAGCAAAAAACCGGCGAAAGAGCCAGATAAAGAAGGCCCACCCGCGAATTCAACGCAGCGTTGATTATCAGCTCGATGTTTCTACCTCATTTCTGTGTCCACTTGAGCGTTCTGATGTTGCGGATCGGTGGAGGGGGGGCCTGCTGTTCAGCGGGAATCAAGAGCCTGTGGCTCTTTGACAAGTTAACAGAGATTCTGCGCCTGCGCTGAAGCGCCACAAGCGGTTGCCTTTGGGCGAAAGAATCCGCCAGCAGTTGCCGCCTTCTGAGGCTACCGCTGAAGCGTATTTCTACTCCGCCGAGTGCCACTATCAGCTCGGCGAAGATCAAAAGGCCCTGGCGTATTTCCGGCAGGTGGTGGAGAAATGGCCGGACTACGAATACGCGTGGCTTGCCCAGGCCCGGATCGCCAAAATCTACAAGCGCTTCGCCGTCGGCGGCGTTATGCCGGATTCTGAGGTGGAAGCTGTGCTGGACGTGGTTTACAAGCGGCTGCTGGCGAGTTATCCGGACTGCCCGGCCGCCAAGACGGCCCGCCGGTGGGTCGAAGGCAAGGTCAAGCCAAGTGAGGGAGAACAAGAATGAACAGGCAATTCTTCGCGGGCGTAGTGGCAATATCGTTCACGTGGTATATGCGTAATTTCGCATACTAACGTTGCGCGCAGTGAAATCGAAACCCGCCTTGGTAACACTACTACTGGTCGACGTCTACTCTCCTATCCGCATTACATCGGAACCATCCACAGCTTCGTGAATGAGTTCCTCGCAATACCTTGGTTGAGGTCCCGGGGATACCCGATCAAGATGATTGATACGGAAATTTGTGAAATGCGTAGATGGAACAAACTCGACAGCAAGTGGCGTTACTCTCTGGAAAAAAAGTATGTGGATAAATCGAACATTCGGATTCTCGATGCTGATTTCAACCTGGCAAAGAAGAATGGGCCGCTACCTTTTCAAAGCCAGACCGATACCTATAGGAACCTAAGAGACACGTGCAAAGAAACTTCCATGGAAGGCTATCACTGCTATGACGATATGTTCCTCTGGGCCCATGACCTGATGGATAAGATACCTGACGTCGTCCATGTAATACGTGATCGCTTCCCTCTCTTGTTTATCGATGAAGCACAAGACAATAGCGAAGTACAATCCGAAATCCTCCACCGCATTTTTCTTAAGGGAAGAAGTACAGTCATTCGCCAACGACTTGGTGATGTCAATCAGGCAATCTTCGATTTCGAGGGGGCTCAGGAGGCAACTACAGACAAATATCCTATTGATACAATCATAAAAGACCTGCCCAACAGCCATCGCTTTGGGCCCAACATTGCACGTCTCGCCGATCCACTCGGGCTTGAGTCCTATCCTTCTTGCTTGGTGGGACAAGGTCCAAAAACCTCTCTTGCATCCGGTCTGTCAGAGGGAAGTCACACCATTTTCCTATTCAATAAGGATAGCATCAGCAAGGTTTTAGATGCCTACGCTAAGCTGCTCGTAGAGACGTTCTCCCAAAGGGAATTACTCAACGGAACATTCACAGCCGTCGGTCAGAGACATAAGCGTCCCAACAAAGAGGAATGCCCTAATTGTATATACGATAGATGTCAGAAGTTTCCACACCATGTAGGTCATTACTGGCCCTGCTATGATCCCGAACTCACAAGTCGTGAGGCAAAACCACAGACATTTGTTCAGTATGTCTTCGCAGGCATTGAAAAAGCCAAACTAACTGGAGAAGCCTACCAAGCAGTTGAGAAAATCTCGGAAGGCATCCTCCGCTTAGCTGGCATGATACAACCTGAGACAACAATACATCATAGGAAACATCCCCACCGATATATCTTACAGCTTTTGCAGGAGTCAACCACTGCTCGTGACTGCTATAGAATCATGATCGTTAGATTCGCCGTCAAACAGAAACCACCGACAAAGGAAACATGGGACAGCCGGTGGTGTAGTGTTGTAGGAAAAATCGCAGAGGCGATTGCAGGTGCACCGTTGTCCGGTGACGAAGCTGAACAATTCCTGATGTGGAAGTACAGTTTCAACGACAAAATGGCGATTACCTCTACTCTGATGAGCCGAGACAATATCTACAAATACCCTGGTGATGATCCAAAAGTTCACATTCTTGTAGGTTCGGTTCACTCAATCAAAGGAGAAACCCACACAGCTACGTTAGTTCTTGACACATATTGGTATGGCCATGAAGGGAAACATAATCTTGAACTGATTCTGCCGTGGCTGACTGGTACGAAGCGTGGAAGGTCAAGGTCAGAGAAGCGACAACAGGACCGCCTGAAGATCCATTACGTCGCCATGACCCGACCAACACACCTGCTTTGCTTAGCCATGAGGAGAAGCACTCTTGAGGACGGCAACGGGAGTTTAGACGAGGATAAGGTACAGAAGCTACAATCGCATGGTTGGAGTATCAGAGAAATTTAAGATTTTATTCGGGACGTTTACTTAATTTCAGCCGGGGCTGTTGCCGGGCATGACATTCTTTTCACCACGAAGGCACGCCTGTCCTGCCCTCGGCCATAAGCTCGGGCCGAATGGAGCTTGTCGAATGGGAAGGGTACGACGTTTTGGTGTGAATTGGTATTTCTTCCTTCGTGGCCCTCGGTGCCCTTGGTGGTGCGATGTTTCAAGTCCGGCCAGATCTTTCGACTCCGCTGCGCTCCGCTCAAGATGACAAGAGGGGGGCAGAATCACTTACGATTGACTATTAGCAACTTCTCTGCGCTCTCTGTGTCCTCTGTGGCCCAAGGATGACTGGTGCGAAATATCGCACCCTACCGGCTCAGTTTTCTTTTTTGTCCGGCCGGAGGCAGAAAGCTTTCACCAGTTACCACCTTCTTACCTGTTTTATGCTCCAGCTCAAGACGCGCGTTTTTGGCGATTCGTCCGCCTTTTTTACCCGCTTCGGTATTTTCAGCCATGCCGGTTGCATCAACACTTTCGGCAATCTGGCGGGAGGATAATTCCGCAAGGGCGGTGAAAATAAGTTCCGCTTCGTTCATGTGGTCCCGAAGATTCTGGGTTTGGAGTCCCTTGATCTCCTTATGCTCTTTGACCGAAACGCCGCTCCATTCCTTATGAATGATATTGGTTAGAATAGCGTATTCTTCCTGGCCTTTAATCTCGTGTTCATTCCAGTAATCGGTCAGTTTGTTGCGGGTTTCCTGCCCCATCATCCGCTGCTGAATCCATTTTTCGCTTCGGCCGTGCTGTTTCCAGTAATCCCGGGCGCGGTCCAGGGAACGGGCAGGATCGCTCATATCCTGAATGCGTTCATAACCTACTTTGGCAAGCCATAATTTGATAGGTTCTGCCCTTGGGCTTGGAACGGATTGTATCAGCCGTAGCAGCGTTTCCGCGTTGGCGGCGTCGGTAAACCGGAATTTACCGTCTTCCGCAATCATTTTCAAACGGTTACATTTTGTAACCGTTTGACTGCCTTCCTTTTTCAGGCGGTTTTTCAAGACTTTCCAGTAATTTCTGGCTGCCTGATAATCCGGCTGTCCGATCAGCGCCGCGATGACATCCACCACAGAGAAAAACCATGTTTCAGATGTTTCATCATAAATCCTGCGAATTTTATAATTTTCAAAAACCGCAAGAGCTTGTTCTTTATTCATTGTTTTGTTTCCGCCATTTTGCCGTTTCCCAAACTATCTCTACGTGATGTACACCGCTCAAGTCCTGAATTTATCACTCCAGACAAGCGAAATCAACCAGATTCTTTTTTCGACAGGATAACGAGATAATACCCGATAGAATCTGCGTTCTCAGCGTTCATCCTTCGGCTCCGCTCAGGACGGCGTCTGCGGTTAAATTTTCGACAGGATTACAGGATAGTAAACGATTAATCTGTGTCAATTCGTAATACTATCTTTCAAAACGTTGTTTTTTATGCTCGATTTTCGTTTTGACCGTTTGTAACTTCTGTATATGCAGCATGTTACGAAGCTTTTCCGTCAGACGAACTTTTTGGTTGCGGCCGAGGGCAAAGCCCGAGGCCGCGCCAAGTTAATTCGTGGCTATGTTTTTCGACAGGATAACAGGATACAGAACATAGAACTGCGGCGATCAGGGAATCAGGGGATCAGGTAGTGGATATCAGGAAATCAGGCGACCAGGGAATCGGGCATCCAGAATCCAGCATCGAGAAACGACTATTTCTCTGAGCCCCCTGTGTCCTCCCTCGACCGGGCTCGGGACGGCGTCTGCGTTAATCTGCGGTTACATCCGGAAAATTTAGGCTGGCGAATTCGCCGTGGTATTTTTGGGCGGCCTTGTCGTAGGCGCGGGCGGCGTCGAGCTCGTTGTCGAAGTAGCCGATGAACTTCGATTTGCAATCAACCATGATTCGCACGGCCCATCGCTTCTCGCGTCTGTACCAGGTCAGGCCCTTGTATTTCGAGTGGTAGTTGTCTCTGTGGACCTTGCGGCGATTTCGGGCGTTTTGGGCTTGCGTGGCGGGGCGAAGGTTGGCCTTTCGATTGTTTAAGCCGTTGTGGTTGATATGGTCAACAAACATACCATCAGGCACTCTGAGGATCTCGCGGTGCATTTTGATGACGACTCGCTTTTCGCCTATCCGCTGGCCGGTATTCCTCGCGGCGTAGAACGTGCCCGCGCCGCCGACGATGTGCCATTTGTACTTGCTGAGCCGGTCGTAATCCTCCGGATCGACGATGGCGTACTTGCCCCGCGACAGGGGTATCCGGCGGAAGGCGTAGCCGTAACGCAACCGGCGATACAAGAGCACGGCCTTTATGGCCGGCTTTTCCAGCCAGGGCGGGATTTTAATACTGAAATTGATGATTCTCGCAGGCACGGCTTGAGCGGATTAGAGATTAGGTTATCAGGGAATCAGGAAATCAGGGTGTGGGATATCAGGATAGCAGGAGATCAGGGGGCCGGCTTCGCCTTTCAATCGTAAATCGCAAATCGTAAATCATAAATTGACGGCCCCCCACACATGCTCCTACCTGCACGATTCATTAAAAATTCTACAAAATTGTAGGAAGCGTTTTTTCTGTAAGTTGTTGCTGGCAAAGGAATATAAATTTTTTTCAAAATTTCCACTTTTGCTTTGCGCTACCAGCACCATTCGTTAAAAAAATTCGTCCATTTTGCCTAATTTAACAGCCGCAGAGAAGGGTATTTAGACACGGATAAACGCGGTTTTAGGTTAGCCACAAAGGCACTAAGACACGAAGGAATCTCGATTCTGGATGCTCGTGATGGCGTAAGTTTACCCAGATTAACACTTTGCCGGCCCGATCAGAGTAAGCACCGATGTCTGTCCGGAGCACATTCGGCTGCGATCAGGGCAGGCTCTGCCGAAGGAGCCAATCGCAAATCACCGCTTATCCCGCGTATTTTGTGGAAAATGCTTGTCATTCGAGCCAAGATGGGCATAATGCTAAACTTGGATAAGAAACGGTTATAAGGAGATACGCATATAGCAGCTTCGAACGAGACTATGCTGCTGGCGATAAGGTTCAAGGTGGAAGGGAGTCTGAGGTTCCTCTCGCACGCCGAGACGGTCAAGGTCTTTCAGCGGGCCTGCATTCGAGCGGGCATCCGCGTCCAGTACAGCCAGGGCTTCAATCCGCGCCCGAGACTTTCCCTGCCGCTGCCCCGGTCCGTCGGCGTCGAGTCCGACGATGAATTGTTCTGCGTTCGCGTCGCGCGCGACCCGCTGCCGGCAGGCGATGCCCCGGACGAGCGGCAAGCGACGAGCGACGAGTCACGAATTAAAGCTGCGCTCGCCGGGCAACTGCCAGAAGGCTTCGAGCTGCTTTCGGTGAGCGTGGCGAGCGCGGGCACTTCATTTGCGCCCCGTTCGGCGACGTACGTGCTGGCGGTGCGGCGGGAATATCTCGACGAAGAATTGAAGGCGACGATTGAGCGTCTGCTGTCGAGCGAACATCTGCCCGTCCGGCGGACGATGGACGAAGGAAAGACGAAATTCAAGAATGTGGACGTCCGGCGATTTTTGAAGTCGATTAAGCTGGAGGATGGAAGTATAATGGTCGAGTGCGAAATCAGCCCGGCCGGCTCGGTCCGCGTCGAGGAGGTTTTGAACCTGCTGGGGCTGGATGAAGGCAAGCTGGCGGCGCCGATAAGGCGCACGAACGTGCGATGGCAAAGCAATTGACGGTTTACAATTGAATATTGACGATTGCCCAGGGAAGCAGGCGCAAATCGTCAATAGAAAATAGTCAATACAAGTAGGGATACGAGAATGTCAAGAGAGATGCTTATCAATGTGGCCGAGAGCGAGGAGTGCAGGGTGGCGGTCGTCGAGAATGGCGTGCTGGAGGAGCTTTACGTGGAGAGGGCGAGCCTCGGCAGCCACGTCGGCAATATCTACAAGGGCAGGGTGGTGAATATCGAGTCCGGCATCCAGGCGGCGTTTGTGGATTTCGGCGTGGGCAAGAACGGCTTTCTTCACATCAGCGACATTCATCCCCGGTATTTTGCGGGCGTCGGCGATAAGTACGTCGAGAGCATCGGCCGACGCAAATCGCTCAAGGACCGCCCGCCGATCCAGGATTGCCTTCGCAAGGGCCAGGAGATCGTCGTTCAGGTGACAAAAGGGGGCTTGAAAACCAAAGGGGCGACCCTCAGCACCTATCTCGCCTTCCCCGGCAAGTACCTGGTGATGATGCCCTGGATGCGAAAGCACGGCGTCTCCCACAAGATTGAGGACGAGGACGAGCGCAAAAGGCTGCGGCAGATTCTCGACGAGAGCGGCCCGCCCAAAGGGCGAGGCTTCATCATCAGGACCGCCGGAGAGGGCTGCTCGAGAAGGGACATACAAAGCGATTTGAAATATCTGAGCCGGTTGTGGGTGGCGATTGAAAGCCGGATAGAGACCGAAAGAGCGCCCAGCGAGCTGTACCAGGAATCGGACCTGGTCATCCGGGCGCTGCGGGACGTCTTCACCAGCAAGATCAGCAAGATCATCTGCGATTCGGAGAGCGTGGTCCGCAAGATCAAGGAGTTCTTTTCCATTGCGACGCCGCGCTTGAAGCAGAGGGTCACCTACTACGACGGCAAGGTGCCGCTGTTTCACAAATATCATATCGAGGAGGAAATTGCCAAAGTCCAGTCCCGCAAGGTGCAGCTCAGAGGCGGCGGCTCCATCGTCATCGAGCAGACCGAGGCCCTGGTCGCCATCGACGTCAACAGCGGCCGTTATCGCAGGCTCAAGAGCGCCGATCAGACGGCATACGAGAGCAACATAGAGGCGGCCGCCGAAATCGCCCGCCAGCTTCGGCTGCGGGACCTCGGGGGGCTGATCATCTGCGATTTTATTGACATGCGGAACGCCAAGCACCGCAAGGCCGTGGAGAAAGCATATCGCGACGCCGTCAAGGCCGACCGCGCCCGTACGAGGATACTGGGCATCAGCCGGTTCGGCGTCGTGGAGATGACGCGCCAGAGAATGCGGCCGTCGCTGCAATCCAGCACGTATCTGGCCTGTCCCTACTGCGCCGGCACGGGCTTTGTCAAAAGCCATGAGTCACTGGCTCTGGAGGTCATTCGGACGCTGAACCTCTCGGCCTCGAAGGAGCAGATCAAACGCGTCGAGCTGTTCGTCTCGCCGGAGGTCGCCGACTACCTCCAGAATATCAAGCGGGGGGCGCTGTCGCAGATCGAGCAGCTCAGCGACAAGCGCGTCATCATTCATTCGGCGCCCGAGTACTCCGGCGAAAAGCACGAGCTGGTCTGCTACAACGACCGCGGCGCCGTCGTGAAACTGTAGGAACTACAGCCGGCGGGCCGTGACCCGTTGGGAGTCCATCAGTGGAATTCGATCTTGAATATGCCAGGAGAGTCATCGAGGCCGAGGCGGAGGCGATCGCGTCCGTGACGCCGATTGTGGATGCTTCTTTCGCGCAGGTGTGCGGCATGATTCATGACTGCACCGGCTCCTGCATCGTCAGCGGCATCGGCAAGGCGGGGATCATCGGGCGAAAGATCAGTGCGACCCTGGCCTCGACCGGCACGCCGAGCCATTTCCTGCATCCGGCCGAAGCCGTCCACGGCGACCTGGGCCGATTACGAAGAAATGACGTGGTGATCGTGCTGAGCTACGGAGGCGAAACCGACGAGATCACCCGCCTGATCAACCTGGTCAAGCAGCTCCAGATCAAGCTGATCGCCATCACCGGCGAAGGCGATTCGACGCTCTGCAAATACAGTGACGTGGCGCTGTGCATGGGGCAGATGAGCGAGGCGTGCCCGCTCGGCGTCGCGCCGAGTGTCTCGACGGCTTGTATGCTGGCCGTCGGCGATGCGCTGGCCTTCACCGTGATGAAGGCGCGCCAATTCAGCGTCGAAGATTACGTGAGGTTCCACCCCGGCGGCTCGCTCGGCGCCAGGCTGATGACGGTCGAGCAGTCGATGATGTTCAAGCCGGGCGAAAAACTGCCCGTCGCCCGGATGACCGACACGATCGAGCAGGTGTTTGAGAAAACCGGGGACCTCAAGCGCCACGGCGCCGTGATGGTCGTTGACGAAGAGGGGAAGTTAACCGGGATCATCACCGATGGCGACCTTCGCCGCCTGATGACCCGGCACGGACGCCGGACTTTCGAGCTGCGGGCCGGTGACATCATGACAGCCCCTTGCAAGAAAATAAGGGCCGATGCGCTGGCCGCCGAGGCGACCGCCATTTTCCACAAGTACAGGATTGACGACCTCCCGGTCGTAGATGCAGAGGACCGGCCCGTCGGCCTCATCGACGTCCAGGATATCGTGACCATCAAGGTCGTCGGGTAAAAACGCGAATTAATAGGGCAAGAGAGACGCGGGGGAAAGATCACAAGAAACTCACGGGTACCGGACACATTTGATTCTCTCCGGAAATGCAAAACGGCTTTCAGTACCGCAATGTTGAAGATTTATTCCAGATGCACCCAGGTGGCCATTTGCCCGAACATATAGGAGCCGTTTCCCAATCCTTTAAGATAGCTCAACACCTTCTCCGCCGCCGGGGTTCGACCATCACACACAACCGGTATAAGAAAAGATAAGAAAAGCAGCACAAAAGCAATCCTCTTGCCTTTGGGGCGATCATGTTTTACTCGACTTAAACCTGATTCCATAAAACGCGGCTCCAAATCGTAGGGTGCGATGATTCGCACCAATGATACTCTTCGAAAGATTTTTTGAATTTCAATTTTCTGAGTCATTTTTATTTTGCCATAACGACTGAGCTAAGGCGCGCGGTTTACCGCGTCGCCTTCAGCTCCTTCTCGGCCATCTGCTTTGAATCCGTCATGAAAAGCGACCGTGCCTTCAGGTGTATGTCCATGGAAGGACAGAGCGAAGAAGACCTCCTGCGGTACTCCCTCATGCACAAGGCCGGATACATTCTGGAACCCGAACTTCCTGTAGTACTCCGGATGTCCTACGACACAGCAGCCTTGAGCATTCAGGTTCTTCAGGCGGGATAGCCCTTCCCGTATCAGAGCTTTGCCAACGCCCTTGCGCTGATGCTCCGGCGACACCGAGACAGGCCCAAGTCCATACCAGTTTCGTGTTCCGTCCGAGATCGTCACTGGGGAGAAAGCTATATGACCGATGACACGGCCGTCCAATTCCGCAACCAGAGATACGGCCAGGGCCTTAGCGGCGCGCAGGGCCTCTATGATGAACTGCTCCGTGTGGTGGCTGATTTGAAGGCTTTCGAACGCAGCAATTGTGACTTCGGTTATCGCACCGATATCGGCGTCAGTCTCGTTTCTGATAACCATGCCTGGATTCGCGGGGTTCATGTTCGTCTTCCTTACTGGCCAACAATGTTTTTTGTTAAGGCCAGTCACCGATTTCTTTGAACAGTCCCCAGTCATTAATAGGTGGCTGTCCCAGGTTTAACCCTGGTTTAATTCCCTAATGCTGGATGCGGCAGTTGGGAAGACCGTTCTCAAGACGCTTGGCGCCCTCTTCTGATACACCGGAACCCCTTAGGTCGAGACGCACTAGGCGGTGGAGTTTCAATAGATAGGGGATGCTCTCATCGGTTATCGAATCCCCACCCAAGGTCAAGTCCCTTAGGGAGTCTACCTGCGCAAGATGCATAACGCCTTCATCCGTCACGTTCGTGGCTGAGAGGTCAAGTCTTTCCAGTTTGCTCAAACTAACAAGAGCGGAAAGCTCATGGTCACGGACTTTGGTGCCAGCTAGAAGCAACCAGCGCAGGTCATTCATACGAGACACGATACGAATATCTACGTTCGCGCGCTGAACAACCAGTGCCTGCAGATCCTGTGGCTGCAACGAGGCAAGAGGTGAGAAATCATGCCTATCGGTCCTGTCGGTCATATCCAGCAAAAGGGCCTTCCCTGTAGGCACTGCAACGTAGCCTTTAGCAACTCCCAGAGGCTGCCACGGCTCTAATGATAGCCAAGATGTACTTGCGTCTCTTACGTGAAGAGAGCCCAGCGATCCATTGGCAGGAAAACGGACAACACGCCCCACCTCCGTGTTGGGATCTTCTTGTCGCTCTTCTGGAGCGATTATGTCTTGCTTGGAGGTACTCTGATTGCATCCGCCCATTATTCCTGCAAGCATCAAGGCTATCGGAATTGCTGTGACACTGTATTTCCATTTCATAATCGCGTCCACCTTTCCTGCTGGCTAACTATGTATATATAAGGGTTATTGGGGACAGCCCCAATCCTGTTCGGCACAAGAATTGCGAGGTGATTTGTTGGAGAAAAGTAGCCA
>CAYWZW010000086.1:0-20486 GCA_964462945.1 uncultured Pirellulales bacterium
GATTATAATATCGCCTGAAGGTCGTTCAAGTATTACTCAGACAGGCTCCTAGGAAGGTATTTAAGGAGAAGAAAAACAAGAAGCAGTGTTTGAACACCGTGCGTGTTACCGATAAGTTCGAGAAACTTCAATTCGAGGGATCCATGCGAAACTGAATCAATCTCGAGTTGTTCCTTGGGTCTGTGCGAATACGCATAGATTCCCGATGGGCTTAATCGACCATAGGCTCCATCAATCAAAGCTAGATAAGCGGCAAGTTCTCTGAGATTTAGGGACGTGCCTTCAAGCACTACGCTAAGACAAAGTAACATGCTTGGGTCGGCGTCTTCAGGGATAAGCAGGCGATGCAGGTCAGAGACGACTTTTCGAGGGATTGCAAGTTTTCTATCATCCATATGTTACTCTTCAGGTATCTTATGATAGGATTGGGACGTTTGCCTGCTTTGTGTATTCAGTTCTCTGTCTCCTTTTCCTGAGCGGCTTTGGCATTCCCTTTCTTCTTTTAATAGCTCCCTTAATCGCCACGCATACGGCCCCGCGCTTTGGTGATTCAATCAAAGAACGCCCACACCGTTGGTGCATTATACTTTAGGGGTGAGAAATTGTAAGAAGAAATTTTGCCGAAGGCGGGAATTGCCCTGTACCTTGTCATTCCCGCCCCGCATCGCACTGCCGGGTAGACTCCAGCGGGAATCCATAAACTCATCGTATGATCATGGACCCCCGCTTTCGCGGGGGTGACAAATCAAGGGGGGGCCGGATCATATTGGTGCAGTCTTTTTTTGATGCTTTCATCCTTTTGCTGCTTTTATGGCGTCGGCGAGTTTGAGGGTGCCTTCGTACAGGCTTCGGCCGATGATGGCGGCTTCGGGGTTGAATTCGGCTAATTTCCTGATGTCTTCTATGCTGTTTACGCCGCCGGAGGCGATAACGGGCAGATCGACGGCCTCGACGAGCGCTTTTGTTCGCTCGAAGTTCGGCCCTGTCATCATGCCGTCTTTGGTGATGTCGGTATATATGATTGCGGCTAAGGGCAGTCCCGCCGCCTGGCTTGCGAACTCTAACAGAGTCTGGGGGCTGTCCTGTGTCCAGCCGTGCGTGGCGACCTTCGAGCCTCGGGCATCGAGGCCGAGAACAATCTTGCCGGCAAACTTCTCAGCCATTTGGCTGAACCACTTGAAGTCACTTACGGCCTTGGTGCCGATGATGACTCTGTTGACTCCTATATCGAGCAGTTGTCTTATGGATGCTTCGTCGCGCAGCCCGCCGCCGACCTCAATGTTCAGTATTCCAAGGGCTGCGATGGCCGAAATCGTATCGGTGTTGACCGGCCTGCCGAGCTTGGCGCCGTCCAGATCGACGATATGCAGCCACTGCGCGCCGTCTGCGCTGAACTGCCGGGCCTGTTCGACCGGATCGCGGCGATAGTCTATCTGGCGGTCATACTGGCCCTGGATGAGCCTGACACACTGGCCGTCCCGCAGGTCAATTGCCGGTATGATATACATGCGTTATCTCGTGGAAGTCTTGTCGCCCACAAGCGGGCGGACTTTATCAACCGAAAAATATACTAAGTGCCTGATTGTCTGCTGTTTCCCGAAACTCCTTGAGTGCAGTTGTTTTATCGCTTCGATACGTTCCGGGTCTTTCTCTTCGCCGGTCATTGTAAGATACAGTCTTCTACCGACGTATCCTTCGCTTTGTTCGATGAACATGTAGGCGGCCTTGGGGTTCGACCGGACGTTCTTGAAGCTGAGCCGCTCTAACATGCTGAATGCGATGGTTTTCTCATCGATAATATAAGGCCGGGCATAAATGGCGATATCGACGTTGCCGTGGGAATCGCTCGTGGCCAGGATGCCCGTGCCCTTGATCGTTGCGAAATATTCGGCCAGACCCATAATTTTCTCCTTTTAGTTCATGATGTCGTATAAGGCCCTGCCTATGAAGCCGGTCGCACCCGTTATCACCACTCGCATAGCGGCACCTCTTATCAGGCTCCTTCGAGAGCCTGCACTTTCTTCACATACGCATCGGCGTCGAATCTTCTTTTCAGCCCTGCGGCGTCCATATAGCGGACCATGCCAAAAACGGGCCTTTCGCCCCACGCCCTGTCGTGTTTGCCGAAACACCAGGCCACGCCGGCAAAAGCGTTTGGGTCTCTGCCGTCAAGCTCGTATTTGTTGTTAAGATACATCGCGATTTTGAATCCCGTTCGCGGGTTTTCGCTCCATTCGAGAATCTTTTTTCCCCAATACATTCTCATGTAGCCGTGCATTTTTCCCGTGAGGACCATTTCTTTCTGTGCGGCGTTCCAGTAGGGGTCGTGGATTTCTCGCCGTTCAAACTGCTCAAGCGAATACACGTATTGTCTCTTGTCTCTGGCGTGGGAATGTAAAGTGTTCTTGGCCCAGAGCGGAAGCGACGCGTATGAATCGTAGTCTTTGTTGTAGAAAACGGAATTGTGACTGAGCTCCCTGCGGATGATAAGCTCTTCGAGATAGGCGTCCCTGCTGCTACTGGGAGTCTTCGAAACCTCCAGTGCAATAAACAGAGGCGAAATCTGCCCAAAATGCAGATAGGGACTCATATTCGAAACGCAGTCTGTGGTGGGGTCGTTCCGCAATTGGGCAAATTGCTCCAGCTTGTTTTGCAGAAAACCGCTCAGATGCCGTTTTGCTTCACGGGTACCGCCGTGGAAGCTGTCCACCTTCGCGACGCTTCTGTCAATATCGAGCCTGGACAGGGCTTCATCGACATCGTCAATATCGAACGCGGTGAGCTTCAAACCGAGCGAATCCAGCTTGGGCTTATCGTGAACGAGCGGAACCAGGTAGCGATCGAGTTTCTCTGTTATCCTCGGCCGGAACGTGCGGGCGACGAAATGCTCTTCGACCGAGGCTTCTGCGACGGGGACGATCAGATTCGTTTCGATCTCGTGCAAGGCACAAGCGATTTTCCTGCCCACGTGATTTCGCCATTTCTTTTGTACTCGCAAATGGCCTGCGTCAACGACGACCAGCGCCGCTCCCTCCGCGAGTTCCGCCGCCCCGGATTCAGGAGACTGGCGGCGGATGATCATTTGAATGCCTTTGGCCTCGAGCTCCTTGCGGACTTCTTTGAGCCCTTCCAGCATGAAGTGGTAGTGGCGCTGATTTGCCTCGGGCCATTTCTCGGTGATGCCGAAGAACGCCAGGACGGGCTTGCTCAGTCTGTTGGCCGTTCGAATCGCGTATTCCAGCGCGTGGTTGCACTCGGTTCGCTGTGCGGCCTGCATCCAGTAGAGCACGTACTGGCCGTCACGGACTTGCTTGCTGTTGACGAGCCTAATTCTTTCCGGCTGAATCATCTGCGAATGATATACCCGTAACCGTCGAAAAAATCAAATCATTTGACAAAACAGGGCGTTGCACTATATTTGCCTGCGGGTTTGCAATAGGGATTCTTGAAATCAGGAGATCAGACGATAAGTGAGATGAAGGTTTCAAAAAGGGCGCGACTCAGAGACCTTGTTTTGTCAATCAGATGGATAGCGGCGTTGGGGACTTTGGCCATGTTTCTAATAACAGCAGGCTCATGTGCTCTCGACGCCCATTCATCCTCGTCCCAAAGCGAGAAAATCCCCGTTATTTTCGATACGGACATCTGTGACGACATCGACGATACGTGGGCGCTGGCCCTGCTCCTGCAGTCTCCGGAGTTCGATATTAGGCTGATTACCACGGAGGTGGGCAATACCGCGTCGAAGGCAAAAACAGTGGCCAAGTTCCTGGAAACCGTCGGCAGGACAGACATCCCCGTCGGCATCGGGGTGCAGCAGCATCAAGGCAGTCACAGACAGGATGCATGGGCGAAAGATTACGAGCTTTCATCCTATCGCGGCACCATTTACCGGGATGGCGTCCAGGCTCTGATTGACACCATCATGGAATCTGACAAGCCGGTAACAGTGGTCGCGGTAGGTCCTCTGCCGAATATCGCAGCGGCACTTGAGCGCGAGCCTAAGATAGCCCAGAAAGCCCAATTTGTCGGCATGCACGGCAGTATTCGCCGGGGATACGACGGGAGCGCAAAGCCCAGCGCAGAATACAACGTCAAGGCTTTTGTGAAAGAGGCCCAGAAGGTCTTCACGGCACCCTGGAATATGACGATTACGCCGCTGGATACGTGCGGCGTCGTCCAGCTCAAGGACCAGCGGTATCAAGAAGTGCTCAAAAGGAACAGTCCTGTGACGCGGGCGTTGATAGAAAACTATCGGGCATGGTACAGACAGGGAGTTCTGAGCGAGCACAAGGATTTGACCGAGGCGCAGGTCAATACGAGAGTCGATCAAAAGCTCAATTCGAGCAGCACCACCCTTTTCGATACGGTCGCTGTTTACTTGGCCATGTCAACCGGGTTGGCCAGGATGGAAGAGCTGGGCATCAGGGTAACAGACGACGGGTACACGAGAATCGAGGAAAATGGCAAAGTGGTGAGCTGTGCGACCGAATGGAAAGACTTAAGTGCCTTCGAGGACTTGCTTGTGGATAGACTGACGAAGTAACCCATTTGCGCAGGATTGGCTTGGGGCAGAACAAACCAAAAATTGTGGTCGTCGGCAGCTCCAATATGGACCTGGTGGTTAAGTCTCCGCGCATCCCCGCCGTGGGCGAGACGATTCTGGGTGAAGATTTTATCATGACACCCGGCGGAAAGGGCGCGAACCAGGCGGTGGCGGCCGCAAAATTAGGCGCCGAGGTGTATCTTGTAGCTAAGTTAGGCGACGATATTTTTGCAGAGCAGTCTCTGAAAAACTTTGAGAAAGAGGGAGTCCATACAGAATACGTCATCCGGACTCGAGAAGCTCCCTCCGGGGTGGCTTTGATTACCGTTGACCATTCGGGTGATAATGTGATTGTCGTAGCTCCGGGCGCGAACCAGAGATTATCCCCGGAGGATGTCGGGAGAGCGCGAGCCGCTATCGTTTCATCAGGGGCCGTGGTGGCACAGCTTGAGGTGCCTTTGGAGACGGTCGAATTCGCCGCCCGGCTGGCGCATAGTTCGGGCGTGCCTTTTATCCTGGATCCGGCCCCGGCACGGAAGCTGAGTCCGGGACTGCTCGCGATGGTGGACGTGCTAAAGCCAAATGAAACAGAGGCTCAGATTCTGACCGGCGTAGAAGTCACAAACGAAAATTCCGCCCGGATCGCGGCCCAGGAACTCTTGGAATGTGGTGTGAAGGCGGTTATCATAACTATGGGAGCAAAGGGTTTTCTGCTGGCGACCAGTGAAAGGGCGGAGTTTGTTCCTGCCGTAAAGGTGAAAGCCGTCGATGCCACGGCAGCAGGAGATGCTTTTACCGGCTCACTCGCCGTGGGCCTGGCTCAAGGAAAAACGCTCCGGGATGCCGCTTTGTTCGCCAATCATGTGGCTGCCTTGTCCGTTATGAAAATGGGAGCGCAATCTTCAATGCCTGCCCGGCAAGAAGCAGAGAGTTTCATAAGACAGAGGTCTGCTCAAGGAGTTAACGATGAGAAAGCATAGCGAATCAGTTATAAGTGTTCTTTTTTTCTGTGCCGCGATTTGTTTCATGTTACCGATAGGCTGTGAGCAGCGCGAGGCGGGCAAACCCAAGATCGCTTTAATCATGAAGTCGTTGGCCAACGAGTTTTTCAAAACGATGGAAGAAGGCGCCCGGGCGCACCATAAAGAGCACGCCGAGCAGTACGACCTCACGGTTGTTGGCATCAAGGATGAGCAGGATGTAGCTAAGCAAATCGACTACGTGGAGCTGATGATCGCTCAGAAAGTGGACGCCATCGTTATTGCTCCGGCCGATTCCAAGGCGTTGGTTCCCGTGTGCAAGCGGGCCATGGATGCGGGGATCATCGTGGTCAATATTGACAACAAATTCGACGCGACCGTCCTGGCGGACAAGGGCGTCAAGATTCCGTTCGTCGGGCCGGACAATCGCAAGGGGGCCAGGCTTGCCGGCGAATACTTGGCGGGCAAACTGAAAGCCGGGGATAGGGTGGCGATTATCGAAGGAGTGCCGAACGCCTTCAACGGAATTCAGCGCAAGCTCGGTTTCGAGGACGCAATGAAGGCGGGCCAAATGAACATCATCAGCTCCCAATCCGGTTACTGGGAAATGGCGAAGGCCGAGCCAATCGTCTCAGCGCTGATCACCGAACATGCCGATATCAAGGCTGTTCTGTGTGCCAATGACAGCATGGCCCTCGGCGCCGTGGCGGCCGTTAAAGCCGCGGGCAAATCCGAAAATATCCTGGTTGTCGGTTTCGACAATATCTCGGCAGTGCAGAGACTGCTTAAAGAAGGCAAGATTCTGTGCACGGTCGATCAACATGCGGACAAGCTGGCCTTGTACGGCATCGAGTACGCCCTTGAGATGCTCGGAGGAAGGGGCACGCCCGTGGATAAAGAAACTCCCGTTGAGCTGATTACGGCGGAAACGCTCAAATGAAGCCCGCGACGAGCATGACAATTTTGAAAGCCTGCGGCATCAGCAAGTCATTTCCGGGCGTGCAGGCGCTTTCTGCAGTTGACTTTGACTTGAGAGAGGGAGAGGTCCACGCCCTTGTAGGAGAGAACGGAGCCGGAAAGAGCACGCTGGTTAATATCATCGCCGGCCTGCAAAGCCCTGACGTGGGCCGGATGTACCTCAATGGACAGGCGTATCAGCCGAGCACTAAAGCAGATGCCGAAGCACACGGTATCAAGATGGTCATGCAGGAGCTGAATCTGATCTCCAACCTCAGCGTCGCGGAAAACATTTTCATTGAGAAGCTCCCAAGGAGGTTCGGATTCGTTGATTATGGCAAGCTGAACCGGCGCGCCCGCGAGCTGATGGAGCGAGTGGGCCTTGGAAACATTGAACCCGATGTGCCGGTGAGGCTCCTGGGCGTCGGGCAGCAGCAGATGGTTGAAATCGCTACGGGACTCTCGCGGCGCTGCCGGATACTGGTGCTGGATGAGCCGACCGCCTCGCTGACCGACCGTGAGATCGAGCTGCTTTTCGCTCAGATCAGAAAACTGAAAGCCGAAGGGGTCGGCGTTATCTACATCTCGCACCGGATAGAAGAAGTTGTTCGCATCGCCGACCGTGTCACGGTGCTGAGGGATGGATCGGTTGTCTCAACCTGTCCGACGAGCGAGTCGAGCGTCAACGGCATTATCTTCAGGATGGTGGGTCGTGACCTGGAGCACGAGCGTTTGCGGCACGGCTCGCGCCCGGGCCCGGTGGCGCTGCGAGTTGTCGGGCTGAACCTCGGCGATAAGGTCAAGGACGTCAGTTTCGAGGTTCACCGGGGCGAGATTCTTGGCGTCGCGGGACTGATGGGCTCCGGCCGCACGGAGACGATGCGCGCGGTCTTCGGCGCCGACAGAGCTGACAGCGGTGCGATATTTCCGTCCGAAGCGCCCGAGCCGGCCAGGATTCGCACGCCGCGTGACGCGGTGCGAAACGGCATCGCTCTCTTGACGGAAGACCGAAAGGAGCAAGGGCTGTTGCTGAGCTTGGCCGTGCGCGCTAATATCTCGCTGACGCGATTGAGCGGCGTCAGCCGATTCGGCTGGATGGATTTATCCCGAGAACGCTCCGTGGCTGGACGGTACATCGAAGCCTTGTCGGTGCGCTGTTCGTCCCCCGAGCAGGAAGTCCGCGAGCTGAGCGGCGGCAACCAGCAGAAAGTGGTCATTGCAAAATGGCTGTACCGCAACTGCGATATTCTCATTTTTGACGAGCCGACCAGGGGTATCGACGTCGGAGCCAAGTTTGAGATATACCACACGCTTAAGGAGCTGGCGGAGAGGGGAAAGGCGATTATTTTCGTTTCATCGGACCTCAAGGAGCTAATGGCCGTCTGCGACCGTATTATGGTCATGTCGGCGGGCCGGGTTGCAGCCACATTCGGCAGGGAGCATTGGAGCCAGGAAAAAATCATGTCTGCCGCATTCAGCGGGTACATGAGTGCCTGAACAGACACTAAGAGAATCTTATGCGAGAGATGGTGAAGAATAGAATAGCGGATCTGCCTGCCGTTGTGACGGATTATCTCGGCATGGCCCTGGCGTTGGCCGGGCTTATCGTCTTCTTCGGTCTTAAGGCGGACAATTTTTTTACGGTG
Source organism: uncultured Pirellulales bacterium (assembly GCA_964462945.1). GTDB lineage: Bacteria > Planctomycetota > Phycisphaerae > Sedimentisphaerales > Anaerobacaceae. The sequence continues at coordinate 8,130 of CAYWZW010000086.1, forward strand.
ACGACATTCAGAACCATCGCCAACCAGGTCCCGGACATAACCATCGTCGCGGTGGGAACGACCTTCGTGCTGATCATTGCCGGGATCGATTTGTCCGTGGGCTCGGTGATGGCCTTGGCCGGTGCGGTGCTGGGTCTTTGTCTGGTTGAATTTCATTTTCCGCTGCCGCTGGCCATCGTTGCGTGCCTGCTGGTGGGTGTCCTGTGTGGAACTCTCAACGGGCTGGTCGTGGTAAGCTGGCGGCTGCCGTCCTTCATCGTTACGTTGGGGATGCTGGAGATCGCGCGAGGTGCGGCCTACCTGGTGACAGGATCGCGAACCATCTATATCGGCGGGCCTGTGGAGGTGATCGGCGAGGCCTCAGTTCTTGGGCTTTCTCTTCCATTCATCATTGCGGTTCTGATCGTAGCGGCGGGGCAGTTGGTTCTTTCGCGGACGGTTTTCGGCCGTTACCTGATTGCCATCGGCACGAACGAAGAAGCCGTTCGGCTCTCCGGGATCGATCCGCGCCCGCTCAAGCTGGCGGTCTTTCTTCTGTGCGGGGTCCTGACTTCTGTTGCGGCGGTGATACACACGGCGCGGCTGTCATCGGCGGACCCCAACGCGGGCTATGGCCTGGAGCTTGCGGCCATTGCTGCGGTCGTCATCGGAGGCACCAGCCTGATGGGCGGCCGCGGTTCGGTGGTTCGCTCATTCTTCGGTGTGCTCATCATTGCGGTCTTAGGAACCGGCCTGGCACAGATCGGAGCCCAGGAATCGACCAAGCGCCTCATCACGGGCTGTGTTATTGTAACGGCCGTCATCCTGGATCATTACCGCCAGCGAATCCGCCCCGTGAGATAATCACTAAACACTGTCCTGAAAATCCTAAACCCTAAAGGTTATTTGGCAATTTCAATTTTGATATTATTTAGGATTTAGATATTGGGATTGGGTGCTGCAATCCTGCTTTTTTAGGGGGTAACGGCCCGATTGTTGGCATTTTTGAGGTCTCGAACCGACGTCCGATAACAATTCATTTGACATATTCTTCGAGATTCTGTATAATAGCGCTTCAAGCGAACAGGAGTCCAAACGTCCGTGAGGCGTCGCGCGTGATGCGTAGTGCGTAGAACGAGTCGCGCAATACGACATGCGAATACCAGATACGCAATACGAGATGCCGGAGAAGAACGATGCGCATAGTCGTGAAACAAAAAGACGGCAACACCAAAGAGTTTCAATTTGCACAGGGACCTATTTCCATCGGCAGGGGGGCTAACAGTCATATTTTTCTGCCTGACAAGGCGGTCTCAAGACAACACGCGGTGATCAACAGTACCGACGAGGGGCGGTGGGCTATTGAAGACATGGGCTCCTCGAACAAGACGTATCTGAACGACAAGGCAATCGACAAGGCTGAAATCAAACACGGCGATTGTCTTCGTATCACCGATTTTCTGATCGAAATCATTTTCGAAGAACAAGCCGGCGAGGAAATGCCGATCCAGCCCGAAGATACGCTTCAACTCGAGGCGGCCCTGGCGACGCCCAAGCATGAAACCGTGGTCAGAAGGCCCGATGCCCAGCACGCGCCCGCGATGAGGCTGGCGGCCAAAAGACTCACCGATTTTTCAAAGGCCACCGAGAGAATATTTGATGCCGGCACGCTCGATGAGCTGTTGCTGACCTTGCTGGATATTACATTGGAGCAGTTCAACGCCTACCACGTTTGGTGTGCTTTGCGGACGCAGCCCGCAGGCCCCATGATCTGTCACGGGGGCAAACGGCGCGACGGCTCGCCGGTTCAACTGAGCGAGCTGCAGCTCGGCGACAAAATCACTCAGGCGGTCGAAAAGGGCCAGTTCTTTGTCCTGCCGCGCGTTTCAGCTCAAATGGAGGCGAAGGAACGAATACGCTCGGCCATGGTCGCGGCGGTCATGCGTCAGTCCGGCTGTTTCGGCGTGCTCTACGTGGACAATGCCATGATCCACGAGCACTACAGTCTCAGCGACCTGGATTACCTGATGCTTATCGCCATGCACACGGCCGCGATACTTAAAAAATTTGTGGATGAGTAAGCAAGCGGCACCCGGATGTTGTCGAACGCCTCAAGGCCATCTTCGAGAAGACCCTCGCTAAAGTACCCATGACAATCAGGACACAATTGTTTTCGTTGATATGGCCGCTTCGTATGTTCTATTTTTACATTCCGGAAACATGATAGCCCATAGGCTCGATTTCTTTTCCGTCGGGTAGTTGATAGGGCTTGTCGCCGAAGTTGACTGTGACTGTGACGCCGTTGGCAAAGACTGTTTGCTGAACGTCTCGATCCGGCGTCAGGAAGCGATGGTCGGTCATCTCGGCATAGCCGACGGCGCGAGTGACGGGGCAGATATTCTTATAGCTCCGGGCAAAGCGGTCTTTGTTTTGCTCCCATACCTGGCGGTTGAACATGAACATCGGGGCCGTCCCGTAGAGAATGTTGAAAAGGTCCCGTTTCCGCCATATCGCAGGCAGCTTATTGTTGTAGTCGCCCCAGTACCATTGTGACACGACGCAGTCATGATACACCAGCTCCCAGAGCGGCAGCCGGTACTTGTGGCCCACTTGGAATTTAGCGACGCGCTCCGGGACTTCCTCCAAAATCTGGCCCATGTTTCGCCCGGCGTCGGGGACGCGGTACGGCCCGAGGCTGAGCATGCCCTCGAAGTAGTGGACGTAGGGGACCGCCGCATCGTGCCCGGTCTCGCTGCCGGTTACCAGCTTCATTTTCTCCGACATATAGCGCAGAAGCTCCATCTTCCAGTGCCGGCTTTCGCTGCGGGTCATCGAATGGTCCGGATGGTAACATTCGCGCCACGGCGAGGCCGTCGTCGTGTCGATGAAGCGGCAGCGATAAGCGTGTGTCTTGAGCTCGGCGGGGACGCGCTCGGCGGCGTACTTCAGCGCCTGCTTGTCGCACAGGACGCCACACGGATACATCTGGCCGTCCTTGCCTTTCACTTGCCAGCCTTTCTGCCAATTGCCGGCAGCGTCGAGCATGATGTCCTGGGGCCAGGCGGCCTGCGTCCAGTCCGAATGCTGGCCGCGGAGTTGATCTTTGACGACCTGCGGGTCCATCAGGTCCTGGTAAATGTCGTAACGGCTGGTCAGGACGCCGGTCATCTGGTTCATCGCTTCGATGACCTCGGGCGCCGCGCGGTTGCTCCAGAGAATACGCTCGATGTCGAGCGACCGGGCCTCGCGAACGATGGAAAGAGCGTCTTTCTCCCACGACCACATATTGACCGCGCCGATGAGCAGGTCCACGTTTGGGTTCTCACTGCGTTTTTGTTCGAGCGTTTTGAACAAGCGTGCTTCCTGCGCATAAGCGCGGTATCGTTTGCATAAGGCGACGTGACCGCCTTTGTCGAAGAAGACGTAGCGCAGCTTACGGGTGTAGCCGAAGGTCCTTTTCTGGGAGTCCCATTCAGGCGCGAGGCAGAGCTTCCCATCAATTCGCTTTATCGCAATAGAGGCGTCGTCGGGCGTTTCGATGATCGCCATGTATCCCTGCCGGCCATCGGTGGCTCCCCAGAAGGGCATACATATCCCATGTCCGCCGTATGCGATGAGCCGCATCGTGTTGATTGTCTCATCCTCGACGGCGTAGGAGATTCCTTCGTTCATCGGGACCACCAGATACGTGCCGGGTTCGGTGACGAACGGGTGCGGAAAGCTTAGCGCCGATTTCATTTCTCCCTCGGCTAAAAGCTCCACGGTGAATTCGGCCTTATCCGCATCCAGGCGCAGTTTCATTTGGACGCCCACGTTAAGCCCCGGCTGCTGCCAGGTCATGTCGAAGCCATCTGCGACTTGCCGGACGTCCGCCGGTTTGCCTTTGGCCAGGACGGCTTGTCGCCATGTGTGACCGGTTCGCCTGTCGGCGACCGAGACTGTTGCGTTATCCGTATCAACGGTGACCGAGATCGCCGCATTACCGACGGAAAGCTTCTCTGCAAAGGCGCCGGATGAACAACACAGCAGCACAATTAACACTGCTTTGAAGGTTCCCCTTGTTGTGCTCATATTGTCTCTCCTAATGTGCCTGAAATGGTGATTGGTGATTTATGATTTATGAATTTCAATTTATGATTTGGCTTTCCGCACCGGCAAAGCCCCAATCAGAATTCATAAATAATAAATAATAATTCCTCACGCGTCGCTCATTCACCAATCCCCAATTACCAATCACCTTTTTCGGGCTTTTTCAATGAGCTCGGGCACAGAGACGGCGGCTCCGCCTTTGGCCTTGGATTCGTCCGCTGCGGACATGAAGGCGAAGATTTCTATTGTCTCAGCTTTTGGTACGGGGACATAGCCCGTTTTGAAGAACTTAATAATCTCGTCCACAAGGGGCTCGTAGCCGGCGGATTTGTCACCTTGAAGGATGGCCTTGCTGCCGAAGACCGTTACACCATAGCTGCTCTTGGGCGTCCGCAGCCCTCGATACGTTCCGATTCGCCCGTCTTTCCAGAGGCCCACGACGAAGTCGCAGTCCTTGGTCTGAGTGCGTTGAACCGTCTGGCAGCCGGTCCCCATGACGGCAAAGAGCATCTCGACACCGTGCACGCCGTACCAGTACAGGTCGGGGTGGTGCTCTTCAAGGCTGCATGGACTGAACACGTCGCATCCGAGCACCTGGCCGGCGGTGTCCTTTTCCTTTATCTCAACGATGGCCGGATAATACCGCAGCGACGAGCTCGACCAGCATGGCACGTTGTTTTGCTCGGCCAGCCGGAAGATTTCAATCACGTCGGCAAGATTGCCGGCCATGGGTTTATCAATAAAAAGAGGTTTCTTCGCGGCGATGACGGGCTTGGCTTGTGCGAGATGGGGCCGGCCATCCACGCTCTCCAGCAATATGCCGTCCACTTTTTGGCAGAGTTCCTCGATAGACTTGACGATTTCCACACCGTGTTTGTCACGAAGCGTCTGGGTGAATTTCTCCACCCGGCTCGCTGAGGCTTCTACATCGGGTGAGCCGCCCGGATAGCCGGCGACGACCTTGCATCCGGTTTTTTTCGACGGATCGTTAATGAAACTCGTAAAGTCCGTAACGTGGGACGTGTCCAGGCCGATGATGCCGATGCGAAAGACCTTCTGTTCGGTTTGAGCCTCCGCCGACAGTGTCAGGAACGCGGTTAACACGACGGTTAGCAGAATGTTGCGGTACATAGTGACACCTCCTAAATGATTAGCTTCAGTTTCTGTTACAGCGCATCGGGTCGGTTATACGGGGGAATCTTCATCAGCTCACCTTTTTTGAGAGCGGATTGATGCGCGACAATACCGGGAACAGTGTAGGCCAGCGCTTCATAGACATCAACCGCTGGCCGGCGGTTATGAACGAGAGCATCGACGAATTCGTGCGTCAGGAACGTATGCGAGCCTTCGTGACCGCTGTCATGTCGCAGCGGCTCGGGCAGCACGTCGGTCTTCCACCACGGAGGCTGTTTATATTGCTCGAAGCTCGGAGCCTTGCGGTCAAATCCGGCGTCGTCCTTTTCCATCTGCTCTCCGGAGCGGACGATCACCGGGCCCAAGCCGTTTGGGTGCGGCCCATAGAAGCTCATCTTATCGCCGATCCACTGGGCCCGCTCGCAGCCGCGATGGGCGCCCTTCCACCATATATTGACGCGGAAGGCGCTGCCGCCGCTGGTCCTGAACATCGCCGATTCGTTCCAGAACGGATTGCCGTACGCGTTGTCTTTGAGGATGGGGCTGTCGTCCCCCCAGCCGTGACAGACCACTTCGGTCAGTTGCTCACCGCTGACGCCGACCAGTTGGCTGGTGCAGTGCGTCGGGTAGTGCATGGGCGCCAGGCCGTACCGCCAGGTCCGCTTTCCGTTCCAGAAGTAGAGCACCTCCAGGCCGGGATGCTGGTACTCAGCCTCGCAATAGTAGAGTGAGCCGAACTTGCCTTGCTGGTAGAACTTGCGAGCCGAGATGGTCGATTGCTGATAGTATCCGGTCTCGGCCATCATGTACGTCAGGCCGTACTTCTTGACGGTTGCCAGCAGCAATTCAGCCTGCTCTATCGTGGCCCACGCGGCGGGCACGGCGGATATGACGTGCTTGCCATTTTTCATCGCCTCGACCGTGTGCTGCACGTGAAGCGGGCCGTCGGTGAAGATAGCGACCGCGTCGATGTCTTTGGCGAGCACTAACTCTTCGAGGCAGTTGTACGCCGTCGGGCAGTTATAGACCTTCATGAGCCCCTTTCGCCGGTCCTCACGCAGATCGCTGACGGCCTGGACGACGCAATCCGGGTGCTCGTGCCACTGAAATGAGGTTCCAAAACCTCCTCCGACAACACCGATGCGAACCTTTTTGGGCGCTGTATTAACCGCGAGGGCAGCCTGCGAAGCTAACATCGTTCCTGCCAGAACGTATCCGCTGCGTTTGAGGAAATCACGCCGAGAGCGGCGTTTTATTGCTGTCACCGTATTCTGTGCCATATATGCACGCTCCTTCCCGTCGAACCGTGACGTCACAGTAAGGCATCAATCCAGCTCCTTTATATAGATATTAGCAAACTGAACGTGGTCGCCGTGATGCTGCAGGGCGATGGGACCGCGTTCGGGCAATCCCGGAAGCTGGGCGTTGTGAATAACCGTCTTTCCATTTACCGCGATGGTGACTCTGTCGCCGATGGCGGTTATCTCGAAGCGGTTCCATTGGCCCACCGGCTTATCGGCATTAAGAATGGGCGTTGCGGCCCGTCGCACCTCCGGCGGCATCTTATCGTCCTTGCGATATCCCCAGATTTCGCCGGAACCGACGGGCCAGTTCCAGATATTGATCTGGCTTTTCGACGTGCCGCGCAGATAAACCCCGCTGTCGCCGGCGTCCATCACGGCGACGGTCAAAGGTTTGCCGTCCGCGCCGGTCGCCTCGGAGCCGTCCGGCAGAACCACGGGGACGTTGTCAATCTTAGGTTCGTCCGGTAGCCGCCAATCGACAATGAGGATGAAGTTGCCAAACTCCTTTTCGGTCCACAGGTTTTTGTCCTTCGCCTGACTCTTGCCGTCGTAGTCGAGAATCCAATCCTTCGCTTGCCAGTGGCCTTCGTTGCCCGGAGTCTGCTTCCAGCCGCGAAGGTCCAGGCCGTTGTACAGGCAGCGGAAGCCCTGGTCCGTCTGTGCGACGACGTCGGCGGGCGGATTCGAGCCGGGCAGCTCGCGGATGCGAATGTTGCGAAAATGCGCTTCACTGCCCTCGGATTCGAGGCATATATACCCTTTGCGAGGATTCAGATGATAGCCGCGAGTGACGATTTTGCCGTTCACCACCAGCGTTGCCGTCCCGTCCCGGCTTTCGACGCGATACTGGTTCCACTGGCCGGTGGGGTTCATCCGGTCCTCGGCGGGAAACGCCCGCGTCCAGCCTTTCGGGTGAGGCTTGTCCGGCGTCATCGTTGCGCCGTGAATGGAAAACATATCGCCGGCGTTGCCGTCCATGATCTGTATCTCGATCGAGCGCGTGAACGGCTGCCCTACGGCGGTCACCGGATCGGAGTGGATGAACAAGCCCGCGTTGCCGCCTTTATTGATATGGCGCCACTCTAATTCCAGGATATAGTTTTCATATTGCTTCTGGGTTCTCAAGACCCCGGTTGGAATTCCCGTGCAGACAATGATCCCATCGCGGACCGTCCAGGTCTCTGGCGCGCAGTTGACGTTCACCCAGCCGTCAAGGTTCTTGCCGTTAAACAGGGGCATGAACCCCTCGTCAGCCGCGTGTGAGGCGGCGGCGCTGCCCGCGATAATCATTAACAAAAAGAACTGGATCCGTTTCATCGTGAAAGCTCCTTAAAGAACTTCTGCTGAGGTCGTAGGGTGGGGCTTGCCCCACCGCAATTTCTATTGCTCCTGACCGGCCACGAGATTTCCAAACGGCGCCAGAAGCTCGTATTTGTTCCTCCAGGTCGTGTACATAATGCCGCTGGCGCCGGGCGTGTCCTGCAGGACGTCGAGCCATCCTCTGGGGTTCTCAAGGGTATCGCCGTCATAATAAGCTCCCGCCAGAGTCTTGAAGCCCAACGACGAAAAGAACGCGAGGCTCTCACTGCGTTTCTGATAATACCAGCAGACAATGACGAGGTCCTTGGGTATGTAGTTCCAGGATTCGGTGAAGTCGCCGTCCACCAGATAATAGTCGGCGTGAGCATTGTGGTTCGGGTCGAACATGTCGGACCAGACCAGCACCTCGGCGGCCGGGTTGACCTCGCGGATTATTCGAACCTGCTGCGTTACGCAATCGCCCAGGATTTGTGCCATCGTGAGGTTGCGGCTCTTGCAGGCCTGGCACGCACCTCCGGCCCTGATCTCGTCCATGCTCAGCAGGTACTTATTCGGGGCAAGGCGCTCGTGTACGAGCTTGGCTTGCTTTTCCCAGATTTCATAGACCTTCGGCTCGGACATGCAGACCGTCACCTGGCCTCTATTTATCGCCATCCCGTGGTAGTAGCTGACTCTCAGACGCTGGCCATTCTTGATCTTGCCTGCCGGCAGTATCTCTATTGCGGGCCCGTCGTGGTCGAATCTGAAGTTCAGCTTCGGGTCCGTTATCGCGGCGAAGTCCTTGTTTTCCTTGTATATTGCTCCTGTTTTTTCATCCCGCACTGTCACCGGCGTGCCGGGGCGCCGCAGGACGTTCAGGAGCCCGACCTCTTCAACGGCCAGATCATCGATCCAGAATCGGCCTGATTTTCCGCCCCACGCACCCACGTATATCCTGACTTTGTCATAGTCGAGGCTGTTGAAACCCATCACAACCTCACGCCAGTCGGTGGTCGATGGAACCGCCGGGTCCCAGGGGGCGAGGCTACGTCCGTCGGGGCCAAGAACGGTCACGCGAAAAGCACCTCCGGGCTCGAGCGATTCAGTCTTGACCATGCAGCTTAGTCGATAGCACCGGCGGGGATGAACTTCAAGCTCCTGCATTATTCTTGCATGACCATACTCGTATTTTCCGAAGTTCTCGAACCGCAGGGACGCTCGGCCGCTATTGAAGATTTGCGTGTCCACGAACGAGACCTCGCCGGGCCGGTCGTGGAACGCATATCCCGTAAAGCGGTCGCCGTCGTACTTCTCGAATCCGGGATTTGCGATCTTGCCGGGCGAGCTTGGGACGAAATTCGCCGTGTCATTCTGTACGATAAACAGGGCGTCCTCCACGAGCATGCCCGCCGCTAAGTTCTTGTCCGCAGCCAGGACTGAGCCTCCATATCCGACGGAGAAGATTGTCGGGATGATCTCGAAGTCGTTCTGCTTGCAGATTTGCCTGACCTGATCGAGCCTCTTGAAGTAATCCGGGCTCTGGCTATCGAGCCTGTCAAGCCCTGCGGCCAGAACCATGCCGTTCAGCCCCGACTCGCAGGCCGGCTTGACGATGCCCTTGATATCCGCGACGTCGCTGTCTCTGTTGAGCGACCGCGAGACATAGACCCAGCGATACGGATACTCTTTGCCGTGGCACAGCGAGCCGGAAAAAGCCATGAACAACGCAAGTGGCGCCAGCCACCCCAAGGCGGGCGTGAGAAATTTAGCTATTTTGACCATCTGTCAAATCATCTCCTACTGAAGTATAGCGCGTATGATACCGCCGCCACAGACTGGAAGCCAACAGATTTTGCCCACCCCGTCATATCTTGCTTAATTGAATACCCAGATCGCACTTGAAATTCATTCCTCATGTGCTATAATTACAAAAACGAAAGCCCTAATGAAGGAAGTCTAAAGTGTTGTGCGAAGTCAATACTACGAGGAGATTGATCCCCCTTACACGGGGTAACTTGCGGAACAGCCACGTATATATCACGCAACACCATGATTTCTTCCCCAAGGAGTGCTATGGAAAATCGACGTCTGGCAAAGGGGCGGGCAAGAAAATCAGATTGATAGTGGATGGTCTTCCTCAAGCAGTAGAAACCGATATAGCAACGAACGGCGGCACTGGACGTCCCAGGAACTTCTTCCGTCAACGCGCCTGGGTGAACAGGTTCTTCAAGCATCATGGTTTACGAGAGGGAGACGTTGTCGCTATCGAACGATTGGATGTCTTCACTTATCATGTATATCCCCTTGAGAGCGGCAGCAGACAAGCTCCGAAAAAACTGATAGCGCCTGGGACAACAAATATTCGCCGACAGCCTATGCTATTCCCGGATGAGAATGGAGGTCATAACCAAAAGAACCAATCTGGATTCGGCGATACCGCGTCGGCAAAGAATCGGCACGAACCGCTCCATCGCTGGGTGCCGTGGATAGCAGGCTTTTCTGGGTCTTTCGTCAAGGAGGTTTTCGAAGGTGCAAATTGCGGCGATCCATGCGGCGTAACCGTTCTGGATCCTTTCGCGGGTGTCGGTACGACTCTCGTGGAGGGCCTCAAGCAAGGTTACAACGTTGTCGGATTTGAGATCAATCCATATGCTGCACTTGCATGTGAAGTCAAACTTGCCTCTCTACACTGCAAACTGAAACCATTGGCCGATGCAATTAGCCAACTGGCGCGTTTCGCCGACACATCGTCGAGGGGGAAGGTGCTCGCCAAGTCCAAGGCGCCGAGCAGCTTCAAGAGCAGGACACCTTTCTTCAGCCCGACAGTCGAGCGTGATGTTCTTTTGCTTCAGGATCTTATTGCGGAGCAAAGAAACAGCTTTCTCAGGAAGGCAATGAAAGTAGCTCTTGGTGCCGTTATGGTCAGTTTCTCAAACTACTCTTATGAACCCAGTCTCAGCACTCGTTCAGCGGTCGGGAAGAAACCGGTCGCATGTGCAGATGTTTTCGGAGTTTTTCGTGATAAACTTTCGGAAATGCAGGCAGACATTGGTCATTTCCGCCAGCATATGGAGCGTTTTGCGCACCGTCCAGAGGCAAGGATCTATCAACGCTCATACCTGGACGATACGGGACTACTTCCGCCTCACAGCGTTGATGTAATTATAACCTCACCACCGTACCTCAATAACTATCATTACATACGAAACACACGACCACAGCTTCACTGGCTCGGGCTGCTTAATGGGAACGGAGAAATGAAGAAGCTGGAAAAAGAGAATTTTGGCCAGTTCTGGCAGACGGTCCGAAGCGGTCCGCCTATACAGCTTGCTTTTCAACTCCCAAAGCTTCAACAGGTACTCAGCGCTATTCGAAAGCGTAATCCTGATAGGGGGGTGTACGGTGGGATCGGCTGGGCCAATTATGCGGCTGCCTACTTCAACGACTGCGATAGGTTCTTCCGGATCACGCGGCGGATCATGAAACCTGGCGGCCTGGTTGTAGTGGTGATAGGCAACAACATCTTGCAGGGGATTCACATTGAGACGGATCAATTCCTCGCTCAAATTGCCGAACTGCACGGCTTCAGAGTCGATGGAATGCACCGAGTGCGAAAAAAGCGGACCGGCTCCAGTATCATTAATTCATCAGTTCGCGCTGGGACGACCTCAGAGGCAACACCATTGTATGAGACGGCGGTTGAGCTCAGGATTTCAGAATGATCCAACATGGGCTCAAGGCTGCAAGTGCCTCTTACGGTTTTTGCTCCAGAAATTGTTGTAAACTTCGCAGAACCTCTTCAAAGGACTCATCCGCAGTAAGTCTCGCCGCCCACGGTCGCCCAGGATGGAGGATGTCCCATCGCGGCCGCTTCATGGCTCGTCTGCCTGCTCCCGGATCATGGTTACCGAAACCATCTATAGCTACGTTCCAAGCGGGCTTATAATGCTCCACAAGGAAACGTTCTGCTAATGTGACCCAGACTGGTACAACAACAAGATAGCGACAGGTGAAATCCGCCAACTGTATGTTTTCAGCTTGCGATATACTCTTGCTATGCTGCGTGAGCCTCTGGTGGAGCTCGCGGCCTGTTGCTATACGTCCACCGCCTTTGCGCGATCCTGTGGGGTCTGCCTTGCCTACATAAATGGGCGGCAACGGATTTGTTTTGACGAGGGCATCATAACCCTCGAACTCGCCGCGGTAGTAGATGGCGTAAACACCGGCTCCTTCAAAGGCCTCAGGCGGCGGCAATGATTCCTCCTTTGCTGTCAGCAACGCATCGACAACGCTCCTGGCAAGATTCTCGTAATCGAGCGGATCATAAGCTTGCATCGTCAATCTCCTTGAGCATTCAACGTAGGGATTATTGCAGCCGTCAGTATCGATGTCAATCGGAATCCTTATGGCTCACGCTGTGTTCATAGCCCGCGGATTGGCTTCAGAGAAATTGGCGATCTCCGGCACTTTTCTGGGTGGGGAAAGATGACAGGATTCGGGCATCGTGTTGAGCACATTGGCCGTCTTGTGAACCCAGCAGCGTTGGTGGCGT